>JAKFCT010000015.1:0-64553 GCA_036676495.1 Candidatus Sericytochromatia bacterium
CCATCGGACTCAGATCCAAACCCTCCGTGGAGGACTTGGGTCTCAACCCGATAGCGAGAAGACCAACCCGAAGGTCTCTCGACCTTCCAACCAACCTCTCGCAGTTTTCAGCGGGGCTTGCGGTGTTCACCGCGGTCTTTTACCTTAACTCCGCCTTAGCGTCTTGTCAACACCCTCTTTAAGAAAGAGTTTCGAGCGGGTTAGCTGCGAACCGAGTGTTCGCCGCGGTCTTCAACCTTAACTCCGCCTTAAGGGATTGTCAACACTTTATTTTGGAAGTGTTATCTGGCGGGGTGGCCGGTTCCGGCGCGGTTTCGCAACGAAGACCTATCCTATCGCCAAGCCCCCGAAGGAGTCAAGCACTTTTTTTCGCTGAAGCGATCGCGTGGCGCGGGTTTCGATCCGCTCCGGCCATTGAAACCCACGCCAGCACCCATTTCCCCACCCATGCCTCCCGCTAGATCCGCCTCTTCTGGGCATTTCCATGCGCCTCTCACATGTCCCCCGGGCCTTCCGGCACTCCCGCGGCGGCTGGCAGCGTCTTCCCCTTCCAAGAGTGCCGCCCTCGGCCACGAGAGCAAGCGGTTGCAAATTTGACTCGTTTACGATAGAAAATAATTACATCAAAACAACCAAGAAGGAGGTCGGCGATGCATTCGAGCACCTCTCTCCCCCGCGAAGGCATGATGGCCCTGGTTCGCAACCGTCGCGGACTCATCGCCAACGTCGAGGCCTTCCCGCCCGACCCGGGCCCCGAGGGCCGGCTCCATCTGGTTCGGATCGCCTATACGGATCCCGATGGCGCGCGCGAGGACTCCCTCATCTGGGAGCGCGAGGCCGGAGCCCGCCTCATCGAAACTCAAGCCCTCCCGCACGTCACCCTCGCTCCACCGATGGAGGAACGCGAATTCAACGCCCTCGTCCGTGCCAGCCGTTGGAGCGCGCTCACTCCCACCCTGGAGCTGGCCGGCTTGAGCGACGACGCGCCGCTCATCGCCTCGCCCTTCTTCGGAGCCTTACAAATCGAAGACTATCAGCTCGTTCCGCTACTTCGAGCCCTCAGGATGCCTCGGGTGGCCTTGCTCTTGGCGGATGGCGTGGGGCTGGGGAAAACCGTCGAATGCGGCTTGATCCTGCGAGAGCTGATGCTGCGCCGGCGCATCCGGCGCGTCCTGATCCTCTGCCCCGCGACCTTGCGCCGGCAATGGCAGCAAGAGATGCAAGAGAAGTTCGCCCTGCGCTTCGATCTCATCGACCGCAAGGAGACCTCGGCCCTCCAGAGGCGCCTCGGGCTCGACTCCAACCCCTGGCATGTCTTCGAAAAAGCCATCGTCAGCTACCAGTACCTCCGGCAGCCCGAGGTCTTCGAGCAGTTTCGCGCGGCGGCCATGCGCGGCGGCGAGACGAAAGCCGGCTGCCCGGAAGCTCCATGGGACCTCCTGATCGTCGACGAAGCGCATAACCTGAGCCCAGGGGGGTTCGGACCCGACTCGGAGCTGTCGCGGATGCTGCGCCGGATGAGCCCATGGTTCGAGCACCGGGTCTTCCTCTCGGCCACGCCCCATAACGGGCATACCCGCAGCTTCTCGGGGCTGCTCGAAGCGCTCGATCCCGTGCGCTTCAGCCGGACGAGCGCTTTTACCGAGGAAGAGAAGCAACGCATCTCGCAGGTGGTCGTGCGGCGCCTGAAGGGCGACCTCACCCCGGCAAACGGAAACCCCCGATTCACCGAACGCCGGGTGGAAGCCCTGCCCGATCTAGAGCTGAGGCCGGAAGAACGGGCCCTGCTTCGAGCCTTCGAGCACTTCCGCCGGGAGGTGCGGCGCCGGGGGCGCGGAGCACTGCGCTCGGAAGCCCAAGCAGGTGCCTTCGCCATCGAGGTGCTGAGCAAGCGCTTGCTTTCGGGGCCCGCGACCTTTGCCGATAGCTGGTGGCGCTGCATGGAGGGCCTGGAGGCCGCGAGAAGCATCAAAAGCCTCGACGTCCGCGCGGCGAAGGCGGCGGCCTCCATGGATCTGGCAGATGACCTCGAACTCGAGGCGCGCGCCCGCCATGCCTTGACGGTGGTGGGCTCGTGGCTCTCGTCCATGGCCAAGGCGCTCGAGGCTCCCCTCGAGGAGGTGAGCACCGCGCTCGAGGCGCTGGGATTGGGATGGCATCCCTCGGAAATCCCCGTCTGCGATGCCCGCTACGAGCGCCTCAAGCAGTTCTGCGACACGGCCCTTCGCCACGAGGCCGCATGGCGCGATGACGAGCGCCTGATCATCTTCACCGAGTACAAGACCACCTTGGATTACCTGGCGAAACGCCTCGAAACGGACTACGGGGCAGAGGGAATCGGCGCGATCCGGGTCCTCTTCGGCGGCATGCGCGACGAGGAGCGCCAGGAGATCAAGGAGGCCTTCAACGATCCTGCGGATCCGCTCCGGATCCTGGTGGCCACGGATGCCGCCTCGGAAGGCCTGAACCTTCAAGCGACGTGTCGCTACCTCCTCCACTGGGATATCCCGTGGAACCCCTCCCGCATGGAGCAGCGAAACGGACGGCTCGACCGGCATGGGCAAGCCCGCGACGTCGCGATCTTTCACTTCAGCTCGGAAGATGACGAATCCCTGCGCTTCATGGGGCGTCTCCTGGCGAAGCGCTCCCAGATCCGCGAGGACCGGATCATGGCCGATCCGCTCTTCAGCGAGGCCATCGAGGCGCATTTCCTCGAGGACGCCTCGGGAAACGACCTCTTGTTCCAGCTCGACGAGACCCTCGCGCATCCCTCCGAACCGGACGACTTGCCCCCGGCGCCTCCCCCGGAAAAAGGCACGGATCAAGAGCAGGCCCTGCAAGCCCTCGCCGAGAAGCTCGATCTCTTGCCCGCGAGCCTTCAGGACACCTTGGAAGTCGCGATGGGGCTCGGCTGCGGCCTACCACGCATGGAAGGCCCCGATGAGCGCGGGCGCTTCCGCCTGGTGGAACCCGTCCCTGCGGCCTGGCGCCCGCTGATCGAAGAAACGCTCCCCGTCAGCTCGGGGCATGGCCTCATGGCCGCCATCCCTCGCCTGACCTTCGATCCCCGGCACTTGCTCCAGGAAACGGCAGGGAGAACGGTCTTCCGCCCCGAGCGGAACACCTTCCTGATGCATCTGGGGCACCCGATCTTGCAGCAAGCCCTCGGGAGCATCGCCCGGGCCCGCTACCAGCCCGACCGCTTCTCGCGCTGGATCGCCCGGCGAGGCCCCCTTCCCGACGGAGCGGAGGCCGCCGTCTTGCTGACAGTCGAAGAACTCGCCGCCAATGGCCTCCAGGAAACCTCGCATCACTGGGTCCGCACCTGGTGCTTTCCCATCCGGAACGGCCGGCTTGAGTCTCCAGTGGAGTCGCCGCCCCCTCCGCTCACTCCACCCTCCCCGCCCGCCAAGGCCCATCGGTCTCCGGGCAAGACGCTCGCCAAGCCGGCACGAGCACTCTGGGAGCATGTGCAACCAGAGCTCGAGGCCTTCCTCGAACAGCAAGCCATCGAGTTGACCCAGCGCCTCGAGCGTGCGTTTCAACAGACCGGCGAGCAGGCGATCGCCGACGAGAAACGGCGCTTCCAGGAGCGCCTCGGCGAGATCGGCCGCTCCCTTCGCGAGAATACCCTCGCCAAGCTGGAACGCGAACGCGAGGCCTTCGTCCAGGCCATGCGCCAGACGACCTTCCTGGTCGAGATCGCGCATGCGCGCGAGCAGAAGCTCTTCGACCTGACCAAGGAGCTCGAACTGCGGCGGCGACACTACCGCGAGCTTCGCACGCAACTCGAGGAGGAGCGCGATCGCCTCATCGAACGCGTCTTACCCGCGCGCTACCAGCTCAAGGACCCGATGCAGGTCCTTCCCGTGGCCGTCGAAATCCGCTTTCCGGAGGTATGAGATGCCCGAGACCGACGTCCTGGCCTGGTGGGGGGAACTCTTGCAGGGAGGGTGGTTGCTCACCCCCTCGGCCCTCGCGAGGCTGATGGAGCTCGAACCCCCGTCCCTGCCGTCGCTGCGCGCCCAGAACCTGCATGCGGCCCTCACGCAGGACCTGGAGGCCGGCGTCGCCTCCCGAAAACCCTTCAGCCACCTCATCGATCTCATCCTCGAAGACGCCCTGGGCTACTCCCACGGCTGGCTGAAGCCTTCCGCCATCGGGCAGGACTGGACGATGACCTCGTTGGACGGGGAGAAGGTCAGGCCGCAGCGGCTCTGGAAAGGACGCACGGGAGGTGTGCTTCCGGTCTTCCTCGCCGATCCTCAGGTCAACCTGAGCGTCGGGCGAGGCCGACGGCTCAGCGCCAAGGCGGTGGAGTGGCTTCGAAGGCAAGATCTGGCGATCGCCCTCCTTTCCAACGGCTCGCGGTGGAGACTGCTCCATGCCACCCCAGACCATGAGGCCTACGTCGAATGGGACGCCGCGAGCTTCTTCGACTCCGGCAAACCGAGCGCTCAGCTGTCGGGAATGCGGCACGTGCTGGGGATCCAGGCCATGCGTCCCCCCGCTATGGGGCAAGACAGCCCCTTGCTCGCGGCCCTGAAGGCCTCGCGAAAGGGCCGCTCCGACCTCTCGCAGCAGATGGGCGAGCGCGTCCGCCAGGCCGTCGAACGCCTCATCACGGCTCAGAGCGCCTCCCTTGACGCCATCCGGGAGGACGTCCCCCCGCGCCTCCTCTACGTGGCGGCCTGCCGGATCATCATGCGTCTGGTCGTCCTCCTCTTCGCCGAGGCTCGGGGCCTCCTTCCCTGCGATAACCCCATCTACCGCGCGTCTTATGGCCTTTCCACCCTCCAAGACCCCCAAACCCGCGCCTCCTCATCCGCTCACCCCACCTTCAGTGCGTGGCCCAGGGTGCTGGGGGCATTTCGAATGGTTTGTGAAGGGTCCCATCATCGGGACTTGGTGGTTCCGGCCTACGGCGGAGAGCTCTTCGAGGCGGGGGATGGGCAGTCGGACGATCCGCTCGCGCGCGCGTTGGCGGCGCTGGAGTCGCCGCAAGGGGTCAGCGATCGCGACGTGGCGGAGATCCTGGATCTGCTTTGCCGGACGCATGTCCGGATCCCGGTTGTCACGCAGCGCAGCCAGGTGACCGTGCCTGTGGATTTCTCGGATCTCTCCGGGGCCTACATCGGCATCCTCTACGAGGGCCTGCTCGACTTCGAGCTGCGGCGCGCCACGGACGATCCGGTCCTCTTCCTGAACCTGGGCAAACAGCCCGCCATGCCCCTGAGCCAACTCGAAGGCCTGGATGACACGGCCCTGAAGGCCCTCCTCGACGGCCTACGAAAGGGTGGGGAAGACGACTACCCTTCCGATGCCCCTTCAGACTCCGAGCTCCCGGGCGAACCTGACCAAGACGACGCCCGGCACCGAGCGTTTGCTTGGGCGCGGAGGGCCTTGGAGGTCGGGAAGCTGGTGGGGGCACGGGAGCTCGCCGATCCCGGGAAGCGGGAGCAGGCGACCCGGGGGTTGATCGCGCGGATCGTGCTCCCCGGTGAGTGGTACCTGGTGCGCTGGGGTGGCACCCGCAAGGGGAGCGGAAGTTTCTTCACCCGCCCCGAGCTGACGCTGCCGATGGTGAGCCGCACGCTCCATCCCCTGGTTTACGAGGCCGCTCCGGAGGAACCGGAGGGCATGGCGCGGCCGAAGGAGCCCGAGGCGATTCTCGACCTCAAGATCTGCGATCCGAGCATGGGATCAGGCTCCTTTTTAGTAGCCGCCCTGCGCTACCTGACGGATGCCCTGGTCTCCAGCCTATACGCGCATGGCCGCATCCAGGCGCATGGACGCCGGACCGTGGTCACGCTGGCCAGCGGGATCGCGTCGCACGGCGAGCTCTGCGAGGAGACCTTGCCGCTTCCTCCCGACGAGCCGAACTTCGAGCCGATGCTCCGGGCCCGGCTCAAGCGGCATCTCGTGGAGCGCTGCCTCTACGGGGTCGATCTCGATCCGCTGGCGGTCGAGCTCGGAAAGCTCGCTCTCTGGGTCGAGACCATGGACCGCGAGCTCCCGTTCAGCTTCCTCGACCACAAGCTGAAAGTGGGAAATGCGCTCGTCGGGGCATGGTTCGACGGCTTCCTCAAGTATCCGGTGATGGCCTGGGAGCGCGAGGCCGGCGACAAGGGGCATCGGGGGGCGAGCGTCGCAGGCGAGGCCTGGAGCGTGGCACTCAAGGCGATGCGGGCGCGCATCCGAGAAGAGATGGATCAGCTGCTCACCGGGAGCATGAGCTGGCTGAGCGAGGATCGTTCGACATCGGCGATCGCCACCCATGCCCAGGCCCTGGAAACCCTGTCCAAGCTGCACCGCCTGCCCGTGCATCGCGCGGACCTGCGCGCGCAAATCTACCGCGCGGAAATTGCCGGAAGCTCCGCCCTCCAGCAGGTGAAGCGCGCCTTCGACACCTGGTGCTCGGTCTGGTTCTGGCCGGCGGATCTGCTGGATGATGCCCCCACGCCCCTGAACTACCTGGCCCCGGCCCCGGCGACGCTGGCATGCGTCGAGCAGCTGGCCAAACGCCATGGCTTCTTTCACTGGGAGCTCGAGTTTCCGGATGTCTTCCGGGCCTCCCGGTCGGGCTTCGACGCCGTCGTCGGCAACCCGCCCTGGGAGACCCAGAAGCCCAACTCCCAGGAGTTCTTCAGCAACCATGACGCGCGCTTCCGGACCTACGGGAAGCAGGAGGCCTTGCGCCAGCAGCAGCGCCTCTTCCAATCGGATGCCTCGATCGAGCGAAAGTGGCTGGAGGCCAATGCGACCTTGAAGGCCCAGGGCAACTGGGTGCGGCATGCCGGGGCTCCCTTCGGCGAGGCCATGGAGAGCTCGCCGTGGGCGCGCCGACTCGACCTGCCGGAAGGGTTCGCCGACCCTGCTCACCCCTTCCGCCACCAGGGCTCTGCGGATCCCAACACGTACAAGATGTTCCTGGAGATGAGCCATGCCCTGCTCAAGCCCGGAGGGCAAATGGGGCTGATCGTCCCCGGCAGCCTCTACGGCGACAAGGGGGCGCAGGCGCTGCGCGAGCTCTTCCTGGATCGCTGCCAGTGGCGCTGGCTCTTCGGCTTCGAGAACCGCCAGCGGATCTTCGACATCCACCGCTCGTTCAAGTTCTGCATGATCATCCTCGAGAAGGGGGGAAGGACCGGGAAGCTGAAGGCCGCCTTCATGCGCCAGGATCGCTTCGACTGGGAGCGGGCGGAGGAATATGCCTTCGCGTACGACGCTGCGCTCACGGCGAGGTTCAGCCCCAAGAGCCGGGCTTTTCTCGAACTGGAAGGACGGCGAGACGTCGAGTTGCTTCGCCGCATCTACGCGAACTCCGTCCTGCTGGGGGACAGCGGAAACGGGTCGTGGGGGATCCAGTCGGGACGCGAGTTCCACATGACCGACGATTCGGAGTTGTTCGCGTCCCGACCGGACTGGGAAGCCCAAGGCTACCGTCCGGACGCGGATGGGAGGTGGGTCGGGCCGAAGGGGGCGATCGCCCTTCCGCTCTATCAAGGAGTGATGATCCACCAGTACGATTACGCGGCGAAGGCCTGGCTCCGAGGAACGGGCTTGGCCGCCCACTGGGAGAGCCTTCCATGGGACTCGAAGCGCCTTGCTCCCCAGTACCTGATGGCATGGGAGGATGCGAGGCGCAAGGGCGAGCGCGTCTTGACACCCAAGGTCACTTACCGCAGCATCGCCCGAAACACGGACGAGCGGACGCTCATCTCCTCCCTGAATCCCGGCCTGCCCTGCGGGCACAAGCTGGGAGTGCTACGCATGGAGGATCCCGTGCTCACGTGCGCCCTTCCGGCGCTGCTCAACTCCTTCGTCCTGGACTGGGTCGCCCGGATCCGGATCGGGGGCACCCAGGTCGACGCGCACGTCGTCGCCGAGCTGCCGCTGCTCTATCCGCAGCATGAGCTGATGCCCTACCTGGCCGTCAACACCTTGCGCCTGAATGGCCCATCCCCGCTCTTCGCCCCGCTCTGGCTGGCCTTGCGCCCGTACCTCCCGGCGAACCGCAGCCTGGAGTCGCTGTATTGCTTGACCCCGCATGAGCGCCTGCGCGTCCGCTGCATCACGGAGGCCTTGGTCGCCTGGCTCTACGGCCTCCGTCTGGAGGACCTGGCGGCAATCCTCGCGCCGGATCCCGGCAATCCACGGGGGTTCTGGCGCGTGGATCGTGACGCGCCTCCCGAGCTCCGGCTCACGACCCTGACCCTCGAAGCCTTCAAGAGCCTCTTGGCAGTCGGACCGTACCGCTTCCTGGAATTGAACCAGGGAGAAGGGTGGACGCTCCCCGAAACGATCGCGATCGACGGCGCGGAGCGCGCGGTGAGCGCGGCCCTGGGGCCTCGCCACCTACCCAGGCAAGGCGATCCGGATGCCGAGGAAAGCTGGAAGGCTTGCGCCGAGCATGCCCGGAGGCTCGAAGCCCATGGGGGCCGTCCCCCGCAAACCGGTTCTTCGAGTACCATGAGGAGGACGAAGCAACCCTGTCTTTTCTAAAGGGAGTCGCAAGCCATGCCTCAGATCCCCCTCGAAGACCACTACAACGACGTGCTGTCCAAGGCCCTTCAAGGCCTCTCGCTCAAGCCCGACGACGTGGCCTCCCGGGCTCAGCTGGAAGGCCCCGCGCTTCGGCGCGTGCTGGACGGCGACTTCGATGAAGCCACCGTGCGCCGGGTAGCGCCCCTACTCGATCTCGGGGAAGATCAACTGGTCGCGCTGGGCAAACATGCCTACTCCCCCGACGTTTCCCTTCCCGACGGTCTCCTGGGCTTCAACACTCCTTACGAGGACTTCTTCGTGAACGCCTATCTGCTCTGGGACGAGGCGACCCGAGAAGCCATCATCTTCGATACGGGCTCGGATGCGGAGGCCCTGCTGAAGGCGGCGCAGGAGCGCGGCTTGAAGGTCGAGCTGATGCTGGTGACCCATACCCATCACGACCACATCATGTGCCTGGGAGAGCTGAGGAAGCGTACCGGGGCTCCGGCCTTCGTCTCCCCCCGGGAGCCCATCCCGGAGGCCGCCCCCCTTGAGGAAGGCCAGACGTTCCGGGTCGGCAAGCTGACGATCAAACCGCTTCCCACCTCCGGGCACTCGGTCGGGGGGACCTCCTATCTCGTCACCGGCCTGGCCACGCCGGTGGTGGTCGTCGGAGACGCGCTCTTCGCCGCCTCGATGGGGCGCGGCAACATCTCCTACGCGGATGCCCTCGCCAACAACCGGCGCGAGATCTTCTCGCTGCCGGATGAAACCGTGATCGCTCCGGGCCACGGGCCCCTGACCACCGTCGGCCTCGAAAAACGCAACAACCCGTTCTACCCCGAGTTCGCGCGCTAACGCCGCAGCAAGGAGCCGCTATGACCAGCCCTCTAGGATTCGTCGGGGTCGGGCGGATGGGCGCCAACATGGCGCGCCGCTTGAAGGACACGGGCCATGCCGTCGCCGCCGTCCACGACGCGAAGCCCGAGGCCGCCCGCAGCCTCGCCGCCGAGCTGGGCGCCAAAGCCTGCGCGACGCTCGCGGAAGTGACGGTGCTTTCGGACGTCATCTTCACCGTGATCTCGGATGACGCCGCGATGCGGGCGATCTTCGAGGCCCCCGAGGACAACCTTCTCATGCATGCCGAGGGGAAGCTGTTCATCAATTGCGCGACGCTCACCCCGTCGGTCCACCAGGACATGGAGCGTCTGGCGCAGCAGGCGGGGGCGCGGGCCCTCGAGGCCTGCATGGCCGCGAGCATCACCCAGGCGCGGGAGGGCACGCTCTTCATGATGTGCGGAGGCCGCCCCGAGGTCTTCGAGGAGGCCAAGCCCCTGCTCGATACCCTGAGCTCGGCCCTTCGCTACATCGGGCCGGCCGGCGAGGCCAGCAAGGTCAAGGCGCTCGTGAATATGGTCATGAACATCAATACCGCGGGCCTTGCCGAAGGCCTGGCCCTGGGCGACGCCCTCGGCCTGGATCTGAGCATGTTGCGGGACGTCTTCTCCCAGACGGGGGCCGGATCGCGCGTGCTGCAGACGGACGGGGAGGACATGCAGAACCGGGATCACGCCTGCTACTTTTCGGCGGCGCATGCCGCGAAGGACTCGGGCATCGCCGCCCGCATGGGCCAGGACCTCGGGTTGGTCTTGCCGCTCGCCGACGCGACCTGGCAGCAGTACCAGCGGATGAGCGCCTACGGGCTCGGCGAGCTCGACAAGTCCGGGATCGCCGAGCTGACCTTCAAGGGCCGATTTGGCGGCTGATGCAGAAAGCCATCCGACCTTCTCCCGGGTGCAGCCTTGCGTGAACCAGCACCCGGGGAGGCGGATGGCCGAGGAGATTATACCCGAGAAGGACTTTTTTCCGACAGATCGTTCTGACGCAAGTCGACGTGAAGGAGGGTCTCCAGGCGCGACAGGAAGCGGGCGGCATGAACCCCGTCGGCCAAGCCGTGATGGAGTTGAAGGTTGAAAGGAAGGAACTCCCGTCCTTCCCGCTCGGCGATCTTGCCCCAGGCGAAGCGAGGAAAGTAGTCATTGCCCCGTGGGTTGACCGGATGCGTGACACCCGTGAACGCCCTCCAGGGAAAGCAGGTCAGGAAGATCAGGTCGTCGCGGTCCGAATCATCAAGAATTAAGGCCTCGGCGTTTTCCGAGCGGAACATCGCTTTCTGGCAGTCTCGGATGAAGCGGTCGCGATCGGCCTCGTAGGGAACGGTGCAAAAGTTGAAGAGGTCACCGCGCCAAGGAACGGTGAAGGAGGGCGAGACGCGCTCGTGCAGGATGACCTGGTCGTCCCGGACGCGGGTCCGGAACTCCGGGATCTCGTTGGCGGCTCCCGTCACGGCATGGATGAGCGTCGGGTAGACGGGTAGGTCCGCGGCTTTCAGATCGGCCAGAAGCCCTGTCACGTCCAGGTCGACGCTGAGTCCGAAGTACGGATACTCCATGGCGTTGAAGAGGCGGAAATGCTCCCGGCGTTCCCAGGTTTCGAGGTCAATAGACGGCATGCGGTCTTTCTACGTGAAGGAATTGCCTCGCGCGCCGCGACCGAAGGCGGAGGGTGGCGTCTGCATGGTTTGGGACTTCTCCGGCGCCGGTTGCGCCTTGATGCGGCGCTTGAACTCGATCGACCACGCCGCCACATCCTCTTGATTCGTCATATCGAAGCCAGCTTCCCGCCCCATCGTCAGAAAGCTCTCGGCGAGTCCGAGGCTCTCGGGGAGGGATTTCGCGGCCTCCCTGGCTTTGGTCTCTCCGCGCTTGGAATCCCGTCCTTGAGGAGTGTCTTTCATGGTGGCGTCGCCTCCTTTTCAAGAGAGCAGTTCTTGCCGTAGGTCTACCCCCAATGATTCCATTTTTGGGCAGGTGTGTCCAGAAGGATCAACTGTTTCGCGATCGCTCCTGAGGTTGCCGGTGGGACGCCCAGACGAGAAAAGCGGGCCCAGCCGAATGGCTGAAACCCGCTTTATCCTTAGCGCCCCCGGAGGGATTCGAACCCCCGACCCTCTCCTTAGGACGGAGCAGCTCTATCCAGCTGAGCTACGGAGGCCAACGTGCTATGAGTATAGCATACCCGCAGGTCAGTGGCCTGCGACGGGCACCTTGGCGGAGACGTGAAGCGGAATGGCTGCGGCTCGAGGCAGCAGTTCAGTGATGACCCCGTTGGAGCCGAGGGCGATCGCCAAGCGAATCTCAGCCCCCGCCTCCTGCCGAAGCGACTTGAGCGGCAGCGAGATATCGAGCACGTCCTGGTAGGCAATCCGTACGTAAGTCTTGAGCGCATGCCAGGTGTTGTACTCGCCCGCCTGAGACAGCACGGCATCCATCGGATCCCAGGTCACCCGCACCTCATGGGCGAAATGCCAGTCCTGGGTCGGGCAATCCGCCAGCTTGCAGTCGAAGTTGATCGGCGCGTTGAAGCGGGTCTGCCCCGGGTAGCAGAGGTAGAGCGCCAGGGTGTCTCCGGGGCCAGGCAAGAAGGAATCCGCAAACTCCACCCGCAGGTAGATGTTGCTGGCGTCGGTCCCGTAGCGGATGCGCCGGATTCCCTGCGTTGCGGCGTGCATGGCACCCTGTCCCAGCGTGGGGTCGAAGACGCCAGCATCCTTCCAGGTCTCGGCCGAGGCGAGTCGCCCATCGACCGAGGGAGTGAGCGCAAATTCCTTGACGGCCGGCGCCGGCGCCTCCGCATGAGCCACGGGCTCGAGCAGTTCTTCCGGGACGGGCTGGCCCAAGAGCTGGTAGACATTCTGGAGGTGGAGGCGGAACTGCCAGTCGAAAAGATCGTCCTGGCCCGAGTTATGCCCTTCGCCGAACCACCAGAACCAGTCGCTGCCCTCCGCGATGTAGATCTCTTCCTGGGCCTCCGCGAACCGGGGGTGATCTGGGTGAGCGGCCAGAGCCTGGCGGGCCTTGTAGAGGTAGTCCCAGGCCCGATTCTTGGTGGGATCGCCGATCCAGGTGGTGAAGTCCGAGTAGATCCACGATCCCGCATGCAGCTGATGCAAGGTCCGGCGGGGCTCATGGTCGCGCAGGTACTCGCCCACCGTGACCATGGAGAGCTCGGGGTCGTTGGAGACCAGCTCGTAGAAGGCATGAAGGAAGTCGGCCCCGTCCCGGGTGTAGTACTCCCAGCAGTTCTCGCCGTCCAAGGCGATGGTGACCAGATGCGCGTCGTCCTGCGGGAGGCGGCTGCGAATGGCCTTCAAACGCCCATGCAAGTCGCGGGCGGCATCCTGTGGCGACATGCGGGAGTACGAGAAGCCGATCAGATCCGAGAGCACGATGTCCCGGAAGACCATGGCGACGCGCTTGCCGTTGGACTCGGCCCAGTAAGGCTGATAAAGGGTCGCGGGGTCCTGGAGGCGCCCTTCTCCATCGCGCACTAACTTTGCACCCAGGGAGTGGGCCAGGACTCCCTCGTCACTGACGATCCAGGAGACTCCCTGGTCGGCGACCAGTTCCACCACGGCGGGGCTCACGGATTCCTCCGAGGGCCACATGCCGGAAGGGCGGTACCCGAAGTTCTCCTCGAAGTAGTCGAGCCCCTTGCGCACCTGGGCACGCGCATCCTCGGGATGCTGGTAGCGCTGGGATGGCAGTGGCAATTCCGGCCGCGCGACGCGTGCCGACTGGGTATCCACGAGGAGCGGCAGGATCGGATGGTAGAAGGGCGTGGTCGTGAGCTCGATCCGGCCCTCGGCCTGCATCTGGGTATAGGTCGGGATGATGGCGCGAATGAGCTCGCGCTGCTTGGCGATGAGCAGCTCGCGATCGCCCTGCGTGAAGCTCCGCCCCTTCTTGAGCAGGGCCTGCAGCTCCGCGTCGCGCGAGAGCCACATGGGATCGAACCAGGCCAGGTTGAACCAGACGGTGAGATCGAGCAGGTCCTGATCCGAGAAGCGGGAGGCGGCTTCCTCGGCGGACATATGCGCCATCAGCTCGTTACGCTTGTTGGCGAGCTCGAGGTAGCGCGGGTAGGGGCGAAGCTGATTCTCCCAGTTAAGGTCGAAGAAGCGCTCGAGAAGATAGGCCTTGTCGTCCGGAGTCATCCGGTCGAGAGGCTTGAGCGTGAGCTCCAGCGCGCGATCGATAGCTCCGTGATGGCCGTAATCGACCAGTTGCTCCAGCAGGGAGGGGACGAGGTTGAAGGTCTGGCGGATCTTGGGGTACTGGCGCAGGATCTCGACCATGTCGAGGTAGTCCTTGATGGCGTGAAGCCGGACCCAGGGCATCAAGTAGCGGCCAGTCAAGCGATCCTTGTACAGCGGCTGATGCATATGCCAAATCACGGCGACGCTCAACTTAGACATTCCAGCACCTCATCGAACACAGACTCGCCGAATGGCCTCCACTATACCATACCACTAGGCGTTGACTACTTTTGAGGCCCTTGAAGCCGTGGTATGATGGGGCGGACGCCGTCGCTTTGCAGTAGAGAGGTTCGAATCGACATGACTGGCCTTTGGCCGTTCGGAGCCCGGAAACCCGGGAACGTACGGAACATGAAGCGCGCCACCTCAGCCGTTGCGCTGGTGATGGGTCTGATTCTGGCCTCTCCGGCGGCAGCGCGGAACATCGGCCTCGAGGTCAAGGGCGGCAGCGCCGTTCGCAACAACGGGGTCATCACGGTCTGGGCCAACTCGCCCCAGGCGGTCCTCACCCTGAACAACCCCGGAGCCTCCTTCTACCAGGCCAAGATCCAGTGGCTCAACGTGCCGACCGGTGCGTTCCTCACCACTCCGCAGGGGGTTTCGGACGGAGCCAGCCGGGACGGCACCCTGAGCACGTCCATCTCCGTTCCGGGAGGCTCCCAGGGGGTCTGGAAGCTCGATCCCAACCTCAAGGGGAACTTCCAGTTCGTGGTCACGGGCGGCGGGCTCGGCGGGCTCACCAAGGCCGACCAGCCCAACTTCGCCATTCACCTGGGCAACTCGGGGCATTCCGTGACGCACCTTTCGGAAGCGCTGAAGGCCAATCGTTTCCCTACCTACACCTTGCGAGGCACCCGCGATCAGGCGAAAACCTACCAGGCCAAGCTCGGAAAGGTCCCGAACGCTTTTACCGTGAACGGAACCGGCTTCATCTTCCTGGACAACGCCTCGGGACGCCTGGGCGCGGATCAGCATCGCTGGCTGGTCGAGCGCTTCGCCCAGTTCCGGGAGGCCAACGTGAGCCGCTCGTTCGTCTTCATGCACCTGCCCATGGTCGACCCGCGGAAGGGCCGCAACGTGGCGATGAAGGACCGCGACGAGGTCCTGAAGCTGCTTCAACTCTTCAAGCAGAACCAGGTGGCGGCGGTTTTCACGGGGAACATCCCGACCGTCAACCAAGCCACCTGGCGCGGGGTCCCGCAGGTCGTCGTGGGCGGAGCGTACGCCATGGCCGTGGACGTGACCCCGGACGCGGTCACCCTCCGACGCCTCTAATCAAAGCGCGGGCCAGGGAAATCCCTGGCCCGCGCTTTTTGGGTGCTCCCGGCCGCTCACGGCCCTGATTCGCGAGCTTGCCCGTGGTAGACTGAGGCGAAAGGTGAGGCTTGCCCCGTTCCACGCCGACGACCGGATGAAATCCTGAAATGGGACAGTTTAGGCGGATGTCGGGGCTTCAACGAGCGGGCTGAGCAGAAGGCGTACGCGCCAGGGTCCATGCGAAGTCATGGCCGGTTCTCCTTATCACGGGGAGGGTGACGTCTTAACCTCGGCTTAAATAAGCTTAAACCAACCTTAGCATAGGTCCCGGAAACGATCAACGGGGCTTTCTACCGAGGAGGAGTGATGCGGGTATTCGTGACCGGAGCGCAGGGGATGCTGGGCCAGGATCTGGTGCCGGTCTTGCAGGCGGCAGGAGACACAGTCATCCCGAGCGGCATGCGGCCGAGCGAGGATCCGGCCTTCGTGCGCCTGGACATCACGGATCTGGAGGCGACGAAGCGGGCGATCGCCCAGGCCCGCCCTGACGTCGTGATCAACTGCGCGGCCTACACCAACGTCGACGGCGCCGAGGCGGATCCCGACGGCGCCTACCGCGTAAACGCGCTGGGGACCTGGAACCTGGCCCTGGCGTGCCAGGAAGCGGGCGCCGCCATGTTGCTCGTGAGCACCGATTACGTCTTCGACGGCAAGAAGGGCACGGCCTACGACGAGTACGACACGCCCAACCCCCAAAGCGTCTACGGCCGCAGCAAGTACGCAGGCGAGCAGCATCTCCAGCAGGTGCTATCCCGCTTTTACGTCGTGCGCACGTCTTGGCTCTACGGGCATCACGGCAAGAACTTCGTCGAAACCATCCTGAAGGCGGCTGCCGAGCGGCCCGAACTCAAGGTCGTGAACGATCAGTGGGGCTGCCCCACCTGGACCCGGGATCTCGCCGAG
This sequence comes from Candidatus Sericytochromatia bacterium, assembly GCA_036676495.1. Classification (GTDB taxonomy): domain Bacteria; phylum Cyanobacteriota; class Sericytochromatia; order S15B-MN24; family UBA4093; genus UBA4093. Next base: position 15,866 of record JAKFCT010000015.1, read on the forward strand.
ACCCTCAGCCGGCTCATCCGGACCGGGCGCTACGGAATCTACCATGCGACGGGGCAAGGGGAGTGCACCTGGATGGACTTCGCCCGAAAAATCGTCGAACTGGGAGGCATGAAGACCCCCGTCTTGCCGCAGACCACCGAGGAGCTCAATCGCCCCGCCCCACGCCCCCGTTACTCCGTCATGAGGAACCGGGGGTTGGAGCTGAGTGAACTCCCGACCTTACCTCACTGGGAAGATAGCCTTCAGCGTTACGTACGGTCTCGTAAGTCAGCGTATGTCTAAAGCGGAGCGGGAGTCGAGATTGCCCCTGCAGGCCCGCGCGACTTTCATCGAAGGATGCGCGGACCTCCCAACAGCGTTAGCAGCTGATCGGGACGATCGATCGAATAGGCTGCGCCAAGATGGGCCTTTCCATACCCGTAGCGGGCAGCAACAAAGGCGAGATCGCATGCCTGTGCGGCAAGCGCGTCGTCCACCGAGTCCCCCACCAGCATCGTCGTTTCGGGATCGAGGCCATGACTTGAGACCAGATGGGCAGCGGCGGCGGATTTGGTTTCGAAGCGAGGCAGCACCGAATCGGGAGAGAGCACCTCGACAAACATGTCCGCAAGACCCAATGCCTCGAGAATGCGGGTGGTAGGTAACTTGGGTTTGTTCGTGACGATATAGGACTGAATTCCCATGCGGCCGAGTTCCCGGAGAGTCTCCGACACTCCCGGATAGAGGACCGACTTCAAGCAGCCTGAGTGATCATAGAGTTCCCGATAGGCTGATTCAAGGCGGACGAGTATTTCGGCGGATGGATAATCCAAGGCCCGGTTAAAGATCTCCCGGATCGGCGGTCCGACCAGGCTTCTTTCAAAGCGATGTGCTACGCCCGGAAGCTCGCGTTCCAGCGCCTCCAGCACGGCCGCTTCGATGCCGGGGAACGAATCGACCAGGGTCCCATCCATGTCGAAGAGGACGGCAGAATACGTACTCATTTGAACCTCACTTGGCGGGGATAGCTTGTGCCCACGCCGCTGTCCGTCGAATGGCCTCTGACAATCCGATGAGTGTTCCGAGTCCAAGCTCGTCCTGGGCACGCCCGGTGGACGGAACGTAACGCGACGGGAGAGCTCCGGGTTTGGGCGCCTTTGCGATCTGGACCTCCGGCTGGTGAGGAAAGGCCTCCGAAACCGTACGAGCGAGATCCGCAATGGTCAGATCGGCATCAGAGCCCACGTTATAGGGCCGACCGGGTGTACCGGCGATCAGCAACGTCCAGAGCCAGATCGCGAGATCGGCCGCATACAGGTAAGACCGATAGGGAGTGCCGTCGCCGCCTATCCGGATCGCTCCCCCGGAAAGCGCATCCCGAATGAAATTGCCGATCGCGAAGTGCGTGCCCAAGGGAAGGTAAGGACCCACGAAGGCGAAGCAGCGAGCGATGATCGGCTCCAGCCCGTGCTGCTTCTGGTAAAGGACACAGAGCAACTCGGAGATGCGCTTGCCTTCGCCGTAGGCCGAAGCCGGATTCAAGGAATCGGGGGCCCCCATGAACGTCTCCGGCACATGGGTGATCTCCGTGGGCTGCGGCCCGTAGATCGCTCCCGAACTGGTCAGCAGGAAGCGGCGGGCACCCGCCTGACGGGCGAATTCGAGGACGTGGCGTGTTCCTTCCACGATCGTTTCGAGCATGGCCAGGCCGTCCTCTTCGTTGAGCTTGGCGCTCGCCTCGGTCGCCGCATGAATCACATAGTCGAACTTTCCGAGGGGGAAGCGGAAATCGCGAACATCGCCCTCATGCAAGTGAACCGCCGGTTGGTCGGCAAGATGCGGGGCCTTCAACCGAAAGTTTGCGGGGCTACGCGTCAAGACATGAGCCTCGGCCTGGAGGTCAAGGGCTTCATTCGCCCAAAGGAAGCTCTCCAAGAGCCAGCAGCCGAAAAATCCGGTGCCGCCCGTGATAAAAAGACGCTTCCCACGTAGCGACTCCCAGATCGCGCGGGTGTGGGCCAGGACGTGATCCAGATCGCTTGCTAATGGGTTGAGGCTCATGCGGTTCCTTCCCGACAGAAAAAGAGGAGCAGGGCATTGGGCCTGCGGCCAATGCCCTGCTTACCAAGATCAGTGCGCTTTAGACGCGGGAAACCAGTTCCACCTGGCCTGCATCCACCGCCTCGATCGATTTGCGGTAGCGCTCTTCGAGCATCGCCAAGCGCGTATCGTCCTCGCGGTGAATCGCCCCGTAGTAGTTCTTCTTGTTCTTGAGCCAGAGCAGTTCGAACTCGACAGCCTTGAGGAAGGCCTTCTCGGGGTTGTTCAAGGCACCGGGGCAGCCGAAGACCACCTTGCGGGTCTCGAAGCGATCGAGGTAACCTTCGGGGAAGGCCTTGAAGAAGGGCAGCGAGTGGACCGACACCCCACCGCCGACGACCACTTCGAGACCGGCGGCCTTGGCCTTGGCGGCAGCCTCGAGGGCGATATCCAGGACTTCCTTGTCGTTGATGGCCTCGCGACCCAGGCCCATCGAGCCCGAGAGGTCGACGCGACCGATAACGACGCCGCGAAGCTTGCCAATCTCGGGAAGCTTGAGCATCTCATCGAAATTCCGGCAAGCCGTGATGGTCTCGAGGTTGATCAGGAAGTGAACGTCCTCTTGGTCTTCCTCGGAGAACGCGATGTTGATGGCCCCCAGGTACTTCTTGAGGGCGTAGGGCGTTTCGACCATGGGGGCGACGACGTGAACCACGCCGAGGCTGGCGGCTTCGAACATGTCCTTGATGGCTTCGCAGCCGCCGATCTTGAGGGTCAATCCCAGGCCAGCCTTCAAGCTGACTTCCTTGAGGCGCATCGCCTCTTCCATGCGGGTACCCTCAGCCTCGAACTCGGCCTTGACCCCGATGACGTGGTAGTTCTCCTTGAGATCCTTCAGGATGTCAACCATCCGTTTTTCAAGTCGGTTCATCTCAATCGTGTCCTTTTAAACTAGGGGGCCAGGGGGCCCCGAGGCTGGCTGCTAGGCCAAGTGTAAACCAAAGCGTCTCAAATATCCAACCAAATGGTCGCCATTCCTGGATCAGGAAGGCCCCCATCTTGGGCAACCTTCATCAGACCTCGGCCAAGGGGGTGATCAGCATGTTCTGGAGGAACTCCTCACGCTCCAGGAAGGGGAACATGTCCTCGAGCGGGGCCGAGACCATGCGACCGTCGGGAAGGGCCTTCGAGGAGAGCTTGGGCGAGAAGGACTGGCGAGGATCCAGGATCACCTCGCAGATCCCGGGGCCGTCGCCGTCGAGGGTCTCCCGCACGGCCTGGCGCAGGTCGTCAAGGCGATCGCAGGAGCGGTAGGGGATCCCATAGGCATGGGCGAGCTTCTCGAAGCTGGGAAAGGTGACGCCGCTGGCTGCGTCGTACCCGACCGAGTTGTCCGGGAAGTAGGTGTTCTGGGTTTGGCGGATGGAGTGGTAGCCGCCGTTGTTGAGAACGAAGATCTTGACGGGCAGGCGGTTACCGACGACGGTCTGGAGCTCTTGGATGTTCATCTGGATGCTGCCGTCGCCCGCAAGGCAGATGACTCGCTTGCGGTCGTTGGCGATGCAGGCTCCGATGGCCGCCGGGAGGTCATAGCCCATCGAGGCGGTGCCGGAGTTGGTGTAAAGGCGCTGACCCTTCTTGATGTCGGCGGCCTGGAAGGTGACGACACAGGCGGTGCCGTCGCCGGCCACGACGACCTCGTCCTCGGGGAGCTCGGCGAAGAGGGCCTCCGCCATGCAGTAGGGGTTGATGGGGGTCTGCTGCTCGCGGTAGGAGTCCAGGACGACCGGATAGCGATCCTTGCGCTCCCGGCACCAATCGAGCCACTCGCGGTGGGCCTGCGGGGGAGTATGGGGCTCGGCGGCGAGCAGGCGATCGAGGACGTCCGCGACGTCCGCATGGATGGGCAGATCCGGGCGGATGGTCGGCTTCTGCAACTCGGCGGCGTCGATGTCCACGATGACCTTGAAGGCCTCGCGGGCGAAGTTCTGCCAGGCGTAACTGATCTGCCGAATGTTGAGGCGGCAGCCGAGCACCAGGAGGAAGTCAGAGTTCTGGACGGCGAAGTTTCCGGCTCGATCCCCGATCGTCCCGGGCCGCCCGACGTAGTTGGGATGAGAGTTCCAGATGAGGTCGTGGGCGTTCCAGGCCGTGACGACCGGGATCCCCCAACGCTCCACGAGGGCCATGAAGGCCTCGTGAGCCTTGCCCAGACGGATGCCGGAACCGGCGAGGATGACCGGACGCTTCGCAGACTTCAAGCGGCTCAGGAGGTCGGCGATGGGGGCGCTCAGATCATTCCGGGGAGCAGCCGGGGCGTCCTCGCTGGGGTCGTAGCCCACCAGCTCGGTTTCGTCGATCATGGCTCCCTGGACGTTGAGGGGAATATCAAGCCAGACGGGGCCGGGGCGGCCGGTGACGGCCAGGTGGAGGGCCTTTTCGAGGTGGTAACGGATGGACTTGGGGTCGATGACCATCTCGGCGTACTTGGTGATGTGAGAGACCATCGGGACGATGTCCAGCTCCTGGTCGCCCAGTTGCCTGAGCGGGAGGTCGGTGCTGCGGACGACCGTTTCATACTTCACCTGCCCGGAGATGACGATCATGCCGAGGGAATCCTGCCAAGCGCCGAGGACCCCCGTGATGGCATTCGTCCCCCCGGGGCCGGAGGTGACGTTGACGGCAGCGAGGCGGTTGGAGAGGCGATAGTAGCTCTCGGCGGCGATCGCGCAGGCCTGCTCATGGTGGAAGCAATGGTAAGTGAGGTCGGAGCAGCGGCCGAAGGCGTCATTGAGGTGCATGGCTCCGCCGCCCGTCACCAGGAAGACATCCCGGATGCCATGCTTGGCGAGCGTCTGAGCGATGTAGTCCGAGACCTTGATCATTTGGCGATACTCCCATTGAGGCTGGGCAAGGGTTCTTTCAGAGAATCGAAGTTGAGGCGTTCCCGTTCGACCACCATCGGACGCTTGAGCACCTGGGTGTAGATGGCGCCGATGTATTCGCCCAGGATGCCGGTGAAGAAGAGCTGGACCGAGGCGAAGAAGAAGATGCCGATGAGGATGGGCGCCTGACCGAGCGAGAAGGAGTTCCAGAACACCAACTTGGCGACAAAGTACCCGAGCGCCACGAGCAGACTCAGGGTCGCGAGCGAGAAGCCCGCCATCGTGGCAAGACGCAGGGGTACCTTCGAGTGGTTGGTAATCCCCAGCATGGCCATGTCGTAGAGGGTGTAGAAGTTATTCTTGGTGATGCCCCGCTTGCGGGCCGGCTGCTTATAGGTGATCTTGGCACTCTCGAAGCCGAGCTCCGAGACCAGGCCTCGGAAATAGGGATAGGGATCGTCGAGGTCACGCACGATCTGGATGACGCGCTGGTCGTAGAGGCCGAAGCCGGTGTTGTTCTTGGTGAGGTTGACCTCGGAGACCTTTCCGATGAAGTTGTAGTAGGCCGAGCGGATGGCGAACATGAGCGGGGTTTCCTCGCTCTCGGTCTTGACGCCGAGGACCACCTTGTAGCCTTGCTCCCACTTTTCGAGGAAGTCCACGATCATCTCGGGGGGATCCTGGAGATCGGAGACCATGAGGATGACCGCATCGCCCTGGGCCTGCATGAGACCGTGCATCGGAGAGCGGATATGGCCGAAGTTCCGGACGTTGTAGATCACCTTGACGTTGGGATCGCGCTGGGCCAGATCCCTCAGCTTGGCCTGAGTGCCGTCGGTCGAGGCATTGTCGATGAAGATCTGCTCGTAGCGGTACTGCGGCAGTCCCTCGAAGACCGCCTTGATGCGCGCGTGGAGTTCATCGACGTTCGCTTCTTCGTTATAGCAGGGGGTAACGACGGAAATGAGTTTCAAGTTCCCTCCGAAAAGACGAACCGCTTGTTCAAGATGAAGGACAAGAGGGCCATGGGAAGCAGGAGCGAGGCAGAGGCCAGGTATACGCCAATCCCGGCCCCGAGGAGTAGCTTCAACGAACCGAGGTTGATCAGGTAGAGCAGCGCGTAAACCAGGACGAACTTGACGATCAAGCGGTTGTTCCGGTTGGCGAAGACGATTCCCCCGGTGGTCTTGAAGTTGAAGAGAACCCCAGCGATGGTCGAAAGCAGCAACGCAAGGCTGGGGGGAAGCTTCAGAAAGGTCAAAAGGACGAAGACCGAGTAGCCGAACAGAGTATTCAGGCCGCCGACGAAGAGAAAGAGGATGAAGCGGCGATCGAGCCGGGATAACCAGCGGGAAGCTGTGCGCGTCATGGCCTGCTCGGTTCGTCTAGCGTGAAGTTGATAACACGGTAGTAGAGGCGGCGGTGCTCACCCTGCGGCTGATAGGGCGGAGCGTCGGTCCGGAAGGCGATGATGTTACGCCCCGGCTTGAGGCTCACCACCTTGCTCACCTGAACCGCGCCGCTTCCCATGGGGATCCCCTCGTCCAACCCGGCTCCCTTCAGGTAAAGCTTGGAGGGAGCCTCGGCTCCGGCCTGGATGTACATCTCGAGCCGGGCCTCGCGCGGGATTCGGGTGGGGTTCTCGACGTAGAGCTCGGCTTGCTTCTTGGACCAGCGCCAGGAGTTCTGGGGCGCAGGCCCCCAAGTTCCCTCCTCGTAGTGGTAGAAGCCCTTCCCCCAGGAGACGGCGAGAGGAAAGGCCTCGTTGACCCGATGCTCCCATTCTTCGGGCGACATGCCGGCCGCCAGTCGCTCGCGATGGCTCCGCAGGTCGAAGAAGCTGAGGCGCTGGTTGGGGCTGACCATCGGAGTCACACCGAGGATGCGCGTCAGGTCGGCCTCCAGTTCGGCCGCGCGATCGGCGTAGCCAAAGCGATCGATGTAGATGCCGTTGAAGCCGACGAAGGTGAGGGTGTCGACGATCTGAGCGAGCGGCTTGGTGATGAGATTACGTTGCCAGAGATCGGCTGCCCGGCCCTTCATGCCGCCGTAGCTCCACTTGAGATGCTTGGAGTGGAGGTAGGCACGGTAGAGCTCGTAGTCCTTCAGATCGTGAACCGGGGGATGTTCTGGGAAGGGGACATAGGGCAGTTGGAAGACCATGGCTCCCTTCGGCAGGGAGGCCTCGATCTGTTGGATGAAGGCCGCGTCGTGACGGAAGTCCTCGCTCGATTTGGCATAGGGGGGGACGTAGTAGGCGGTGTTCATATCGAGGATGCCAAGCGTCAGGAGAACGACGAGGAAGGCCTGGAAGGCCATACGTGGCCAGCCCTGAGGGAAGTAGCGCCGGCGGAGCCATTCCAAGAGGAGGGCCACCTGGAAAAGCGCGAAAAAGGCGATGAAGATACTGATCCGGTTGTAGGCCCGGATGCTGGGGGAGACGAAGAGGGCAAAGAGGGAGCCAAAGCCACCGATCGTTCCAAGCAGGATGGCTCCGAGGTTAAGGATGGCGAGGCGATGGCTTAAGGAGCTCGCGACGTGGCGCCCTCTGAGCAGCAAGAAGACCAGGCTGAAGAAGCCGATGGCCCCGATAACGCCCAGGGTCTCCATGTTCTCGTTGGGGAGAGGGAAGCCGTCGTACTTCCGGGCGACTCGCTCGAGGATAGGCAAGCGATGGCCGCCCTGAGGCAGGACGAGCTGGGTGATCTTCATGGCGAAGATCTCCGCCTCGGCCGCGCCGCGCACCGCGACATCGGGATTGGGGCCATGCTGGGCGTGATAGAGGAGGGTGGGGGTGATGTTCAGGACGACGCTTCCCGCGATGGCGACGATCATCACGCCCGCCGAGACCAGGGTCTTGGGACTTCTGCGGCCGAGGTAGCTGGAGAGGGCCGCCACGCCGAAGAAGAAGCAAGCGAAAAAGGCGTAGTAGACGCCGGTCGAGCCGATCAGGAGGCATGCGAGCAGGATGAGGGCCGTGCGTAGGCCCCAGCGGAACCTGCCGTCCTGGAAAAAGGGGGGATGTTTGCCCCAGAGATCGAGCGCGAGCAGGGTGATGATCGGGATCATGTAGTATCCCGAGAGCATGAGATGGGAGACTCCGCGCAGGAAATGAAACGGCAAAAAGGTGAAGAGCAGGGAACAGACCAGCGCCGTGAAGGTGGAGATCTTGTAGTAGCGCAGTACGAAGAAAGCACTCAAGGCGATCAGGGGGAAGGTGAGGATAAAGAAGCCGTTGACGACCGCCCCGAAGTTCGGCAGGACCAGCGTGAGCAGCTTGATGAGGAGCATGTGCGCCGTGTCGGCGAGCGGGAAGTCATACACCTCCTGCTGGAAGGGGGCCCCCAGGTTCGGGTTCCGGAGGTACCAGCCATGGTCTTGCATGGTTTTCACGGACATCGAACTGAAAAGCGCATCCCCGCTGGAGTAGAGCAGAGGGACCGTGAGGTCCCCCTTCCAGAACTGGAGTACTGCGCTTAGGATGAGGAGGCTGCTGAGGGCGACCAGCGCGTAGGAGAGGATTCGCTTCACGACGAGCTCCGCCAGGCGACTAGACCGAGAGGTCCGGCGCAACGCCCCTAGAAGCCATGAAGGAGTCAATCACGTCAAGGACGTACTCCATGCGAGGCGCGTCGATGCCTGGGTAGACCCCGACGATCAGGAAGTCGTTCATGATGCGATCGGTGTTGGTCAGGTCGCCCACGACCCGATGCTGGATGTCCTGGTAAGCAGGCTGGCGAAGGAGGTTTCCTCCGAAAAGCATGCGAGTCTGAATCTTGGCGTCCTCGAGGTGGCGGACCAACTCCGGGCGCTTGAAGGGAGCGTTCTCCTTGACCCCGAACAGGAAGCCGAACCAGGAGGGGTCGGTTCCCGGAGTGGCTTCCGGGAGGTCGAGCACGGACTCGTAGCGAGCGAGGGCCTGGCTCAAGGTCTGCCAGTTTCGCTTGCGAGCCTCGGTGAAGGCGGGCAGCTTCTTCATCTGCTCCAAGCCGATGGCCGCCTGGAGATCCAGGGGCTTGAGGTTATAGCCGATGTGCGAGTAGGTGTACTTGTGATCGTAGCCTTCGGGGAGGCTGCCGAGTTGCCAGGAGAAGCGCTTGCAGCAGGTGTTGTCCTTGCCAGAAGGGCACCAGCAGTCGCGCCCCCAGTCGCGCAGGGACTCGACGGCGCGCTTGAGCAACGGATCACTCGTGAAGACGGCTCCGCCCTCTCCCATGGTGAGATGATGCGGAGGATAGAAGGACTGGGTGGCCAGGTGGCCGAAGCCGCCGGTATTCTTGCCCTCATAGGTCGAGCCCAACGAATCGCAGTTGTCCTCGATCCACCAGAGGCCATGCTTCTCGACCACGGCCTTGATGGCGGCAATGTCGTAGGGGTTCCCCAGCGTATGGGCCACCATGATGGCCTTGGTCTTGGGAGTGATCGCCTCTTCGAGGCGGCTCACATCGATGTTGGCGGTCTTGAGGTCGACGTCGAGGAAAACCGGGACGCAGCCGTACTGGATGATGGGATTGACGGTAGTGGGGAAGCCCGCCGCGACGGTGATGACTTCGTCTCCGGGCTTGATCCGGCGATCGCCGAGCAAGGGACTCGTCAACGCGGCGAAGGCCAGGAGGTTAGCCGAGGATCCCGAGTTGACCAGCAGGCAATAACGCGCGCCAACGAACTCGGCGAGCTGCTTTTCGAGCGCCTTGCCATGCTTACCCAGCGTGAGCCAGAAGTCGAGGCTGGAATCCACGAGGGCGACAATCTCGTTCTGGTCGTAGACCCGTCCCGCATAGGGGACCGAGGTCGTGCCTGCCACGAAGGGCGCAGGGCGGTGCTCCACCTCGTAGAGTTCCTCTACCAGCCGGGTGATTTCCGCCCGGATGGCTTCCTTGGTGCGGGTTTGAGTGGTCATGAGGGTCCTCTATTGTTTGCTCAGCGCAGGAAGCGCCTGATTGTTCTCGGAAAGGAAATTGCGGTACCAGCGGATGGTGTGATCCAAGCCCTGCTCCAGGGTGTGCCTCGGATGCCAGTCGAGCATCGTGCGGGCCTTCTCAGCCGAGAGGTACTGGTGCTTGATCTCGCCGGTCGCCTGATTGAGGACCTGTGGCGCGAGATCCTGGCGGCCCATCAGCTCGGTGATCCGGTTGACCAGCTCAAGGACGGTGATCTGCAGCTCGTTGCTGAAGTTGAACGCATGGCCGCCGAGCTCAAGGCGGTCCATCGCCTCGGCGAGGTGGAGATAGGCCTCGACGCCATCCTCGACGAAGAAGTAGTCCCGAATGTAGGAGCCGTCGCTCCGGATGACTGGTTTCTCGTCGTTGAGCAGGGAGCGGATCGTGCCCGGGATGAGGCGGTTGAAGTTGAGATCACCGGGACCGTAAAGGTTGCCGCAACGGGTGATGCAGACGTTCATGCCGTACGTGTGGTGATACGACTGGGCGATGAGATCGGAGCAGGACTTCGAGACATCGTAGGGATGACGCCCGATGAGCGGAGCATCCTCCTGATAAGGAAGAACCTCGTGATCGCCGTAAGCCTTGTCACTCGAGGCGAACAGCACTCGCTTGACGGTCGGGACCCGACGGCAGGCCTCGAGGAGCTGCCAAGTGCCCTTGATGTTGGCCTCGAAGGTCGAGAGCGGGCTGCGGTTGGCGGTTCCGACGATGGTCTGGGCAGCCAGGTGGAAGACGACCTCGATCTCGTACTCGTTGAGAGCCCGCTCGAGCAGGACGTAGTCCTCGAGGGCGCCGTGCACCACGCTAATCTGCTGGAGCACGCCCTCTTGGGCCAAAAGGGAGCGCGGCACGCTATCGCGGACGAGCCCGACGACGTTGGCCCCCTGCTCGACGAGGTGACGGGTCAGCGACGAGCCCAAGAGGCCCGTGCAGCCGGTGACGAAGACGTTGCGATTTTTCCAGTGACTCACGAGTGATCTCCAGCAGGGACAGCAGGAAGGGAGGCAGGAATCTTGCTTTCGAGCTCGATGGACTGGCGATCGCCCCAGACCCGCCACGGAGACTCTCCCGAGGCCCAGAGGTCATTGAGGAGCTTCGCATCGCGAATGGTGTCCATGCACTGCCAGAAGTCGCTGTGGCGGTAGGCCATGAGCTGATCATCCTGCGCGAGGCGCTCGAGGGGATCCCGCTCGAAAATGCAGGCATCGTCGCGCTCGAGGTAATCGAAGACGCCCCGGTCGCAGACGAAGAAGCCGCCGTTGATGAACCCCTCTCCCATGTTGGGCTTCTCGGCGAACGAGGTGATCCGCTCTCCGTCGAACTCCATCGTGCCAAAGCGAGAGGGAGGATGGACGGCGGTCATCGTGGCGAGCTTGCCGTGGGAGTCGTGGAACGCGAGCAACTTGTGCAGATCGACATTGGAGAGGCCGTCTCCATACGTGAGGCAGAAGCGATCGGCCTGGACGTAGCGCTCGATGCGCTTGATGCGAGCTCCGGTCATGGCCTCCAGGCCGGTATCGGCCAGGGTGACCTCCCACTGCTCGGGGTGGGACGAGTGGAACTGGACACGCTTCTTCGCCAGATCGACGGTGAAGTCGCTGTTCATGGTCTCGTAGTTGTAGAAGTACTCTTTGATGTAGTCGCCGCGGTAGCCGAGGCAGAGGATGAAGCGGTTGAACCCGAAGTGGGAGTAGTACTTCATCAGGTGCCAGAGGATCGGGCGATCGCCCACCGTGACCATCGGCTTCGGCTTGAACTCGGTTTCTTCACGCAGGCGCGTGCCTTGTCCGCCGCAAAGAATGACGACCGGGATATCGGAAGGTTTCATGCTGTTCTCACTCAAGGGCTCGGCGAATGCATGGGTATCAAAGACAGACGCCCCCTAAATCTTAACTGAAAAAGCAAGCAAGAGGCCACGAAGAATTGTTAACGTCGCGCCGAAAGCTCGGCAAAACCTCAAGAAAACGCTTACCATTATGACTTCCTTACTATTAAACGCACTCAAAGGACTGGCAATCGTGGAAGAAAGAGAAACAGCCTGGGCATTGCGCGTCGCCGTCGGATTATTCAGTTTGTGCGGTTCCTTGCTCGTATTCCTCGTGCTTGCTTGGGGCCTCGAGGCCCTCATCGTCCCTCGGCCGCTGGAACCATCCATGGTGGAGTCTCTCTTTGCAGCCCCCTTCGCCGATTTCAAGCCCGAAGCCCAGGAGAGAGCGCGCTTCCTGCTGGGGATTGCCGTCTTGCCACTTCTATTGCTTGTCTTCAATGCTCTCGGGCTCCGGCTCGTGCGTCATGCCTGGGGGACGCATCGACCTCTCGGGTGGCTGCTCGCGCTCGCGAGCCTCGGTCTCGTAGGCTCAGGGGTCGCGCTCATCCGAAATGCCCCCTTCTTCTGGCAAGGCAGCTTGCCAGCCCAGCAGCCGATCTTGGGAGTCCTGACCGTGAGCTTGCTTGCCATGGGGCTGCTCTGGGCGGGAAAGGCGTACGGCCGGACGCTACCGCGGGGAATCTACCTCGCCGCCAGCGCCGCGATCAGCCTTCCGGTAGCAGGCTATTACCTCATCAGCGCGGCAGCCATCCAGGATAGCCCCATCTACGGGTACCATTTCAACGCGGTCTTCCATTCCGTCGTGCAAGTTTTCCTCGGGAAGGGCTTGCTCGTGGACTTCACCAACCAGTACGGGCTCTATCCTCATTTCTTGAAGCCCCTCTTCCACCTCACAGGCTTGAGCGTCTTCACGTTCAGCCTGGCCATGGCAGCCCTGGCGTTGCTCTCCTTCGCAGCGCTGAGCTTGCTACTTGAACGCTTGCTCTCCTCGAAGGTTCTGGCCTTTGCCACCCTCGCGGCGATCATCTTCTTTGCGAGCGTATTCTCGCTCTTGATCATTCCTGAGGATCGCTATTACCAGTACGTGCCGCTTCGCTTCGTTTTCCCCTCGGTCGGCCTGCTCGTTGCCTGGCTTTATCTCTCAGCCGGCGGAAAGCAAAAGAGTCGATTGGCCTATTGGAGCATGCACCTGCTCTGCAGCATCGGCGTGCTCTGGAACCTCGACACCGGATTGGTGCTCTTTCTCACGTGGATGCTGCTGCTGGCCTACCTCGAATGCTTCCAAGGAAGCCTCAAGGACAAGGCCCTTGGAATCCTCAAGCAGGTCGCCATCACCATGGCGGTGCTCGCAGGCGTCGTTTCCTTGTTCGCCGGCGCCCTCTCCCTTCGGCACGGAGGGAGCCCCAACATCCTGGCAAACCTTGCCTACCAGGGGATTTTCTACGGGTACGGCTTCGCCATGCTGCCGATGCCCCTGTTTCACCCATGGATGCTGGTGGCCCTCAGCTACCTGATCGGGCTCGGCACAGCCGTTCAAGCCTTGCTGACGGCCGGCTCGGATCGACCGCGAGCCGCCATGACCCTCTTTATTTCCGTGCTTGGGATTGGCCTGTTCAGTTACTACCAGGGGCGCAGCCATGACTTCAACCTGGTTCACGTGCTGTATCCTGCCCTGCTACTCTGGGCGATGGGACTCGATGCCTTGCAGCGAATCCCCGCGCGGGGCCCGAGGACATCCTTCGCGATGGCCAGGGGCATCGCTCGGGTTTCTCTGTCTGCCCTGATCGTGATCCCAGGCGCGTCCATGCTCACGAGCCTCCCGCGAATCGCCGAGGTCCTCTCGAACCAATGGCGGAGCCGAGCTGAGGAGTCAGCGGTCAATCGACGCGCGGACCGACTTGCCGCTCAACTGGCGTCCCACGAGAGCGCCGTGATGCTGTCCTATCATTCCGGGCTTTACCATCTCCGGTCACGGACGGCGAACCCCCTCAGACTCCCAGGAATGAGCGAGTTGCTGCTCCAGTCGGATCACCGCAAGCTCGAGGAGTTTCTCCGCACGAATCGGGATGTTCCGGTGGTACTCGATAAAACGCTGAAGCTCTATGGCTACGGGCCGGCCGTAGCCGAGCACACGCGAACCTTGTACGCGCTCTACGAGCCCAACACGGCGGATGCACGGAGTGACGCCATGGTGTTGCGTCGACGCCCGAAGGCCATCACCGCCCCACCCCGAGCGGATGGCTGGCTTGGCGGCAGCTCAGCAAAAGCGCTGCAGGGAGAGCTGGACGCGACCTGGCCATACTTCCTCGTCGGGCGCGGACATGAGGGCTCAGACCTGCTGCCAATCGGCCAAGCCTTGCCATCTCCGCCAACGTCGGGCGGCGCGTTCACGGTGGAATTGCTGATCAACCCAGCGCGGGGGCAAGTCGCCTACGCCACCTTGATCAGCACGCACCCTGGTTCAGGCAACTTCGCAGGATTCGTCGCGCATCATGAGGGAGACTCGGAAAGCGACTACTCCTTCGGCTATGGGAACGGTGAGCACTGGGAGCCGTCTCTCCCGTTCTCCCTGACTCCGGAGACCTGGAACTACCTTGCGGTCGTCTGCGAAGGGATGCGCGTGAGGCTCTACGTGAATGGCCGCGAAACGGGCTCCCTCCAGACCTCGAAGGCGATGAAGGAAAGTGACCTACCCCTGACCGTCGGCGACTGGATCCACCAGGGTCGCGCCTTCAACGGCCAGATCAAGGCGTTTGCGATCACGGCAGAGCCGACTTCCGCGGAGGCGATCGCCGCCCGATGGCATCAGTTGCAGCGCCGCCTGGAATCGACGGCAAACCGCTAGCGATTCAGGGAAGAGTTCGGCTGGCTTCCACCTGCGACGAGAGTTGAGTCAACCAGGCCTGGTAGATCTCATTCAGCGTTTGCGTCAAGGTATACTGGCGCCGCCATCCCACTTCGGCTTCCAGCTTACCTGCCGAGCCAACCAGCTTGGGGACATCGCTGGGGCGCATGCGCGCGGGGTCTGAGACGATCATGACGTCGAGGCCCGAGAGGGCGATCAACTCGTCGAGGATGTGCTGAATCGGCACGGCATCGCCGCTACAGATATTGTAGAGCTCCCCGGGCCGGCCTCTCTCAGCCAGCAGGGCATACGCCCTGACGACGTCTCGCACATCCGTGAAGTCCCGCGCGGCGTCCAGGTTCCCCACCATGATCTCGGGTGACCGAAGGCCGAGGGCGATCTCAGCAAGCTGCTTGGCAAAGCTGCTGACCACAAACCGCTCCGATTGTCCCGGCCCGATGTGATTGAAGGGAACGGGGAGCACCACGCGCATGCCAAAAGAGGCCGCATACTGCCGACCCACATGAATGAGCGAGGCTTTACTCGCAGCGTACGGATTCTGGGGGTTGAAGGGGGTCTCCTCGGTGAGGGGAAGCTTATCGGGGGTCACCTTGCCGTAGATCTCGGCCGATGCGACCAGCAAGACGATCGGATCGTAGGACGGGTCCCGCCTTCTCAAGGCCTGTAGGGCCTCGAGAAGGTGGATGGGCCCAACCACGTTCGTTTCGAAAGTCCCCGCCGGATCCTCGTAGGACGCAGGCACGAAGCTCTGTGCAGCCAGATGAACGATCCGGTCCGGTTGGACCTGAGCCACTGCAGCCCGGATACTCTCCGGGCTGGTCAGATCCATCTGGAGCGGGACGGCACCCGACCGATTGAAGGCAGGGGGCTCACCGGGCCGGTGCGTCAAGAAGACATCACAAGCATCCAGTTGCGGATCTGCCAGCAGAGTCTTCCCGACGAAGCCGGATGCCCCGGTGATGAGGACGCGGGGCATTCCTAGACCTTTGAAGCGGCGGGCGAAGCCTTGGCAATGACCCGCTCGAGGAAAGCGGCTTCCGAGTACTGGTTCTGATGACGAAGAAGGTCGGCTTCGACCATCATCTCGACGAGTTGCTTGAAGCTGACTTCAGGCTTCCAGCCGAGCTTATCCTGAGCCTTTTTGGGGTCGCCGATGAGCAGGTCGACCTCGGCGGGGCGCATGAACTTCGGGTCCTGGACGACGTGGTCGCGCCAGTTGAGCCCGACGTGAGCGAAGGCCACGTCCACCAGCTCCTCGACGGAATGCGTCTCATTGGTCGCGATCACGTAATCCTCGGGCTGATCCTGCTGCAACATCAACCACATGGCCTTGACGTAATCGCCGGCGAAGCCCCAGTCCCGCTTGGCGTCAAGGTTGCCGAGACGCAACTCGCTTGCCAATCCCAGCTTGATACGGGCGACGGCGTCGGTCACCTTGCGGGTGACGAACTCGAGGCCTCGACGCGGGGATTCATGGTTGAAGAGGATGCCCGAGCAAGCGAACATATCGTAGGACTCGCGGTAGTTCACCGTGATCCAGTGGCCGTAGAGCTTGGCCACGCCGTAGGGGCTGCGCGGATAGAACGGAGTGCTCTCGATCTGAGGAACGGCCTGGACCTTGCCGAACATCTCGGAGCTCGAGGCCTGGTAAAAGCGAATCGAAGGATCAACCGCGCGAATGGCGTCCAGCATGCGGGTAACGCCCAAGGCCGTGAACTCACCGGTCAGCACCGCCTGGTTCCAGGACGTCTGAACGAAGCTCTGGGCCGCCAGGTTGTAAACCTCGGTGGGCTTTGAAGCGCGCACGGCATCGATGAGCGATGCTCCATCCAAGAGGTCGCCCTGCAGCAAGGTAACCTTATCCATCAAATGATTGATTCGCTCGAAACCCATCGTGCTCGAGCGGCGGGTCATCCCGTAAACCTCGTAGCCCTTTTCCAGCAGGAACTCTGCTAGATACGAGCCGTCTTGGCCAGTAATGCCCGTAATCAATGCACGCTTCAAAATCACTCCTCCAACTTTTGTCGACACGCGACAAGGACGGAGACGAAAAGCCGAAAACCCTTACGATCGTCCCCAACCTTGCGAAGGCCGCCCTTCATGCACCAGTCTACCACCCTAGTCCAGCCACTCGGCAAGCTTTCCAGCCGAACATGCCCCCATTCAGGCCAGAGTTTGCCGATTCTACCCCGTCAGGAGGGTAGCGCGAGGGATGATTCCTGAGCCAGCAGGCTTCCCAGTTCTACGCGTAGGATATCGGCGAGGACTTGCCAATCAAAGCGAGCCTCGGCCTCCCGTCTCGCTTGCGCGGCCAGCTGACTCCTCAGGGCAGGGTCTGAGAGGAGCGCCTGGATAGCCTGAGGGAACTCCGCCTCCGGCGCTTGATAATACTCCCGCATCGCCTCAACCGCGAGACCGCGAGCACCGAATTCGGTCGAGAGTACGGGAGTCCCGGCCGCAAAGTAATCGAGCATCTTGAGGTTCGAGCCGGATCCGCTGGTCATCGGGTTGATGGCCAAGGTCGCTTTGTGAAGGAGGAAGGCCTTCATATCGTCGTCCACCAATCCGCATAGCGCCACATTGCGCGGCAACCTGCGCCCCTCGAAGGCCATGCAGTGGCTCCCCACCAAGATGAACGCGACATGCGGCACGCGTCGCGCGTACTCGATGATGCGCTCCGCAGCCTCGAGGTTCGGCGGATGCCAGCTTCCCATGAAGAGGACGACGGGGGGAGATCCGGGGGGCTGCAGTTTTGCGCGTTCCTCCGGACCCATGAAGGGGACAGAAGCAATCTCCACGCCATTCGGCACGACGAAGCGTTTTGCCGGAGTCTCGCCGTAAAGTTCCTCGAGCCGGTAGGCATCTTCTTGCGAGCACGTGAAGATCAGCTTCGAAAGGCGACAAGCATCGGCTTCAACCTGCTGCGTCAGCGCCGCCAACTCACGACCGATCGACGTGCCGGAGAGAACATGCCCCTTGAGATCGGCCTCGATGTTGTGGGCCTCATAAGCAAGCGGAATATCCCCGCGGACGGCCTCGATCACGGGAAGCATGTAGGGATGGGAGGCGATCACGAGGTCCGCATCCACAAGGGCCCGCCGCAACGTCTCCTGGTAGGCCGGGGTCATGGAAATGAGGCGTGGCATGGCGACATCCGTGACCGGAATTCGAGTCTTTCGCTCGATCTCGCTCTCCGCCTGCTGATGGGCCGCACTCTTTGGCACCCGGCTCTCCGTCAGATTGGGCGCGATCTCACCTTTGAAGGCCTTTTCCCCGGCAGGCGCCATGCTGACAATCTCGATGTCATAATCTCGTGCGAGTGCCTTGTAGAGGTAATAGATGCGGTTTTGCCCCCCTCCTTGCGGGGGGTAAACGGGGAATGTCGTCGTGACGACGATCTTCGGCCTACTCCGAACGCTGTCGAGCGATGCTGACGGAGTGCTCACGGCATCAGGAACGAGCGCCTCAATGACGCTCCCCCAGGTGATGGAACTGACTCGGTCAGCAGCAATGCGTCCCATGCGCTCGGCCTCGGCGGGATTCTCGATCAGGTAGTTGAGTCGCTCAGCGAGCGCCTGGGGATTTGGCGTTACGGAAAATCCCGTCTCGTGGTCCACGACGAACTCATTGGGCCCGCCCGAATCACAACAGGTAACGACCGGCTTGGCGCAACGCATGGCCTCCAGGGTGATGAGCCCATAGTCTTCTTGATAGGGGACATACGGCACCGCCAAGGCATCGGCGTAGTAATCCGCAAGCTCATCGTCGTTGACAAAGCCCAAGAACTCGATCCGGGGATCCTGGCCGGCCATGGCGCGAAGTTCGGCTTCCATGGGGCCGGTGCCCGCAATTTTCAGCTGAATATCGTGGGGCACATGCCGCATGGCCTCGATGAGAAGGCCGATTCGCTTGGGGCTGTCGAGCCGGCTGGCGGTAAACAGGTAGCGGTAGTGACCCTGCGGGAACTTCTTGAGAAAGGACGGCGGATAGGCAACCGTGACGGGGGCCTGGGCCGGAAAGTACTCGGCGCGATCGGCGACGGTCCTCGAAATGGCCAAAAACCGCTTTACCGAACCATTGGACATGGCCCGATCGTCCAAGAAGTGGATGATCTGACGGATGAAGGGCCCAGGAAAGCGAAAATAATCCTGCGGCAGGGACGCCGCACGACCTCGGAGTTCATGAAGCGCGGCAAAGAGCCGCTCAATCGCATCTCGGTTGCTACCTCCCGGCTGTTCAAGGATTTCAAGCACGCGCTTGACGTCCGGCTGAGTGGCGTGAAAGGTAGTCGGCTCACCGGTGAAGTGGTAGGTGTCGTAGAGCCCCCGCAAGCGATGCGCCATGTAGCAGACATGGTTGGGATGCTGAATCATCCATCCGGGATACTTCACCGTCAGCACCATGTCGAAGTGCGAGACATCCAGTCGGAAGAAGCGCTCGTAGGAGTCCAGCAACTCCCAGAATGATCCTTCGGGCGAGGGGAGCTTGATCAGCTCGACGTGATGCGGAGTGCTTTGATTGAAGTTGGACTGCAATCCCCAGAGCAGGTTCTCGATCCCCCCGACAACGAAGGGAACGGGGCTAGAACCCACGATACCGATGTTCATTTAGCCCTCCTTATTCCCGTTCGTCGCAGTCGCTACCAAGGCCGCCTCGACCTGATCAATGGCACGCTCCCACGTAAAGTCGCGACTCTTCTCGTATGCCTTGCGCCCCATCGCTTCGGCAACCCGAGGGTCGGAAAGCTCGCGGATGGCCTCGGCGATGGCCTCTCCCGTCGGTGGAACGATGAAACCGTCGACCCCATGTGTGATGAGCTCGAGGTAGCCTCCCCCGTCCTCGCACGCGATGACCGGCTTGCCGAAGGCCATCGCTTCAATCGCCGTCAGGCCATAGTCTTCTTCGTACGCGGGGCAGACGACGCAAAGCGCGTCGGCATACTCTCGAATGAGACGATCTTTGGAGACGCGACCGGTGAACTCGACGTTCGATCGATAGCCCCGGCCTGCGAGCTCTTGCTCGAGCTTTCGGACATCCATTCGATCGGTACTGAAGATGATCTCCTGCCAGAGCTTCCGGTCGTCCACCTCCTCCAAGGCCACCACATGCTGATGCGAAAGGTAGGTGTCAATCCGCTTGAGCGCCTCGGTCTTCCCCCCGACACCCACGAGCTTGCCGGTCATCTCGGGAAGATGCTTCATGGCATGGATAAAGAGCTCGGGGCGCTTGGGAAACTCATGGCGGCCGATACAGACGGGCTCCCGGAAGTGGGTCGGGCCCTGATAATGGTAGTAGTCGACATCCATCCCGACGTGGCAAACCTGAACGTTTTCTTCCAGGCCGTTGAACTGCGCTAACCGCTGCTTGATATGGTGGCTTCCTGCCAAGATCGTGAGGTCCTTCGAAAGGTAAGGCTGATCGATCTCTCGGATGATCTCCGCCGCGAAGCGCAGGATCGATTCCCCGTATAGACCTGCCTCGATGGCCGCGGGCAGCAAATCGTAGCAGAACTTGAGGTGATGGTAGAACAGCGCCACGTGCCGGGGATGACGTACGGCGAACGAGGGCGGCATGTTGCTGATGACCGCGTCATACGCACTCAGATCCAGCGCTTCAAATTGAAGGACCAGGTTGACGTAAGCAAAGAACTCGGGGAACTGGCGGAGAATGGGATCCGAGACCGGAAACGGCAGATGGGAGGTAGTGGACCCGGTCGCATCCACATGGACCGTCTCCACCCCATGGCCGCGCTCCCTCAAGGCGGAGGCAATCTTGTCCAGGACGATCTCATAGCCTCCGACGATCCGGTAATCGGGTTTGACGATCGCGATCCGCAAGCCCATCTACACCGATCCTCGTTGCTGGGCAATCGTCGCCTCAAGCGCCTCGAGCCTGCGGCGAAGTTCTTGATTTTCCTTGAACAACAGGTCTCGATCCTGTAGGAGGCTGGCAGCCAAGGTGGTAAGCGCCTTGTTCACGTCGGTTTGCTGGCGGGTGATGGGAGCGAGAAGCTTCCAAAGGACGCGGCGCACAATCATGATCGCTTTTCCGACCTTCTTTCGGTGGGAAAAAGGAATCGGTACGCCGGCGAGATCACCGAGATGCTGAAGTTGCTTCAGATGGATACCGTCCATGTGGCGATGGAAGTCGTTGCGCGCCACAGGCGCCTGCCCGCGGCGGCGGCGAAACTCTTCCCGAATCTGATCCATGACGGCCATCGCATCGATAGCTGCCTCATCGTGAGGCGGGGGGATGAGAGTGTCTTGAGACATGCGACGTCCTCAACAAGTAGACAAGGGGCGGCGAACGATAATGGCGAAGTCCATGAAGCGATCGCCCCCCGCAGGCTGGCCCTCGTGCGCGCGAAGGGTGGTCTCCGGGCTAGCCGGTGACGAGCTGAACAGGAACTCGACGGCTTCAAATCCCTTGGACTCCGCCAAGAACATCAAGAGATCCGGATGCACGGGCCTTTCATGAGTTGGATCCAGGTAGAAGTTGGCAAGCGCGGTGGGGCAGATGGGGTTGACCGTTTCGGCAATCAAAACTCCGCCGGGCCGCAGCTTCTCCATGGCTAAGCCGAACAAGGTTGCGACAGCCGATGGAGTCATGTGCTCCACGACCTGCCCCAAGAAGATGGCCCCGAGGCTGGCCTCCGGGAGGCGTTGTAGATAAGCAAAGGCATCGTCATGGTCAACTTCGAGCCCGATGGAACGACAGAACTCCGCCATGTCCCGCTCGAGATCCACCCCCCGGCCCTGGATGCCCGCATGCTTGAGAAGTTCCAGGAATTCCCCCCGGCCGCACCCAATATCCAGAACGGGGGCCTGTCCCTCGACATAGGGCAAATAAATTCGATGACGTTCCCGGATGATGTCCCGAGGGCCCCGGAAGCGTGCCTCGAACTTGAAGTAATCAATCGCATCGGAATAGGAAGCCGGCACGCTTGCCACTTCCGAAAGGAGGACTTGAGGAACCGCCTTCGAGCCCTCAAGGTTCCGCTCCAATCGACTGAGGCGATGCTCGAGCATGGCACTATCGGCGAGCCCCCGGAGGGATTCCAGTTGGGACTGGACGCGTTGAAGTTGGCTGCGAAGTTCCCGATTCTCGGCATCCAAGAGGCGGAACTCCTCAGCAAGGCGGTCCTGGACGACTGCTGCGGCCTTGCTCTCATTGAGATGGCCTAGCAGATCCTGAGCCGACTCCAGGGCGGCGATGACCTGCCTGTTGAAGGCTGATTGGGGGCGGCACAGGAAGTTGATAAACCGCCTGCGGAGAGAAGTTTGGGCACCTGCTGACGGATCCCAGTCCTGGCGCATGGAGCGGACGCTATCGGCGAGAATCTCCAGCGCTCCAGAGAGCGCCGTTCCCCTACCCGGTTCCCTGGCTTCAGTCGTCATAGGTTCCTTTCGCTCGATGTCACCGCTGACTAAACCGAAGCCCCAAGACTCACCTGGGCATCTAGGTTCGTCAGGCCACTGGCCTTGCGCGATCCTAACACCTTGAGAAAGATCGCGTCATCCACCCAATCGCAGCTGACGCCCTCGGCCGTATGTACAGCCAGGGTGACCGCGTAGTCCCCGGTACCTAGCCAAGCATTCAATCGGAAACGAACATCAATTTCGCTACCGGCGTGGACCGGCCCGATGGAAAGGTCCTGAAGCTCCGTATTAGTCCCGTAGAGGTCCACCCCCAACCGGTTGCGCAGCATCATGCCGACGACCGGATTCTCGAGCGGGCGCTGAAACTTCACCCGGACTTGGACCACGACGACATCTCCCGAGGCGACCACTTCAATGGCATCCCCCTCGACCCCGAGCAACCGTACCCCGACGATCTCGGCATCCCCGTTGCCATGCCGATAGCTCCCCTTTACCGCGCCCTCTTCCTTGGCGGCATCCTGAAGGCCCTCTTCCGCCGCCATCACGATGGCTTGATACTGGTTGATGATGGCGTAAGGTTCTCCCTCGCCCACAAGCACTCCTCGGTCGATGAGCAAGGCGTAATCGCATAGGCTCTTGACCGCACTGAGATCATGCGAAACAAAGAAGATTGTAACCCCTTGATCCTTGAGTTCCTTGATACGGCGCATGCAGCGGTATTGAAAAACGGCATCCCCCACCGCCAGAGCCTCGTCGACGAGCAGGATATCAGGATCGACGTTGATAGCCGTCGCGAAGGCGAGGCGCACGTACATCCCGCTGGAGTAGGTCTTGACCGGCTGATCGATAAAGTCGCCAATCTCGGCGAACTGACAAATCCTGGGGAAGCGCTCCTCCATCTCGGCGCGGGAAAACCCCATGATAGCCCCGTTGATCATGACATTCTCACGGCCGGTGAACTCAGGATTGAAGCCGGCCCCCAGCTCAAGCAGAGCCGAGACGCGACCGTTGACCGACACCGAACCCTCCGAAGGCTGGAGGGTTCCGGCCAGGATTTGCAGCAAGGTGCTCTTCCCCGAGCCGTTTCGACCAATCACACCGATGGTCCGACCGCGAGGAATCTCGAAGCTGACGTCGTGAAGCGCATGGAACTCTTGATGATAAATCCGGCGCCCGCGCGTCACCAGCTCCTTCAAGCGATCGAGCGGGCGACGGTAGAGCGGATACTTCTTCGATAAGTGCCGAACGGCAATGGCTACAGGCGCTTGCATATCACAAAACGTCCGCGAACCCCTTCTTGGTTTTCAAAAACCAAAGGTACCCCAGAACGCAAACCAGCCCCCCAGAGACGGTCAACGCGGCCAGCGCCCCGCCGGAGGGCAAAGCGCCCTCCAGGAAGACGCGACGATACGCCTCAATCAAGACCGCCATCGGGTTTACCGCGACCCACCACTGATACTGTGCCGGCACCATCGCGGCGGGATACATGATGGGGGTGACGAACATCCAGGCCGTAAGCACCAAGCCGATCAGCTGTCCGATATCCCTGACGTAGACTCCGAAGCTCGCCAAGAACCAACTGAGGCCCAACGTCCAGGCAAGCTGAGGCACGATCAAGAGTGGCGCGAGCAGCCAAGTCCACGAGACCGGAACCCCCTTCGCCAGCGCGGCTGCAAGCAGGACCAGCATCCCGATGGCCTGGGTCACCAGTGCTGCGAGCACGACATTCAGCGGAAGCACCTCGAGCGGAAAGACCACCTTCTTGACGAGATTGACATTTCCCAGGATTACCGTGGTCGAGCGCTGGACCCCTTCGCTGAATGCCAGCCATGGCAACATTCCGCAGAACAAGTAGAGCGCGAACGAGGCGGTATCATCCCCGGCGCCGAGCTTGACCTTCAAGATGACCGAGAAGACAAACGTATAAAGCGCTAACATGGCCAAGGGATTGAGGACGGCCCAGAGCCCCCCCATGATGGAGCCTCGATACCGGGCCGCAAGATCTCGTGCAACCATCATGCCAATCAGGTGTCGATGGTCATGTAAGCGCAAGAACGCCGCCACAGAATGGTTAAAGGGCCTAATACCCATTATTGTTGAGCCTGCAGACGCATACAGGCATTATAGGCGCCCCCCTTCGCGAGTTCAAGCCCAAGGGACGCGCAGACGAACGCCCAGCCTCGGCTTCCACCCAGCAATTGCGCGACTCGTGAAGCCAGCGCCTGCTCCAACCAATTGACCATGGTACGATGGAGCCCTGAGTACGCCACACCCAGGAGAAATCGAACTTGAGTCCCGTTCTTTCGGTGGTGGTCCCCGTCTTCAACGAGCGCGACACGCTGGAGAACCTCCTCGCGCGCGTCGAAGCCGTACCGCTGTCCAAGGAGATCATCCTCGTCGATGACGGCTCCACGGACGGAACCCGAGACCTCCTTCAGCGCTACATGGCGCGCCCCGGCTACCACGTCGTACTCCAGCCGCGCAATCAAGGGAAAGGTTCGGCCCTACGGGAAGGCTTCCGGCATGCCACCGGCCAGATCGTCGTCGTCCAGGATGCGGACCTCGAGTACAATCCGGCCGAATACCCCAAGCTGATCCAGCCCATCCTCGACGATCTGGCCGACGTGGTCTACGGGTCGCGGTTCGCCGGCTATCCGCGCCGGGTGCTTTACTTCTGGCATTCAGTGGGCAACAAGTTCCTGACGCTGGTCTCGAACATGCTGACCGACCTCAACCTGACGGACATGGAGACGTGCTACAAGGTCTTCCGCCGCGAGATCATCCAGGGGATGCCCTTGCGTTCGCAGCGCTTCGGGTTCGAGCCCGAGATCACGGTGAAGTTGGCCAAGGCGAAATACCGCATCTACGAGGTTCCGATCTCGTACGCGGGACGCACCTACGAGGAAGGCAAGAAGATCGGCTGGAAGGACGCCGTCGACGCCATGTGGACCCTGCTCTACTTCACCTTCCTCGATCGCACTCCCATCCCAAGGGCCACGCTCACCCGGCTCATCCCCTCGGCGATGCCCCCCGACGCAACCGCCCCCATGGAGCGCCCGCACGAGGTCAGCGAGTAATGGCAGAGCCGCTCTCCCGGGATATTGGCCACGAAACGCTCAGCCGGATCGCCGATGCGCTCAATCGCTACAACGATTGGATGTACGAGCAGATCGCCCCGCACCTCGGGGAAAGAGTCCTCGAGATCGGCTCCGGGATCGGCAATCTCTCGACCTACTTGCAGGAGCGCGAGCACCTCACGTTGAGCGACATTTCCCCCGCTTACCTGGAAATTCTGCGGGAGCGTTTCGGATCTGACCCGGCCGTCGAGATCCGGCACTGGGATCTCACGGAGGAGCCCCCACCCGAGCTGGCTCCGGCGACGTTCGATACCGTCGTCTGCCTGAACGTGCTCGAGCATGTCGCGGAGGATCATGCCGCCCTGAGGCGCATCCACCGGCTCTTGCGACCGGGAGGCAAGCTTATCTTGCTGGTTCCCGCGCATCCGTTCTTGTACAATCAGTTCGATCGGGGGCTCGAGCACTATCGGCGCTACGACCGAAAGGGCTTGCGAGCGTGCTTGATCCGGAACGGCTACCACCCAGAACGGCTCTGGTATTTTAACGCGCTCGGAGCCCTCGGCTGGTTTTTCAACGGCAGCTTGCTACGCCGCAAGCTCCTCCCGTCCGGCCAGATGAGGTTGTTCGATCGCCTGGTTCCCTTCTTGAAGTGGGAACGCCTGTTGGGCCCCCCTTTCGGTATCTCCGTCATCGCCGTCGCTCGGACGCCTGATGACTTGCTCACCTAGGAAGCCGCTCATGCACCATCCGCCTTGCCTCACGATCATCATCCCGGTCTACAACGAAGAGCCCACCCTTTCCGAGCTTCACCGCCGGCTGACGGCCGCCGCGCAAGGCTTCGAGGTGAGCTACGAGCTGCTCTTCGTCAATGACGGAAGCCGCGATCGCAGCGGCGCGATCCTGCACGAGTTGGCCCTCGAAGACTCCCACGTCCGCGTGATCGACTTCGCCCGCAACTTCGGCCACCAGATCGCCATCACGGCCGGCATGGATCATGCCAGTGGGGAGGCCGTGGTCGTCATCGACGCCGACTTGCAAGATCCCCCCGAAGTCATCGGGCAGATGCTCGACAAGTGGCGCGAAGGCTACGACGTCGTCTACGCCGTGCGAGAGAAGCGGGAAGGCGATACGGTCTTCAAGCGTGCGACGGCGGCCCTCTTCTATCGCCTCCTGCGCCGCATCACCAACGTCGACATCCCCCTCGACACAGGCGATTTCCGGCTCATGAGCCGCCGGGCCATCGAGGCGATGAAGCTCTTCCGCGAGCGAAACCGCTTCGTCCGCGGCCTGGTCAGCTGGATCGGCTTCCGCCAAACCGGCATCACCTTCGTCCGACACGAGCGCTTCGCAGGTGAGACCAAGTACCCGCTGAAGAAGATGATCCGCTTTGCCCTCGACGGCATCGTCTCCTTCTCCTACCTTCCGCTACAGCTTGCCACGTTCTTCGGCTTCGTCGCCTCCGGGCTGAGCTTCCTGGGGATCCTCTGGGTCGTCTACCTCCGGCTCTTTACCAGCCAGACCATCACCGGCTGGGCCTCCATGATGGTCATCGTGCTCTTCCTCGGCGGCATCCAGCTGATCACCCTGGGGGTCATCGGCGAGTACATCGGGCGGATCTACGACGAGGTCAAGCGCCGGCCGCTTTACCTCATCCAGGAACTCGTCGGCTTCCGGCGCGATCCCGCGGTTCCCGAGGAGTCGCCCTCTCCCTCGGAACGCTGATGCGCATCGCCCTCTACGCGAACCCCATCCTCGATCGCGGAGTCGGAGTGGGGACCTACTGCACGGAACTGGCCCGACACCTGCCCCAGGTGGCGCCCGATGACGAATTCGTCCTCTTTTACAACTCTTTCAAGCGACCGAGCGAGGCGGGCCCGGTGCTGCGGGAACTCGTCCAGACCCCCAACGTCCGGGTCCAGTTGAACCTCGGAATCAAACGGGCGATCGCCAAGGCATGGCGCTTCGGCTTCCCCCCGGTCGAACTCTTCACGGGCCCCCTCGACGTCTACCACGGGACCAATTGCTTCGCGGCCCCGACCCGCCGGGCCCGCAAGGTCGTCACCGTTCACGACCTGACCCCCCTGCTCTTCCCCCAGTGGCATACCCGTGAGGTTCAAGGCTACGCCCACGAGCTCCGGCGCACCATTCACCAGCCGGACCTGATCGTCGCGGATTCGGAAGCCACCCGCCGCGACCTGGAACGTCACCTGGGCGTGGCCCCGGAGCGGGTCAGGGTGGTCCCCCTCGCGGCGGGCAGCCACTTTCACCCCCCCGATCCGGCCACTCTCCCGGACATCCTCGCGCGCCACGGGATCCAGCGCCCCTACGTCCTGCATACCGGGACCCTCGAGCCCCGCAAGAACCTGGTTCGCCTTCTCAACGCCTTCGCCCGAACCACCCGAGACCATGATCTCGTCCTGGTCGGCACCAAGGGCTGGCTGAGCGACGAGATCCACGCGACGATCGCGAAGCTGCGCCTCGCGGATCGGGTTCGCCTCACCGGGTACGTGCCCCGCGAGGACCTGCCGGCGATCTACGCCGGAGCCGAGGCCTTCTGCTATCCGTCGCTATACGAGGGATTTGGCCTCCCTCCGCTGGAGGCGATGGCCTGCGGCACGCCCGTGATCACGAGCAACGTCTCTTCCCTGCCTGAAGTCGTGGGCTCGGCGGCCGTCTTGGTGGACCCTCATGAGGAGGAGAGCCTCTCAGAGGCCCTCCAGCGCGTGCTCGGTGATGCGGACCTGAGACAGCGTCTCCGCGAGCGCGGCCTCGAGCAGGCGAGCCGCTTCGCCTGGGAACGCACCGCCCGCGAGACGCACGCGGCCTACCGGGAGGCGTTTGAGGGATGAGGATCGCCATCGACATTCGAACGGTCCAAGCGCAACGCGCCGGGATCGGCATCTATACGCAGCTGCTCCTCGAGGGTTTGGCGGCCATCAGGCAGCAGGAAACCTTCACGCTGGTTGGAGCTCCGGATACCTGCTGGGATCTGCTGCCGTCGGGCCCCGGCTTCCGCCACGTGACCCTGGGCGGCCCCGGAGCCTTCTGGCACGTCAAGGCCGCGGCAATCGCCCGAGGGATGGACGTTTACCATTCCCCCAGCAGCCTCTTCGTGCCGCTGATGGTGCCGGATCGATCCGTGCTGACGGTTCACGATCTGGTGCCGTTTCTCATGCCCGAGGTCAGCAGCGCGAAGACCTGGTGGACCCACCGGGTGTTTCAGCGGACCGTGACGCAGCTCCGCGCCGTGATCACAGACTCCGAGAGCACGGCGCAGGACCTCAAGGACATGCTTCCCGCCTTGGCGCCCCCCATCGAGACCATCCACCTGGCTCCGCGCCCGGCCTTCCGCCCTGCGGACCCGCCCCAGCTGCCGCTCCCGTTCGACTATTACCTGGCGGTCGGGACCCTGGAGCCCCGGAAGAACCTTCCCATGTTGCTGAGAGCCTACCGCAAGGCCACCGACGCCGCCCCCGATCTTCCCAAGCTGGTGATTGCCGGCAAGCTGGGCTGGAAGAACGCGGAATTCGAGGCCCTGCTGGCGGATCCCTGGCTGCGTGAGCGGGTTCACCTGGCCGGGTACGTGAGCGATGCAGAACTGCTGGCGCTGTTTCAAGGGGCGATCGCCTTCGTCTACCCCTCCCTCTACGAAGGCTTCGGCCTTCCGGTGCTGGAAGCCATGGCGTGCGGCACGCCGGTGGTCACGTCCTCGTGCTCGTCGTTGCCGGAGGTGGGGGGAGCGGCGGCGCTTTACGTCGATCCCAGGGATGAGGCGGAGTGGAGTGCGACGTTATTGCGGGTCCGGGATCCGGGCGTGAGGGCGGCGTTATCCCGAGCCGGGATCGCGCAGGCGGCGCGCTTCAGCTGGACGGAGACCGCCCGTCGGACGCTCGCGGTCTACCATGAGGTCCATGCCCGGGCCCGGCGTTGACCGAGAAGTGACGAATTTCCTCTTTCCCCCGTCCCTTGCTCCATCCTCCCGACCATCCTACAATGAAGCAGATCCAAGGGATTGCGCCGATAGGGACCGGGGATGATCCCCAGAGAAAGGGCAAGCAACCATATGAAAGGGTTGATCCTGAGCGGGGGCAAAGGGACGCGCCTGCGCCCCATCACCCATACCGCCGCCAAGCAACTCGTCCCGGTGGCCAACAAGCCGATCTTGTTCTATGCCATCGAGGCCATGCGGGATGCCGGGATCCGCGAGATCGGCATCATCATCGGGGACACCGGCCCCGAGGTGCGGGCGGCCGTGGGCGACGGGTCGGCCTGGGGCGTTGCGATCACCTACATCCCCCAGGAGGCGCCGCTGGGCCTCGCGCATGCGGTCAAAATCTCCGAGGAGTTCATGGCCGGCTCGCCCTTCGTCATGTACCTGGGCGACAACCTGATCCGCGGCGGCATCACCTCCTTCGTCAAGGACTTCGAGGCCCAGAAGCCCGATGCCCTGATCCTGCTGGCCAAGGTCCCCAACCCCAACCAGTTCGGCGTGGCCGTGCTCAACGGCGAGGGGCGGGTGATCAACCTCGAGGAGAAACCCAAGCAGCCCAAGAGCGACCTGGCCTTGGTGGGCGTCTACCTCTTCACCGAGACCATCTTCAAGGCGGTCAACGCCATCCAGCCCTCGCCCCGCGGGGAGCTCGAGATCACGGACGCCATCCAGTGGCTGATCGACCAGGGCTACCGGGTCAACCCCCACCTCGTCACGGGCTGGTGGAAGGACACCGGGAAGCTTTCCGACATGCTGGAAGCCAACCGCATCATGCTCGACGACCTCAAGGAAACGGTCGTGGACGGCGAGCTGATCGGAGAGTGCCAGATCCAGGGCCGGGTGGTCATCAGCAAGGGCGCGCGCCTTGAGAATTGCATCGTGCGCGGGCCGGCCGTGATCGGCGAGAACTGCACGCTGACCAACACGTACGTCGGGCCCTACACCGCCATCAACCGGGGCGTGACCATCACCAACGCCGAGATCGAGCACTCGATCATCCTGGAGGGCTCGTCGATCCTGGATATCAACGGCCGGATCACGGACTCCCTCTTGGGCAAGAACGTCGAGGTCACCCGCGGCGAGATCAAGCCCAAGGCCTACCGCTTGATGCTGGGGGACAACTCCCAGTTCAGCATCATCTAGCGCCCAGGGCGGTTTCGAAAGGCCGTGGGCCTAAAGAAGCGATTGAAAGTGAGTCGACATGAAACTCTTGATTACCGGTGGCGCGGGGTTCATCGGCAGCAACCTCGTCCGGCACATGGTCAACCAATATCCTCAGTACCACGTCGTCAACCTCGATGCCCTGACTTATGCGGGCAACAAGGACTCCCTGAAGGATCTCGAAGGCAAAAGCAACTACCAGTTCATCCACGGGGATATCTGTGACGCCGAGCTGATCGACAGGGTGATGCAGGGCGTGGGAGCGGTGCTGCACCTGGCGGCCGAGTCCCACGTCGACCGTAGTATCACGGATCCCGGCTCCTTCGTGCGCACCAACGTCATGGGCACGCAGGTCCTCTTGGATGCCGCCAAGCGGCATGGGGTGGAGCGCTTCGTCCATGTCTCGACCGACGAGGTCTACGGGTCACTCGGGCCGACGGGCTTCTTCACCGAGGAGACGCCTCTTTCTCCCAATAGCCCGTACTCGGCCTCCAAGGCGGGCTCGGACCTTCTCGCGCGGGCGTACTTCGAGACCTTCAAGTTCCCGACCCTCATCACCCGCTGCTCCAACAACTACGGCCCCTATCAGTTCCCCGAGAAGCTGATCCCCTTGTTCATCACCAACCTGATGGCGGATCAGCAGGTGCCCGTCTACGGGGACGGCCTCAACGTCCGGGACTGGCTGCACGTCGAGGACCACTGCCGGGCCATCGACGCCGTGCTTCACAAGGGTACGCCCGGTGAGGTCTACAACATCGGCGGCAACAACGAGAAGACCAACATGGAGATCACCCGGACCATCCTCTCCAAGCTGAACAAGCCCGAGAGCCTGATCCGCTACGTTCAGGACCGGCCCGGCCACGACAAGCGCTACGCCATCGACGCCGGCAAGATGAAGCGCGAGCTCGGCTGGGAGCCCCAGTACACCTTCGAGACGGGCATCGACCAGACCATCCAGTGGTTCCTCACCAACGAGGCCTGGTGGCGTCCGCTCAAGCAACGGGGGCTCGATGCACAGCGCGAGAAAGCCAACCAAGCGGTCAAGGCGTAGGATCCAGAGTTGAAGGTCTGCGTCATCGGCACGGGCTACGTGGGGCTGATCACGGGGACGTGCCTGGCCTACCTGGGGCATGAGGTCGTCTGCGTGGACCAGAACCCCCAGACGATCGCCATGCTCGACGCGGGCAAGAGCCCGATTTACGAGCCGGGACTCGAGAGCCTGCTAGCCCTGGGGACAAGCCGAAAATCGCTGACGTTCACCATGGACCTGGCCGAGGCCGTGAGAAGCGCGAAGGTCGTTTTCATCGCGGTGGGCACTCCGCCCTTGCCCAGCGGAGAGCCGGACCTCCAGCACGTGGAGGCGGTCGCTCGGGAAATCGGGGCGGCGGTTGATGATCAAGACATCCGGGTCATCGTCAACAAGAGCACCGTGCCCATCGGCTCGGGCAACTGGGTCGAGAGGCTGGTAGAGGAGGGCGCGAGCGCTCATCGTCCCGTTCCGGCGGGAACGGGGAGACAGGTGGCCCCCGAGGCCCACGCTCCTAGGTTTCTGGTCGCCTCCAACCCCGAGTTCCTGCGGGAGGGGTCGGCCATCGGGGACACGCTTTACCCGGATCGCATCGTCATCGGGGCGCAAGCCCCCGAAGCCGCCTCGGTGCTTCGCGAGCTCTACGCCCCCTTGCTCGATCAGTCCTTCGAGGCTCCGAGCGTCGCCCCGCGGCCCGAGGGCATGCGGTCGGTCCCACTTTTGACCACGGACCTGGCCTCAGCCGAGATGATCAAGTACGCGGCCAATGCCTTTCTCGCCACGAAGATCAGCTTCATCAACGAGATAGCCAATCTCTGCGAGAAGGTGGGGGCGGACGTCACCCAGGTGGCCACGGGCATCGGGCTGGATACCCGCATTGGAAGCGATTTCCTGAATGCCGGAGCGGGCTGGGGCGGCTCGTGCTTCGGCAAGGACGTCTCGGCGCTGATCAGCATCGGCAGGGAATACCAGCACGAGATGGAGTTGCTCAAGGCGACCGTCGCGGTCAATGCAAACCAGCGCCAGCGCCTGATCCAGAAGCTTCAAGAAGCCCTATCGATCCTCAAGGGCAAGACCATTGGGATTTTGGGTCTCGCCTTCAAGCCCAATACCGACGACATGAGAGATGCTCCGGCCCTGGATGTCGCCCGGCAGCTGATCAAGACGGGATCCCGGGTCAAGGCCTACGATCCGGTCGCCATGCCCCGTTGCCGGCAGCAGCATCCCGACCTGGAGATCCATTACACTGAGACCATCGAGGAGCTCGCCGTCGGTTGCGACGCCTTGGTGCTCATGACCGAGTGGGACGATTTCAAGACCATGGACCTCACGGTCGTGAGAGGGCTCATGCGCACGCCGATCCTCTTGGATGCCCGGAATGCCCTGTTACCGGCGGTTTGCCAGAACCACGGGTTCCACTACATGGGGGTGGGAAGATGACTTCAGCAAAACGGGTCCTCGTCGCAGGGGGAGCAGGGTTCATCGGGTCTCACCTGGTGGATCGGCTCTTGGCCGAGGGATTCCAGGTCGTGGCCGTCGATAACCTGATCACGGGTTCGCTCGCCAACATCGCGCATGTCCGAGAGCACCCGGCCTTCGAGTTCCTTCACCATGACGTCTGTCATCCCCTCGTTCTCGACGGGCCGCTCGACTGGGTCTTGAACCTCGCCAGTCCCGCCAGCCCCATCGACTACCTCAAGCTGCCGCTGGAGACGCTCAAGGTCGGCGCCATGGGCTCATTCTCCCTCCTGGAGCTCGCCCGGAGCAAAGGAGCCAAGTACCTCTTCGCCTCGACCTCCGAGGTCTACGGGGACCCGCTGGTGCATCCTCAGGAGGAGGCTTATTGGGGCAACGTGAACCCCATCGGGCCTCGATCGGTTTACGACGAAGCCAAGCGCTACGGCGAAGCCGTGACCATGGCGTACCTGCGCGAGTACGGGGTCGACACCCGGATCGTCCGGATCTTCAACACCTACGGTCCGCGTAACCGCGCCGACGACGGTCGGGTGGTGCCCAGCTTCATCAACCAGGCCCTGCGCGGAGAACCGCTCACGGTCTTCGGGGACGGCTCGCAGACCCGCAGCTTCCAGTACGTCTCGGATCTGGTGGACGGGATCCGCCGTCTGATGGATGCACCGATCACCGAGCCGGTGAACATCGGGAACCCCACCGAGCTCACGGTGCTGGAATTCGCCCAGCTCATCCTGACGTTGACGGGTAGTCAGAGCCCCCTCGAGCACCGCCCGCTTCCTCAGGACGATCCCAAGGTTCGGCGACCGGATATCTCTCGGGCCAAGACCCTCCTCGGTTGGGAGCCCCGAGTTCCGGTCGAAGCGGGGCTTACCGAAACGATCCGCTGGTATCGGGACCATGCGGAAGGAAGCCCCCACGTTATCGCCTAGAAGACACGGAGAAAGACCACTGCATGCGCGTCGGGATCGACGGGCGGATGCTCTACCATACGGGGATCGGCCGCTACATCCAGAACCTACTCACCTACATGCCCCGCGAAGGCGTAGAGGTCGTCGCCTGGCTCAATGAGCAGGGGATGGCCGACGATCGGCTGTCGAATCCGCACCTGGAGCGGCGTCTCAGCAACTTGCCGGTCTTTCATCCGTACGAGCACTGGGCGATCGCCCAAGACGCCAAGGACGCCAACCTGGATCTGCTGCATGCGCCGCACTACAACGCCCCCTTCTTCTACCGCGGCCGGCTCGTCGTGACGATCCACGACCTCATCCCCCTGCGCTGTCCAGGGACCATGAGGATCAAAGCGGCGGAAGGTTACTTCGCGGCGCTGGTGAAACGATCGGTATCGCGTGCGGACCGGGTGATCGCCGTGTCGAATTACACCCGCGCGGACGTCCTTGATTTCACCCGGGCCTCCGAGTCGAAGGTGGTGCCGGTCCTGCAAGGGGTGGATCTCAAGTACGAACGAGAGGTTCCGCAGGACGCCCTTCGGGAGATCCGGGAGCGCCACGGCCTGACGCAGCGCTATCTGCTCTATGCGGGGCAGCAGAAACCCTACAAGAACGTCGGCCTGCTCTTGGAGGTGCTGAAGCGCCTGCGCTCCGAGGAGAGCACCGCGGACGTGAAGCTGGTCCTGGTCGGGGCCCGGGATAAGAGCGCGGATCTGGAATCGGCGATCGCCAATCTGGGCCTCGATTCGGCGGTGGTCCAGCCGGGCTACATCCGGGACGAGGAGCAGCTGATCGCCCTTTACCAA
This sequence comes from Candidatus Sericytochromatia bacterium, assembly GCA_036676495.1. Taxonomy (GTDB): domain Bacteria; phylum Cyanobacteriota; class Sericytochromatia; order S15B-MN24; family UBA4093; genus UBA4093. The sequence goes on from JAKFCT010000015.1 coordinate 50,268, forward strand.
GGGGCGAGCGTCTTCGTTTTCCCCTCGCGCTACGAGGGATTCGGGTTGCCGCCGCTCGAAGCCATGGCCGCAGGTGTCCCCGTCGTCTCGTCGAACCGCACGTCTCTGCCCGAGGTGGTGGGGAACGCCGGGCTATTAGTGGATCCCGACGATGTGCTAGAATGGACCCGATCGATCAAGCGGGTATTGAGCGAGGACGCCCTTCGCGCCACGCTGATCGACGCAGGACGCAGGCGCGTGCGTGAATTCAGCTGGCAACGCACCGCCGATGCGACCCTGGATGTGTATCGATCGGCAATCAACGCGCGCGGCTAATCCGTCTGGAAACGTCAGCGCCCGGGGCTTGTCGAAGGGCCCACAGCTAATCCGAAGCGCCCGCGGCTTATTCAATAGGAAACGGCATTGAAGGTAGCACTGGTCCACGAATGGCTCACCACCCTCGGCGGATCCGAGCGCGTCGTCTGGGCCTTTCACCGGCTCTTCCCCGGGGCTCCGGTCTATACCTCCGTGCACCGCAAGGACCTATTGCCAGCCGCGTTCCATGAGCTGGACGTCCGACCGTCCTTCCTTCAACGGATCCCCGGGGCCACGCGCCATTACCAGAAGCTCCTCCCCTTGATGCCGCTCGCCTTCGAGCAGTTCGACCTTTCGGGCTACGACGTGGTCCTTTCGAGCCACCATGCCTGCGCCAAGGGGGTCATCACCTCGCCGGACACCCTTCATATCAGCTACGTGCATACGCCCATGCGCTACGCCTGGGACCTGTTCCATCCCTATCAGCGCTCCATGTCCCCCGTGATGCGCCCGCTGGCGGCGATGTTGCTCAGCCAGCTGCGGCAATGGGACGTGCTGAGCGCGAACCGCGTGGATTACTTCCTTGCGAACTCCAAGGAAGTGGCCCGGCGCATCCAGAAGCATTACCGGCGCCCCGCGCATGTCATTCACCCGCCCATCGACACGGGGCTCTACGAGCGCTCCGCGGAGATCGGGGACCATTACCTGGTCGTCTCGCGATTCGTGCCCTACAAGCGGGTCGATCTCGCGATTGAAGCGGCCAACCGTCTGGGAATTCCTTTGAAAGTCATCGGCTCGGGCCCCCTGGAGCCAGAGTTGCGGCGCCTCGCCACCTCCAAGCAGATCACGTTCATGGGGCACCTCTCGGACGAGCAGGTCCGCCAGGAGATGGCGCGCTGCCGCGCCCTGTTGTTCTGCTCCTTCGAGGACTTCGGGCTCGTTCCGCTGGAAGTCCAGGCGGCAGGCCGTCCGGTCATCGCGTACGGAGCCGGCGGAGCCCTCGAGACGGTCATCGACGGGGTCACGGGAGCCTTCTTCCAGGAGCAGACGGTGGATAGCCTCTGCCAGACCATCCGGCGCTTCGAGACGCTCGACCTCGATCCGGCCGTGATCCAGCGCCATGCCCGGAACTTCGACTTCGAGGCCTTCGCCGAGCAGCTGATGGCCTTCGTGACCCAAGCGTACCAGGCCCACCGCCAGGGAGAGGTGCTTCCCTCCTTCGAGGTGGTTCATGGCTAAAGCGTCGACCACGGTTCCACCGCAAAGCCCATCGTCAGCCATGCTGCCGGCCGTCGACTCCTGGCGCTATTGGCTACGCAAGAACATCTTCTACGCGGGCCTTCCGCTAGTCCTTCTGGCGGATTGGCTCATCATCAACACGGTCTTTCATGTCACGTACGGCATGCGCTTCTGGTGGGGAATTCTCGCCCCGGTCGCCGTAGCTCCTCCCTGGCAGCCTTACTTCTACGCCACGGGGTTCCTCGCGACGATCTGGGTGCTGGTCTTCGCCGGCCTCGGCCTCTACAAGTACCGGCGGGCGGCGTCCAAGTTCGACGATGCCGTACTCCTCGCCGTCGGCCTCTTCTTCGGCACCCTGATCGCCCTGGCCATGGGCTTCTTCTACCGCGACTTCTCGTACTCCCGGCTCGTGATGGTCTACGCGGTCGGCTTCTCCTACGTGACGCTCGTACTCTTCCACCTCCTGCTCCGCAGCCTCCAGCAAACGCTTCAGGCGAGCGGCTGGGGAGCCCTCAACAGCCTGATCATCGGCTGCAACTCGCTGGGCGAGATGATGGCGAGCCGGATTCAGGGCGCGCCGCATCTCGGATACCGCCTGGCGGGCTTCGTGCCGGGTCCGGGGGAGTGGGGAGAGGGCGATCAGTGGATCTGTCCGGTCAATACCGACGAGTTGCGGACCAGCTCGATGAAGACCTACGGCCAGGTCCTCGGCGAGCTCGACGAATTGCCCAGCGTGCTGAAGCGGCATGATATCGACCAGGTGATCCTGGCCCGTCCCGGAGCGCGCATGTCGGAGTTCTTCGACCTGATGAACCGCTGCGTTCCCGCCGACCTCAATCGCCCCCGGAACATCCAGTTCCGGATCGTTCCCGATCTCGTGGAGATGGCGACCGCGAAGTTTCATATCACGGAGCTGGACGGCATCCCGACGCTTCAGATCGCCGAGGTCCCTCTGCGGAAGCGGCATAACCGGATCCTGAAGCGGACCATGGACATCGTGCTCTCGCTTTTCGGGCTGCTGGCGGCCTCTCCGCTGATGCTGGCGGCGGCGATCGCCGTCAAGGTCACGTCCCCGGGGCCCATCTTCTACCGCCAGGAGCGCATGGGCCGCGATGGACGCCTCTTCAACATCTACAAGTTCCGCTCCATGGTGGTGGACGCCGAGGTCAAGTCGGGTCCGGTCTGGGCGACCGCTCACGATCCCCGCACGACCCGGGTGGGCGCCGTGCTCCGCCGTCTCTCGATCGACGAGCTTCCCCAGATCTGGAACGTCCTGAAAGGGGATATGAGCCTGGTCGGGCCGCGCCCGGAGCGCCCGCATTTCGTCGAGCAGTTCAGCCAGAACATCCCCAAGTACATGGATCGGCACCTGGTCCGGAGCGGGCTCACCGGCTGGGCCCAGGTGAACGGCCTGAGAGGGGAAGAGGGGACCATCGAGGAGCGGACCCGCTACGATATCTATTACATCGAGAACTGGTCCTTGCTCTTCGATCTGCGGATCATCATCAAGACGGCCCTGGAGGTCCTGACCCACAACGCCTATTAAGAATCGTGTCTCGTCCGGGACGGCGGTTGCCGTACCCTCTCAGGAGTGGTACGAGAGTAGGTGGGGCCCCCATGGCCCCTGTCCCGAGCCCCGGCGCCAGCGGCTCTCCTCGATGGGAATCGCCGTCTGCTCCAGGCATGCTAGTTTTGAGGGTCCCGTGTTCTATTCGATTGCCTTGATCTTGGCCTCGGTGCTGGTGGGAGTCTTCGGTCAACTCTTCTTCAAAGCGGGAGTCACGCGGCTCGGCCCCATCGGCGCGGAGGCGCTGGCCAACCTCCCCCACCTGATCGGAGCGGTCGTCATGAACCCCTTGATCATGTTGGGGCTCGCCTGCTACGGTTTGGGAGCCGCGATGTGGATCATCGTCCTCTCGCGGGTCGACCTCAGCCTGGCTTACCCCATGCTCGGATTGGGCTACGTCTTCGTCCTGCTCATCTCTTGGCTGGTCTTCGGCGAGGCGGTGAGCGCGCTACGCTGGGTGGGAACCCTCATGATCGTTGCCGGAGTCGTGCTGGTCGCGCGCTCTTAACTAGGAAGGATTCGCCATGACTGCGAAAACGAAGGGGAAGATCCTGGTCGTCGGAGGAGCCGGCTACATCGGCTCTCACGCCGTCAAGGAGCTCAACCTCCAGGGCTACGAGACCGTCACCTTCGACAACCTCGTCTACGGCCACCGGGACGCCGTGAAGTGGGGGGCCTTCGAGGAGGGCGACATGGCGGATGAGAACCGCCTGCGCGAGCTCTTCGCCACCCATGAGATCGCCGCCGTCATGCACTTCGCCGCCTACGCCTACGTCGGCGAGTCCGTCACCGACCCCGAGAAGTACTACTTCAACAACGTCGCCGCCACGCTCAACCTCCTCAAGGTCATGCGCGAGTTTGGCGTCACCAAGTTCATCTTCTCGTCCACCTGCGCAACCTACGGCGAGCCCCAGGTGGTTCCCATCCCCGAGGATCACCCCCAGAATCCCATCAACCCCTACGGGATGAGCAAGCTGATGGTCGAGAAGATCCTCGCCGACTACGGCCGCGCCTACGGCCTCAAGTCGATCGCCTTCCGCTACTTCAACGCCGCCGGCGCCGATCCCGACGGCGAGATCGGCGAGCGCCACGACCCCGAGACCCACCTGATCCCGCTGGTCATGGAAGCCATCCTCGGCGGCCGCAAGCTGAAGATCTTCGGCGACGACTACCCCACCGCGGACGGGACCTGCATCCGCGACTACATCCACGTCGTGGACCTCGCCCGCGCCCATATCCTCGGCCTGGAGCGGCTCTTGGCCGGCGGCGACTCCGCCGTCTACAACCTGGGCAACGGCAGCGGTTACTCGGTCAAGCAGATCATCGAGACCACCGAGAAGGTCTCGGGCCGCAAGGTGCCCTACGACGTCGCCCCCCGCCGCGCCGGGGATCCCGCCGCCCTCATCGGGTCGGCCGGCAAGGCGATCGCCGAACTCGGCTGGAAGCCCGAGTTCGCCGAGATCGACCGCATCATCGAAACCGCATGGCATTGGCACCGCTCGCGCGTCGAGAGTAAGATCTAACGTAGCAGCTGAGCGCCCGTCGCTGCTTGCAGCGCCCGCGGCGGATATATAGGAGGATTCAAGGTGGGGAAACTCTTCGGCACGGATGGCGTGCGCGGATTAGCCAACGCCAAGCTCACCCCCGAACTGGCCTTCAAACTCGGCCGCTGCGGCGCGGCCGTCCTCCTGGCACACGTCACCGAGGGTCAAGCCACGGTCCTCATCGGCCGTGACACCCGCCGCTCGGGCACCATGCTGGAAGCGGCCCTCGCCGCCGGCTTCTGCTCGATGGGCGTCAACGTCGTGCGCCTCGGCGTCGTTCCCACCCCCACCGTGGCCTGGCTCACCCGCAACGCCTCCGTGGCCGGCACCCATGCCGCCGCAGGCGTCATGATCTCCGCCAGCCACAACCCCAGCCCCGACAACGGCATCAAGTTCTTCGACGCCAACGGCTTCAAGCTCCCCGACGAGATCGAAGCCGAGATCGAAGCCCTCGTCCTGGCTGACGACGACAAGCTTCCCCGCCCCACCGGCAAGGAGCTCGGCACCATCACCGAGGACTTCGCCCTGGTGGAGGCCTACGTCGATCACGTCACCAAGCTCGTCTCCGAAGGCCTGGAGGGGATGCGGATCGTCGTGGACACCGGCCATGGCGCCGCCTCCGAGATCGCGCCCTTCGTCCTGCGCGGCCTCGGCGCCGACGTGAAGGTCCTCCACGACGCCCCGGACGGCGACAACATCAACGACGGTTGTGGCTCGACCCACCTCGACATCCTCAAGCGCGAAGTGGTCGCCAACTCCTTCGACCTGGGACTCGCCTTCGACGGCGACGCCGACCGGCTGCTGGCGGTGGATCATGCCGGCCATGAAGTGGACGGCGATCACTTGATGCTGATCTGCCTCAAGCACGGCCTGTCGACCGGACGCTTCACCTCTCCCGCGGTGGTGGCGACGGTCATGAGCAACCTCGGCTTCGAGCAGGCCCTCGGGGAACTGGGCGGCGAGCTGGTCCGCGCCAAGGTGGGCGATCGCTACGTCCTCGAGGAGATGCTCAAGCGCGACATCCGGCTGGGCGGCGAGCAATCCGGACACCTGATCTTCCTCGACGACAACACCACCGGAGACGGCCTCATCTCGGCCCTTCGCGTGCTCTCGGCGATCAAGGCTGCCGCCAAGCCGCTGCGCGAGCTGGCCGCCGAGATGACCGACTACCCGCAGGTCCTCCTGAACGTCCGGGTCGCCTCGACCCAGGGCTGGCAGGACGACGCCGTGATCCAGCGCGAGATCGCGGCCGCGACCGACACCCTCGCCGGCACCGGCCGGATCCTGGTCCGGGCCTCGGGCACCGAACCCCTGATCCGGGTCATGGTCGAAGGGCAAGAGGCCGCCGTGATTCACCGGCTGGCCGAGCACCTCTGCGAGACCATCCGCCAGCGCCTTGCCGGCACGCCGCTGCCGGCGTAACGCCGCCCTCGACAAGCACCTAAAAGAAAGGACCGCCGTCCCGATGGACGGCGGTCCTTTCTTTTTACGCGATTATTGGTTAGGCGATTACCTGGCGATCGCCTCTGGCGTCGGCTGGCCCGCGCTAGCGGTGACCCGGGGCTCCAGCCACTCCCGGACCTCGCGCATCAGGGCGTCTCGCTGCTCGACGGAATAGGCCGAGGCATCGATGGGCTGGCCGAACTCGACCTCGACCCGGTGACCCAGGCTCAGGCGGAAGGACTTGGGGGGAATCACGCCGTAGGCGCCCTTGATGGCCACCGGCACGATCTGCGCTCCGGTCTCGAGCGCGAGCATGAAGCCCCCCTTCTTAAAGGGAAGCAACTTGCCGTCCCGGCTGCGGGTGCCTTCCGGCGCGATCCAGACGTTGATGCCGCTCTGCATGATCCGCGCGGCCTCCTTCAGGCTCTGCACCGCCTTGTAGCGGTCCTTGCGATCGATGCTGATGAACTCGGAGACCTTCAGGGCCTGCCCCCAGATGGGAACGTTGAAGAGCTCCTTCTTGGTTACCATGCGCAGTCGGCCCTTGAGGGCGGTGAAGAGGATCGGGATGTCGTAGAGGCTCTGATGATTCGACATGAAGAGGTAGGGTTTGCTGAGATCCAGCTGATCCAACCCTTTCACCACAAGGTCGATTTGCGCTTCCTCGAGGCAGCCCTTGCCCAGGATCTCGCAGCGCTGATCAACCAGTTCGCGGGTGAGCCGGCCCCGCCGGGCTTCGCGCACGACGAAGGCGCTCCCGGAGAGGAGGCGGATGACGGCACGCAAGGAGGCAAGCGCGCTGCGGCGCTCCCGGGCGACGGGCTTTTGGGTCGGAGTATCGGTCACGGTTGGTGGGCTCCCATTACAAAAACGGTATGACGCGAAAGTGTCAGTCTAGGTCGACCTGCCCCCCCCGTCAACCTCGCTCTGGGCTTTACGATGCTCGGCGCGGGCGACGACGGCAAGGCGCTGATCGGTCGTCATGTCCAGCCACTGGACGATCTCGTCCAGGGAGCGCCAGCAGCCGATGCAGAGCATGCGATCGCCGTCGATCTTACAGGTTTTGACGCATGGGCTACGAACCATGGGCACCTCGTGGAAGCAGGATCGTTTCCATTTTAACCGGAGATGCCACGGTTTCGCCCGGAGGCGGCAAAAAAACCTCGAAAAGGTCGCGGAACTCCCGATTAGCGCCCGCGGCTGTTTCGAAGCGCCTGCGGCTAGGGTTGGGAAAGCGAAGCTGACCCGTAGAAACGACGTTAGCTCTAGGGAGCGTCCTCATGCAGCTGATTGGCCCGGATGGCGAGCGCCAGGCGAATCTCCCCGTAGGAAACGCGCTCGGCGAGGTCCTCGAAAATCGGCTTGAGACGCTCGGCCTGCAAACGTACCGCCGCCTCGAGCACCTGAGCATATGCCCTGCGGCTGACCCAGGGCTCGGGACGGGTGACGTTCGCTTCCTGGATGAACTCGAGGAGGTAGCCCTCGACCGTGCTCGCGGCGCGGCCCGTGAGCGCGGCCACCTCGTCCACCGTCTTGCCCTCCCGGAAGGCCTCGAAGGCCGCCTCGCGCTGGGGATTGGGGCGGCCGGGACGAGCCGAGTCGGCTTCCGGCGACGCGGCCGCGACTTCCGGGGCCGGGTCGGCCACGGGAGCCTCGAGGGGAGTGAATCCCAGGGCTGCGCTCTGGCGCTGGATGAGGTCGAGAAGGCGATCGCCCAGATCCCGCGCCTTGACCTCGCCGATGCCCTTGATGCCGCGCAGGGCCTGGCCTGAAGCGGGACGATGTCGTGCGAGTTCCCGCAGGGTCGCATCACCCAGGATGAGATAAGGCGGCAGGCCGCGTTCCTGGGCGATCGCCCGTCTCCAAGCCCGCAATTCCTCGAAGAGGCTTTCCTCTTGGGGAGAAAGGGCGACGGTTTCGGCCTTTCCTCGGCCGGCCGGGGCCTTGCGCTCCACCGGACGCGGCATGGAGAGCTGCACGCTCGCCTCGCCCTTGAGGAGGGCCCAACCGGAAGGGGTCAGGCGCAAGACCTGGTATTCGCCCTCGCGAACGAGGAAGTCCAGGCCGATCAGCTGGTCGATCCAGTCGCCGATATCCGGGAGCGTGTAGTCGGCGAGCAGGCCGTAGGTGCTGAGCTGGTCGTGGCCATTCTGGAGCAGCTTGGCGGTCTTGGAGCCCTTGAGGACCTCCGCGACGTAACGGGCACCGAAGCGCTCCTTGACCCTCGCGACGCCGGAGAGGATCTTCTGGGCCATCACCCGCGAGTCGGGAAGGACGGCATGCTCTCCGAGGCAGACATCGCATGCGCCGCAGTTCTCGCCCTCGAAGTCCTGGCCGAAGTAGCTCACGAGGAAGCGGTGACGGCAGGTGAGGGTCCGGCAGAAGCGGTACATCTCGTCGATCTTGTGGAGCGCGAGGCGGTCGTAGTCGGATTGGGCATCGTCCTTCTGGGGTCCGCCCCTCTGGGGCCCGCCCCGCTGGGGACCGCCTTGAAGGTTGCGCCAAGCCATGGGATCGGCGGCCCCGTAGAGGAGAACGCATTCGGCGTCGAGGCGGTCGCGTCCCGCACGGCCTGCTTCCTGCTGGTAGTTCTCGATGGCCTTGGGCATGGCCGTGTGAATGACGAAGCGCACGTTGGAGCGATCGATGCCCATCCCGAAGGCGACGGTGGCGCCGATCAGATCCACCTGCTCGGTCGAGAAGGCCTCCTGGTTGGCCCGGCGCGTATCGGCACTGAGACCCGCATGGTACGGCAGCGCCTTGTAGCCCAGGCCCTGCAGGGTTTCGCAGAGGCTCTCCACGTCGGCGCGGCGGAGGCAGTAGATGATCCCGGCCTCTCCCTTATGACGATCGAGCACCTCGCGGACCTGGGCCAGCATGTCCTTGCGGTACGCGGCGCGATAAAGGAGGTTCGGGCGATCGAAGCTCCCCACGAGCGTCAAGGCATCGCGCATGCCGAGCAGCTGCGTGATGTCCTCGCGCACCGGCTCGGTGGCCGTGGCGGTGTAGGCATGGATGCCGATATCGGGGAACCATTCGCGGAGCTTGGCGAGGTTGCGGTAATCGGGGCGGAACTCATGGCCCCACTGGCTGACGCAGTGGGCTTCGTCCACGGCGAAGAAGCTGATGGGCGTGCTCTTGAGGAGGTCGTGGACATCCGGGGCCGCCAGCCGCTCGGGAGAGACGTAAAGGAGCTTGACCTGGCCGTTGCGGATGGCTTCATGCGCCCGGCGCCGCTCGTCGGTCGAGAGGGTGCTGTTGAGGGTGAGCGCCGAGATGCCATTGGAAACTAGCGCATCCACCTGGTCCTTCATGAGGGCCAGCAGGGGGGAGACGACCACGGCCATGCCGTCCATGGCCAGGGCGGGAAGCTGGTAGCACATGGACTTGCCGCCGCCCGTGGGCAGGATGACGAGGCAGTCGCGCTTGCTGAGCACGGCCTGGACGGCCTCGGCCTGGTTGGGCAAGAAGCTGTCATAGCCCCAGTGTCGGCGGAGCAGCTCGGGGATCTGGGAATCGAGTTTGGTTTCAACACGCATAGTTTCATTAAAGCACGAGTTCGGGGGAAATCCCGAGACTCCGGTCGAGGAGCGACAGTTCAGCTCATCGCATCGCGAAAAAGCGCATGCCACGTAGAACCGCACCAATGTTGACATGAAATCAAAATGGATAATATCATGTCAAACCAAAAGAAGCGAGGAAGCGAGCGATTCCTTGATCTCGAGAGGAGGAAGCCATGAATCGGATCTGTCTGACGGGGCGCGTGATCGCGGACCCCGAACTCCGAACGCTGGGCGAACGCGTGGTCGCGACCGTTCCCGTCTCGGTGAACCGGCCCTACAAGCGCAAGGATGCTCCCTACCCGGAGTCGGACATCTTCCGGGTCGACGTCTGGGGGTCGCGCGGGGAATCGCTGGTCAACCACGTCTCGAAGGGCGATCAGGTCTGGGTGACCGGCCGGGTAGAACTGCGCAAAGCCGAAGGAAGCGGCTTCTACGTCGACGTCCGGGACGGGGAATGGGGGTTCGTCGGGCCGCGACCCACTCCTCCCGAGCACGAAGAGAGCGAGGAAGAGGTCGCGCCGCCCCCGAAAGCGACCGCCCGCAGCGGCAAGAAGTAGACCCACGGGGCATGGAAGAAGCCCGCCGGTCTCAATCGCCGGCGGGCGGGTTCAGAGAGGCTTCGGGGCGGGGGTGTCATGGCGACCCCGCGTGGCGCGTGATCCTGCTTTCGCTCGCTTGGCAGCGTTCCGAGCGACTCCATTAAGCGGCCGGCGAGGCTGCGGGCGTCATGCGGCGCCAGACCATGTACACCGGCAGCCCGAGCAGGACCAGTCCCAAACCGGGCCAGGTGTAGTTCGGCTTGAAGGCCAAGAGCCCGAGCATGATCAGGGAAGCCGTCACGATGTAGAAGGCGGGAATCACCGGGTACCCCCAGGTCTTGTAGGGCCTCGGGGCATCGGGCTGGCGGCGGCGGAAGACGAAGACGCTGGTCACGGTGAGCACGTAGAAGAGCAAGGCCGCGAAGATCACGTAGTCGAGCAGGTTCCCGTAGCTGCCCGAGAGGGTCAAGAAGCAGGCCCAGGCGGCCTGGAAGGCGATCGCCCACGCCGGCACCCCCTGGGCATTCAAGTGGCCGGCGGATTTGAAGAAAAGCCCGTCCTCGGCCATGGCGAAGAAGGCTCTCCCGCCCGCCATGACCAGGCCGTTGACGCACCCGAAGGTCGAAACCAGGATCGCGCCCGCCATGACGGCCGCCCCCGCCTTTCCGAGGGTCGCCAGCGCGAGGGCCGTACCGACCCGGTCCTCGGGCGCGTGCATGATGCTCTCCCAGGACAGGGCGGACATGTAGGCCAGGTTCGCGAGCAGGTAGAGCCCGATGACGATCCCCGTTCCCAGCGCGAGGCTCAAGGGAATGACGCGCTTGGGATCCTTGACCTCGGCCGCCGTGAAGGTGATGTTGTTCCACGCGTCCGCGGAGAAGAGCGACCCGACCATGGCCACGCCCAAGGCCGTCAGCAGAGCCCAAGGGCCGAGCGATTGCCCGTTCACCATGGGAGTCCAGAAGTCCGGCGTCTGGAAGGCGGCGAGGCCCCGGCTGCCGAAAGCCAGGCCCAGGAAGATGAGGCCGATGAGCGCGCCGAGCTTGGCCAGGGTAAAGACGTTCTGAACGAGCTTGGCGGTCTGGATGCCTCGCAGGTTCACGAGGCTCAGGCTGACGATGACCGCGATGGCGGTGGCTTGCAAGGTGGTTACGTGGATCGGGCCCAGCGCGAGGAGCGGGACCGAGGAGGAAACGGAAGGCAGCAGCACGCCGAGGAACTTGGCGAAGGCCACGGCGACCGCCGCGATGGTCCCGGTCTGGATCACCGTGAACAGGGTCCAACCGTAAAGGAAGCCCACGACCGGGCCGTAGGCCTCGCGAAGGTAGCGGTACTGACCGCCCGCCCGCGGCATCATGGCGGCCAGTTCTCCGTAGCTCAGGGCCGCACAGACCGTGAGCAAACCGGTAAGGACCCAGAGGAGGAGCAGCCATCCCGGCGAGCCCACCTGCCGCGCCATGTCGGCCGAGACGATGAAGATGCCCGAGCCGATCATCGACCCGGCCACGATCATCGTCGAGTCCATCAGGCCGAGACCTTTCACGAATTGCGGTCGGTTCGCCATCTTGCTTCCTCGAAATTTAAAGGGCCAAACAAGCGTTATTATATGCCCTCATGGCGAACAATGGTTATCAGACCTGCGTTTTGCTCAAGTTTCCGTCGATGGCTTGCGGCCCGCGCGCATTGACAAGGGCCATGTGATCCGGCGCAGCACCTCCGGATCCCCCCAGCGAGCCGAGAGTTCGTCTTCGATCAGGCTGACGGGATCGATTCCCCTCTCGGCCTGGTAGCGTTGCGTGGCCGACCAGCTTCGCAAGTAGCCGAGAAGCGTGCTCAACGGCCAGTCCACGCTCAACTCGAGCTTCGGGGGCGTCAACTCATCGAAAGGCCAGGGGAGGGTTCGATACCCCTCCTCGACCCATCGACGCTCCGGAGGCCAGAAGGGGCCAAGGATCTCGCCATACAACCGGTCGACGAGGGGTTGCAGGTCGGGAGACATCTCGAACGTTTCATAGCACCACGCGGCAATCACGCCGCCGGGCTTCAGCACCCGGTTCGCTTCCGCGTAAAAACGGTCGAAATCGAACCAGTGCAAGGCCTGGGCAACGGTCACCAGATCGACACTGCCGTCCGCAAGCGAGCTTTGCTCGGCGGGCTCGCACGCGTAGGTGACGTTCGATCGTGCTTCAGCCTGCGAGACCTGAGCGCGACTCGCGTCGGTGGCGTACACGCGCTCGAAGAACGTCGAGAGGCCGACGGCTGCCTGACCGTTGCCGGTGGCGCAATCCCACGCCAGTGACCGCCCTGGACTTTGTTCGGCCAACCACGCGAAAAGGGCCTCGGGATAGCGAGGACGGTAGGTCGCATAGACCCCCGCGTGACCGGAAAAATGATCCTTGAAGTTCACATCTCCCTCCCTCCGCGAACATTCCCCAATTTGGCATGAGCATCACCCGAAAACATCGCCGAGCCCATGGAGAGAATCCGAGCTCCAACTCCCCCCTCTTCCCGGTACGTCCGGGCCAGCTTCAAGCACCTCATGCCCTTCCGGAAGACCAAGGCGACCGCGACAATCGACGTCAAGACGCTCCGGCGCGCTCCTGGTAGATGAGCGCGAACGCCTTGAGGGCGGCCAGCAAAGCGATCAGGAGGAGGGCGTGTCGCCCGTAGTTGAAGCTCGACCACTGGAGCGCCGTGCTGACGGCATCGGGAGAGTCCGGGCTTGCCATCAGGCGCATCATCGTCGGGATGAAGTATCCGAACGTGACGAGCCGGTCCGCAAGGGCCGCGGTCAATGCCCCGAGCCACCAGCCTCGCCAGGCCCCGGTGCTCCGCCAGGCCGCGAACAGGCTCGCCAAGGTCAGAAGCGTGAGGGGGCCGGTCGTGACGAAGGCCCAGAATCGGCGCCCGGTATCGTCTTGCGCAGCGACCTCCGCCTACCAACGGTAGCCGGCGCCGGCGTCGGGGAGCAGCCAATCCGGGAAGACGATACGGTGTTCGTACAGGCCGGCGCCCAGGGCGATCCCCAGGTTGAGCACGAGGAGCCAGAGCAGGGTTTTTTGCCATGAATAGCGCATCAATCGCCTTTCATGCGTAAGCGGCTAGGCTTTGCGCAGGGCCACGACCAGCCCCCAGAGCACGCAACCCGCTCCGAAACCGATGACGGAGGAGGGGAGCAGCTGCCCCGAGAGCATGCCGATACCGCTGCCGATGAGGGCTGAGCCGGGAATCACGAGCAGGAAGGCACCGCCCCAGGTTTCGGGGGCAGCGGGGGCTTGGGAAGTTTCGAGGGGAGTGGACATGAGAGGCTCCTTTCTAGTGGTCATTTGCTTGATCCAAGAACGCTTGGAGCTCTTCGTCGGTCCATGACAGACGCTTGGCCCGGAGATCCTCCACGAGGGAGGCCACCCAGTCGCGCTCGGTGACGAGCATGGCTCGGAGGTACTCCGACTCGAGGAGGAAGAGACGCGGGAGGTGTCCCTGGACGGGTTCGAGGGAAGCGTCCAGGGCGTCAAGTTGGGCTTTGAGGGCGGACAACCGGATCTCCAGCTGATGCATGGCGTCTTCTCGCGTCAGCAACGGGAGAAAGGAGATGGCGGCGGGAAGTTCGGGGAACTCGTTGCTGGGGGTGGACAGCATCGCACGCAGCCACTCGCGGCTGGTCTCGCGACCGGCCTCGGTGATGGCATAGATCGTGCGTTCCGGTCGGTTCTCGTCGCGGGTGGTTTCCTGCACGCAGAGGAGCCCCTCGCGTTCAAGTCGCTCGATCGTCTGATAGATGCTCGTCCGCTGGCGCACGTTGACGACTTGATCCTTGCCTCGCTCCTTGATGAGCTGCTGCATCCGGTAGGGATGCATCGGAGCCTCGTAGAGCAGCGCGAGAATGGCCAGCGCCAGGGGAGAACGTCGGGTGCTTCGCTTCATAGTCATATGAATACTAGTTATAATATGACACTGTCAAGCCCATACGAAAGTGACCTGACCCCATTTACTTGGCCGAAGTGAATTGCAGCCTCAGCCCAAAATACCTTACGCCACCCCGGTTCGAGCGAGCAAGAACTCGACGGGTGGAACGTTCCCAAGTGCGCTGTGGGGTC
>JAKFCT010000016.1:0-12231 GCA_036676495.1 Candidatus Sericytochromatia bacterium
CTAGAAGTTGATGACCTTCTGCATCGCCTCGACGACCCGCTCCGCGCTGGGCAGGTACTCGAGATCGAGCGTGTAGGGGAACGGGGTGTCCCAGCCGGTGACCCGGACCATGGGAGCTTCGAGCGACATGAGCGCCTTCTCGTTGATGAGCGCCATGATCTCGGCGGCGTAGCCGCTGGTCTTGGGGGCTTCCTGGACGATCACGACGCGGCCGGTCTTCTCGACGGACTTGATGATGGTGTCGATGTCGAGGGGAACGATCGAGCGCAGGTCGATGACCTCGGGGTCCATGCCCATGGCCGCGGCCTTCTTGGCGGCGTCCAGGGCGGTGTGGGTCATCGAGCCGTAGGCGATGACGGTCACCTGCGAGCCGGGGCGGACGATGTTGGCCTTGCCGAGCTCGATGGTGTAGTCGCCGGCGGGAACGTCACCCTTGGCCGCGCGGTACATCCGCTTGGGCTCCATGAAGATGACGGGGTCGTCCTGGCGCATGGCGGCCAGGAGGAGGCCCTTGGCATCCTCTGGAGTGGCGGGGATGACGACCTTGAGGCCGGAGGTATGGGCCCAGTAGGCTTCATTCGACTGCGAGTGGTAGTGGCCGCCCTTGATGCCGCCGCCGTAAGGGGTGCGGACGACCATGGGGCAGGAGTACTGACCGCCCGAGCGGTAGCGGAACTTCGCCATCTCGTTGACGATCTGATCGAACGCCGGATACATGTAGTCGGCGAACTGGATCTCGGCCACGGGGCGCAGGCCGTTGACGGCCATGCCGATGGCGGTGGCGATGATGCCGGTCTCGGCCAACGGGGTGTCGATGACCCGCTCGACGCCGAACTCCTTCTGGAGGCCGGTGGTGGCGCGGAAGACGCCGCCGAACTTGCCCACGTCCTCGCCGAGCACGACCACGCGGTCGTCCTGGCTCATCTGGATCCGGAGGGCGTCATTGACGGCCTGGATGATGTTCATCGTGGGCATTAGTGCTTCTCCTTAGAGGCCTTGAGGCCTTCGAGGTGGGCCAGGAGCTCTTCGCGCTGCTCCTCGAGGTTCCAGGGGTTCTCGGAGAAGACGTCCTCGAAGATGGTCTCGGGGGCCGGGGCCGGGGTGTTCTCGGCGGCCTCGACGGCGGCCTGGATCTCGGCCTTGAGTTCTTCCTGAAGCTTGTCCTCGAACGACTGGTTCCAGAGACCGATCTTCGAGAGGTAGCGGCGGAAGCGCTCGATGGGATCCTTCTTCTCCCACTCCTTGACGTCGGCCTCGTCACGGTAGCCCGAGGGATCGTCGGAGGTGGAGTGCGCGCCGATGCGGTAGGTGACGGCCTCGATCAGGGTCGGGCCGCCGCCGTTGCGGGCCTTCTCGGCGGCGCGGCGGGTGACCTCGATGACGGCGAAGATGTCGTTGCCGTCGACCAGGACGCCTTCGAAGCCGTAGGCGTTGGCCTTCTGGGCGAAGGTCTCGCTGGCGGTCTGCAGCTCGCGCGGCGTGGAGATGGCCCAGCCGTTGTTGCGGCAGAAGAAGATGACCGGGGTGTTCCAGACGCCGGCGAAGTTCATGCCGACGTGGAAGTCGCCCTCGGAGGTCGCGCCCTCACCGAAGTAGGTGATGAAGACGGTGTCTTCCTTGCGGAGCTTGGCGGCGTAGGCGGCGCCCACGGCCTGGGGGATCTGCGTCGCCAGGGGGCTCGAGATCGAGACGATGTTCTTGTGGCGGAAGGAGTAGTGAACCGGCATCTGGCGGCCCTTGGTGTAGTCGAGGCCGTTGCCGTAGCACTGGTTGGTCATCTCCAGCAGGGTGATGCCCCGCCAGATGTAGGCGCCCTGCTCGCGGTAGCAGGGGAGCATCCAGTCGGTGTCGCGCAGAGCGTAGGACGAGCCCACGGTCGCGGCTTCCTCGCCGGTCGAGCCGAGGTAGAAGCCGAGGCGGCCCTGGCGCTGCAGGGTGATCATGCGCTGATCGAAGGCCCGGGTCTTGACCATGGCGCGGTAGAGCTTGAGCAGATCCTCGCGGGGGATGTTGGGCATCCGATCCGCATTGGCGCTGCCGTCTTCATTGAGCACGGAGTAAGGTGCGTCCGTCATTGGCCCGACCTTTCCGATCTTAACATCTACTAAGCTCACTAGGATCTCCTTCCGTAGTGGGTTTATCGCTGGTGCTGGGGGATTCGTCGCCAGGGGTCTGGTTTCCGTTCAAGCGGCCCTGTTTCTCCAGGACCCCCTTGATGAAGAACTCACCGGCACGGTACGACGAGCGAACCAGAGGGCCGCTCGCAACGTAGAGGAAGCCCTCGGCCTCGGCGAGCAGCTTGTACTCTTCGAAGACGGAGGGAGGCACGAACTCGACCACCTTCAGGTGGCGCTGGGTGGGCTGGAGGTACTGCCCGAAGGTGACGATGTCGCAGTTCACGGCGCGCAGATCGCGCAGGGCCTGCATGACCTCCTCGCGGGTCTCGCCCAGGCCGAGCATGATCGACGTCTTGGTGAACGTCTGAGGGCTCATGGCCTTGATGTCGGCGAGGACCTTCAAGGATTGGCGGTAGGTGGCGCGGCGATCGCGGACCCGCGGGGTCAGGCTCTCGACGGTCTCGATGTTATGGGCCACCACCTCGGCGCCGGCGTCCACCACGTTGCGGAGCTGGTCGACGTTGCCCTGGAAGTCGGGGATCAGCACCTCGACGATCACCTTGGGCGTCCGGCGCTTGATGGCGCGGATGGTCTCGCCGAAGTGGTTGGATCCGCCGTCCTCGAGGTCGTCGCGGTCCACCGAGGTGAGCACGACGTACTCGAGGCCCATGGTCTCGACCGTGCCGGAAACCTTTTCGGGCTCGTGCGGATCGAGGGGATTGGGGTTCTTGGCGGTCTTGATGTGGCAGAAGCGGCAGCCCCGGGTGCAGGTGTCCCCCATGAGCATGAGGGTGGCGGTGCCGCCTCCCCAGCACTCCCCGATGTTCGGGCAGGAGGCTTCCTGGCAAACGGTATGCAGCTTGAGCTCGGTGACGCGCTCCTTGATGGAGAGGTAGTTATCGCCGGACGGCGGCCGAATCTTCAACCACTCCGGCTTCCGCCGGGGGTCTTGCGGGGATTGGCTCATGGCTCTCATTCCCGGGCCATGCGAGGTCCGGGATCCTTATTCGATACGGGGAGCGAACTCCCCTCAAACGGCTCCAGAAGGCTCTACAGGCCCCCCTCAGGATACCGGGAGTCGCGCGGATTTGTCAAAGGAACGCCCGCTGTTGATGAGCAGCCCGGCGGACCCTGGTAATCGCGCTTTGCGACGGGGTATATGGGGATCGCTAGCCCCGTTTGCGGAGGAGCTCCCATGCCGCTGTTCGAACTACAGCTCAAATTCCCGGATCAGCTGGCCGAAGCCGAGGAGACCATCACGGAATTCCTCGAAGCCGGCCGCGAAATGGCCGCTTCCGAAGGGTTGCCCCAGCTGGTGGTGCTCAAGAAATTCCTCGACGACGCGACCTTCCACCTGGTGCTGATGGACGACCTCGACCCCGAGCTCGTCAGCTACCAGGGCCGCGGCTACGACGTGAGCTGGATGCGGATGAACGACGAGCCGCCGCCGCCGCCCGAAGGCGTCGCTCCGGCCGGAGAGCATAGCGCCTACGACCGGCCGCAGAGCGTCTCCGACGTCGCCAGTCGCGCCCGCCAGCAGAGCACCCGCTTCGGCGAGGCCTAGCGGCTGGACCGGCTCGCCTCCGGGCTGCCCGCCGCATCGAGGATGACCGGCACCTGAAACCGCTTCTCCAGAAGCTCCAGCTGGCGCCGGTGCTCCCGGTCCAGCCGCGCCTCGGTGGGATTGGTCAGCAAGAGGGCGATCGCCTCCAGCGCATCCCGCGTCGAGACCGCCGGATCCACCCGGCGATAGCGATCCGTCAGCTCCAGCAGCCGAAAGCGCTCCGCCGCCGTGAGCTCCGGGCTCATGGCGAGCCCGATCAGCTGCTGCATCGCGCGCCGGTACTCCGCCCCCCCGCTGCCCGCGCGCAGGGCCTGAAGCATCAAGGTCCGCCCCCGCTTCACCGCCGGCCCCTCCGGGGCGTCCGCCGTCAGGCTCTCATCCACTTCCAGGCCGTGGCGCCGCAAGCGCGCCGCCAGGAACTCCGCCTCGGACCGGCTCAGCAGCAGATCGTCCGAGAGCGCCACGTCGCGCAAGCGCTCCGCGTCCTGGGCATCGAAGCCGCCGTCGATCGTCAACGCGCGGTAGCGCTCCTCGAGATGCGATACCGGAACGGCCGCCGCCGACCCCGCCCCGAGCATGACCATGACCCCGATCGCCAAGAGCACGAGTCCGCGCATCCGCACCTCCCTGTGACGCCGTAAACCTTGGTTTAAGCTTGAGCAAACTGACGAAAGGCTCCTCAACCGGTCTCGATAATCCTAGTGCAAGGAGACGCGAGGAAGCCATGATGCAAGCGACGATTTCATGGGGTCAGGATCGAATCTACCGGTCCGTGGATTCCCTCGACAATCAGCTGAAGACCCAGCAGAAGGCCCGCGAGCAAGAGCGGAAAACCTTCCAGCAAGACGTCTTCCTGCGCTCCCGCGAGCTCGAGAGCCAGCTCGCCCGCCGGCAAGCGCCGTCCCAAGCCCTGAACTAACGTCGTTTCTACCGCTTACTTCGTCTTGGCGTCCGCCGTCATGCCGGGTTCGAAGAGCGTGACCTGGTTCCGGCCGTTCCGCTTCGAATGGTAAAGCGCCGCGTCCGCCGCCTCCACGAGGTCGGCCGTCGTCTTGCCGTGATGGGGCGCCGTCGAGACCCCCACGCTGACCTTGACCTGCAGGACGGTGCCGTCAGAATGCGGCAAGCCCGCCGCCTCGATGGCCGCGCGCACCCGCTCGGCCAGCACCATCGCCCCTTCGACCCCGGTATCCGGCATCAGCACCAGCATCTCCTCGCCCCCGAAGCGGGCGGGAATGTCGATGTCCTGGCGAATCGTCTTGCGGATGACGTCGGCCACCAGCTTCAGCACCAGGTCGCCCACCGCGTGGCCGTAGGTGTCGTTGAACTTCTTGAAGTGGTCCACGTCCATCATCAGGACCGAGACCTCCTCGCCGTAGCGCAGCGAGCGGCTCACTTCCTGGGTGAGGCGCTGCTCGAAGAACGAGCGGACGTAGAGGCGCGTGAGACCGTCCACCGTCGCGCGCTCGTAGAGCTGCGCGTTGGTGATGGCAATCGACGCCTGGCTCGCGATGGCGCTGAGCAGGTCGAGATCCTGGGATCCGAACGCCCCCACGACCTCCTTGGAGTCCACGTAAAGGACGCCAATCGACTGGTCCCGGGTCAAGAGCGGCACGCAGAGGATGGTCCGAAGATCCAGGGCCATGATGCTTCGCTGAGCTTGAAGCTCGGCGTTGGCCTGGGTATCCAGGTCACAGAAGGGCTCGCCGGTCGCCAGGACCTGATGCCCGACCGTCTGAGAGAAGGAGACGGTCTCGGGATCCAGGGCGCCGTTGCGATCGTAGGCCATCTTGCAGGTGAGGCCTCCCTCTCCGCGCATGAGGATCATGGCGCGATCCGCTCCGGTCAGCTCCAGGGCCGCCCGGCCGATCTTCGAGAGGACCTCGGAAAGCACCAGGGAGGTCGAGACCGAGCGCGCGAGCTGGTTGAGCATCTCCATCTGACGGGCCTTGGTCTGGGTTTCCGCCAGCAAGCGCGCGTTGTCGAGGCTTTGAGCGGCCTGCAGGGCGATCGCCTCCACCAGCCTGCGGTCCTCCTCCGAGAAGCCGTGATGCACGGTCTGGCGATCCACGTAGATCACCCCGAGCACCCGATCCTGCACGCGCAGCGGCACCGAGAGGGCGGCCCGGATCTGCAGATCCATGACGCTGCGCTGGGTCGAGAAATCCGACCCTCCCAGCGCGTCCGCGATGAAGGTGGTCGTGCCGGAGCGGAAGCTCGACTCGGCGATGGAGCGGCTGAAGGCCAGCGCCTTTTCGGGTTCGAGGTTGTAGGTGGAGCGAATCTTCAGCTCGTCGCGCTCGTCAGGCAGCAGCAAGAGCCCGGAATCCGCCTCCAGCAACGAGGCCACCAGGGCCACCATGCGCTCCAGCAGGCGGTCGTAATCGGTGATCCCCTGGGTCTCGGAGGTGAAGCGGTTGAGGATCTCCAGCCGCCGCTTGGCGGCTCCCAGGGCCTCCAGCTCGGCCTGCAGCTCGCGTTCGCGCTGCAGGGACTCCAGGTAGCGCCGCTCCGAGACTCCCTTGCCGGCCACTTCCTCGGCGTGGCGCAGGGCGTCGAAGTCTCCCTGCTGGATCCTCCAGGGCTCCTCAAGGGAGAGCAAGTTCTCGGAGGCCTTGCCGCTCAAGCGTTCGAGCAGGGCCTCCAAGGCCGTGCGAACGCGGCGCAGGATGGCGTAGCCTTCCGGATTGCGGCCCGCGCATGCCGCGAGCCCGAAGGTGGCGTAGCCTTCCAGGAGGGTCGCGCCGGCCTCGCGCGCCACCTCGACGGCGTCCTCGAAGTGAATCCGCGCGCCCGAGAGATCCCCGCGCGAGAAGGCGACTTCCCCGAGCAAGAGGCGCAGGCGGATGAGCAAGCGCTCGGCATGGCGCTCGTTGGCCTCCATGAGTGCCTCGGCTCCGAGCCGGTCGGCCTCGTTGAGGCGCCCTTCCTTGAGGGCGATCGCCGCGAGCAGGTAGCGCGCATGCGCCGTCTCGAACCCCAGCAAGGCCTTGCGGGCGGATTCCACCTCGCCGAGCCGCAAGAGGGCCTCGGAGAGCACCATGGCGGCGCGCTCGTCGAACTCGGTGTTGCCGGTCTTCTTGCCGTCCTCCAGGGCCAACTCGGCCCAGAGGGACGCTTCCAGCAGATCGCCGGCTTGCAGGTGAACCTCGGCGCCGAAGGAGCGCCACATGGTCTTGAGGTAGGCGTTCGGCTCCCGCTCCAGCTGGCCTTGGACCTCTTCGAGCAGGTCGAGCGCCGCGTCGAGTTCGGTCGACGCCGCCTTGGCGGCGGCCAGGGCCACGGTGGCCAGGCCGCGGTAGACGGAGTTCCCGATGATCTCGGCTTCCTCGCGCGCCCGCTCGGCCTCCATCGCCGCGGTCTCGGCGCGGCCGCGCTCATGCGCCACCAGCGCCAAGTTGATATGCGCCGCCACCAGCTCGCCGCGGGCTCCGGTCTCGCGGCTCAGGGTCAGGGTCCGGGCGAAGGCGGCCTCCGCGCCGTGAATGTCCCCACAGGCCAGCTTGGCGTTGCCCAGGAGGTTGAGGGTGTCGTTGAGGCCCACCTTGTCGCCCAGGGGCTCCGAGACCTCCAGGGCTTCGATGAGCAGCTCGACGCCTTCATGCGGCCGGTTGGCGGCCAGCGCGTAGAGCATCCCCAGGAAGCCCAGCACTCCGCTCAGGCGCAAGGGATGGCCGGCGGCACGGGCGCGTGGCAGGGCCTCCTCGCAGACCGCGATGGCCTGGTCGGTCTCGCCCTTGAAGTAGTGATTACGGGCCTGGAACGTGATGCAGCGCAGCCACTCGGCGGGCGCCTCCTCCAGGGTCTCGCGCGCCTCGGCCAGGCGTTCGAGGGCCAACGCGTAGTTCGAGCGGATCTGGGCGCAGACCGCGTAGTTGGTGCGGATCACCCCGGCGCTGACCGGGTCGGGCGACAGCGCGAGGGCCTCCACGTAGAAGCGCTCCGCCTCGTCGAGCTCCGAGGAGTAGCGGGCGACGTCTCCGAGCATGTGCGTGGCCGTCAGCTTGTCGGAGGGCTCGCGGAGGTGAGGGAGGACGGCTTCCAGGAGCTGGCGCGCCTCTTGCAGGGCGAAGAGCGAGAGGTTCTTGCGGGCGGCGGAAAGGGCCGGAGCCACTCCGACCTCGGGGTGCTCACCGCTGAGGGCGTGGCGGGCCAGGTCGTTGAGGCTTTCGAGGTCGTCCTCGGCGACGCCTTCGCGCAGAAGGGCCTCGGCCAGGGCGGTATGCAGGGCGCGGCGAACGGCCTCAGGGGTCAGGCGGGTCACGACCTCGGCTTGCTGGCCGCTCACGAACCAGAGGCGATCGCCCTTCCGGGACAATACCGCGCCGCGTTCGAGCTCGGCGATCGCCCCGAAGATCTCCGCTTCTTCGGCCTCCAGGACCGCCATGAGCTGGGCCAAGCGGAACGGACGCCCGAGGGCAGCCGCCAGCTCCGCGACCCGGCGCGCCTCTGGCGAAAGCTCTCCGAGCTGCTCCTCGAAGAGCCCCGGCCCGTCCTGCGCGCGCCCGATGAGCGCCGTGGCCTCGGGAAGGATCTCCCAGCGGCCCGCCGAATAGCGCAGGCCGCCATGGCCGGCCAGATGCCGGATGGTCCCCTCGATGGCGAGCGGCAAGCCCGACGTCGCCTCCCGCAACTGCTCCACGAACCGATCGTCCATGGTCGCCTCGCCCAAGAGGGCTCCGGCGATCTCTCCGACCTCCGCGGCCTCGAAGGGGGCAAGGAAGTAGGCGTTGGAATCGTCCTCAGGCGCCCGATCCGCCCCCAGCACCCAGAGCGGGCGATCCGCCATCAGGCGGGAGAGGGCCTTGAGCAACTCGCGGCTCGAAACGTCCGCCCACTGCCAATCGTCCAGCAGCAGGACGATCGGGCGAGTCTCGAGCAAGGCCCCGAAGACGTCGACCACGGCGTTCTGGAGGCGCGCTTTCTCCTTCTGGGGATCCAGCGAGAGGTCTCCCTCGCGATGCCATTCGGGCAAGATGGCGCCCAGCGCCGCGCGGGAAGGCTCCCAGCGCTCCGGGGCGACCAGGCTCAGGGCGGCCCGCAGCGGGTCCAGCAAGGGGCCGAACGGAACGCCATGCTCGGTGGCGACTCCCGTGAGGACCAGGGCGCCTTCCAACTGGGCGCGCAGCCTGAACTCTTCGAGCAGGCGGCTCTTACCGATTCCCGAAGGGCCCGCCACCCAGAGGCTTCCGCCGCGTCCTCCCTCCAGCGCGCGAAGGGCGCCCGTGAAAGCCTCCAGCTCGGCCTTGCGGCCCACGAAATGGCTGGCCAGCAAGGCGGGGGGCTCGGAATCCTCGACCTGCGCCCCCAGGGCGCGCAAGAGCTCGGAAGCCGATGAGAAGCGGCCCAGCGGATCCTTGGAAAGAAGCTTGAGCAAGACGCGCTCGAGCTCCGAAGCCAGGTCAGGATTGAAGGCCGAGGGGCGCAATGGCTCGCGATCCAGGTGCGCGCGCATGACCGCCAAGGCATCCGCGGCCTCGAAGACGGGCCGGCCGGTCGCGAGGTGGTAGGCCAGGGCGCCAAGGGAGTAGAGGTCGGTACGGGCATCCAGGCGCGCGCCCCGTACCGATTCGGGAGCCATGTAGGCAGGGGTGCCGCGCGGTGAGCCCAGCGACTGACCCAACGGGGACATGAGGCCGAAGTCGATCAGCTTCAGGGAGCCGTCCGCCAGACGCCGGACGTTGGCGGGCCCCACGTCGGCATGCACGTAGCCGCGGGAATGAATGAAGCCCAGCACTTCGGCCAGCTGGACCAGAATGGCCTTGAGGTCGAGGCTGGAAAGCGGACCTGCCGGCAGGTCCTCTCCTTCGATGAGCTCCATGGTGTAGAAGGGAATGCCGGAGTCGCTGGTGCCGTAGTCGAAGACCTCGACCAGGCGAGGATGGCGCAGCTGGGCCATGAGCCGAAATTCCTGCTTGAAACGCAGGATGCCATCCGGATCGCGCAGGGACTCCGCGAGCAGCTTCATCGCCAGGCGGCGACCCCGCATGAGGTCCTCGACCAGGAGGACCTTCCCCCCGCCCCCTTCACCCAGGGTATCCAGGACTTGATAACGATTCGCCAGGGTTTGCATCATCGTCCGTCGCTCCGCCCACGCCCGCGCCGGCCTAGAGGGGCAAGCGCTCCATTCGCATGATAAGGGCGGAGAGGCGAAAAAGCAAACGTCATCTCGCTTAGAGGCCGAAGCGGGTCGCGACCTTCCGGATCTTATGGGCCCGCGCCTCGGCGACGATGAGGTCGCCGTGCGAGTCAAAGCAAAGGTCATGGAGGTTGTTGAGCTTGAGCATGGGGCCATCCCCGTCGGTGGCAAGCGTCCCGCCGCCCGCGAGGGTGCGAACCGTTCCGTCCGCCCGGACGACCCTCACCTTGTCCGTTCCGCGCTCGGCGAAGTAGATCAGGCCGTCTTTGCCGATTGCCAGCCCGTAAGGCTGATTCAACTGGGTGGCCTTTGCCTGCGCTCCGTCTCCGAGGACGTCGCCACCACCGGCCAGGGTCTGGATAGGCGCCAAGGGGTTACGCTGAAGCTCTCGAAGGTCAATGACGCGAATGCGGTTGGTCGAGCGATCGTTGAGATCACCCACCTCTGCGATGTAAAGGCGATCCTGCGCATCGATCGCGATCTGCTGCGGGGAGTTCAGGCGCGCATGAACGGCCGGCGTGCCATCCGGGCTGAAGCCGACGCTGGGGACGGTCGCGGTCGAATCCTGACCGGCAATCGTCGAGATGGTACCCTGCGGGGTGATCTTGCGGATGAAGTGCCAGCTCTCGGTCTGGTTCCCACCCGCAACGGGCCACCCGTAGCCCTCAGAGAAGTAAAGGTTGCCTTGGGAATCGAACGCCAGGCCGCGGGGGCCCGCAAGGCGCGCCAGCGTGGCGGGGCCGCCATCACCCGTATGCCCGTTCGGGTTGGTGTTGTTGCCGATATCAGGGTCGAGAACGCCCGCGATGGTGTGAATCTTGCCCGCCATCATCGAGACGCCGTAGTAGGTGCCGTCCGTCTTCGGCACAACGCGAATGGCCATGTTGAGGACATCCCCGATGATCAGGTTGCCATGGCGGTCCACGGCGACCGAGCGGGGGGTGTTGAGCTGCGCGGACGTCGCCGCCCCGCCGTCACCTTGCGCGCCGCGGCTGCCGTTGCCCGCAACCGTGGTGATCTTGCCGTCGGGCGCGATCCGGCGAACCCGATGGCCTCCTTCCTCGACGACATAGAGGTTTCCGTCCTTGTCCGCAGCCAAGCCCTTGGGAAGATCCAAGTTGGCGGCGGTGGCCGCCACACCGTTGGGGGACGTTCCCAGGACGCCGGTTCCGGCGAGGGTGGTCACGGCCATCACGCGGCGGCCCAGCATCTGAGCCCATGCGTCTCCGAGGCTCTGGACATTCGCGCCGATCACCGAGGCATAGCCCATGTTCATCGCCGCGATGTCCGCGATCTTGAGGGTCGGCTGGGGAAGCGCGCCGCCCGACATGGCCAGGTTCGTGCGTTCCGTGAGCTCGGTCAACTTGTCTAGCGGGTAGGCCGCCATGGTCTTACCGTCCATGACGGCGCTATGGCGAAGGAACTCAGTGACATAGGTGGTCGCCAGGGAGACGTTGACGGTGTTCTTACCAGCCTTGGGCACGGTGAAGCCCACTTCGCGACGGTCCTCGCTGAGGATCAAATTCACGATGACCGGCTGATGGGTTGGAACTCCCCGCGGAATCTCGTAACGTCCATTTTCATCCGTCGTGGTGCTCAAGGGCTCGCCCTGGACTCCCTCGAAAAAGCGGCTGCGCGCATCGGTCAGATAGATGACGCCACGCGGCACGGGGATCTCCTCCTCCAGGGAGGCGATCCGGTAGCCGGCAGAATTGTTGGCAATCAGGCCTGCGGAATTATTGCCGACGAGGCCGGCGGAGTTGTTGGCGATCAACGATGCCGGTCCCAGCACGGTGCCATCGAGGCTGGCAGCATCTCCGAAGGCCAGCGTCGGGCGCATCGGCGCGAGCTGCATGGGGGTACAGGCCGTCACGGCCACGAGGGCGGCCAGCAGAGACGTGAGTTGCCAACGAACTTTCCGCATTTGAGACTCTCCTCGCGGGGAAGGTCGAGCTACCTGCCCGAGGATCCCCCTTAAGCGGTCATACGACCGCCTATATACCTTATAGGCAGAATGGCCCATGGATAAGCTTAAAATATCGTTAAATCTTTGTTGGAGGGGCTCAGTCCGGTCGGATCGGTCCTCCACGGGTAAGGAAGGGCTCGGTCCGGTCGGATCGGTCCTCCGCGGATCTCGAGCGCTTCCCCAGGCTAGAGTTTGGATTCTAGCCTGGGCCTGGGGATCCGGGCCTTGCTGAGGTGGCCTGGTGGTCGGGGCCCCTGTCTCTTCGGGCCAAAGCATCGGGTATCAAGCCTATCCCCGGGCCCTCGTGACCTCCCCGACACCGTGCGGCCCGGCACGCTAGTCGAGAGTCCGCTTGAGGACTCGACCGCCCTTCCCTCGCCGTTGCAGTTTAAAGATACCCCTTCGCTTCGGAAACACCCGACGGTGCCCGTGCCTGCCTTCAGTC
>JAKFCT010000017.1:0-2382 GCA_036676495.1 Candidatus Sericytochromatia bacterium
GGCCCTCTCGCTGAGCAACGGCGGTTGCCCTCGGTGTCGGATGATCTCCTCCGTCCTGATCCTTCGGGCCGGCCGCGACGTCGCCGCGGCGGAGGGCTGGGTGGAGGTCCGGTGCGTCCGGTGCGAGACGGAGTGGCGGATCGTTCCCATCCACCCGGACGAGGAGGCGCGGCAGAGGCGGGAGGCCCGCGAACGGGCGGCGGAAAGGATGGAGACGGCATGACCAAGATGACGCCGAGCCAGCGGGAGTACCTCGACAAGCTGACCGAGTTCTGGGCGGACTTCGAGCCGACGACCGACGCGGAGCGGGCGGTGCAAGTCGATATTCCGATGCTCGTCGAGGCGATCGAGCGGGCAGATGAGAAGGCCGAAGAGGCGCGAAACATCGGATTCCGAGAAGGCTTTGAGGCGGCGCGCAAGCGGTACGAGCGAAACGGAGGAGTCGAATGAACAAGACGAAGCACCAGCTCTACCAGCTGTTCTACCTGGCCGAGGACGGAGACCGCCAGGCGATCGCCTCCCTCCTCGAGCGCCGCCTCCTCCGCCTTGCTCCCTGCCCGGCGCCCTGGAGCGACGCGCGGCCGTACACCAGCATCGTGAGCCCGGATGGGAGCCGGACCTGGTACGACACGACGGAGGGCACGCTGGCATGGGACCTGGCTTTCCCCCCGCGGCCAGAAGTGTACCGGGAGCGCCGGCAGTACTCGCGCAAGGCCATCCTCCGGGCGCTGCTGCTCTACCAGCGCTACCAGGAGGCCGGACTCAGCCGCGGCACCGACGGGCAGATCGCCGCGGTCTGCAAGCGGATCGACGCGTGGTTTGCGTTCAACCCGCTGAACGAGATGGAGCGCAAGGTCGTGTTCCTGCACTTCATGCAGGGCAAGAGCCAGGAGGAGGTCGCGTGCCTCATCCGCAAGAGCCAGCAGACCGTCTCGCGGTACGCCCGCGAAGCCCTCGAGAAGATGGAGGACTACATCAATAACTGGCTGGACGCGGCTTAGAACTCAACCTGCAACACACAGGCGGGGGAGGTATAATGATGTATATCGACCCGCTGCCTAGATTTGTCAGGATCCTAGATGCCAAGACGCCCGCCATCCCACAAGACCAAGCCCAAAGTCTGTTACCTGTGTGGCACGACCGCGCAGATGACGCGAGAGCATGTTATCCCCAAGAGCGTGTTCTTGAAGCCGTACCCGCTCAACCTCATCACCTTGCCTGGATGCCAAACGTGTAACGCTTCGTACTCTAGGGATGATGAGCTTTTCCGGGACTTCGTCGCAGGTCACGCGTTTAAGGCGGGGTCCCATACAAAACCGTTGTGGGATGCAGCTGTCCGGGGGATGAAACGCACCCCTGCTCGATATGCCGATGCGATGAGCCGAATCGGTATTCTCGACATCCCAAAGGTTGATGGCACCCTCGGAAGGCGAATGGCATTTCCTGCTGATCGGATTGGAAGAGTGGTGCACCGCATGGTTCGGGGCCTTTACGAGCACCACACTGGGTCCCCATTGCCGCCTAATACCAACTTTGTTTTTGAAAACCCCGTCATCCAGAGCACGGACTTTTTTGACCTGATGCCTTACGAAGGTAGGATCGGTGTCGAGTTCCTTGGCAACCAGGTAGCGTATGCCTGGGGTGTCGCAGCGGATGCACCAAAGGCATCGATGTGGTACTTCAACTTCCACGACGAACTCTTCATCCTCGTGATTACGGACGATCCGGAGATGTCTGCAATCGCGCCGGCGGCAGCGGGGGAGAACCCATTGACCCTCTAGCAGAAATCTGTGGATAACTTCTAACGGATTGTTACAAACCCCTTGTCACGCCATGAGTAAGTCAATACGATTTTCTAGTAGGCTGTCTTACGTGTGTTCAGAGGTCCCGGGATTCCCGGGGCCTTTTGCTTTGAGGGGGTGTCAAATGGACGTCAATGCAGCGCTTGAGGCCTTCCTTTCCGATGGCGCCCTGGTCCGCCTGCACCCCGACGTGGCGGACGCGATACCCGCGGCGACTCCCCGCCGGACCACCCGCGTCCTCGACCGCATGCCCGAGCTGCCGAAGGCCGCCGAGGAGCGGGAGGCGGTGCTCGCTCAGCGTGCCCGGGCCCGCCAGGTCGAGCGTGCCGAGCGCAAGGGCCAGCCGATCGCCGAGTACGGCCCGACCGTCACGTGGATCGTGGGAGACGGCAAGGAGCGCCGGCAGGTCAGTGGCCGCCTCTCGGAGATGCACCGGGCGTTCCCCGATGCCGCGGAGGTGGAGAGCCGGGCCCAGGCCGGGGTGAGGGCGCCCGAGCCGCCGAAGAGAATCGTCCAGCTGTAGCCGTCCTGCGTGGGGCGGCTTTCGTCTTGAAAGGAGGCCTTCGTGGCCACGAACCTG
>JAKFCT010000018.1:0-7423 GCA_036676495.1 Candidatus Sericytochromatia bacterium
GCCCGTGAAGGTCGAAAAGATGCCGGTGGAGGCGCTGGACTGGTCGATTCCGATCACGCGGGTCATGGCTGCCTCCGGGTATGACGTTGGTAGGTGTGTGATATGAGGGGGATAAAGGTCGTGTACATGCAACCGTTTTTCTGGGCAATCCGCGTGCTGGCCTTCTTCGCGGTCTTCGCCGCATTTTCCCAGATACTTGGGACTTCGGCCCGGCGTCTCTGGCCCTTCCTGCCGACCTGGTTGCCGTGGGGCTTTATCGCTATGGGCGTGCTGCTCGCGATCCTCGTGTACTGGCTCGGCTGGCGCAGCGAGGAGGAGCGGATCTGGGGGCGATACCGGAAGCGGTAGCTCATGCTCCCACCTCCCGCTTCTGCTGCGCGAGCTCGTCGACGTGCGCGCGCTCGGCCAGCCAGAGGCCGTTCTCGCGCTTGCCTCGAACTGCACCCGCCTCGAGGAGTCGCCGCATTTCGTCCCGACGAACGCCGAGCATCCTCCGCGCCTCGCTCTGGGTGTAGTAGCGGATCGCGCGGTCCTCGTGCCGACGCTGGCGGCGCTTGCCCACGTACTCCCGGTACTTTGCTCGCTCTGCCTCCAGGTGAGGGAGGGCTCCCCAATCCCGGCGGGTCACGCCTTCGCGCTTGAACTCCGCGACCAGCTGCTCAACGTGCTCGGCATCGACGTACCAGCGCTCCCCACGGCGGACGCCCCGGATCGCCCCGGCCACCAGTAGCCGGGTGAAGTGGGTCTCCGAATATCCCAGCGCACGCATTGCCTGGGTCTTGGTCATGCTCTTGGCCGGCGCGGGCGGGAACTCCTTGCGGAGCTGCTCCATCGTCTCGTCGGACAGCAGGCCGGCCTTTCCTCGCCCCTTGTACTGGATGGCACCGATCTTCACCCGGTGGTGGATGACGTGGACGCTGATCCCAAGCTCCGCCGCCGCCTCCTTGACCGTCAGGTAGCCGGATGCCGTGCGATGGTCGAGATTCAGGGCGCCGGCGCGGGCGATGATCGCATCAACGCTCCGAAGGCTTTCGGTTTCACGCAGGATCCGGCGCTGAAGGGCAGCGGGCTTCTCGAGGCCGTAGTAGACGACGAGCACGTCATCTTCGGCCTGCGTCCAGTTCCGCTTGGGCGCGGCCATGGCCTGCAGGTCGATCTTGGTTGGTTTCCTGGGCTTCCGGCTCATGCTCCACCTCCCCATCCCATCCGGCGCAGTTCCGCCAGTGCCCAGGCCGGCGGTTCCGGCGTGACCTCCAGCGGCGTGCGTGCGAAAAGCTCCCGGATGGCGGCCAGCTCCGCCGGGGTGGCGAACCGGCGGCCGTGGTAGACCTTCGAAAGGTCCGCCGCACGGATCCCGGTTGCATCCTGGATGTCGCGCATCATGAGGCCACGGTTAAGCGCCCCTTGGCGAAGGAGCTTCCCGTAAGCGATCGCCGCCGGGTCGCGCGCTGCGTCCTCAGCCTTGCTCCGGAGGTAGTAGGCCTCCATCGCTTCCTGGGTGGGCGCGGGGCTCCCAGGGGCGACGGAGATGAAGAGGGTGTTGCCGTCGGGCATTACGTAGACGTGGCTCATGCTTGCACCGCCTCTCGGATAGCCTGGGCCGCCTCGGGGGTCTCGACCTGGAGCACCACCGGGACGAGGGACGCGACGATCTTGCGGAGGTCTTGCTGGTAGGCCAGCAACGAGATGAGCTGCTGGCCGGAACGGTTGACGTAGGCTCCCATCGGCTAGCCCTCCTCCCGCTCGGGCGGGAACGCATCGAGCAGCACCAGGTAGACGACGATGCCGATCGCGATGAGCAGCATGACGAGCGCGGCGCCGCCGATCAGGATCCAGTTCATGCCGCACCTCCCCCGGCGATCGCCTCCTCGCGGAGGACCTGGGCCTCCTGGATGACGCCGGCCAGCCGATCGGCAAAGGCCTTCCGGCCGTCCTCGCTCGTCCATTTGACTGTGGCCACCAGGTCTTGGGCCGAGCTGTTCCAGCGCTTGACGGTGCGGTCGTCGTACCGGGCCATGCTGACGGCCTCGGCCATCACGACCTGGCGGAAGTCGGCGACGGCGCGCTCGAGGAGCTTGGGGTGATCGGTGAGGCGGAGGGTGTTGGGCGTGAAGCTCATGCCTGGCCTCCCTTCGGCTCGGTATCCATCAACGGGAAAAGGGCTGACTCCAGGTCGCGCAGATCCTGACACTGCCTGCACACGCCGCCCGACTGCACTGCCAGCGAATGAGGGCAAATCCACTTCCACGTTGCGACCTTGAGCGCTGCCGCAGCGATGCGCCGCATATCCTCCTGCTTGCGGAAGGCCTCGGGGGTGGTGAGGGTGGCTAGCCTCGCGCACTCCAGGCAAGGACGTCCGAAGTTCTCAGTGCGGCACTCAGGGCAGGGGCGGCTCCCCAGCGCCCGCCTCGTCTCCGCCAAGAGCGCCAGGGTGCCGGCGAGCTGCTCGGCGTAGGTGTCGCGCTCGTCGCTCAGCTTGGCCGCGAGATCGCAGGTGTCGGCGTGGGACTTGCCGATCGCCGCAAGCATGGCGTCCTTGGCCTCGATGGTCTCGATCAATCTCCGGATATCCGCAGGTATGGGCTTTACCGCGATGCCCTTGACCTTCTCGGTCCATCGATCGCGGATCCCTTCGATGTCTTCGGCCGTCAACGGCTTGATCTCCTGGTTCAACTCTGTCGTCATGTTCGTGTCCTCCAAGGGGACCGGGGCGCGGCCGGGGCTCAATCTGACCGCGCCCTCGATCTGTCTACGGGTGGGTGACGTCCGTCGGGATCCGGATGACGGGGATGCCGTGATTCTCGGCGTGGGCGATCTCTTGTGCCATGCCCTCGGAGGGGCCGGTGGCCGGGATGAAGGCCCAGAGCTCGTCGCACTTGGAAAGCTCGAAGAGGCCCATCAAGATCCCGATCTCGCGCTCCTTCGGCTTGGTGTCGCCCATGAACTGCGGGAAGAGCAGGTGCGGCGCATACGGCACGTGCCCGGCCGCCATCACCATCCGGCAGAACCGACGGGCCCGCTCGGTGTTGGCCTCGTAGTCGCCCCGGAGAGGCGAACAGACGAAGACTCGCTTGGGAACGCCGATGCCGAGCATGGCCTTAGCCTGCCGCTGGGCTTGCTCCATCAAGTCCATCTACGCCGCCTCCTGGTCGTCGCGCTTACCGGCGAAACCGCTGTCCTGAGCGGTGTTCTCGTCCCAGGCACGGCGCTCGGCCTCATTCGCGGGCGTGACCATGCCTTTCTCGATTCCATTCAGCAGGTCCCGCAAGCTATCGGCTTCAGCTTCGGCTGCGCCCTCTTCCTGGGTCAGGACAAGGATGGCCTGCACGTCGATCACCTTGAAGGTGCCGCGGGGGCCCACGAAGTAGCGGCCGATCAGGTCGTCCTTCTCCGCCTCGGGCTCGCCGCCTTCGATAGCGACCGGCCGCGCGGTGCCGCCCACGGTGTTGAGGCAGACGCTGCAGGTATTGGGGCTCGTGCTGGTCTCCGCAGTGAAGAGGCGCAGGCAGACGACGCACTTCACGTCCTCGGCCTCCACTTCGGTGCATCCCTGCTCACCACCATCCGAGGCAGCGGTGCTCTCCGAAGGGTCCGTGTCCGTGGTGTCCCCCTCGGTGGCCTGGGCCTCCAGCTGGGTGAGCTCGCCCAGGGCGTGGAAGACGAGCGGCGAGAGCTCGCGGAGGGCGATGGGCTCGACCAGCTCCCCGAGCGTGACGAAGGCCTCGACGGGCACCACATTGGCGTTGACCGAAGCTTCGTCGCCCAGCACCACGATGGGACCGCCCTCGCCGACGACGGCATCCAGGACCACGTGACGCTTGCCCTGGTAAACGATGGTCGCGTCGATCGGCAGATCGGCCACCGGCATCAGCCAGGGCTCCTGCAGGCGCGCATCCGTCTCGGGGTCCAGCTTCACCGCGCTGATCGGAGCGTTCTCCCACTTGGCCAGGTCGACGGCCTCGAGGTCGGCCAGCGGTTCAGCCGGCGTGACGGCCGCGGCGAAGACCCAGGCGGGCAGGGACGAGTACAGCGCGTAGAGCGAGTGGAAGTAGACCTTCTCGCCTTGGATGTTGTGGATCCGAACCTGGGTGCCGATGCCCTTGAGCAACCACTGCGAGCCGACGGTGAGCTGGTCGATCGCGACCTTGGCGGCCGTGCCGGTCTCGGGCGCGACTGCGCGGTAGTCAGGATCGGCGTCCTGCTCAGCCTTCCGGTCCCAAGGGTGGACCGAGACGACCATGCCGAGGCGCTCCATCTCAAGCTTGGTCTCCTGGACGAAAGGCTCGTTGCCACCCTCGATGACGAGGTAGCCGGCGCCCGCGGCGAGCGCTTCGAGTTCGACGTCCAGGTCGGCCGTCTTTAGGCCAGTGAACTTGCGGAGCCACTTCTTGGCCGACTTGAGCTGCTTCTCCTCGGTCGGCAGCTCCAGCAGCAGGAGGGAGTACTTGACCGGCACCGGGCCATCAGGCTGGGAGTCGGCGTTGATGTCGCTGATCGAGAGCTGGCCCTCGGCGACGGGGGACTCTCCGCCCGAGGAGTTGGGGGCCTTCACCGGGAGCGGCGACTGGTCGCTCAGCAGCGTAAGCCGCGAGGGGCGGCGCAGGAGCTTCGAGAGCGAATCCCAGTCGATCCGGTGGTTGATGGGCACCTGGACCTTGAGCTCCAGAACGGGGCCGCTCGCGACCGTCTTCGCGGCGTAGGTGATCAACTCGGCCTGCAGGCGATCGAGCATCACTTCGGGGACGATGGTGTCGGACATGGGTTTGGGTCTCCTTTCGGGCTAGGCGTAGAGGGACGCGACGAGTTCGGTAAGTTGGTCCAGGGTGAGACCGTGGCTCTTGGCTTTGCTCACGAACTGCTCAGCCGCGCGACGGACGGGACGCGAAGCAGGGACGAAGTCGCCGCCCTCGCTGACGAAGCCGTGGAGCTGGCCGCCACGGTAGACCTGTCCGGTGGGGATGCTTTCGGTGATGACGATGGGCGCGAACGCTTCCCTGACCTCGGGCGACAGTCGGTGGTAGGTTTCAGAATTCATCGGGTTTGGGTCTCCTTTTCGAACAAGTGTTTGACATGCTGCCATGGCGGGCATCCTGGGGATCGGGTTGGGTTTGGTCAGGCTTACGAGGCCACCTTGACGAACTGCTCACCCCCTCTCTCTCCGCCGCTATTCGGCGGGACCATTAGCTCGGCGAGGAGCTGCTCCTGGGTTGCGAGGTCGGCCACCAGGAACTCCCGGGCGGGTCCGGGTTCTGCCTCCCTGACGATGCGGCGGTAGCGCTCCACAACTTCCCGCTGTGTCGCGACCTGCCATTCGTGGCCGTCCAGGCGGTCGAATTTGGTCGAATCGTGCTGCTTGGCCATCAGGCGACGCTCCCTTCGAGGTCGGTTCCAGCGACGATCAGCGTCCAGGGGATGTCCTGTCCGATGGCCTTCTGCTGGATGCCGCGGAGTGCGGCGATGAAGCGCGGATCCTCCCCCGGGCGACGGTGCGTGAGGGCAGTCCGCAACTCCTTCCGGAGATCCTCGAGCTTCCGGGAAAGACGCTCATCACAAGCGATTTCCTCGGCAGTCAGCGAGGGGGCGGGGGCCACTCCGGTCGGTGCCGGGCTGCTGGGCGCCGCCATGCGGGTCTCGATCTCGCGAACGAAGAACCCGACGTGCTTGATGCGGTCTCCTGGATACTTGGGGCGGTACCCGCGCTTCGCGTCAGCGACCACTTGGCGAATTAGAGCGAGCGGGATCTGTCGCTCGATGAAGCTCCGGATGTGCCGGAAGTCGGAGGTCCCGAGGTGGGGAACCTGGAGCTGCTGGGTGAAGTACTCCTCGAGTTCCGAGAGAAGCTTCTCCCCCTCAACCGCCCCTGCGTCCTCCGTGGGGGGGAAGGGGGGTTGTTTGTAGATCATGTCTGTCATGTTTGTAGAGGGGCCTGAAACCTGCTCTGTGGGCGGTTCTAACTCCTTCTCTAACGCGTTAGGATCGCAATAGACTCCGGTTAGGATCGGGTTAGAAACCGTTTCTAAAGCGTTAGGAACGCAATAGGAATCGCTCTCTAAAGCGTTAGAACCAAGGTTATCCACAGCCTCTAAAGCGTTAGGATTCTCAGTTTCTAAAGCGTTAGGAACCTGTTTCTTGACCTTCTCAGCATGGGTTTCTAAAGCGTTAGAAACGGTCCATTCGATGAGTCCCTGATCGGCGATCGCCTGCAGGCGCTCCTCGAGCTTCACCCGGTTGCTCAGGTTGGCCTCGAAGACGATGTGGCTCTTCTGGACGATCCAGATCCCGTCGTCGTTGGCGTTGAGGATGGCAGCAAGGTAGATCGTGCGCTCCGTATCCTTGAGGGCTCGGATCTTGGGGTCGCGCAGGAAGTTCGTGCTGATCGCCACCCACGTGCGCTTCTTGCCGTTGGTCGACGGCTGGTGGCGCTTGTAGTTGTGGACGTGGATCGTGTAGAGCATCGGGGCCTACCTTTGGATGAAGTACTGCTCGACGGCCGCGGGCCAGAAGATAACGAGGGCGCTCGGGAAGGTGGCTGACTCGGGCTTGCCGCTCTTCGTGGCGCCATCGAAGGCGAGGCGACCGTGAAAGTAGCGAACGGTGCCCTTGAGGGCGAAGTCGAACCACCAGTCGGTCTCCGTCCGCGCCGGGACGAGGCAGACCACCAGGGCGCCGGCGAGCGACGCCTCGTAGGCCTTCTTCATCCAGAGCGGCAGCTGGCGGCCGTAGGGCGGGTTCATCCAGACGCGGTGCTCGCCCCAGTCCTGCTCCAGGCCGTTCTCCTTCTTGGTGAAGAAGCGCCGGCACTTCGCATTCTCGGGAGTCGCGCACGGGTCTAGGGTGAAGTGGAAGACGTGGTCGAGCGCGTCGAAGAGCTCCTGGGGCGTGCCCCAGAGGTCCGTCTTGCTCGAGAGGAGGACGTCGGTCATTACGCGCACCCCACGCCGTCGAAGTCGGGCTCGGGAGCCTCCTCGCAGGAGCACAACCCTGGCAGATAGGAGTTCTCGTAGGCCCATCCGGTACTGGAGTAGGGGCACTCCGTGATCTTGCGAGCCGTCATCAGGCGCCCCGCTTCCGCTGCGGATTGGTGCAGGTGGTGAAGTGGACGACGTGACCCTCGACGGCGCTGTAGCGGAGCGAGAGCTTGCCATGATCCGCCTTGGGGACGCTGGCGAGGTCGAGCGGAATCGCCTTGTCGCTGCCGGTCTTAGCCCAGAAGATCCGGGCGTTGCAGGAGCTGCAGTAGCTTGTGGGTGAGCGCATGGGGGACCTCCTTGACTCCTGTTTACAATCCGATATAAACTGCTAGTTACAAACTGGTGAGGTATGCGGCGGGTCGTCTCGCCGATGCTGCCGTGTGCCCGTGTGAGGCCGGTTGGTGGCCGGCCCCTGAGCCTCGGGCCCTATTTGCTGATCACGCCGTGCTTGA
>JAKFCT010000019.1:0-70186 GCA_036676495.1 Candidatus Sericytochromatia bacterium
CGACCTCCGAGTTCCCGCGGATGTGGCAGGACTTCACCGCGCCCATCCCGAGCTTCCAGATCAACACCACCGAGAACAAGCCCCGCTTCCCCTACAACGGCCTCTCCATGGACTGGCGCTAAGCCGAAGCCGTTGCTGAACCCGCCGTTGGGATCTCCGACGCCCCGTCCCCTCATGCCTGCTGCCGAGCCGCAGGAGATGGGGGGACGCCTGCTATGGGTGGCCGAGATTCAGCAGCGGTTCCTGCTTGCCGCCGAGCGCCGGGACATGCTGCCCGCGCCCGTTCCCGCCACGTTCGAGGACCGGCGGGATAGCCTTCTCGACCGCTTCCCGGGCTTCCGTGAGACCCTCATGGCCTGGCCGGCCCCCCTGGATGCGCCGCTATCGGACCTTGACGGCGACTTCACCGCCGCGCACATGGGCCGCCGCCACGAGGCCTACCTGGGGCGCTCCGCCCGCCAGCATCAAGGCTCCTTCTACACGGCGCGCCCCATGATCCGCGGGCTGCTCGAAGCGCCCTTGCGCCATCCCCGCCCTCGCCTCCTGGATCCGGCCATGGGCTGCGGAGCCTTTCTTTCCGAGGCGCTCGCCATGCGGGCCCCGGAAACCCCGGAGGCTCGCTGGGAGTTCGCCTGCGCCTCGCTCTTCGGAGTGGATCGCGATCCCCTCGCCCGGGAGATCGCCCTGCTCGCGCTCTGGCTGCAGGCGGGGCATCCGGACGGTGATCCGCGCCTGCTGGGCCGCAACCTGCGCACGGGAAACAGCCTGCTTCCTCCCGAACTCGCGCCGGGCGGAGCCCTCGGCGAAGGAATCGACTGGGTCCGTGACTTCCCCGAGCCCATGCGCGAGGGGGGCTTCACCGCCGTGGTCGGAAATCCCCCCTTCATCAACGTCGAACGCCTCGGCCCCGAGGAGAAGGAAAGCTACCGCGCGGCCTTCCCCGACTTGCAGAAGCGCTTCGACCTCTTCGTGCCGATGGCCGCGAAGGCCCTGGAGTTGACGCGCCCCGGCGGGCATCTGGGACTGGTGCTGCCTCAGGCCTTCCTGACCCAGGCCTACGCCGAGCGGCTGCGCCGGCGCTTCCTCGCGGAGACCACGCTGCTCGGCCTCGAGGAGGCCGCCTTCCCCGGGGCGTCGGTCCGGACGGTCCTCGTGACGGCCCTCAAGACTCCGCCAGCGGCGGGTCACCGGATTCGCCTCGCGGGCCCCCAAGAGTCCCTCCCGCAGGCCCCCCTGGGCCAGCTTCCCGAGGCCCGGATCCCCGCGCAGGGAGGAACGCCCTTCGCGATCGCCATGACGGCCTTCGAGCGAGGCATCCCCCTCGGCGAGGTGGCGTTCGCGACCTGGGGCGTCCGGGGAGTGCCCATCACGGAGTTCCACCGGGACGACGCGGATCACCCCACCTGCCGCCCCATGATCAAGGGCGACGGGATCGAGCCGTACCGCGTGAACTGGGCCGGGAAGTTCCTGCGCTACGAGCCCGCGCGTCTCTATCGGCCGCTCTTTCCGGAGCTCTTCGAAGGCGAGAAGATCGTGCTGCGCAAGGTCAGCGGC
Source organism: Candidatus Sericytochromatia bacterium (assembly GCA_036676495.1). Classification (GTDB taxonomy): domain Bacteria; phylum Cyanobacteriota; class Sericytochromatia; order S15B-MN24; family UBA4093; genus UBA4093. Next base: position 1,555 of record JAKFCT010000019.1, read on the forward strand.
AGCCGCGGGCTGGTCGCGGCCCTGGATCGCGAGGGCTACTACACGGATGATTCGGTGCTTTGCTGCCAGCTCAGGCGCCAGCTCTCGGATCTCCCGGAAAGCCTCGCGCGACGTTACGGAGGGGCCGCTCGCAGCGCCGAACGGGAAGGCTACGATCTGAGCATCCTCTTGGCCGTCCTGAACTCCCGGATCGGAGGCCTGGTCTTCACCATGCTCTTGGGGAACGGCCTCAACGTCTATCCCGCCGCGGTCATGCGGATGCCGCTTCCTCCCTTCGATGCCGAGCGCTTCGAGGCCATCCGAACGCTCGTTTCATGCCGACAGACGGCCGAATCCGCGGAGGGCGAGGAGCTCGATCGACAGGTCGAGCAGCACCTCGCAGCCCTCTACGGCATCGCGGCCATGAGTCTCGCTTAGCTGCGTCCCCACGGCGTGAAGGCCGCCCCGAACCCCGGATTTGCGTTGCGTACTCCGTACTTGCTACGGATGCTCCCTTGTTACGAGGAGAGCATGCTAGAGTTCGCCGATTTTGTCTGCATGTTTTCTGCGAGGGGGAGGGATCTTCATGTTGCGCTGGCTTCAGTCTCAATCACTTCAAGCCAAGATTCTCGGGCTCATGGCGCTCTGTCTGCTCCTCATCCTCTTGGCCTCGAACATGTTCAGCTGGTATCAGCTGCGGCATTCGCTCGACGAGCAGGTCATCGACAGCGCCCAGCAGGTGGTGGGCCCCAGCCAGGCGACCCTCATCTCGAACCTGATGCCGACCGGGGACATCCCGCTGATCCAGCAGACGCTCTCGCAGATGATCAACTCGAACGTGAAGGATCTGACGGTCTACCGGCCTGACGGTCGTGCGACCTTCACGGCGGATGACGCGAAGCGCGGCGCGATCTCGGTGGACCCCGAGCTGAAGAAGATCCTGAGCCAGGACGCTCCCCAGGTCCGCTGGGGCAAGGAGAACGGCGAGCGCATCCTGCTCTCGTACACTCCGGTCAAGGCGAACGACACCTGCGTCGATTGTCACCCCGGGGTCAAGCCCGGCGAAGTGCGCGGCTTCATCGAGATGAAGCTGGGCACCAAGGACAGCGATGCCATCCTCTTCCGGCAAGTCACCTCCAATGCCCTGGTCACCTCCTTGCTTTTCGGGCTCTTGCTGATCGGGCTGGGCCTGATCGTCTCGCGGGCGCTGATCGCTCCGGTGAAACGGATGACGGCGATCGCTCAGGCCGTGACCCAGGGGGATCTGAACCAGCGCATCGAGGTGACCAGCGACGACGAGGTCGGCCAGATGGCCCGCAGCTTCCAGGAGATGATTGCCAACCTGAACCGAATCGTGGGCCAGGTGCGGAGCATGTCCCAGGCCGTCGCCTCGGAGGCTGAGCGGATCCGCATGGGAACCGAGCAGATGGCGATCGCCTCCCAGACCCAGGAGGAAGCGGTCGATCGGACCTCGCGCTCCATGGAGGAGATGGCCGCCAGCATCTCCCAGGTCGCAGGCAACGCCCAATCCCTGTCGGTCGGGGTGGAGACCACCTCCAGCTCCATCGAGGAGATGGCGGCGAGCATCCAGCAGGTGGCGCATAACTCCGACTTCCTCTCGGAGGCCGTCAGCCAGTCCTCGGCGTCGATCGAGGAGATGGCCGCGGCTATCCGCCAGGTGGCCCTCAACGTCCGCGAGGCGGAGAGCGTCGCCGAGCAATCGTCCGGCGTGGCCCACGAAGGCCGCCAGGCGGTCGATCAGACCATCTCGGGCATGCAACGGATCACCGCGGTCATGACGGACGTTGTCACCGTGATCGAGGGCCTGGGCCAGCGCTCGGCGGAGATCGGGGAGATCATCTCGGTGATCGACGACATCGCCGAGCAGACCAATTTGCTCGCCCTCAACGCGGCCATCGAGGCGGCGCGGGCCGGCGAGCACGGCCGCGGCTTCGCGGTGGTCGCCGACGAGGTCCGCAAACTCGCCGAGCGCTCCTCCAAGGCCACCGGCGAGATCGCCTCCTTGATCCAGCGAATCCAGAAGGAGACCGAGAAGGCCATCACCAGCACCCAGCAGGGTGAAAAGGCCATCACGGAAGGCACCCAGCTCGCCAACGCCGCCGGCACGACCCTCGGCCAGATGGTGAGCTCGTCGAACCGCGTCTCCGCCCTGATGGGCCAGATCGCGCTGGCCGCCGAAGAGCAAACCAAGGCCGCGGCTCAGATCACCGAAGCGATGGAGCGCATGAACGGTCTTACCGGGCAGGTCGCGATGGCCACCCGCGAACAAGCCAAGGGCTCCGAGCAGATCGTCGAGGCCATCGACTCGATGAGCCGCATGACGAATCAGGTTTCGACCGCCGCCTCGGCTCAGAAAGAAGGCGGGGAACAGGTCATCCGTGCCGTGGACCGGATCCAGCAGGCCGTGCAGGAATCCAGCCACTCCACCGCCTCGATTGCGGCCTCCGCGGCCGATCTCGCGGCGCATGCCCAGGACCTGATGGAGGCGATCGCGTTCTTCAAGGCGGCTCAGGAGATGCCTCAGGTGGTGGAGAGCGTGGTGCCGAAGCTTCCGGCTGCTTCCCGCTAGAAAATCGAGCATCCGCCAGCTATACTTCCCTTTTGTCGCAGGCGCTTCAAAGGAGGGGCGGGTGAAGAAGGATCTCTGGGCCCTCGGCCTGCTCGCGGCCTTGTCCGCCGTGATGTTCGGCTTCCTCTTGGGGCAGGAGTCCCTCTACGACTGGGACGAGGCCTGGTATGGCCAGGTGGTCAAGGAGTTGCTGGCGACCGGCGACTGGATCACGCTGCGCTGGCGCGGGGAGCTCTTCTTCGACAAGCCGCCGCTCGCCATCTGGGCGATGGCGGCGGCCGCTGGCGCCTTTGGCCTCAACGAGACGGCCTTGCGCCTTCCCTCGGCGCTCGCCTCGGGGCTGACGGTCCTCGTGCTCTACGGGATCGCGCGCCGGGGCTTCGGCCGCATCCGGCCGGCCTTGCTTTCGGCCATGGTCTTGCTGACCACCTTGCCCTTCGTGAAGGCGGGCCGGATGGCGATGCTCGACGGGCCGTTGACCTTGGCCTTTTCGCTCGGCGTCTTCTGCTTCCTCATGGCGCGCCGGGATGCCCGCTGGGGTCTGGGCCTGGGCCTGGCGCTCGCCCTCACCTGGATGATCAAGGGCCCCTTGGCCTTGCTTTTGCTGCTCGTCCTGGGGGCGTATTCGCTCTGGGAGCGGGAGGCGCGGGTCTGGCGATCGCCATGGCTCGCTGCTGGCCTGCTTGCGGGGCTTGCGCTCGTGCTGCCCTGGTACGTCCTGGAATGGCAGCGCCATGGCATGGCCTTCGTGAGCTCCCACTTCGGGAACCACGTCGTCGGGCGGGCGCTCAGCACCATGGACCAGCATACGGGAGGGCCCTGGTTCTACCTGGCGCATGTGGCGGCCCTGGATCACCCGTGGTTCTTCGCCTTGCTGCCGGCCGGATTCGGCGCCTGGCGGCATCGCCATGAGCCGATCGTGCGGCTCGCGCTTTGCTGGGGGCTGGGGGTGCTGGGGGCGTTCTCGCTGGCGGCGACCAAGCTGCCCTGGTACGTCTTGCCGGCGTACCCGGCGATCGCCCTACTCATCGGAGGCTTCCTGGATCGCGTCTTGTCGGATCCCCGGCCCGCGCGGGCCTTGGGCTGGGCGTGGCTGCTGCTGGGCCTCTCCGGGGCCGGCTACGGTTTGGTGCTCGTGAACGCGCCCCTTCCGGACCAAGGCTACGCGCTCGCGGCGCTCGTCCTGGGAGTCGGCTTGTTCGTCGGAGGGGGCATGCTCGCCTGGGGGCGGCCCGCGAGCCTCTGGATCGTCGCGGGTGCGACCTACCTCACCCTCTTGGCCCTGATCCCGGCCTCCTTGCGCTGGGAGGCCCGCTTCGCCGCGGATCTTCGGCCGCTCGCCGGGGCGTCCCGCGCGCAGGTGGCGGAGACGATGGGCATCCTCTACCCCTCGGAGACGACGCGCCCCGCGTTCATCTACTACCTCGACCGCCATGAGGAGCTGGTTTCCCGGGAGGGCCTGCCCGAGCGCTGGGAGACCAATCCGGCGGCGCTGCTGAGCGAGGCGGACTGGCGGACCATGGCCCCTCGATTGCCTGGGGCGCGGGTGGCGGCCTCGGCGAGCGGCGTGGTGCTCCTGACCCGCTAGCGCTCGACCTGGATGCGGTAATACCGATCCACGCTGCCTTTCGAGGTACTGGCGATGATGGCTTTGCTGTCTGCGGTCCAGCCGCGCACCCAGGCCCGGGTGTCGGTCAGCGCGATGTGCTTGCCCGTCGCCAGCTCCCGCGCGAAGAGCGGGTCGTCGCCGTGGGTGATGATGGCCCAGCGATGATCGGGGGAGAGATCGCTGACATGGAAGCCGACCCATCCCTGCATCCCCGAGGAAGTCGTCGTCGCGGTCGGAGTTCCGAGGGCGAAGGGGGTGACTTCTTCGGCACCATCGGAGAGGCGGATGCGATGAAAGGAGAAGTCTCCGCTTTGGCTGCCAGCCGAAAGATAGCCGATCGCTTCTCCGTTCGTGCTCCAGACGTAGGTTTTTCGCCCGGGGACGCGCCGCAGCACCTTGCGGCTCTCATCCGTGAGGGAGTGGATCGTGAGGTTGAACGCGTCCAGGTAGCCGTGGATTTTCGCCAGGTAGGCGATTTGCTTGCCGTCAGGGCTCCAGAGCGCCGGGGCGCTATCCATGCCGTAGGGGGCGAGTTCGGCGATCCGCTGGGGCTCCGAGGCGGAGAGCGAGACGTGGTAAAGCGTTTCCGCGTTTGCGTCCCCGTCGACGTCGCTGGAGTAAAGAAGAGCCGAGCCATCGGGAGACCAGGCGACCCAAGGGCTGTGCCCGTAGAAGTCGTCGGTGAGCATGGTGGAGCTTTGCGCCTCGAGGTCGTGGACCCTCAGCGCCCAGCGGGGCCTTTGGTCATCGCCGGGAAGCGGTTGCGCGTACGCCAGGCGCTTCCCGTCCGGAGACCAGAACGGACTGCGATGCGAGTAGGCATCAAGGGGCCTCGCGGCGTGCCCGGACTCTCCGAGGTAGAGTCGACCGTCTTCCCGGCCGTGATTGTACGCGTACCGCCGGCCGTCAGGTGAGACGGCCAGGATGGGAGGCGGATACGGCAAGCCGGGGGCAATCTCCTGGACGAAGGCGTTGGTTTGCAGGTGCTGCCCGGAGCCAAAGGTTTCCTGCATGAAGGCTTGAAGCGGCGAGCCGTCGCAGCCGGCGAGGCTCAGCGCCATGGCCAAGGCCCCGATCGTGAGTCGTTTCATGGTCAAAGCTCCTCCGCGCTGGGGATGTCGAGGCGATAGTAACGCGGATCCAAGCCGTAGCCCGTGGCGGCGATGAGGTCCTTCCCGCCGGGTAGCCATGTCACGACGCGTCCGCGAGGCGTCAGTCTGCGCACCTTGCCGCTCTCGAGGGAGGCCACGACGATGCCGGTGCTCCGGAGGCCGCTGACCCTTCCGATTCCATCGGTCATGGTGACGGTCTTGAGGGTTTCGAACGAGACCATGGCCTGATTGGGCGAGAGGCGCAGAGAGTCGATCGTTTCGCCCTCTTCGAGAGAGACGGGGACGACCGCAACAGCGATCGCCTTACCGTCGACGGGAATGGAGGTGACGGCGATCGAGCCGGAAGCCTGGACCTGGCAGGCCTGCGCGAGCCAAAGCCGGTTGTCCGCGCTCCAGGACAGCCCATCGATCACCTTTCGGAGGTTGTCGCTCTCGATGTGGTAGCGCAGGGCGGAGGTCTTGGCTTGACGGTCGTAGACCCGCAAGTCCAGGCCGTTGACGGGATCTCCGTCCCGGTGCTCGACGTAGGCGTAGTATCGGGCGTCATGCGACCAGAGACCCAGCCCGGGCCCGTTGAGAACGGTTTCTTCTTGCTCGGGTTGGCCGGGCAGGCGAATCATGAGGCGCCTGGGCTCGCGGTTCTGAAGATCGAGGTTCGGCATGAGGCCAGGATCTCCGGCTTGCGGCTCGTTCACCAGGCGCGTGTAGGTGAGCCCCGAGCCGTCCGGAAGGAGGGTGCCGCGCGGGTCGGTGAACTCTCCCATGGCGACGGGCTCCCCGCCGGCGAGCGAATAGAGCTTGGCGCGATAGGGGACCATCGCGAGCCCGTTCTCCGAGATGGCCAGATCCGTGAGGAGGAACTTCTGACCGTCGGCCGTCCAGTCGAGGAGCCATCGGCCTTGAACGGGAGCCAACTCCCTGACGGTTCCACCAATCTCGGCTCCTTTGAGCATGCCCCGGGCATGATCCGACCAGACGTAGAAGCGGGAACGATCCGAGAAGCGCGGCTCGCTGACGCCGGCTTCCAGCGGCGGATCCAGCTCATGGACGGGGCCTGTGAGTTCGAGCGGGTCCTCGTGGGCAAACTCGGTCTTGAGGGCGCCTCCCCGTCCCGAGAACGGAGTGGGAGTCACGGGGCATCCCGCCGTCGTGAGCACCATGCCGCCGATGAGTAGCGCGCCGCAAATCCGGCGGAATGGGACGATCTCGGCTGAGCGATCGATCGGCATGCAGGCCCTCCCTTGATTCTGGGGTTTACAGGGTGGTAAACGCGTCCTGGAAACCATGATGCAAATGAGTAAACAACATCAGAACGTTGCAGATGGGAAACTAATCATGTAAACTAGCGCTTGAAAGCTTGGCTGTCAAGGGAGAGCCTCCAGGTGAGAGTTCGGGTGAAGGGATGACGTTCAGTTCGCTACTCGTTACGGCGATGAAGGCTAAACGGTTGGATTACCGGACGCTCTCCGGCTTGGTGGGCGTCTCCCATGCCTATCTCTGGCAGCTCGCGAATCCCGAGAAGCAAGCCGCGGGCAAGCCTGCCAAGCGTCCCAGCCGTCCCCTCGCGCTGAAGCTGGCGGAAACCCTCGACCTCGATCGGAGCGAGGCCCTTCGTGCGGCCGGATACGACGAGGAGGGAGGCGATGGCGCGGCGTTCGGCATCGTCACCTACACGGATTTCAAACCGGATGCCCAAGAGCTTTTCCGGCGGGGGCTCGAGGAGACGCGCAAGGGGAATCCCGAGCGGGGGATCGTCTTGCTCAAGCAAGCGATCGGCCAGGACGGCGTTTCCTTCCTTCGCGCCCATATGGGCTTGGGCGTGGCCTACCTCCAGGCGCGGCGTTACGAGGGGGCGATCGCCGAGTTCGGCAAGGTGCTATCCCTTTTCGAGGATGGCGAGGAGGCGACTACTCGCCGCGAGGGCGTCGATCGCGCTGATGTCCACTACAACCGGGGCCTCGCGTACCAGGATAACGGCTGCCATGCCGAGGCGAAGCGTGATTTCGAGCGGGCGATCGCCCTCAAGGGCCCCCATGCGGATCGCTACACCGCGGCGCTCTGCTATAGCCTCGTGGCGACGGGCCACTTCCGGCGCGTGATCCGCACGGCGCAGGTCTTCTCCGAGGCGCAGGCGGAAGCTCCCACCTTCACGACGGCTGCCCTGGATATCCGTTTGTATCAGGCTTACGCGCTGGCCCGCGGCGGCCAGTTCGAAGCGGCCCTGGCCCTTCTGAGCGCGGTCGACCTCCTCTTGCCGACGTACTGGTACACCTCGTACCTCTTTGCCGCAGTTTGCTCGCGATTCGGCCAAACTTTCGCGGCGCGCGGCACGCATCGAAATCCGAACGTCCGCCGCCGCAGTCAGGCACGAATGGAGGAGATCATCCGGATGGGGATGAGTCGCTGCCATCAGGCTGTGCGCTTCAACCCCCAGAGCCGCGCCGTCTTTCTCGCCGAGAGCCAAGGGGATTTCGCTTTCTTCGCGTCTCTCCCGCAGTTCACGGCCATCCTTCATGAAGAGAGCGAGGTCTAGATGCGTGTTCCCCGCTTCCCCCGCAAGGGCCTGATTCTGCTCTCATGCCTCAGCCTGGTCGTGAGCTGCACGCCGCCGTGGCTGGTCAAATCGGATCTCCCCCCCGTCCTCCCCGGCGTGATCCCTCCGGGCCCAACCGTGATCAATCCCCCCACGTCGAGTTACATGCTGGCAGGCAAGGTGACCGGCCTCCAGATCCAGCACGTCGAAGCCACGGCGCTCTCCACCCAGAAACGCTTCGAGGCGCCCGCGGAGAAAGACAATACCTTCCAGTTCGCGTACCTGGATCCTTGCCTGTATCAGTTGACCTTGATCGCGCAGGATTCGACCCTGACCTTGCGCAAGGTCGTCCAGATCAGTACCGAGCGATCGGTCTTCCTTAACATCGAGGTCTCGCTGGATCCCCTGCAAGTCCTGGTGGACGGAGTGCCGGTCGAGGTGGAAATGACGCCAAGCTAAGTCGCGCATTTTGGACTGCTTTGCGCAATATCGTTGACTTATCATCCGTAAAGGCATTAGCCTGGTGGCTATCACGCACTCCCCTCACGTCCTGTAGGAGTTCCTGCTCATGTCACGCCCCTTCCTTTGCCTCCTTGCCCTGAGTGTCTTGATGACCGGCTGTGCGACGACCATGAAGCTCTCCCCCCGGGAAGAGCCCCTCGTTCTCTTGCCCCAGAACAGCACCGCCTCGATCACGTCGCATTTCCAGCATGAAGAGCGTCATACCTACTGGCTTCACCAAGCATTCAGCGGAGATCTGCCCTCCCCGATGGATACGTTGGCGCGCGCGGCGGGGACTCAACCTGTCCGAAACGCGACCATCTCGTCCTCTCCGGATTGGCTTCACTTCGCCCTCAAGCTTGCCGGCGGAATCGGGGCTTGGGCGCTGGTATCCGCGGCCTCCCCGTCGACGCGACCCTATGGGGTATGGGCTTATTTCGCGGTGATCTTCGCGGTTCCGGACGCCATTCGCTTTCATGTGGAGGGGGATCGTGTCGGGGAGAACCTCGCTCAAGGCCAGGAGCCCTGAGATGGTACGGAGTGGGAGCCGTTCGCTCGGGCTCGTTATCGCGCTGCTCCTGCTGCTTGGGCCACCGGCCCATGCCGAGACCGTGGGGTCGCTGAGCGCGACTCCCTCGTATCACCCCTGGGTGGCGGCGGGCCTCACCTACGCGCCCGCCCTGGCGGCGGTACCGGGCGCGATTCACTCGGATCCGGTCTACCCGGGCCTTCAGACCTTTGCGCTGGCCTTCGTCGTCAATCCCCTTCCGGGGATGGGGCAGCTCTATACCAACGAGGCCTGGCGGGGCATCGGGATCATGGCGGGGGGAGCGGCCATGCTGGGGGCCACCGTCGTGGCGAACCTCGCGCTTTACCGCGGGGGACGCTTCTCGCAGGCTGATGCTGCATCGGACGTCGACGTGAGGCCTTACCTCAACATCGGCTACATGGGCGTGGCGAGCCTGTACTCGCTCTGGGCGGCCTATGATGCCTATCAGATCGCCGAGCGCAAGAACTCCGAACATAGGAACGCCGAAGGTGAGACCCCATGAGGCGCTATGCCCTGCTGATCGCATGCCTTCTTGGCGGTGGTGCGCGCGAAGCTCTGGCCTCTCCAACTCAGAACAGGGCGACCGTCATGGGAGTCCCCCCGTTCAGCCAGGGGCTCGAAGTCGAGTTGGGATTGGGCGATTCCCCGTTCCGTCTCGGCGGCCAGTTCAGCTACTTCTGGAATGGAGGGCCGATTGCCCCATGGAACCCCCTCGATCCGGTCGGGGGGCGACAGCAAGGGGACGCCTGGATAGGCTATCAGCGAGACCTTGCTCCCGACGCGGCGATGGGGGTGATCGTCGGCATGTACCATGCGCGCGACGAGGGCGTCAGCATGCCCGTCTCCGTGATCGCGCAGGAAACCGGCGGGATGGTTGGAGTGGTCTATGAGCGGACATGGGGATCCGTGCACCTCAGGCTCCGGCCGACCCTCCTGGTGATCCCGCGCGATTGGGTTTACCTCCCCTGGTACGCAACCTTGGCCAAATCGGCGGTCCTGTCGGGGATTCCGTGGGTCGAGGTGGGATACCGAATCACTCCGGGCCTGGAATTGGGTCTACGAGCCAGCTTGACTCCCCTGGCTCTTGCTGTGAGTTTTTGAACGGTGGCACCCAACCCGCTCAAGATGGGGACTCGAGAGGCCCCCTTCCTTATGCGCTAGCTGGCCTTGGCTCCGAGCACCACCTCGAGCTGCTTGGCATCCAGGCTCTCGGATTCGAGCAGGGCTTCGGCCAGGTTGATCAGCTTCTGCTTGTGGCGGGACAGGATGTCCTTGGCGCGCTGGTTGGCGTCCGCGACCAGGCGTGCGACCTCCTGATCCAGGCGGGCGGCGGTCTCCTGGGAGTACGCTTTCTCCATGCCGATGCCGCCTTCTCCCAGGAAGGCGGAGTCCGAGTCGAGGTCGTAGGCCATGGGGCCGAGGCCTTCGGCCATGCCCCAGCGCATGACCATGCGGCGGGCCAGCTTGGTCATCTCGACCAGGTCGTTCTCGGCGCCGGTGGTGACCTCTCCGAAGATCAGTTCTTCGGCGGCGCGGCCTCCGAGCTGGACGGCCATCTTCGAGATCAGGTAGCCGCGCGGGTAGGTGTGCTTGTCGTCCTGGGGCATCTGCTGGGTGACGCCCAGGGCCATGCCGTGGGGGATGATGGTGACCTTGTGCAGGGGGTCGGTATTGGGCTGGTAGTGGGCGACCAGGGCGTGTCCCGCCTCGTGGTAAGCCACCAGTTCGCGCTCCTTGGCGTCCAGGAGGGTGTTGCGGCGCACGCCGAGGATAATCTTGTCCTTGGCTTCCTCGAAGTCGAGCATGGTGACTTGGTTTCGCCCCTTGCGGGCGGCGTTGAGGGCGGCTTCGTTGACGAGGTTCATGAGGTCGGCTCCGGAGAAGCCGGGGGTTTCGCCCGCGAGGTCCTCCATGACGACGTCGGGCCCGAGGGGGACTTTCTTGGCGTGGATGGAGAGGACCTGCGCGCGGCCGTGGCGGTCGGGCAGGCCGACGACGACCCGGCGGTCGAAGCGCCCGGGCCGCAGCAGGGCGGGGTCGAGCACGTCCGGCCGGTTGGTGGCCGCGATGATGATCACCTCCTGATGGGGCTCGAAGCCGTCCATCTCGGAGAGGAGCTGGTTGAGGGTCTGCTCGCGCTCGTCGTTGACGTTGCCGATGCCCACTCCCCGGCGGCGGCCGACCGAGTCGATCTCGTCCACGAAGACGATGGCGGGCGCGCGGGCCTTGGCCTTCTCGAAGAGGTCGCGCACGCGGGAGGCGCCGACTCCGACGAACATCTCGACGAACTCCGTGGCCGAGATCGAGAAGAAGGGCACTCCGGCCTCGCCGGCGACGGCGCGGGCCAGGAGGGTCTTGCCGGTGCCCGGCGGCCCCACCAGGAGGACGCCCTTGGGGATCTTGGCGCCCAGGCGGTGGAACTTGGCGGGATCCTTGAGGAAATCGACGACCTCGACCAGCTCGGACTTGGCCTCGTCGACGCCGGCGACGTCCGCGAAGGTGACTTTGGGTTTCTCGGTGGTGTAGAGCTTGGCCTTGGACTGGCCGAAGCTGAAGGCGTTCTGCTGGGTGGCGCCCCCTCCCATGCCCATGCGGCTCAGGAGGAAGAGCAGCAGCAGGATCGGCAAGCCGAGGAGAATCAGGTTGAACCACCAGTTACTCGGCTCGGCCTTGGCGTGGACCACCACGCCCTGACTTTCGAGGCGTTGCAGCAGCGTGGGGTTGTCGACCGGCGGCAACTGGGTCTCGAACTCGGAGACCCGGGCCTCTCCCACCCCGGTGGGGGAGATCGGGCGCTTGAGCTCTCCGGTCATGGTCTGGCCCTGGATGGTCACTTGCTCGATGTTGCCGCGCTGCAGCTGCTGCTGGAAGGCGGTGTAGCTGAGGTCCGCTCGGGTGCTTCCCGCCGGAAAGAAGAGCATGAAGCCCACCCAGACCAGGACCAAGACCACCAGGTACCACCAGATCTTGCCCGCTCCGTCGTCCATCTGCTCCCAGCCTTTCCCAGCCGTTGCCGGCCTTTCCCGGCATGTCCCGGTTTTCCGGCGCCTGCGCGGCTTCCGACGTCCCTGGCCGGCGGGGCGTCGGGCCGCGGCGTCCAGAACGCCCGCTTCCTGGCTCTATGAGCCGCTACGGCTCCATCATGAAGTTTTGTTAATCGGCTGTCAAATCACTGGACCGCGCTGGCGGGCATGGTGGAGAGCGTGAGGTCGACGTTGCGGGTCTGGCCTCCGCGCAGCACGCGGAGGCGGACGCGCTGTCCCGGCCGCTTCTGGTTGAGGTAGCCGATCAGATCCCGCGGCTCGGCCAGGGCGCGGCCGTCCACGCTGAGGATCACGTCCTCGGGCTGCAGGCCCGCCTTGGCGGCGGGGCTCCCGGGCACCACCTCGAGGACGACCAGGCCGTTGCCGGCCTTGGCGCCGCGAATCTCGCCCGCGATCTGGGCGTTGATCCCGGCGACGGCCACGCCCAGCCAGGCGCGTTCGACCTGGCCTTTTGCGCGCAGATCGGGCAGGACCTGCGCGAGGGTGTTGACCGGCACGGCGAAGCCGATCCCCTGGGCGCCGCGGGCGATCGCCGTGTTCATGCCGACCACCTGGCCTTGCATGTTGACCAGGGGGCCGCCGGAGTTGCCCGGGTTGATGGCGGCGTCGGTCTGGAGGTAGTTGGTGCGCTCGGCGATGGCGACCTCCCGGTTCACCGAGGAGATGATGCCGGCGGTCACGGTCTCCTGGAGCCCGAGGGGACTTCCGAGGGCCAGGACCCAGTCCCCGGGGTAGATCTGGTCGGAGTTGCCCAGGGCGAGGGGCTTGAGGCCCCGGGCTTCGATCTTGACCAGCGCGATGTCGGTCAGGGGATCCGTGCCGATCACGCGGCCGTTGTAGGCCTTGCCGTCGTGGAGGGTGACCGAGAGCTCGGCGCGGCCCTGGATCACGTGGTAGTTGGTGACGATCAGCCCGTTGGCGTCGATGATGAAGCCCGAACCCACCCCTTGTTGCTCCTGGCTGGGGGGAGTCTCGAAGAAGCGATCGAAGCCGCGCGGGACCGTCGGGCGGACCCGGCGGGTCACGTCGATGTTGACCACCGAGGGGATCACCCGATCCACCAGGCCCCGGAAGCTGGCGGGAGTCCCCTGGGCCGCGGCCGGCGGCAAGCTCGAGGGGCCGCCGCCGCCGCCGGGAGTCGGCTTTTCCGGCAGGCCTCCGAAGCACGCGCCGAGCACGAGGCCGATGGCCAGCGCCAGGGCGATCGATCCGCGCCGGGAGGCATGGCCGCCGCGCGCGCTCCGGCGGGTTCGAAGGGGCGAGGCCTCTTCGGCCGCGCCGGAGAGGCGTTGCTTGCGGCCTTTCGGCCAAAGAAACAGGCGCATGATCTCTCCTGGCATGCGGGGCGCCGGCGGCCGCCCCGGACTTCACAATCCGTTACGTCCTCACTCTAGTTCAGCCCCCCCGGCTTGTCAACGAGGCCTCGACGGGTATCCGAGCAGGCATGACGAGAGCCAAGCCGTCGTTGACTGAAAAAGGATCACGATTACCATGGTCAAGCCAGGGGTCGAGGACCGACTCCCAGCGATTGGAAAGGAGGCGACCATGCCCAAGAAACCGGAACCGCGTCCGAAGCGGGAAGGCGGCGAGATGAGCGTCCGGGAAGCCGGCCGCAAGGGGGGCGAGAAGACCTCCGAGACCCATGGCCCCGAATTCTACTCGGAAATCGGCCACAAGGGCGGGGAGAAGGGCGGGGAGGTCACCAAGCAGCGTTACGGCCCCGAGTTCTACTCCGAGATCGGCCACAAGGGGGGGCAGAAGGTCAAGGAGCTGATCGAGCGAGGGCGCAAAGAAGAGGGCGAGTCGCGCCCTTGAGGGCCGGCAACGAGGCTTTCGCCCCCGGGGCTTTGGGCTTGCGAGCAATGATTGACAACGCTAAAGGGCCTCTTTAGACTTCTTCGTTAAGTTTCACAACTGGGTGGGGTGCCCCTCTCCGAACGACTCCGAGGGCCCCCGCTCGGACGGGAACCCGCGCGGCGGGAGTCCGTAGGGCGAGAAGGAGGAAGGTCATGGCGCGTAACCCGAAGTCCGGAGACATGACGACCCGGGAGGCCGGTCGACTCGGTGGCGAGAAGGTCCGTGACAAGTACGGCGTCGAGTTCTACTCCGAGATCGGCCAGAAGGGCGGAGAGATCGGCGGCCGCAAGGGGGGGAACACCACCAAGCAGAAGTACGGCCCCGAGTTCTACTCGCAGATCGGCAAGAAGGGCGGGAACAAGGTTCGCGACCTGATCAATGCCGGTAAGCGGGCGATGGAGGAGTAAAGGAGGGTTCCGATGGCTCGGAAGCAAACGCGTGCCTGGACTCCCGCTCCCAAGACGCCGGAGAAAGGGAACCTCAGCGTCGCCGAAGCCGGCCGGCTCGGAGGCGAGAAGGTCCGCGACAAGTACGGTCCCGAGTTCTACTCCGAGATCGGCCACAAGGGCGGCCAGAAGGTCAAGGAGCTGATCGAGCGCGGCAAGAAGAACCTTCCCTGACGTCCGCCACGATGACTAGCCCGCGTTGCGGCAGGCCCGCGTCGCTTTCCTAACCCGATAGCCGCAGGCGCTGCGCAACAGCCGCAAGACCTTCCCCCGCGAGGGGGAGGGTCTTACGCGTGCGTTTCGGCCACCCAGCGCGTGAACTCGGCCTCGCTCATGATCGGGATCTCCAGCTTGCGCGCCTTGTCCAGCTTCGAGCCCGCGTCCGCCCCCGCCACCACCAGGGAGGTCTTCTTGGTCACCGAGCTTCCCGCCGTTCCGCCCAGCCGCTCCACCAGCTCCTGGGCCTGCCCGCGCGTCATGGTCTCCAGCTTCCCGGTGAAGACCACTTCCCGGCCCGCGAACGGCGAATCCGCCGCCACCGGCGCCGCCTCCGCGAGCTCCATGCTCAGCCCCGCGGCCTGCAGCTTCCCGAGCACCCTGCGGCTATGCTCCTCGGCGAAGAAGTCCACGATGCTCTCGCTCATCGACGGGCCAATCGACGGGATCGCCTGCAACTGCTCGCGCGTCGCCGCCATCAAGCCCGCCATGCTCCGGAACTCCTTGGCCAGCAGGCGCGCCGTCACCTCGCCGACTTCCCGGATCCCCAGCGCGAAGATCAAGCGATCCAGCGATCGCCCCTTGCTCTGCTCGACGGCCTCCAGGAGGTTATCGGCTGATTTCTCGCCGAAGCGATCCAGCGCGAGCAGCTGCTCCTTGGTCAGGGTGTAGAGATCGGCCACGTCCTTGACCAGGCCTGCCTCCACCAGCATCTCGGCCACCTTGATGCCGAGCCACTCGATGTCCATGGCCCGCCGGCTCGCGAAGTGACGCAGGCTTTCGACCAGCTGCGCGGGGCATTGCAACCCGTTGGTGCAGTAGCGCGCCGCCTCGCCTTCCACGCGAACCGCCGGAGCCCCGCAGACCGGGCAATGGTCGGGCATCTGGAAGAGACGCTCTTCGCCCGTACGCTTCTCGGCGATGGCCTTCACCACCTGCGGGATCACGTCGCCGGCCCGCTGGACCACGACCCAGTCGCCGATGCGCAGGTCCTTGCGGACGATCTCGTCCTCGTTGTGCAAGGTCGAGCGGCTCACCACCACCCCGCCGATGTTGACCGGGGCCAGGATGGCCACGGGGTTGAGGGTGCCGGTACGGCCGACGTGGACGATGATGTCCTCGAGGCGGGTGGTCTCCTGGATGGCGGGAAACTTGTAGGCGATCGCCCAGCGGGGCTCGCGGCCCACGGCGCCCAGGCGCTCCTGGTCGGCCAGCGAGTTCACCTTGATCACGATCCCGTCGATCTCGAAGGGCATGGTCTCGCGGGTCTCGCAGTAGCGCTGGTAGAGCGCCTCGACCGCGTCGATCCCGGTCACCAGCCGGACCTCGGGGTAGACCGGGAAGCCCATGTTGCCCACGGCCTCCAGCGCCCCGTAGTGCGTCGTGATGCCGCCCAGACCGATGGCCCCGTACGCCCAGAAGCCCAGGGGGCGCTTCGCGGTGACGCGGGGGTCGAGCTGGCGCAGGGAGCCGGCCGCGGCGTTGCGGGGGTTGGCGAAGAGCGCCTCTCCGAGCTGCTCGCGCTCCTCGTTGAGCTTGCGGAAGTCGTCCTTGCTCATGTAGACCTCGCCGCGGACCTCGATGTTCTCGGGGCAGTAGGGCGGGAGGTGCCAGGGGATGTCATGGATGGTCCGGATGTTGCTGGTGACGTCCTCGCCGGTGACGCCGTCCCCCCGGGTGGCGGCCTCGATCAGGCGGCCCGCCTCATAGCGCAGGGAGATGGCGAGCCCGTCGATCTTGGGCTCGACGCTGTAGGTGACCTCGCCGGTGGTGCCCAGGAGCTTGCGGACGCGGGCATCCCAGGCCTTCAGCTCGTCGGCGTTGAAGGCGTTGGCGAGGCTGAGCATGGGGACGCGGTGGCGGATGGTGCCGAAGCCTTCCTGGACGGGGGCGCCGACCCGGTGGGTGGGGGAATCCGGGGAATCGAGCTCGGGGTGCGCCCGCTCGATCTCCTGGAGCCGCCGGAAGTTCCGGTCGTACTCGGCGTCGCTGATGGTCGGCTGGTTGAGAACGTGGTAGCGGTAGTTGTGCTCCTCGATCTCGCGGCGGAGCCGCTCGACCTCCGGGCGCAGCTCCGTCGCCGATCCCGTCGCTCCAGTCAATTCCGTCGATACCGTCGGTTCCATGTCGCCAACGTCCTTCCTCAAATTAAGATCCTGCCTTTATTCTAGCGATCGCCACCGCAGCGGGCAAGCTGTAGGGCCGCGCCAAGGGGCAAGCCGTGGGGCGGGCCAGTGGGCGGGCCCGTGGGACGAGCCCGTGGGGAGGGCCCGTGGGGCGGGCCTCCGCGCCCGCCATGTTGATGGCTTCCTCCAATTTGAGAAAACCCGCGCCCCGTGGTAGTTTGGAGGGATCGGATCCCCTCTCCAAAAGGAACCTCGTCATGACCTACCACTCCCAGCTTGAAGAGAGCCTCTACCAGCTCGTGGTGGAGACCGCAACCAACTTGCCGGCGGACGTCCGGACGGCGCTTCAGCGCGCCAAGGAGCTGGAGGACGCCACGACCCGCTCGGCCATGGCCCTCGGCACCATCAGCCAGAACATCGACATGGCGGCTGACGCCAAGTTGCCCCTTTGCCAGGACACCGGCATGCCGACCTTCTTCGTCCACACCCCCGTGGGCGTCAACCAGATCGAGATCAAGGCCGCCATCCGCGCGGCGGTTGCGCGCGCCACCAAGAACGGCAAGCTCCGCACCAACTCGGTGGACTCCCTGACCGGAGAGAACGCCGGCGACAACCTCGGCCCCGGCACCCCCGTCATCCACTTCGAGCAGTGGGAATCGCCGGAGATCGAGGTCAAGCTGATCCTCAAGGGCGGCGGCTGCGAGAACAAGAACATCCAGTACTCTCTGCCGATGGAGGTTCCGGGCCTCGGCAAGGCGGGCCGCGACCTCGACGGCGTCCGCAAGTGCATCTTGCACGCCGTGCACCAGGCCCAGGGCCAGGGCTGCTCGGCCGGCTTCATCGGCGTGGCCATCGGCGGCGATCGCACCACCGGCTACGAAGAGGCCAAGCACCAGCTCCTGCGCCGGGTCGACGACGTCAACCCCGATCCGCGCCTCGCGGCCCTCGAAGCCTACGTCATGGAGACCGCCAACCAGCTCGGCGTCGGCACCATGGGCTTCGGCGGCGAGGTCACCCTCCTGGGCTGCAAGATCGGCGTCTTGAACCGCCTTCCTGCCAGCTTCTTCGTCTCGGTCGCCTACAACTGCTGGGCTTTCCGCCGGCTGGGCGTCACCCTCAGCCCGGAGAGCGGTGCCATCACCGGCTGGCAGTACCGGATCGCCGCGGAAGAGGCCCCCAAGATGGCCTCGGCGGTCGTGGCCGCCGCGAACGGGGACGCTCCCCGCACGGTCGTGCTCCAGGCTCCCATCAGCGAGGAGCAGATCCGCTCCCTGAAGGTCGGCGACGTCGTCTCGATCAAGGGGATGATGCACACGGGCCGCGATGCCATCCACAAGTACCTGATGGACCACGACGCGCCGGTGGATCTCAACGGCGGCGTGCTCTACCACTGCGGCCCGGTCGCGGTGAAGCAGGACGACGGCTGGAAGATCCTGGCGGCGGGCCCCACCACCTCGATCCGCGAGGAGCCCTATCAGGCCGACGTCATATCGAAGTTCGGCCTCCGCGCCATCATCGGCAAGGGCGGCATGGGTCCCAAGACCCTGAAGGGCCTGCAGGAGCACGGAGCGGTCTACCTCAACGCCATCGGCGGGGCCGCCCAGTACTACGCTCGCTGCGTGAAGCAGGTCGTGGGCGTGGACCTCTTGGAGTTCGGCATCCCCGAGGCCATGTGGCACCTGGAGGTGGACGGCTTCACGGCGGTGGTCACCATGGACTCCCATGGCAACTCGCTGCACCGGGATGTCGAGGCGACCTCGGAGGAGCGGCTCGCCCGCCACGCGGAGCCGGTCTTCAAGTAACGCGGCGCGCCGCAACTGCAACGCCGAAGCGCGGGGCCCCGTTCGGGGTCCCGCGCTTCGGGTTTTGGAGGGATCAGCGTGACGAGGGATGCTGGAAATCGCGGTAGAACTCGCGCTGGAGCATGGCGATCTGGAGGTTGGCTCCGGTGGAGAGGTTCTGGCGGATCAGCGCTCCGAGGGCGTCCACCGAGAGCCGGCAGCCCATGGCCCGGGCCTTGGGGATGAGGACGGTGGAGAGCATGCCCGGAGTGCTTTCCGGGTCGAAGAGCAGGGTGCCGCCGAGGGCGACCCGGATCTGGGGTTTCTGAAGCAGGCGGAAGAACTTGGCCTGGAGCTGGGCACGCCGTTCGGGGCGGGCATCCGCGAGGCTCTGGCTCAGGTGGGAGAGCAGCTTGGGGTGCCAGGCCGGTTCGGCCAGGAGGCGCTGCCAGATGGCGGCGGGGAAGCGATCCACGTCCACGCGGAAGGGGACGTGATCGAGCCAGAGGGTTTCGATGCGCGCGTAAGGGAGGGTCGCGCTCAAGGCTTCGAGGGCGATTTCGAGGCCTTGCAGGCCGCGAGCTTTGGCCGGCCAGAGCCGGTACTGAGTCTTTTGGACCGACATGGTCGTGACCTCATCGTCAACATCCCGGTCGTCCCCTGCCGTTTCCGGATTTTCCGTGCGTCACGTCGTCGTGCGCCTGGGGGAAGCGGCGGGACCTGGGTCCAGCGTAACGGGTGATGAGGCGTCCGGCAAGCCTTGCCTCATCGTTTCACTCCAGTCGAAGCCGGCGGGGGGTGTTCCGCGGAAAAGCCGCAGGTGCCGGGCTCGTCGGGAGAACCGAAGGGCTCCCGATGGAGCCCTTCGAAAAGTCTGTCGTGAATCGGCGCCTAGGCGGCGTCGGAATGCCAGGAGCGCTGCTCCTCCAGGACCCGCGAGACCTGCTCCAGGGTGCAGAACCCGAGCCGGATCACCAGGTGCCCGAGGAGGAGACCGGTCTTCTCGTGCTCGCTCACGGCCTCTTCAAGCTGCTCGGAGCTCAGGAAGCCGCGACGCACGAGCATCTGGCCCAGGCGCATGTCGCGGTACTGCTGTTCGAGCTGCTCTTCGAGCTGGCTGAAGGTGAGGTAGCCCAATCCGAAAAGG
Source organism: Candidatus Sericytochromatia bacterium (assembly GCA_036676495.1). GTDB lineage: Bacteria > Cyanobacteriota > Sericytochromatia > S15B-MN24 > UBA4093 > UBA4093. The sequence goes on from JAKFCT010000019.1 coordinate 21,046, forward strand.
AGCTCTCCGAGACGCAGGAAGGGTTTCTTGGTCTGCTCCGCCAGCGCCCGCTGGAGCTGTTCGTCGGTGATGATGCCCTGAGAAAGAAGTACCTGGCCGAGGCGTTCCCGGCGTGCACCCTGCGACATGGCAATCCTCCTTGTGGATCGGGGGAGCGATGCAGAGGCTCCCACGCCTGATATCCTAGCAGGCATGGCCCTTAACACCCAAGGAACTCCTCGCATGGTAGGCTGAAAGAAATTTCCCCGCGTTTCGGAGATGCTTGAGGAGACCTTTTCATGGCTGAAATGATGAAGCTTTACCAGTTCGAGTCCTGCCCCTACTGTCAGATGGTCCGCTCGGTGATGAGCGAACTCCAGCTCACCTACATCAACATCAACGTCCCCCGCGACCGCTCCCAGCGCCAGGAGGTCCTGCGCGTCTCCGGCCAGCCCACCGTTCCCGTGCTCGTCGACGGAGACGTCGTGCTCGACGACGAGGAGAAGATCATTCCGTACCTGCGCGAGAAATACGCCAAGAAGTAAGGGGCGCCGCGGGCGCCCCCAAGGGGACAAGGGCCGGTGCGGGAGAATCGGCAAGGGGGGCTATTCAATCAATGCCCTCGGTTCCTTGCGATCCTGAAGTCCCGCAACCGACCCTTGAGCGCCAATGTAACAGGCGAGGCGTCACGACGCCTCGCCTGTTGCTTACGGAGAAGGTTAGCGATTTTGACGAACGGTCTCGGGCGCCTACTTGGACCCGAACCAGACGTCCTCCGACATCCGGGTCTCGCCGTTCTGCACGAAGCTCGAGCGCTCCAGGGTCTCGCCGCGCGCGTTCTTCTCGTGCTTCAGCTGGACCGAGATCTCGGTGATGCCCAGCTCCGCCAGGCTCTTGAGCTCCCCGCCCTCCAGCTTGGCATCGCCGTCGTCAATCCAGATCTTGAGGCCTTCGAGTTCCTTGCCCGTGAGCTTGCCATCGCCGTCCTTGTCGAAGGCCCGGAGCTTGTCGAGTCCGTTGGCGTACTTGCCGCCCTCGTCCCCGAAGAGCCGCTTCCCGTCGATCTCGCCGTCGGTCAGCATGGCGCCCGTCGCTCCGCCATCCCGATCGTCGACCAGCATGCCGTCACCGTCACCGCTCAACCACTCGATCTCGTCCTTCTTGCCGTCCCCGTCGATGTCGAAGGAGACCGTCCGGCCGAGAGCGCTTCGCACCCCGTCCTTCGCGGTGGTTTCGCCCGTCGTCCCGATCTTGCCGTCGTTGTTGAGGTCGAAGACCAAGGGATCCTTCGGCGGCGGAGCCTTGAAGACCTCGCCCATCTCCATCCAGGGAATCCCCTGAGGCACCCGGTCCTTCCAGGGATCCGGCATGACCACCTCGTAATCGTCGGCCCAGTTCTTCTTGGGAGCGGCGGACGCCGGGGCCTCGGGCAACTTGATCTCGTCGGTCCAATTGGATTTCTGGGGGGCCACCGGAACCTCGGAGGCCGGGATGGTGACCGCTTCCGCCCAGTTGGTCGTCTTGGGGGTATCGTCCGGAAGCGTGATCGTATCCGTCTTGGGGGTGTAGACCACCTCCGCCCACTGGTTGGTGAAACCTTGTCCGTTCACGGGCGAGCTCATCGCGCGTCCTCCTCTCAATCGGCACTTCGTTACTTTAGTTATGCCACGGCCCGGGCAGGAATTGCGCGGCTTTACGGAGACTTGTCCGAACTAAAGCGGGATTTAATAATCGCTCAGCGGCCGAACTGCCAGTTCAGCTTGCGCACGACGTGGCGGTTCGCGTCGCAGAAGTAGACCTCGCCGTTCGGGCCCGTCGCCAGGCCGGAAAGATCCGCGAGCTGGGCCTCCAAGGCCTCCGCATCCCCTTCCTGGCTCCCGCCGCCCGCCGCGGTCGCGATCCGACCGCTTTCCAGGTCGATGACGCGCAAGCGCCGGTTGAACGCGTCGTTGAAGAAGAGCTGCCGCCCGTCCCGGGAGAGCGCGATCCCCCCGTAGGGCACCTCGGGCCATGTCGGATCGACCAGGTTGAGCAGGGCGTCCTTGGCCAGGCCGCCGTCTCCGCCGAAGCCCCGCTTCCCCGGCCCGCCCATGACGAAGCGAATCACCCCGGCCTCGGGCGTGGCCGGATCGAAGACGATCTCCCGGATGGCATTCCCCAGCGCCAGGAGGCTGGGGTCTTGCTCAGTGGGATTGGTGCCCTCCCAGACGTAGAGCCGATCGAGACCGTCGGCTCCCCGCCGCCAGGCCACGTCGAAGGGCCGGTGGATCACCGCCTCGACGGCCGGCTGCTCGGCCTTGGCGTACCCGTCGCGCTGCGCAGGGGAAATCGTCGCCTCCCCCGTTTCGTCGAAGCTGCGGTGGCCCCCCACCGTCGTGACCATTCCCGTCATCCGATCGATCCGGCGGATCAAGTTATTGCGACGGTCGGCGAGGTAGAGGTTGCCCCCGGAGTCACTGGTCACCCCCGCGACGGCATTGAAGCTCGCCTGGGCGATCGCCCCGTCCGCATTGCCTGCCTCGCCTGACGGGTCTCCGAGCCGGTAGGAATGCCCCGCCTGCAGCCCGGCGCGCCCGAAGTAGCTTCCGGACGTCCGGCAGAGGAAGACCAGCACCTCGGTGGGCGAATATTGCCCCCTCAAGGAGACGATTACGTTCCCGTCCGGATCGCAGGTGAGGTCCTGCACCATCGGCAGGACGGTCTCGGCGAAGGCCGCGCCATCGGCTGAAAGCCCTGGGCTCGCCAGCGAGCCGTCCCCGCGGAACCCCCCGATGAACGTGCTGCTGCCGTCCGGCTTCACCCAGCGCACGCCATGGTGATTCTGCTCCGCGATGAAGAGGTTGCCCTCCCCATCCGCAGCCACTCCGCTCGGACGATGCAACCCCAAACGCGTGGCTGGGCCTTCCTCTTGCAGGATTCCGATGGCGTAGTTTCCTGCGACGGTCGAGAGGGAGACCACCCGGCGCCCGAGAAGCGCGGCCCAGCCGTCGCTCAGAGCGGCAGAGCGGGACCCGAAAACCGCGAGGTAGGTCTGGTTCATGGGGCCGGCCATCCCGAGCGTGAGGTCGGGAATGGGGAGCGACCCGTCATCCAAGAGCTTCTGGGTCTCGGCGACGAGCGCCGGCAGCTTCTCCAGCGCTCCTGCATAGTCCCCCATGGTTTTCCCCGCCTTGGCCGCCTGCTCCCGGAAGAACTCGGTGACGTAGGTGCTCGCCACGCTGATGTCCACTCGGTTCTCGCCCGCCTGGGTGAACGTGTAGCCTACCATGCGGCGGTTGCCCGACAGCAAGGCGCTCACGATGACCTGCTTCTTGGGGGGCAGGACTCCCTCCAGGCGGTAGGAGCCGTCCGCATCGGTGGTTTGGACGATCCGATCGCCCTTGGGGTCGTGGTAGAACTGTTCGTTCGGATTCAAGAGGTAGATGAGGGCTCCGGCGAGGGGCTGCTCGGCCAGGGCGCTGATGCGGTACCCGCTGCCGTTGTTCGCGATGAGCCCCGCCGAGTTGTTGGCGACGAGGGACGTCGGGATGCGGACGTGCCCGGCGAAGCCGGCCGAGTTGTTCGCCACCAGGTCCGACGTCCCCTGCAGGTCGCCGCCCGCCGGCGTCGTCAACGCGGTCGGGGTGCAGCCGGACAACCCGACGGCCAGGCTCAGGGCCATGAGGGCCCGAAGAATGGGGTCTCTCACTCTCGCTCTCCTCACTTCAGCGCCCCTAGCTCAAGGGCAGCGCCTGCCTAGAGTCCGAACTTCAGCCAGAGGCGCCGCAGCTTGTTCGAGCGCCCGTCCGCGATCAGGAGGTTGCCTTCCGTGTCGAACGCGAGGCCGGCCACTTCTCCCAGCCCCGAGCGGCGCGAGTCCCCGATGGCGCTCGGGACGCCCGGATCCGCGCCCGCCAGGGTGTAGACCTTCTGGCCGTCGAACATGCGCACCCGGCGGTGATCCTGATCGGCGATGAACATTCTCCCCTGGGCGTCGAAGGCGATCGCCCGAGGAAAGGCGAACGACGCCGCCTCGCGGGGCACCCCGTCCGGATGATCCAGGTCGACGAAGCCCGCCTCGCGGCTCTGGGGAGCCTTGCCGTCCTCGAGCGCTCCCGGGGGCCGGAGCATGTTGCCGTAGACGGTGTCGCCCCGGCCGAGGACCGTCTCGGTCGTGAAGGCGGGATCGCCGAGGTCGATGCGCCGGATCCGGTGGTTGAGCGTGTCCGAGACGTAGAGGTACTCCTTGTCCCCCACTTGATGCAGCGCGAGGCTGCCCGGATGGTTGAAGCGGGCCTGCGCCCCCGCCAGCGCGGCATCCCCCGCAAAGGTGGCCGTGGCGGCGCGATCGCCCGCAATCACCTGGATCTCAGGCGCAATCTGCGCCTCGTCCTCGTCCAGCTCCATGTCCTCCGCCAGCCGGTAGCGAACGATCTCGTTCGTCCCCTCGCTCGAGGCATAGAAGACGTCTCCCCGGGCCGCCAGGTCGAAGACGTCGAACGGCAGGACGGAGTTTTGGGGATCCGTGCCGCTGCGCACCCAGAGTGGGTTGTTGGCGAGGACGCCATTGGGATCGAAGGCGAGGCTCAGATCGAAGCCGTAGTGCCCTCCCCATTCCCCCGGGACGCCTACATGCAGCACCCCGTTACGCATGAGCATCCCCCCCACGTAGTCGATCCAATCGGCGCGCGGAGCGTGGGTGATGTCCTCGAAGACCCCGTCCGGCTTGCGGCGGCGGATCTGCAGCGTGAGGTTGTTGAAGCCCGCGGTGTAGAGGCTGCCGTCATGTCCGAGGTGGACCGAGAGCGCCGTGAGCCCAGGATCGAGCCCCGCGTCCACCTCGTCGATCAGCAGGGGCCGGTAGCCCAAGAGGCGCTTCCATGCATCGCCGAGGGCCGGGTGATCGGCCCCGAAGGCCCGGACGTAAGCATGGCGCATGGCGGGGATCGCGTTCACTCCGAGATCGGGGACCGGCAGCTCGCCGCTGTCGATCAGCTCGCGGGTCATGCGGAGGATCGCGGGAAGCTCCGCGGCGAGCGCCGGGAAGTCGCCCATCGAGCGCCCCGCGAGGCGCGCCTGGTCGCGGAGGAACTCCGCGACCACCGTGCTCGCGAGGTCCACGTCGTAGTGGTTCTCCCCTTCCACGGGGATCATGAAGCCGACCATGCGCTGGTTTCGGGCCAAGAGGACCGTGACCACGACGGGAACTCCGGCCGGAGCCTTGGCGAAGGAGTAGCGCCCCTCCGCATCGGTGACCGTGAACAGGGCCTTGCCGTCCGATCCCGCGTAGAAGCGCTCGTCGGGAGCCGTCAGGTAGACCATGGCCTGCGGGGCCGGAGCCTCGGCGTAAGCCTGGAGGCGGTACCCCGCGGAGTTGTTCGCGACCAGCGTGGCGGGGCCGCGGACCAGGCCCGACAGGCTGGCCGCATGATTGGAGAGCAGGGTGTCTTGCTGTCGGCCCGGGTCGTTCTGGGGGCTCATCGAGGGAAGGGGAGCACATGCCAGCATGGTCAGCGACAAGGAGAGTACCAGAAGCCTGAGCGGAGTCACGTGCGGGAAGCGCATGTTCGTCCTTTCGTTCTGAGGGAGGCGCGCGGAGCCTAGCCTTTCTGTCCACGACCTCCGAGGCGTCCGCCGCCTTCTTCCTGTTCGGCGATCATGCCTTGGACCGCGCTCTCGCCGTCGGCGTTCCGGATCTGATGCTGCACGCTCCTCAGCGTGCGGTCGCGGCTGGGCGCCAGGATCTCCTCCCGGTCGAAGGTCGCTCTGACCAGCAGGTCGTTGAACTGCTCCTTCGAGAGGACCTCGCTCCGGCGGGTGGCCGGATCCCAGATCGTCACACCCTGCTCGGAGACTCCCGTGACGGCCACGGAATGCAGCCCCTCGTCTGCTTGAAGGGTGGCCTTGATCGCGCCGTTCGAGGCGTTCTTGAGCACATGGGCGATGGCGGGGAGCAAGTTGACTCCGGGGTCGGCATAGATAGTGACATGATCCTTGCCGACGATTCCGTCGTAGAGGAGCTTGACCTCCTTGGCGTTCAGGCCCTTGTCGTCGTCCTCGAAACCGAAGAAGTCCTTGATCTTGAGCCAGATGGCCGATCGCTCGTCCACGCTCCCCTTGAAGGAGCGTTGCATCATGAACTCGAGGGTCGAGCGGCCGGCCGCCTCTCCCATCATGTTGAGCTTCACGGTATCGGGGTTGGGGCCTTGCGGGGGCCCCGGGATTCGGGCCTCTCCCTGCGTGGCGAGTCCGACGGCGATCCGCGCGTAGTCCGCGGGCTGCGCGTGGGCCAAGGTCGCCGATAGGGTCGCCTCGGCGCATGCATAGGTGCCCTCGCCCTGTCCGAGGCTCTCGGGATTTGCCAGCGCCTGGATCAACTCGCGCGCGAACTGGCCCTTGCTCGTGCTCTCGGCGAGCTTGTCATGCAGCGGCGTGGCGTTGAAGGTGGCCAGGTGATCGAGGATTCCTTCACCGAACGCGTCCTGGGCCGTGAGCTTGTCCTGCTTCAGCAGCTCCGCGATCTGGCCGGCGATGCGCATGGTTGCCATCGGCTTGGCCCCCTCCGTGGCGGTCTCGAAGAGCGACCGAAGCGTGGCCTGCTCCTTCGGGGCGAGGCCCTGAAACTCCGGAGTCTCGGTGAAACGGGCCTCGGGAGCCCGCGGCGCGTCGGCAGACGGGTCCCAGGGAAGCGGTCCCAGGTCCAAGCTCCGGGACTGGGGCGCTTTCACTTGGTTCCGATCCGCCGTGAGACCAGGGGTCAGAGGCCCAGGGGCCGGGGCGGAGGGCGCAGGGGTCTCGCTGGGGGCCGACGCAGGTGCGAGCGGAGACAAGGACGTCGTCTGAGGCGCGGGAAGGTTGATCTGACTCATGAAACCGTTCTCCTCTCCAAGACGGGCCGAAGCGGTGCGGACTCGCAGCAACGTCCCGGCGGAAGCACGCCGGGGCGAGGGCCTGGACCGCGACGCAGCAGAACCCGAAACGACCTGACAACTGGAACGTCGTTTCCTTGGAGAATCTTTACCCAGGAAGGTTGCTTAACAAGCGGTAATAACGGAAGTTTAATGAACTTCTCATCATCGCTCACAGCGATCGCATGTCCTCCAGGAGGTCTTGCAGCCAGCGCATTGCCCGTTCGACCATGGATGCGCGCGTGCCTTCCGCCGCAATGGCTCCGGCTGCGGGATCCTGGAGGCCTTCCCCCTTTTCGAGAGACCGGGTCGCCACCTGGTTGCGCGGGCGCGGGAAGAGGCTTTGAAGCAACGCGTGGCCTTCGAAGGTGAGCGCAAGGTTGTGCAGCGGGTAGAGTGCGCCTCGGAACTTCGTGACGCTGAACCCCTCGACCTCGCCTGCCCGGCAGTCGGCGGCCAGGAAGCGGGCATGGGCGTCCTTGGCGATCGCCAGGTCGCGCTCCGCCTGCAGGAACTGCTGCTGGGCGATCCGCGCCTTGCGCGCCGCATCCGGGCTTTCGGCGAGCGCCAGGGAGAGGCGCAGCGTGAAACTGCGCTCCCCTTCCGAGACTCCCGCGAAGAGGGTGTCGAGCGCAGAAGGCTGGGCTTCCCCGGCCGCCAGCGCCCGCACGAGCGCCCCGATCCGCGGCCGCATCACCTCCAGCACCTCCTCGGCCTCCCCGATCACCTGGGCCAGCACCTCAATTGGGATGCCCACCTGGGGAGCCTCGGCTTGGGCCTCGGGTGGAGGCTCGCTCGAGGGGAGCGGATAGGCATGGAACGGCGCGGTGCCGAGGGCGCGCTGGAGCGCGATGGTGTCGCGCTTGGGATCCGGCTTCCGGGGCGATGACATGGGGGCACCTCGCGGGGGCGTCCGACGATGTCCTTGCCGCCGAGCGACCACGAGGCGAGGGCTCGGCATGCATCCTCGGGATTATTCCCCCTCGGTGCGGAGATGTACGAGCCTTGATGAAGATTTGTTGAAGGCTATCGAGGATTTAACGGAGCAGCCCGCCGTAGCGCGATCGCTTGATGAAGCGTCCATCGCCCTTGCGGCCCAGGTAGCGGCCGTGGTCGATGACGACTTGGCCGCGCGAGATGACGATCTCCGGGTGTCCCTTCACCTCGAAGCCTTCGAAGGTGTTGTAATCCACCGCCATGTGGTGGGTATGGGGGTTGTGCACCGAGAGGGTCTCTCTCCGCTCGGGGTCGAAGACCACGATATCCGCATCCGAGCCCACGGCGACGGTCCCCTTTCGGGGGAAGAGGCCGAAGGTCTTGGCGGCTGCCGTCGAGGTCAGCTCGACGAACTTGTTGAGGCTGAGGCGCCCTTCGACCACGCCGGCGGTGTAGATCAGGCTCATGCGGTTCTCGACGCCGGGCGCTCCGTTGGGGATCTTCGAGAAGTCGTCGTGGCCCAGCTCCTTTTGCTCCTTGAAGCAGAACGGGCAGTGGTCGGTGGCGATGGTCTGGAGGTCGCCGAACTGCAAGCCCTTCCAGAGCTCGTCCTGGTTCCACTTTTCGCGCAATGCCGGGGTCATGACGTACTTGGCGCCCTCGAAGCCGGGGGCGTCGTAGGCGGTCTCGTCGAGAAGCAGGTACTGGGGGCAGGTCTCGGCGAAGGCATGCACGCCGCGGTCCCGGGCGATCCGGACCTCGTGCAAGGCGTCCGCACTCGACAGGTGGACGATGTAGACCGGGACGCGAGCCACCTCGGCGATAGCGATCGCCCGGTGAACGCCCTCCCCTTCCATCCGGGTGGGCCGGGTCAGGGCGTGCCACTTCGGCCCGGTCTTGCCCTCGGCCAGGGCGGACTTCACGATCTCGTCGATCACGATCCCGTTCTCGGCGTGCATGCAGACCATGGTGCCGTCCTCGCCCGCCTTGCGCATGGCCCGGAAGATCATGCCGTCGTCCGCGTAGAAGACGCCCGGGTAGGCCATGAACATCTTGTAGGAGGTCACGCCTTCGTCGGCGAGACGGCTCATCTCCGCGAGCCGCTCCGAGGGCATGTCCGTGAGGATCATGTGGAAGCCGTAGTCGATGGCGCACTTGCCCTCGGCCTTGGCATGCCAGGTTTCCAGGCCTTCCAGGGCGGATTTGCCCTTGGACTGGATGGCGAAGTCGATGATGCTGGTGGTCCCCCCGAAGGCCGCCGCCCGGGTGCCGGTCTCGAAGTCATCGGCGCTCTGGGTTCCGCCGAAGGGCATCTCCATGTGGGTATGCGGGTCGATCCCTCCGGGGATGACCAGCTTGCCCGAGGCATCGATCACCCGGTCGGCCTGGACCGGCAGGTCTTTGCCGATCATGGCGATCGTCTCGCCGTCCACGAAGACGTCGGCGAAGTAGTCGTCGACCGCCGTCACGATCCGCCCGTTCTTGATCAGAATGCTCATGCTTGCCCTCCTTGCGCGTGCTTGCTTGATCATCTCAGCAAGCACGCGCTTTAGGCAAGGTTGCTAGCGGATCCGGACCATCTCCGGCCGCGCCGGGAGTTCACTGCAGCCGGATGACCTGGAGGTTCCACGTATCGGTAATCAGCAGGCGCCCTTGCGGATCCAAGGCGACGCCGGGGCGGTGTTGCACGTTCCCCGCGGTCTGGGGCTGCGTGCCGGACTGGTACACGGTCCGGATCCGTCCGTCCGTCCCCACCTGACGCACGACCACCCCGTCCGGGGTGCTGTAGACCACGTATTGGTTGCCCACCGCGTCCACGGCCACTCCGGTCGCTCGGGGCAGCTTCGCCTGCGTGGCGGGGATGTCCTCCGCGAAGCTGCCGCCGCCGCCCGCCACCGTCGTGATGACGCCAGCGGAGTTCACACGGCGCACCTGGCCCCGGTCGTCCGCGATGAAGACGTTGCCCGAGCGATCGACGGCCAGGCCCCGGGGCTCCTGCAAGATGGCCTCCACGGCGGGGCCACCGTCTCCGTACGGCCCGTACGCCCCCGTGTAGGTATAGGAGTTCTTGCCCGCGAAGGCGTTGATGATTCCGTCGAGGCCTACTACCCGCACCCGGTAGTTGTGGGTCGATGCGAGGTAGAGATTGCCCGTGTCGTCCAGGGCCACGCCCTGGGGCGCCAAGATGGTGGCCGACTTCGCCGGGCCCCCGTCTCCGGCGTTCCCGCCGAGGCTTCGTATTCCCGCCACGGTTGTGATGATGCCCTCGGGGCTCACCTTTCGGATGATGTGATTGCTCGTGTCGGCGATGTAGAGGTTGCCGACGGCGTCCGCGGCCACTCCGGCCGGAGAGGCCAGCGAGGCCGACGTGGCCAAGCCTCCGTCCCCCCCGCTGCCTCCGCCGGCGAAGGTCGTGATGATGCCGTCGGGCGCCACCTTGCGGATCCGATGCTGCCCATGATCCGCCAGGTAGACGCTGCCGCTCGCATCGACGGCAACGCCGGCTAGGGTGACGAACGTGGCGGAGGTGGCCGGCCCGCCGTCGCCGCTTGCGATGAAGGTGGTTCTGTCGCTCCGCACGCCGGCCACCACGTCCGCCGTCGGCTCGTTGGTGTACTCGGGACCCGGAGCCTCGGCTTGTCCGCGCCGCACCACGATCGAGCCCGTGGCATACCAGGCAATCGGCGGCACCTGAACGCTCAGCGTCTTGTTCGTCGCCGCGAGGACCCTGGCGCTCACGCCTCCGAAGGTCACGCTCTGGGCGCCCAGTTCCGGGTGGAACGTCCCGTTCAGGGTGAGCGTCTCGCCGCGCGCCACCTCGATCCGACCGCTGCTGCTCACGGTGAGCGGCTGATCGAGGATCATCCAGTTCCCCGAAACGCTGCGCCCGACGCGATGCAAGGGGTCCTGGTCGCTCGCCAGGATCTCGCCCACCAGCTCCAGGATCGCCTGGTAATCCGCGCCGCTCAGCCCTCCGACCGGAGTGTACGTCGTCCCGTCGAGCTTGCCGACGAGCGTTCCGGGATCGAAGCCCGAGAGGTAGCCTGCCCCGATGGCAAGGGCCGTGGTGGCGGCGTTGACCACGATGCCCGCGTTGGGCGTGGCGTTGCTGACGCTGGTCCAGCCATCGGCGTAGCTCACGATCGTGCGAAGGCGCACCGCGGGATGGCCGGGCCGGTTGTTTCCCAGCCCCTTCACCGCCTCCAGGTAGTAGGTGGCGGCGGGATCGGCCGTGAACCCCCCCTCGAAGGTCAGCACGAACTGCCCCTGGGCATCAGTACGCGCGGTGGAGACAGTCCGGCCGGTGGCAGCGTCAATCAGGGACACGGTCGCCGCCTCGATGAGGTCGCCAACGGCCACCTGGGCCCGCGGACCGAAGGAGGTGCTGCCCCGCAAGGCCGGCACCGCCTGGGTCGCGCCGGGACGGGTCAGCTCGGAGGACGTCTGGGGGGCGATCGCCGGGAAACGACAGCCGCTCAGCGACACCAGCGCCAACACGGCGGGGATGAGTCTGCTCTTCACCGAAAAACCTCGCTTCTCACGCGTCGCACATGGTCGATAGGGGCCGAGAGCCCATTATCGATCGCTCGCACGCTCGCGAGACAGCAGGATTTTTCGCTTCCGCAGCACAATCTTTCGCTCTTCGCCGCCGAACCGGGCCTAACCCTCCGAACGCTGCGACGCCAGCAGCCGCTCCAGCACGAGCCGCCCGTGCTCGTAGTTCAGCCCCCCGTTCACGTAGACCGTCGCGGGATCCCGCCAGATGGCGTCGCAGCTCAACTCTGAGGTGGCGCCCTCGACGAACGACCCTTCCGAGCAGATCAGCGGCAAGTCGTAGCCGGGGCATTCCTCGGGCTCGGGTTCGGTGCCCGCGTTGATCGGGCAAGCGCGGTTGAAGCGATCCGTGAAGGCCACCAGCTCCTCGCGCGAGCGCAGCCGGATGGCGAGGTTGGTGTCGTTGGCGGGATAGCCGTCCATCACCGGGTACCCCAGCTCCCGGAAGGCATGGGCGAAGAGCATGCGGATCTTGAGGGCCTGACTCACCTTGTGCGGCGCCTCGAAGAGCCCCTGAGCCATCAGACGGGTCGCATGGAAGGTGGCGCCGCCACGGCGGCCGATACCGGGGGCCGTGAGCTGGATGGCGGCCCGCTCGACGAGGTCGCGGCGTCCGGCCACGTAGCCGCCAGAAGGCACGAGGCCTCCGCCGGGGTTCTTGATCAGCGAGCCCGCCACCAGATCCGCCCCGACCGCCGTGGGTTCGGCAAGCTCGGTGAACTCCCCGTAGCAGTTGTCCACGAAGACCAGCCGGCCCGGAGCCAGCTTGCGCACCTCCCGGATGGCATCGCGAAGCTGCCGGATGCTCAGGCTGGGCCGCCACTCGAAGCCCTTGGCCCGCTGGAAGTAAATCACCTTGGTTTCCGGCTTGAGGGCTGCCGCGAAGCCCGCGAGGTCGATTCCTCCCTCGGCGGTCAGGGGCACCTGCCGGAACTGGATGCCGCGCTCGGGAAGGCTGCCGGGCTGCGGGCCGCGCAGGCCGAAGAACGGCTCCAGCGTGGGGAAGGGCGGCCCCGATAGGGAGAGGATCTCGTCGCCGGGCTGGACGATCGCGCTGAGGGCCGTGACGAGCGCATGGGTTCCCGCCACGAACTGCAGCCGCACCATGGCGGCCTCGGCTCCGAAGAGCCGGGCGAAGACCCGGTCGAGCTTGTCGCGGCCCGGATCGTCGTGCCCGTAGCCGGCGGCCTCGATCAGATCCCCGCGAACCAGGCCCTCGGCGGCGTAGGCATCCAGCACGCGGGCCGTGAGGCGACGGGAGATCTTCTCGGCGCGCCGGAAGGCAGGGGCCAGCTCGGCCTCGGCGCGAGAAAGCATGCGGTGAGGGGAAAGGGTCTTAAGCACGAATGGACATGCCTCCGTCGATGTGAATGGCCTGGCCGGTGATGGACGACGCCAGGGGCGAGGCGAGGAAGGTCGCGAGCGCGCCGACTTCCGCGGGCGAGACGAAGCGGCCTTGCGGGATCTCGGAAAGCGCCCAGCGCATGGCGTCCTCGGCATCTTGCTCGGTGAGGGCCAGGTACTCCGGATCGGTCAGTTGCGTCTGCGCGAGCCGGGTATCCACCCAGCCGGGGCAGAGGGCGTTCACGGTGATGCCCTGGCGCGCGAACTCCTTGGCGAGGCTCTGGGCGAGGCCCACGAGACCCGCCTTGGCGGCCGAGTAGCCGGCCGCGTAGGTCTCGCCGCAGCGCCCGGAGATCGAGCTTACGATCACGACCCGGCCCCAGCCAGCCTCGCTCATGGCCGGCAGCGCCAGCCGCGACAGTGCGAAGGCGGCGTCCAGATGGATGGCCATCAGGCGGTCCCAGCGATCGCGCCCGAACTCGGGAGTCCGGCCGAAGTCGAAGAAACCCGCGCTGTGCACCAGCACGTCAGGCGCTCCCAGCTCGGAGGCGAGGGCGTTCCAGGCGGCTTGGAGGGCGTCGGGATCGGTCAGGTCGGCGGCTCGCCAGGGAGCGCCTCCCATCTCCGTGGAGGCGACGGCGAGTTCGTCGCTTTCGAGGGCGATCAGGCCGACGCGCGCGCCGGCGTCATGGAGGGACTGGGCGATCGCCCGACCGATGCCACGACCGGCTCCGGTGACGATCGCCCGCTTTCCGTCGAGGCGAATCTGCAAGGGAAGGACCTTTCCAGGTAAAGTCAGGGGTCTTTCCCTATTCTAGCGCCAACTCGCCTCACGCGGACGTCATTCCCGCGAAAGCGGGAATCCAGGCCGCCGGTATCGGGCGACGCCCACTGGACTCCCGCCCCTTGGGGAGTGGGGCTCAGGAGCCGACCCGCGCCGAGAGCGGGTACTCGGGGATGGGCAGCGTGAGCTGCTTGGTGCCGGCGTCCGAGTCGATGCCCACGGGCACGTCCACCGAGCCCGTGGCCAGAGTTCCGGCAGAAGCGTCCCTGGCGGTGGCCAGCACGCGGTAGGTCGTTCCGGCGCGCAGGTGGGTCAGCGTGAGCTTGCCGGGCAACGAGGGCTTCGGAAGGCTCTGCGGCGTCCGGATTTCGACGGACGTGCTGCCATCCATGCGGTAGACGCTGGCGGCGAGCGCCTCGACCCGGTTCGTCGCACCGCTCACGCCCAAGGTGATCGCGGCCGTGGCGATGAAGAGCTTGTCCACCAGGGTCACGGGGAGCCGCGCGGCGCTCAGTTGCGGCTGATCGGAGTAGCCGACGCTGATCTCCGCGTAGGAGCCCGCATCGTCCGTCGAGATCAGCGTCGATTCACCCGCTTCGTTCTGGGCGTAAGCCTGCGCGTAGATCCGGTAATGCTGCTGGGCCCGCATGTTCGTGAGGCGGATCGGGCGATCGAAGTCGATGCTCGGCGAAGCCATCGAGAGGCGGATGCGGGAGGGATCTCCCGGCTCGACCGCCAAGCCGGTGGCCGATGAGATCGGCTTGAAGCTGCCGTCCGGCGTCCGGACGTAAGGCAGGACGTCCAGTTGCACGATGTCCTGCTTGGTCCAGGGCTTGATCACGGCCTGCAAGGCGGGTGCGTTCATGAGCGTGGGCTGGATCAAGACATCCACCCGCTCGTGGCCGACGGGCGGCTGAAAGGTCGCATGGCAAGCCGTGAGCCCCCATAACGAGGCCAGGCAAGCCGGCAGATGGAGCGTGCGCATGAGGCGTTCCGCCTAGTTCGACGGGACGAACTCGATTTTTTCCGAGTCCGCGTAGGTGTAGCCGCCATCCGTGACGTCGATGCCCTCCGCGGTCGCGGTGGCGTTGAAGGGCCGGTCCTTGAGCCGGACCGTCAGCCTGGCGAGGTTGACGACCTCCTCGATGCCGATCGCCACGTCCAGCTCACCGGGCACGCTGATGGGCGCCGTGCCGGGCGCGGGCTGTGCCACGTCGTAGGCGGACCAGCGGATCCGGTAGGTGGTCTTGGGGTGCAGGCCGGAGAAGCGAATCGTCCCGTTGCCGGAGAGATCGGTCGAGTTGACCGCGCGGTTGTCCGCGTTCAGGGTCGCGGGCAGCTTCCAGCCGCCGCCGTCCTGAACCAGCCGGATGATCTCGACGTCCAGCCGCTTGATGTCCGCGCGGGTGTAGTTCTTCACCTCGGCAAGGGTCGTGTAGCTGCCGTCCTGGACCTCGGTGACCAGCTCCAGGACCGCGTTCCCCTGCGGGATCACGTTCCCCGTGCCCATGCCCGGGTTTCCGGTCCCCGTTTGTCTCCCATCCGGGCCCTGGGGTCCCAAAGGAAAAAAGCATCCCGTCACCAGGAGGGTCATGAGGCCAAGCACGAAGGGTTTCAAAGGTCGTCCTCCAAGGGCGGTGAAGAGGGAGAAAGCAAGCGCACTCGTAAGGACGATTATCGCAAATCCGCCTGGCGGAGGAGCAGGACGATCTTTCGGGGTTACAGCACGATCTTTCGCGATGCGTCTCCGGAGTCCGGTTCATCCTCGCTTGGCCGGGAGGCGTTCAACTGGCGCCAGGCCATCGGCGGAACGCCGTAGAGCTTGCGGAAGTGGCGCACGAAGTAGTTGGGATCGAAGTAGCCGACCGAGGCCGCGATGCGCTTGATGGGAGCGTCGGTTTCGAGCATCAGGCGGCGCGCATGCTGCATGCGCACCTCCGTGATCCACTTCTGGATCGACTTGCCGGTTTCACGCCGGGCGAGGCTGGTGAGGTACGCCGGAGAGTAGCCGACCCCGTCAGCGACCTCCTGCAACGTGATCGCCGTGGCGTAGTGTGCGTGAATGTACGCAAGGACGCGATCCATCAGGGACTCCTCGCGGCCGGACGGCTCGCTTGCCCCGGTCTTGGCCGCCGGCAGTGCCTCGGTTGCAGGCAGGGCCTGACGCTGGGCGTGACCCAGCGCGCGGGCGATCACGGCATCGAGCAGGGAAAGATCCGACAGGGGCTTTTCGAGGAAGTCGAAGCCGCGCCCGTCGCGCAGGGCCGCGACCGCGTCCTTCACCGTGGCCTGGCCGGAGAGGAAGATCACCGGGACCTCGGGGGCGAACTCCTTAAGCCGATCCAGCAACTGCAAGCCATCCATCCCCGGCATGCGCAGATCCGTGAGGACGACCTGAAAGCGCGTGATACGCGCCAAGGCCAGGGCTTCCCGCCCGTCGGCCGCCTCCGAGACGGCGTAGCCCGAGCACGTCAGCCAGTCGCAAAGCGTGGCGCGAAAGTCGGTGTCGTCCTCGACGATCAGGATCCGCGGGCTGGGAGAGGGGGTCACGACGCTCGACACCTCCGAGACAAGCAAGTAAAGGATAAGATTAGCACAGGCCGGCGCCCGTGAAATCTGGGCGCTGGGACCTCTGGGCCGCGAAGGGAGCCGCATGTTCACGATGAGACGCCACTTCTCTCTGGCCGCCTTGGCGCTCGGCCTGCTGATCTTCACCGTGGTGAACTTGGTCATCACCCTGCCGGAAATCGGCCGGACGTTCGCCGGCTTCAAGGTCCTCCCCGGCATGGCCGCCACCTGGCTGATGCCCGCAAACTGGGAGGGGCCGCGCGCCGGCATGCGCCCCATGGACCGGATCTTGAGCGTGAACGGTGTCCCCGTCCACAGCAGCGAGGCCCTCATTCGCCATGTCGCTGAGCAGCCCATCGGCACCCTCCATACCTACGA
The DNA here is from genome assembly GCA_036676495.1 of Candidatus Sericytochromatia bacterium. Classification (GTDB taxonomy): domain Bacteria; phylum Cyanobacteriota; class Sericytochromatia; order S15B-MN24; family UBA4093; genus UBA4093. Next base: position 37,477 of record JAKFCT010000019.1, read on the forward strand.
GGTCGAACGCTCGGCCCTGGATGGCCAACGCTCGCGCTTCACGCTCGAGGTCCCTGCCCGGACCTTCACCTGGAGCGACTGGGGCATCACTGTTTTGCCTCGCTGGTTCGCAGGGCTTTGCTACCTGTTGATCGGCTTCTGGGTGATCTCCCTCAAGCCGCGGGATCGGGCCGCGCAGGCGCACGCGGGCTTGTGTCTCACCCTCGGCATGCTGATGATGGGCAGCTACGACGCCAATACGACCCACCTTCTCATGAACTCCTGGACCTTCATGCCGCTCTTGATCGCGGCAGGAGCCTTCGGGTGGATCTTGGCACTCCAGTTGCCTGCTCCCATCGACCCGGACAAGCGCCGGACGCTGGAACGCGCGGCGATCGCCCTCAGCCTCGCGGTCGCCCTTTTCAGTGTCGCCTTCCAGCACCACCCGGACACCTTCTACCTGTCCCGAAACCTCGCCCAGACATGGGCGATCCTCGGCTCCTGGACCCTCTTCGCCAGCATCGCCTGGCGAGGCTTCCGCCCCTCGACGCCTCCGCGGCAGCGCAACTCGGCCAAGATCATGCTGCTCGGCGGCCTGGTTTCCACCCTGCCCTCCCCGATCTCCATGGCCGCCAGCGCGCTCGGGTACCCTGTCCCCCTTACCGTGCTCCAGGACCTGAGCCTCGTGCTCTTCCCGCTCGCTATCGGCTATGCCATCGTCCGCCACCAGCTCTTCGACGTCGACGTCATCATCCGGCGATCGCTCGTCTACTCGCTGGTCGGCCTCGTGCTTTTCGTCCTTTACCTACTCTTGCTGGGCGGTGCCCGCGCCGTCATGGGCGCTCAGGACTTTGCCGCCAATATCTTTGCGACGGCGGTCATCGCCGTCAGCTTTGCGCCCTTGCGGGACCGTATCAAGCTATGGCTCGACAAGCTCTTCTTCCGGGCACCTTACGACTTCAAGGCCATCGTCTCGGGCTTCGCCACGCTGGCCCAAGAGACGACCGACGCCGAAACCTTGGCGCGCAGTTACGTGCAGCAGCTTACGGAGGTCTTTCGCCCCAAGTACGCGGCCCTTTTCCTGCTCGACGCGGATGGCGCGCTCCGGCTCGCGCAAGCCGTCGAACTCTGCCCCACCACCGAGCACCTGGCCGAGCAGAAGTCGTACGCGTGGCTCGAACAGGGAGCCACCGGCACCCTCCAAGGCTCGCCGAGCGGAGAGCTCGGGCTGCTGCTCACCGCGGGCGACGTGACGCTCGGGACGATCCTGCTCGGCCCGAAACGCTCCGATCTGGCCTATTCCGCGCAGGACCAGCAGCTCTTCCTGCTGCTCAGCCGGCAGCTCGCGATCAGCCTCAAGCTGATCGCCCGGATCGAGGTGGAGCGCCGCCAACGCTCGCATATCGAGGCCCTGGAGGAATCCAAGGCCATGCAAGAGCAGTTCCTGAACATGGTCAGCCACGAGCTGCGCATGCCCCTCAGCAACATCCTGGGATCCGTGAGCTTCCTGGAGCGCTTCGGAGAGGAGACGACCCCGCGCCAGTCGAACCACCTCCGCCGGATCCAGCGCAGCGCCATGACCTTGCAGGGCTTGGTGAGCGACCTCCTCAACGCCGCGCAGCTGCGGGCGGGACAGTTCGCGATCCGTTCCGAGGAGGTGAGCCTCGAACGGGTCGTCGCCGAGGTGCTCTCCGACCTGCATCCCTTGGCCGAGAACAAGCAGCAGCGCCTGGTGGCGGAGATCGAGAGCGACTTGCCGGCGTTGCTGGGCGATCGCGAGCGTCTCGCGCAGCTCCTGAGGAACCTGGTTCACAACGCCATCCGCTACACGCCGTCGGGAGGCCGTGTCACGGTGCGCTTGCTTCGGCAAGGCCATGCCCTGCGCTGCGAGGTCCAGGACGACGGGCCCGGCATCCCCCCGGAGCGGCGCGACGTGATCTTCGAGCGCTTCGGACGCGTGGAGGGCTCCCAGGATGGCGGCATCGGCCTCGGTCTCTTCATCGCCAAGGGCCTGGCAGAGGCCCATGGTGGGACGATCGGAGTCGATTCCGAACCCGGACGCGGCAGCTGCTTCTACTTCCTCGTCCCGCTAGCGGCGCAATCCCCGGATAACCAGACAGGGACGGGTTTCCCGCCTGTGGGATCAGGGTAAACGGAGCATGTAGGCCCTATCTCACGGAGAGATCACGATGCAACCAGCCGCTGATCGCATCCCGCTCGATCCCTACTACCCGCTGGTGGCGGGTTACGAGTGGATCTATCGCGAGGAGGAGTCCGAATCGATCGTGGTCTACGCCATCGATCGCCTCATGCGGACCCCGGCCGGAGGCAAGGTGACCTTCACCTCGGCAGGAGGCGGAGAGGACGAGTTCATCGTCTCCCGCAACGGCCTGTACCGCCCCGAAGCCCCCGACGCCCCCATCCTGCGTTTTCCCTTCAAGCCAGGAGCCCATTGGAGCTATGACGATCCCGACCTGGGCAAGGTCCAGTGCCATGTGCACGGTCCTGAGGAGGTCGAAACGTCCGCGGGCCTCTTGAGAGACTGTTATCGGGTGGTGCATGCGGCCCATGGAGAGCCTTTTCTCACCGAGTGGTACGCCTGGGAGGTCGGCCTCGCCAAGTGGGTCGAACGCACGCACTATGACGAACGCACCTATTCGCTCTGCGGCATGGTGCGCCTCTAAGCCTTCATAACGACTTGCCGAGAACTTCCGCGAGTGCTGGCCGGCGAAGCCGGCGCATTCGCCTTAACGGGCCCGTTTGACACGAAGGTCGAAGCGTCCCGGCTCTTGGCGCACGAGTTCCAGCTTCAACGGTGTCTTCTTGGAGCCCGTCATCACGCGATCGAGCAGTTCGTCGAGCGGCTCTCGGCTCCAGACGGTGTACGTGGCCTCTCCGGCTCCCGAGCGCTCCAGTCTCACCTGGCGACCGGCCTCCTTGAGCAGCTCCGTGAAGCGTTTTTGCTGCTCGTAGCCCGCGAGGCCCCGGAGGGTGACCCGGTAAGGCCTTCCCTGGTAGGCGTCGCTCTTCCAGTGCGCGAGGACCAGCTTCATGGTTCGCTCGGCCGCATCCCTTACCGCCTCCTCGGTGGCGGCCTCGAAGCCCGACGTCGCGCCTGAGCGCATGGCCAGCTCTCGGGAGTAGCCGGTCTCCGAGCCGAGGCCTCGCCCGGTGGCCGCGTCATGGGCGCTGATTTGCACGCGGGCCTTCACGAAGCGCCACTCTCCCGACCGCCGGGTCTCCCGGAGGTCCGCCGAGAGCACCAGGTACGCATCCGCGAGCGCCGTGATCGCCGCCTCGGGCGCCTCGCGCTCCGAGGCCTGCACGTACTCGATTCCCTTGCCCGCCAGGTAAGCGTTCATGCGCGCGACGGCAAGGCCGCTCAAGGCATGCTGAGGGCCCTGGGAATCGTAGCTGACCACCAGTTTCGGGTTGCCCACCTGCATCTGCAGCACCTTGAGGGCCACCAGATCCTCGTGAATGGATTTCTCGGTGACGACGACCCGGACCCGCAGGCCCAACGCCCCGTCCGGGTGATGGTAACGGTCCAGGACCCGGTAGGAGGAAACGTAGCCCTCCGAGTGCGCGAAGACCCGGTCGCGAACGGTCTGGAAGTTCGAAACCTCGGTGTCCGCGGAGACCATGACCCCCACGACCTTTTCCAGGGCGTTGCGGAAGGCATCCTGGAGCGCGCTCTCCTCGCTGAGGCCCCTTCCCTCGACCTCCACCCCCTCCTGGGGCAATGGCGATGCGGCGGCTTCGGCGGGGAGACCGGCGGCCGCGAAGGGCCGTTGCGACAAGGAGCCTGCCGCTGGAGACGCCCATGCCGAGGGGCCGAGGAGGCAGAACGTCAAGAAGAGGGCGATCGGTCTCATTGTGGGTTTCCTTGCTTGAAGTCGGGCTTGATCCAGGTCCCGCGCGAGTCGATCCGCTGGCGAACGTTGGAGACGAGGGCGCTCAGGGAGTCTTGCTGAACGAACTGGATGATGAAGGCCGGGACGGGGACGGTCGTCTCGACCTCGGAGTCGTACGTGAGGATGGTGCCGCCGTCGATGCCGTCGAGCCGCCAGGAACCGTCCACTCGCTTCAGCATGGTGCCCTCGACGAGCGACCACTGGATGCGTCGCGGCGGATCGAAGACCCGGCGCAGGACCATGCTGCCGCGCGCATTGCGCATCTCGACCTCAGCCCAGCCGGGGCCTTGCTTTCGGACAATGCAAGCATCCAGGTTGGGCATGAATTGGGGAAGCTGAGGGTGATCGGTGAGGATTTGATAGGCCTGCTGGGGAGTGGCGCCCACGAAGAAGCTCGCCGTCACGCCGCCGGCGCGCCGGCTGATCCGGGCCTTCTGGCGGAGCTCGGAGACGTCCTCGGGAGACCACGAGATCGGAGCCGCGGGCGCTGCCAGCGCGGCTCCCGTCGAGAATGCGGCTCCCCTCGAGAATGCGGCTCCCCCGGTCAGGGCCGGAAGGCCGAGGAGGGTGGCGCTGGTCAAGACGAGCCAAGTTCGACGCATGGGGACCTCCCGCCTGTCCGGGCTAGAACGTGACGGCAAAGCCGGTGCGCAGGGAGACTCCCGTGGCCGAGACGTTCGGGAGGCCACCGGCGTTACCGAGCCACTGTTCGAGCTCACGGTTGTTTCCGCGTCCACTGATGGACCATCCCATCGTAGGCGTGTAGGCCTGGACTCCGAGGTCCAGCGTGAACAAGGCATCCGGGGTGAGATGGTAATTCAGTCCCAGGATTCCCGCGATGCCCGGGGCGTCTGCGGAGAGGGTGGTCGACGGGTAGGTGATGCCCCTGAACGTCGCGCTGCCTCCGGAGGCCATGGCATGCACGAAGCCGATCTTGCCGCCGTAGTACCAGCCCCAGCGCCGGTGGAACTGCTTCTTCAGCAGGCCGATCTCGCCTTGGACCCCGTAAATGGGGGACCCCATCAAGAAGGTGGCGTCCAGGAGCCCGTATAGCTCCGAGATTCCGGTCATGGACCCCAGCCCGTACTCGTTGGCCCAGGTGAGTGCGGGGGCGAAATAGGCCGCGGGTTGGCTGAAGGAGGGCCCTTCAGGCAAAGCCACGTTGGCGGAGGGAATCACGAAGGGGGAGAGGCCGGCTTTCAGGCTCGAGTTCCAGTCGAGCCGGGGCCGCTCGATGAGCTGGTCTCCGGCAACGAACGGTTCATCCACGATCAGCGGCTGGGCCACGCTCATGGTGGCCTCGATCCGGCGAACCTTGATCATGCCGACGTCCCGAGTATCGAAGCCGCCGTCCTCGCGCTTGACCCGTCGGACGACCCGGTAGCCGTTGTCGGTGCGGATCCCGACGTCCTTGCCGAAGGCCATTCGCACCTCGTCGTGCTCCCAGTCCGTCGAGAGGACGGCGCTCTTGAGGATGAACGGGTCGAGGCTGCGGGCCCATTTCAAGATCGAAGGGATTTCCCCCCTCAGCCGAGAATGCGCCTGGTTAAGTAAGTGGCGGCGCGGTTGCGCGATCAGCAGGAGGGCGATCTCGTCGCGGAAGCTGCGGTCGAGGTGGGCCTTCTGCGGCTTTTTCGCCTCCTGCGCGGAGATCCGGACTTCGCGGGAGATCCGATGGTCCAGGGGGTAGGTCGCGGCGTAGCTCGCGATGGAGCGGTCGGCGGCGAGGTCGTAGACCATCAGCCGGAAGGCGTAATGGCTCCGGAACGTCATGGTGGTTTTGCGGTAGAACTCGCCGTTGCGGTCGACGATCGTGACGTCGGGCTCGAGCTGGATCCAGTTCGAGAAGCGTCCCTGAGGGACCAGGGCGTAGGCCGAGCGAAGGATCCGGTCCAGGTGCTCCCCGTCGACGATGACTTCCTTGAACTTTTCGTCCGGCGTGAGCTCTCTCGCCGCCTTATCGGCGGCGGTGTCCTCGACGCGCCTCTGGTAGCGGTCCAGGAAGTCGTAGAGGTCGTCGGAGTACCGGACGGGGATCTCCTCGTAGTCGAAGCGCCCGAGGCTCTGGAAAGCTTCCTTGAGGAAGGAGGGGGCCGGCCCTCCGCTGCCCGGCTCGCCGTTATCTCTGGCGCCGTAGGGGCCGCCGGCGGCTCCGAAGACGGCGATGGTCTTGCGCTGATAGAGTTCGGCGGCCGATGCGGGGCCGCCGAGCAGCAGCAGCGCGGAGGCCAGGACGGCGCAGAGGGCGAGAGCCAGCAGGCGGCGCATGGGCTAGAGCACGATCACGACGTTGAAGCTGTTCAGGAAGGCCTTGCGCTGATCCGCTCCCAGCAGCAAGCCGGCTGCCGCGCGATCGAGCACGAGGTTCGCCCGTTGCGGGCCGCGGACGGCCTTCGCCTTGAGGACGAGGGGCTTCTTGCCGACGCGCGACGTGAGGGTCTTGGCCTCGTCGACGCTCTTGGCGTAGGAGGCGATCCCGCGTTCGATGACGGCATTGGGATCGGCCGGGATGTCGGCAAGGTAGAGTTCGGTTCCGTTTTCGTCGAGCAGGGCGGGGCTCATGGCGGGCTCGGCCTTGAGGCCCTTGGCATCGATGATGACCCCGGTGTAGTCCTCGGTGACCGGGGTCGGCACGACCGGTGCCGGCGTGGCGGGGGCGGTCGCCGTCACGGCGGGCACGGCAGGAGGCTGCTTGGCGGGCGCGCTCGCGGGGGCGACGGCCTGGGCGGGGACGACGATGCTCGCGAGCGAGCGGTTCTTGCCGTGGAGGTCGAGGGTCAGCGTGACCTCGACGGAGCCATCCGCCTTGTAGACGGTCTTTCCGGCTTGGGCGCCCTTGATGAGACCGCTGACCTGGGTGCGGACCTCGTCGGAGGCGGTCACGTAGTTCGAGACGGTGGTCGTGGCATCGACCCGGACGCCGTCGACGGCTTCGGCAAGCTTGCGGTAGGCATCGGCGACCGCCGCGCGGTAGCCCAGCATGCGCTTCTGGGCCTGGGATCCGGTCTCGGGCATGATGCCGGTCCCGGTCACGGTGATCACGCCGTCGGTCCAGTTGATCGATCCCCCCGAGACGTCGTCGAGGAGGTCGGCCTGGGCCGCGGGGCTGAGGGCCAGCGTGAAGGCGAGAGACAGGGCCGCTGCCAGGCGGGGAAGCATTCCGGGTTTCATCGGCTTAGAACTCCTCAACAAATCGATTCCCGAGAGCGAGCGTCGTTTCGACTATCTCTCGCGGCCTTTCGTAGGGCGCTAGGTCTGCTCCGCATGCATGCGAGTCGCCACGGGCGCGAGCCCCATGGGGGCCGAGCATGAGACGAAGCAAGCGGGCATTTGGTTCGATTTTCGCAAGACTCGCGCCTTGCTTCGCTTCGAGCGCCCTCACCAGCGGCACCGCTTGATGGTACCTTGCCCCGCGGACGTTTTCCAGTCATGCGAGTCGGGTGCCGTTGGGGACAGGGACATCCGGGCCCGCGAGCACCACGGAACCGTCGGGAAGGACGAAGCCCGTGGTCAGCACCTCGGACATGAACGGGCCGATCTGCCGGGGCGGGAAGTTCACGACGCAGAGCACCTGGCGACCGATCAAGGTCTCAGGCGTGTAGTGCTGGGTGATCTGGGCGCTGGAGCGTTTGACGCCAAGCTCACCCAGGTCGATCCAGAGCTTGTAGGCGGGTTTGCGGGCTTCGGGGAAGGGCTCGGCGCGGGTGATGGTGCCGAGTCGCAGATCGACGTTCTGGAAATCGTCCCAGGTGATGGTCATGGGTTCCTCCTGGGGGAGCGGTCCCCAGGGGATTCATGCCCAGGGCCCCGCCGTTTCGAACCGCGGGGTTCTTGGCAGGGAAGGGTTCAGGCCCGTTGGACCTTTTCCCAGGTCACGGGCTGTCGGCCGGTGAGGTAGCGATAGGCGCCGAGCAGGGCGGCGACGTTGAGGAAGACGAAGTAGAAGGGGACATAGAAAGGCTTCCAGCGGATCCCGCGTTGCTGGAGATGGTAGCCGACGGCGGCCGCGCCGTAAAGGGTGACCTGGGCGGCGAAGAGAAGGGCGTAGAAAGGGTCGTTGGCGAGCATGAGGTTGGCGAGGAAGGCGAGGGGCAAGAGGAAGGGGACGACCATCCAGCGCAGGACGCGGTGGGAGATGTACTGGAAGGCGATGAGGCCGTAGCGGGGGGAAAGGAGGGCCCGGAGCCAGACGACGGATTGCCAGCCGCCGGCGATGATGCGGACCTTGCGCTTGAACTCCTCGGCGAAGGACGGGCTCGCGTCTTCCCAGGAGACGGCGGCGGGTTCGTAGACGACCCTTTGGCCCTGCAGGACGTAGCGCATGGAGAGCACGAAGTCCTCGATCACGGAGTCCGCAGGCAGCGGCTCGAAGCGATCCCGGCGGATGGCGAAGATCTCGCCGGTGGCTCCCAGGGCCGTCGAGACCGAGGAATCAAGGCGCTTGAGGAAGGACTCGTAGCGCCAGTAGAGCCCTTCGCCGGCGCTCACGGCCTTGCCGTCGTCGTGGATGCGCTTCTCGCCGGCGACCAGGGCCACCCGGGGATCGCCGAAGTGCCGCACCAAGAGCTTGAGGTTCTGCGGATGGAAGAAGGCATTGGCGTCCGAGCAAACCACGATCTCCCCCGAGGCCAGGGGAATGGCCGCGTTGAGGGCGTTCACCTTGCCCTGGCGCTGCGAGCGCGAAAGCAGCCGCACCCCCGACTCCTCGAAGCCCCGGATCACGGCGTCCGTCTCGTCCGTGCAGCCATCGGTCACCACCAGAATCTCAAGCTTTTCCTTCGGGTAGTCCAGCGCCAGCGAGTTGAGGATCTTGCGCGCGATCACGTCCTCCTCGTTGTACGCCGCCACCAGCACGGTGACCGTCGGCAGGCGATCGCTCATCAGGTACGGATCCTGGCGAAACTTCGCGATCAGCCAGATCACCGCCGCATACCCCAGGTACGGGTACGCGATCCCGATCAGCGCGGCCCAGAACACGACCGCCCACGCCGTCCCCCAAGCCGACCCCCAAGCCGTCTCCATGTCCCCTCCTTTGAGCACTCCAGGCGCCATCGTACGTCCCGGGCGAGGGCATGGCATTGTCCAGCATCGCTGATTCGACGCGCGTGAAGTCTCCGGTACAATGGTGGATCCGTTCCTGATGTCCGCCTGCCCCCCCTCTCACTGTCCCGCCACCAAAGGAGGAGCCGAATGGTCCTTGCCCCTGAAAAATCCCTGCGCTGGGATCTTTCCCCCCTCTACCCCTCCCCCGACGCCCCGGCCCTCGCCGACGACATGCAAGCCATCGCCAAGGACGCCCAGGCCTTCTCCGATCGCTACCGCGGCCGCGTCGCCACCCTCCCCCCGGCCGACATGCGCGCCGCCCTCGAAACCCTCGAAGCCTTCAACGCGCGCATGATGAAGGTCCACGGCTTCTCCATGCTCGCCTTCTCCACCGATACCCAGAGCCCCCAGACCAAGGACCTGCTCGACAAGACCCGCAACTGGGGCACCGACCTCCACAACCTCCTCCAGTTCTTCGATCTCGAGATCAAGGCCATCCCCGAGCCCGACTTCCAGCGCCTCGTCGCCTCGAACGAGCTCGCCCGCTACCGCTACTTCCTCCTGCGCGAGCGAAAGTTCGCCCCCCATACCCTCAGCGAACCCGAAGAGCGCCTCATGGCCCTCAAGGCCATCACCGGAGATGCCGCCTGGACCCAGCTCTACGAGGAGATCTCGGCCCTGATCCGCGTCACGATCGAGGTCGACGGCCAAAGCAAGGAGCACACCCTCGAAGAGGCCCGCGCCCTGGCCACCCACCCCGACCGCGGCCTGCGCGAGCGCGCCCGCAAGGCCGTCATGTCCGCCTTCGCCGAGCGCTCCCACGTCCTCACCTTCATCTTCAACACCGTCTACCAGGATCACGCCCAGGACGTCGCGCTGCGCCGCTACCCCTCGGCGATCGCCCCCACCCTGCTTGGCGACGACCTCGACTCCCCGGTGATCGACGCCCTCATGACCGCCGTCGAGGCCGCCTATCCCCTCGCCCAGCGCTACTTCAAGCTCAAGGCCAAGGCCCTGGGCCTCTCGGACTTCGCCTCCTTCGACACCCTCGCGCCCTACGCCCAGACCGAGCGCGTCGTCTCCTTCGCCGAAGGCCGTGACCTCGTGCTCTCCGCCTTCCAGAGCTTCAGCCCCGACTTCGCCCGGATCGCCGGGGCCTTCTTCGACGAGCGCCGGATCGACGTCCCGCCCGAGCCGGGCAAGCGCGGAGGGGCCTTCTGCGCCGGCCTCACCCCCACCCTTCCCACCTACGTCCTCCTCAACTGGACCGACCGCCTCGACGACGTCTCCACCCTTGCCCACGAGCTCGGCCACGGCATCCACTTCGTCCTCGCCGGCCAGGCCCAGACCCCCTTCAACTACCACCCCATCACCCCCCTGGCCGAAACCGCCTCGACCTTCGGAGAGATCGTCCTCACCAACCACCTCCTGGCCCAGGAAAAGGACCCCGCCGTCCGCCTCCAGCTCCTCGCCAACCGTCTCGAGGACGCCATCGGGACCATCTTCCGCCAGGTCATGTACACCCGCTGGGAGCTCAACGCCCATGCCCGCCGCGCCGAAGGCGTCGTCAGCCCCGAGGAGTTCTCCGACCTCTGGATGACCGAGCACCGCAAGCTCTACGGAGACGCCGTCCGCATGACGGAAACCGACCGCTGGGGCTGGAGCTCGATTCCTCACATCGTCCTCTACCGCTTCTACTGCTACTCCTACGCCTTCGGGCAGCTGCTGGTCTACGCCCTCTACCAGCACTACCGCGACCAGGGGCCGGACTTCGTCCCCAAGCTGCTCGACGTCCTGCGCGCAGGCGGCTCGGCCCCTCCCCAGGACATCCTCAGCGGCGTCGGAGTGGACATCACCGACCCCGCTTTCTGGAGCAAGGGCCTGAAGCTCGTCGAAGGCATGCTCGCGGAGTTCGAAGCCGCCCTTCCCAAGTAGCCAACGCAAACGCGAAGGGGCCGCCTCCCATGCGGGAGGCGGCCCCTTCGTTTGAAATCGATCAGTCGTCCTTTTGCCGGGTCTGGTTGACGGCGCCGGCGATCCGGCCGTCGATGCTCGACGGGAAGAGCTCCCGGTTGGTCGGAGGATCGACGCTGATGGCCTGCCGGATCACCACGCGGTTGGGATCGTGCACGACCCAGAAGTCCTTGCCCAGCCCCTCGGCGTTGCGGACCAGGATGGTGTCGTAGCCCATCTCCTTGGCGTAGCGCGGAAGGAAGCGGGTGTAGGTGTTGTCGACCAGCGGGTTCAGCGGAACGCTCGGCTTCTCGTAGAGCTGGTTGATGGGATCGGCCAGGTCCTTGGGGTCGACGTTCTTCTTGGCCCACTCCAGGAACTGCTCCTTCGCCTCGAGGAAGTCCAGGACCTTGCCCGTGGCCACCTCGGCCGTGAAGACGACCGGCGTCTTGTCCACTCCCACCGAGCGCGCGAAGGTCACGTCGTCGGCGTAGACCAGCCCGGTCTTGGGCGAGGTCCCCAAATAGATCCCCGAACCGAAGTCCCCGATGTCGCTGGGCCGGAAGCCGTTCTCGATGATCAGGTCGCGCACTTCCTGGCGGGTGCCATGAAAGGTCATCCGGCGCTCGCCGACGTGGTCGAGCAGGTCGAAACTTCCCCGATCCACGTTGGTCACCGAGAGGTTGCGCTGGCCCTGCACGCTCCAGTCCACCGCTTCCTGCACTTGCTTGATTCCCTCGGCGCGGATCTCGTCGAGGCTCATGTCGGTGGTCCGGACGCCGCCGTGCTCGGCCTGCAGGCGCGCGAGCTTCTCGCGGACCTTGTCGGCCACCACGTCGTAGGCGCGCTGGACGGAAGAGGGGTTGATGTTCTTGGGCTTGATCGCCTCGGCACCCTTGTGCAGCGCCTTGCCGGCCACGACGGTCGCCACCTGGAAGCCCGCGTTCGCATAGTCCGCGCCCAGCTCCTGGGCTTCCTTGTCGAGTTCCTGGCGGGTCTGGGAGGTCGCGATGTCGACCTGATTCTTGGCGAACGACGCTCCGAGCGCGGCCAGGCCGGTCACGCCAGCCACCGAGCCGAGGGTTCCGGCGATGGGAAGCAAGGCGAGCGAGGCTCCTCCGGTGAAGGGGCCGGCCAGGAAGGCGACGGCTACCAGGGCTGCCGATCCCAGACCCGCATAGGAGGCTCCCAGGTTGGCCGCGGCCACCACTCCGTCGATCGGATCTTTCTTGAAGCGCTCCGCCACCGAGCCGAAGGCCTTGTCCGGCCGCATGAAGAGGTCCGCGATGCCCCGGCCGATGCCCTTGAGCGTCTCCCAGGGCTTGCCGAAGGTATCCGCAAGGCTCTTGGCGGCGACCGCGAGGGCCTGGCGATTGCCTTCCTTGAGCTTCTGCATGGTGGAGAGCTGCAAGCGGTCGGAAACCGCTGCGAGACGGGCCGTTCCCCGCCGCATGGCGGCCGTGACGCTGGCCGCGACCGGGCGCGTGCCGCGCGGCGCGTGGGGTGGTTTTTGCCGCGGACGGGAAGTTTGGATGTCGGCCATGAGCGATCCCCCTCCATGACCTATTCCAAGCAAGCAATGGTTTTAAACGCGATCGGGCCCCGGAGCCTCCGGAGGGGTCTGTGGATGATTGACTGAACTGCAAGGGGTCGTTACATGGTAGCATGGGGGCGTAAGCCCCTCACGGGGGGCGTTTGCGAGAGGTTGCTTGGACGAAGGAGGGCCGAGGTGTTCGGAGAGAGCCCCGTAGTAACGCGTGAACTGACGCCGATGGCATCTGGAGCCGTGACCCTGCAAGGGCCTCGGCCCGCCAACGAGGACGCGATCTGGCTCGATGCCGAGCGGGGATTGTTCCTGGTGGCGGACGGCATCGGGGGACCGGGCAAAGGCGACCTGGCCAGCCAGATGCTGATCTCGCTCCTGGAGAGCACCCTCCAGGCCAAGCCTCAGGCGCCCCTCGACGAGGTCGTCGCCGAGGCCCTGTCCCTGGCAAACCGCAAGATCATCGCCGCCTTCCTGGGCGACCCCGCCCTGAAGGGCCTCGGCTCCACGGTGACGCTGGCGCTCATCGAGGGAAATCGCCTCAGGCTCTGGCATGTGGGGGATAGCAGGGCTTACCTGCTTCGCGGCAAGAAGCTCACCTGCCTGACGGAGGATCATACGCTCGCGCGGGTCCTCGAGAAGATGGGCCAGACGCCTCCGGAGAAGGGGGCGCATACCCTGGTGCGCTGCCTCGGCAAGGACGCGAAGTGCACCTTCGACACCGTGGACGTCAGCCTGGAGCCGGGCGATCGCCTCGTGCTCTGCACGGACGGCGTCTACCGCAGCTGGCGCGACGACGAGATGGCCCGCGTGGCCGCCGAGCAGGACCTGCCGGCGATCGCCCAGGAGCTGGCTCAGGGCGCGATCGATCGCGGAGGCACCGATAACGCCTCGATCCTCGTGCTGGGCTGGGAGGGAGAATCGCTGTCGCCCGCCGGAGAGACCCTCGAAGACCTCGTGAGCCGCCTCTCCCGCGACGTGGAGCAGGCCACGGGCTTCGAGGCCGTGGTCGCCGCCGTGGTGAACGCCGCCCAAGGCCTGACCGCCGGAGAGCGCGGCTTCCTCATCACGCTCGATCCCTCCAAGCCTTGGGTGGTCTTCGACGCCAACGGCCAGCTCCATGAGCTTCCCCCCTACAGCCGCACCATCGCGCAGTGGGTCCTGGAGAGCCGCGAGCCCGTCTGGATCGCCAACGTCCTCGAGGATTCCCGCTTCAAGGATGCCGGGAGCTTGCTCAACCAGGGCCCGCGCTCCGTCGCATGCGCCCCCTTCGTTGCGGACGGCCAGGTCCAGGCCGTGCTCTACCTCGATCGGCCCGCCGTCACCCCCGCCGATCCCGCGGCCTTGATGCGCCTCGTCCAGGCCTCCTCCCCTTACCTGGCACTCGCGCTCAGCGCCTGGCGCTTCGAAGAGCGCGCGCGCCGCCTGACCACCCTGGTCGACCTGGGCACCACCCTCTCCAACGCCTGCGGCGTCGAGGAGACCCTGCGCATCGTCCTCCAGCACTGCATGACCCTCACCCGGGCGACCGAGGGGGCCATCTTCGAGGGGGGCACCCAGGACTGGCTCGCGGCCATCGACGCCAAGGGCCAGAGCTTGAGCGAGTTTTCCTTCGACGGGGAGCTGATCGCCCGTGTCCTGAGAGGCTCTCAGGCCGAGCTGGTCATCGGCGGGGGCGCGACCACCACCTCCACCGCCGTGGGACTCGACCTGACGACCACCATCTGCGCCCCCATTCGCACGGCGGGCAAGAACCTGGGAGTCGTCTACCTCAACGCCAACGCCCTTGTCACCGATCTGACCGAGCACGACCTCGCCCTGGTGACCGAGCTCCTGGCCTACGGGGCGCCCTTCATCGAGAGCGGACGCAAGTATACGAGCTTGCAGCAGTCCAACGACCAGCTCTCGCAGGCCCTCAGCCGCATGCAGCATACCCTGGGCGAGACCTCCGAGGCACGCCCTGAGGGCAGCCTCGCGGAGCTGCGCCTGGAAGACGTCGTCACGGCCCATCTCCAGGCGAAGTCTTCCGGCTGGCTGAAGCTGGAGGGCCCCCACGGAGCGTCCGGCGCGGTCGGCTTGCAAGACGGGAGCCTGGTTTCTTGCACGACCGGGCTCGGAGAGATGGCTCCGGAGACGGCGCTGGGCGAGCTGCTGAGCTGGGAGGACGGAAGCTTCCGTTTCGAGCCCGGCATGCCTGGCGGAACCCCCTTGCCGATGGCCATGCTTTACAAGGCGGTCGAGGAAGCCCCGCGCTGGCGCACGGTCAAGGTGCGGGTGCCCGTCCAGGCCGTCCCCGTGATGCTGGCCGAGCGGGACATCGAGGACTGCCCCCTCGACCAGTGGCAGATCATCCAGCACGTGGACGGCAAGACGTCGGTCAAGGAGCTGGCCAGGGCGACTCAGCGGCCGCTCTTGAACGTGATGGAGGCGATTCTCGAGCTTCAGGCCTCCTGCACGCTCTACATCCAGAAGGCCTAGCGCTTTCGGCCATCGGAATCCCAAGCGAAAGGGGCGGCGCGAGCCGCCCCTTTCGCTGTTTCGAGGGATGTATCAGGTTGCCAATGCGAGCGCCTCGGCCAGGATGCCGGTGACCGTCTCCAGAGGCGGCAGGTCCTCGGCCCCCAGCGGATTCGCCATCTGACGGCGGACGCAGTAGAGCGTCCCGCGGTCGGCGAGCGGGAGGATGGCCACCGAGGCCAGATCCACGGCGAAGTTGGACCCGCTCATCTCGCGGGGCAGGTCGATGCCGCAGTGGCTCTGGCGCGTCGCCAGCACCTGGGAGACCAGGTCCATGTTGAGCGCCGGGGGCTCCGGGCTCTTGGGGTAGGCGGCGATGCAGCGAGGAGGCTGTTCTCCCAGGACAACGGCGGCCTCGTCCAGCTCCAGCTGGTCGACGCAGTCCCTCAAGAGCGCGACCAAGAGGCTTTCCTGGCTTCCCCCGGCGAGGGAATGCTGGGTCATGGTCCTCCGCAGCGTCTCCGCCAGCGTGAGGGGAGCCGCTGCGGCCACAGTCGTCTTGCCGGGGGCCAGCCGCTCGGCCATGGCCTCCATGAGCGGCGTGAGCCGATCGAGGGCCGCGCGCTCGAGGGGATTCGAGATATCCTTGCGGACGGCATGGAGGAGGGCGATCGCCTGCCCGTCCTTATGGATGGGAGCCAGCAGGGACGAGGTGAGCGCCAGATCGAAGTTCGTCCCCAGCGAGATCCCGGAGGGGACATCGATGTGGACCTGGCCCTTGCCCTGCGCCAGCACGCGCTGGAGCAGTTGCGGGGGCAGCGGGACCTGGGACCGGGGGCCGTCGGCGCCCCGGCTCGCGACCCAGCTCACGTCGGGATCGAGCCGGTAGACCGAGCCCTCGTCGGCGTCGAGCAGGTCCAGGGCGATCGCCAGGGCCTCTTGCACGTAATCGCCCTCCGACGTCGCGGCGTCGAGCTGCCCTTCCCAGGCAAGGCGCCGGGGAACCGTGCCGACCGCCTCGACGAGGATCGTCTCCTCGGGAGCCTGCAGGGCGTCGATCTCGCGGGTGATCGCCCGCGCGAGGTAGCGGTTGTTGATCGCGCGGAAGCGCGCCCCCGCCTCGCGCAAGGTCTCCAGCGCTGCTTCCCGATTTCCCTGAGCCAGAAGCAGCTTGCCGCGGGACCTGAGCACATGCCCTTGCTCGATGAGGTTGTCCTGCTCGGGGCGCGACAGGATGGCCATGGCCTCCTCGAAGCGGCCCTCGGCCTCCGCGAGCGCTCCTTCGGCGAGCGCGAGCTCACCCAGCCACCGGGCCGCGAGGGCCTGGTGCAACGGGTTCCGGGCGGGACCCGACTCGGCCATGCGATGGGCCTCCGCGAAGGCTTCCCGCGCCGCGGCCTGCTGGCCGCGCATCATGGCGAGTTGCCCGCGCCCGAGTAGCGCCCGGATGGTGACTAGGAGCAGCTGGTTCTCCCGGCCGCGGCGCTCCACGTCGGCAAAGTCCTGCTCGGCGGCGTCCAGTTCCCCTAGCTCCAGGTGAATCTGCCCTCGGAGCGTGTGGATGCTGAGCTCCGCGAAGGCATCATGCTCGAGGTGCGGATAGCGCAGGGTCTGAAGTACCTGGGCGAGCGCTTCTTCGTACTCTCCGCGCTGCCAGTGCAGGTAGGGGCGCAGGTAGAGCGCCCACTGGTAGGGAGGAGCGCCCGTCTTGCGGGAGTTCTGGTTCATCTTCTCGATGAGGTCCATGGTCTCGTCGTAGCGGCCGGTCCAGGCCGTCCAGATGCCCGTGCGGCCCCAGAAGAAGTTCTTGAAGGAGAACTCGAAGCCCTCGTCGGCCTTCCGGAGCGCGTAGTCGAGGTGCTCCAGGTCCGGGCGAACGCCCTGGAAGGAAACCGTGAGCCGCGCTCCCATCTGTCCCATCCAGCCCGTGCGGACCGTGGGATCGTCGAGGATATGCTGCTCGCCTAGCAGTTCGGCGCTGCGCCGGGCGAGCTCCTGGATCTCGTCGAACTGGCCGGCCGGCTTGAGGCAGACGGCGCTGGCCGCGAGCATGCCGCCTTCGAGGTGCGTGCCCGTGAAGGGCAGCAGGCTCAAGGCCCGCTTGAGGGAGGCCAGGCCCTTCATGGGCTGTCCGCTCAGCCCGTAGCAAGCTCCCAGGTAGGCATAGGCGATGAGCAGGCGCTGGGTCCAGCTCGGAGGCGGGGGAATGAGGCGCGCGAGCCCCTTCCGGACGCGGTGCTGGTAGACCTTGGGCTTGGTGAGCTTGGTGACGATGCGCTTGCGGCGATCGGCCGGCAGCTTCATGATCAAGCCCACCAGGCCCTTGAGGATGCGGCTGGTCCGCTCGATGTTTCCCTGCGCCTCCATGGCCGGGATCAGCTTCTCCAGCACCTCGATGCCGATCTTGGGCCAGGCCTGGGTGCAGAGCCGGCCGATGTTCCACCAGAGGTCGACCTGATGGGTCTCCTTGTCGGGGTAGTCCAGCGTGGCGAGCAGCTCCTCGGCATGCTTCCAGTTCTGGATGGCGATCGCCGCATGCCCCGCGTCACGAGCCTGATCGCCCACCATGCGCAGGTACTCGAAGGCCTTGACGCCGTCATGGCCTCTCAGGAAGTGATAGGCCAGCTCGTTGATGACCGTGACCCGATCGCCGGCATGCTGGCGCTCGATGAACTCGCCGTAGCGCTGGTGCAGATCGCGCCGCTCCGCGTCGGGCATGTCCTCGTAGAGGGCTTCGCGGACCCGGTCATGCGGGAAGGTGTAGGTATGATCCTCGCGGAGGATGAACTGGCGTTCGATCAGCTCGTCGAGATGCGCGAAGAGCTCTTCCTCGCCGAGGCCGCTTAAGGCGAGCAGCCGATCGAGATCCTGGTAGCGCCCGATGACCGACGCCACGCGCGCCAACTTTCGGGCGCCCTCGCTGAGCTGGGCCAAGCGCCTGACGATCGCCGCCTCGACGCTGGTCGGAAGGACGAGGTTCCCGACGTCCTCCGGGAAGAGCCAGACGCCGTCCGTCTGGACCAGGATGCCTTCTTCCATCAGGTAGCGCAGGACCTCGGTGATGAAGAACGCGTTGCCCGCCGTCGACTCGTAGAGGAACTGGCTGAACTCCGGGCTGATGCGGTACTGCCGCAGCATCGCCTGGAGCAGGTCGAGGACATGCGGCAAGGTGAAGGTCTCGAGCTTGAGATCCCGGGTGAGGCCTTCTTCGATGGTGTACCAAAGGGGGCTGCTCGGAGGAGCCTCGTCGCTGCGGAAGGTCGCGAGGCAGAAGAGCTTTGCCTCGGTCACCTGACGGATGACGTGGTTGAAGACCTCCAGGCTTTGCGCGTCGCTCCAGTGAAGGTCGTCGAAGAAGAGCAGCAAAGGCGTCCGCTCGCTCACCGAGCGCAGCCAGTCGGAAACCGTTTCGGTCAGCCGGGCCTTTTCCAGGTTCGGCTCGAGGGCGGGGGCCGCCTTGATGCCATGCTTGGCGAGTTCCGGCATGATCTTGGCCATCACCGGCCCGAAGCGCGCGATCTCCTCCTCCGTCGAGAGCGAGACCAGCTGCCTGAGCGCCTGAGCGAGTGGCTCGTACGGCTCCATGCCGGTTTCGAGGCACTGACCGTGGAGCACGGGCACGTCGGCCAGCTTGGCATGCAGCGTGAGCTCGTGGACGAGCCGGGACTTGCCGACGCCCGCCGGGGCGCCCACGAAGACCGAGCGCCCCTTCCCCGAGAGGGCCTCGGCGAACGCGCCTTCGAGCAGGGCGAGCTCCCGGTCGCGGCCGATCAGCGCGCTGCTCATCAGGTAGCTGCGCTTCTGCGCGAGATTCTCCCGGCTGATGCGCAGGCCGGAGATTTCCGCCAGATCGGCGATCACCTCGGCGGCCTCCTGGTAGCGCCGCGCCTGATCCTTTTGCAGCAACCGGCTGATGAGGGTCTCGAGCCGTTCGGGAGCGTCGGGCCTCAGGCTCCGCAGCAAGGGCGGCTCCTGGTTGATATGCGCCTTGATGACCTCCACCACGCTTCCCGTGAAGGGTAGCCGGCCCGCCAACATCTCAAACGCGAGGCAACCCAGGGAGTACAGGTCCGAGGACGCGTTGATGACGCCTCCCTTGGGCACTTCAGGCGGAAGGTAGCCCGGTGTGCCGGTCAGTTTGCCGTTGGAAGGGATACCGAGCTGCTCCATCAAGCCGAAGTCCATCAGCTTGAGCGTGCCGTCCTCGGTGATGCGGATGTTGTCCGACTTGATGTCCCGGTGCACGTAGAGCCGGGAATGAATGAACCCCAAGGCTTGCAGCAGCTGGATCAGCAGGCCGTAGGCCCGCTCCAGCGGCAATGGCCCCTGTTGCAGCAGCTGGGCGAGATCCTGCCCGGAAACCACCTCCATCGTCAGGTAACGGGTCTGGGCGTCCAGCATCCCGTAGTCGTAAACCTCGACGGTGTTGGGGTGCTTGAGCTTCATCATCGCCCGGAACTCTTCCTGGAAGCGAAGCTTCAGCTCCGGAGTGGTGCTGCCCTGCATCTGGATGGTCTTGAGCGCCACGACGCGCTTGTCCCGAAGGGGGTCTTCCACCCGGTACACCGTTCCCATGCCGCCGCGACCCAGCTCGGCGAGCACACGGAAACGGTTGGCCATCATTTGCTCCATGCGATCAGCTCCCCTCGATGAGCCTTCGGGACCTGACCCGCCGCATGGGCCGATCCCTGGAATTCCTGGAAGTGGGCGATGGTTTCCTTGAGGCGGTCGGCCTCGGCCTGCAGATCCGCGGCCATGCCGTTGATCTTGGTGAAGGCCTCGACGACCCGGTCCCCGCCGGCATGGTTCTCGGAGGTGGCGCGCTTCAGCTGTTCGGCGATCCGGGTCATGGACTCGACGGCCCCGACGATGCGCTCGCCGTCCCGGACCTGCTGCTGACTGGCCAGCGTGATGTGGTTCATGTGATCCGAGGCGCGCGAGATCGCCGTGACGATCGCCTGGAGCGCCAGGCCGGCGTTCTGAGCGAGCTTCAGGCCCGACTGGATGGTCGTGTCCCCCTGGCGGGTCAGGCGGTTGACCTCGTCGGTCTCATGCTGGATGCCGCCGATGCGCTGGGTGATCTCCCCGGCCGCCTGAGCGGCATGCTCGGCGAGCTTCTTGACCTCTTCGGCCACGACGGCGAAGCCGCGGCCTTGCTCCCCGGCCCGGGCCGCCTCGATCGCCGCGTTCAGCGCCAGGAGGTTGGTCTGCTTGGCGATCCCGTCGATCACCGTCAGGAAGGCCCCGATCTCGGTCGAACTGCGCTCCAGGTCCTCGACCGTCTCCACGATCTCCGTCATGACGCGCGTGACCTGGCTCATGCCCTCGATGGCCTTGTCCACCGCCTCGCGGCCCTCGCGGGCGGCCTTGAAGGCCTCTTCCTTGGCCTCGCTCGCCAGCTGCACGTTGCTGCCCACCTCCCGGATGCTCGCGATCATCGTCGCGATCGACCGGGACGTGTCCTCGACGTTGGCCCCCAGGATCCGTGCCTCACCTTCGAGGCGACCGAGCCCGACCGCCATGAGGTCCACGGACTGCGTGCTCTCCGCGAGCGTCCCCTTGGAAAGCCCCGCCGCCTGAGCGACGCGGTGCGAGGAGTGGCGCACCTGACCGGTGATGCCCCGCAATTCGACGATCATGCGCTGGAAACTTCGGCCGACCTCTCCGATTTCGTCACGCGAGGCGATCGCCACGTCCTGGGAGAGATCCCCGTTCCCCAGCGCCTGGCTGCAGCGCTTCAGCTCCTCGAGCGGCTTGACCACCCACCGCACGATGACGTAGCTCATGAACGCCGTGGCGAGCACTCCGGCCCCGCACAGCAGGCCAATGATCAGCGGAGTGCCCCCGAACTTGCCGAGGATCCAGCCATAGGCCAGGCAGACGAAGATCAGGGGAATCGTCATGGTCACCATCTTGTAGACCATGCCGGTCCGGAACTTCAGGAAGAGCGCGAGGTTGATCACGGCGATCAGGGTGGTGGGGATGCCGAAGACCAACAAGAACTCACCCAGGATGCTACCGTTCATTTCCGTCTCCTTCGATCGGCCATGGGCCTTCCATCAACCGCCATCCCGCTCCCTCCACCGCGAGGGAGGCCACGTATCCCGGCGCCGGATCGAGCGACCGCAGCGTCCATCCCTCCGCCGTCCCCGCTCCGGAGGCCAGGCCCTCTCCTTGGCCCTTGCCTTGCGCTTCCCGCCGGGTCCAGGCCCGGAAGAACTCCGCCTCCCGCTGCGCGCCGTCGAGCGTGGCCAAAAGCTCGCTCTCCCGCGCCGTCAGGACGCGCTCGGCGAGCCGGTCGATCCGCTCGACGGGCCGGATCCGCTCCAGATCGATCCCGACCTCCCGCTGCCAGGACAGCGCGTAGGCCGCCCGCCCATGCGAGTGAGAGAGGTTGAAGCGTATCGAATGCCCCAAAAGCGCAGGCTTCCCGTGCGTCCCGTAGCGAAAGCGCAAGTTCCCAGGGCGCTCGCCGAGCCGCTCCCCGAGCAGCTCCCGCAAGATCCCCCGGCCGGCGATGAAGCGCGCGCGATCCTGCGCGAAGACGAAGCGCGCGGCCCGCTCGCGCTCGTCCTCCGTAAGGAGCCGGCTCAGCGCCTCCAGCCTGTCCTCGGACAGGTCCAGCGCCGCGTAGACCACGCTTACCTCAGCGCCGCTCACCATGACCTCCCGCAGCCGGGACCGCCAGGAATCCCGCCCTCACGAAGTAGCCGAAGGCCGTCCCCAGCAAGGCCGGTAAGGGAGGGCATGCAACCTCCCCGGCCAGGCTCCGGAAGGTCTCCTGGCAATCGAAATGCGGCATCCGCTCCTGGAAGAACATCTCGAGCAGCGGAGTGGGCCCCGCCTCTTCGGACGTGAACTGATGAACCAGCGGATAGAGCGGATGCTCGGGATCCTTCCCGGCCTGCGCCAGCAGGGCGTGCTTCCATTCGGCGTAAGGAAGCAGGCGAATCGAGTAGCCCTGCTTCTGGAGCTCCATGACGATCCGGCGCCAGGGCATGGGCTCGGGGTGGGCCAGGTGGTAGACCTTCCCGGCGGCCTCGGGGCGCCGCGAAAGCGAGACGATGGCCTGGCTCACGACGTCCACCGGGATCCAGTCGATCTCCAGCTCCACGTCCGGGGCCGCCGCCAGCGCGATGCAGCCCTTCAGGAGGCGGCTGACCATGTCCTCGAGGTTGGAGTGGCCCGTCTGGCTCGCGCCCGAGATGAATCCCGGCCGGTAAAGGGTCGTCGGGATCCCCCGTGCCTGAGCTGCCGCCACCAGGCGATCGGAGGCCCACTTGCTCTGCGCGTACCCGCCGAAGAGCTCGGAGGCATGCCCGGGAGGATCGCTCTCCGTCACGCGCCCAGCCGTCGCATAGGTGTCGGTCGCGAAGAGGTTCAGCGTCGAGAGGCTATGCACCGGCTTCACCGGCCCAAAGGCGGCCAGTCTCAGGATCTCCCGGGTACCCAGGACATGCACCGCCCGCAAGGCCGCATACGGATAGAGGTGATTGGGCTGGGCTCCCGAATGGTAGATGGCGTCCACCCGCAGGGCCAGCTCCTCGAAGGCCGCTTCGCTCAGGCCGAGGCGCGGCCTGGCGAGGTCGCCGATGACCGGGACGATCCGCGAGGCGAAGCCCTCTTCCCAGAGCTCATACGCCTCCATGGCGGCCCGGATCCGGGAGGCTCCGTGCTCGGCGCCCTCCGCCCGCACCAGGCAATGCACGGTCGCCGAGGTCGCCCGCAGCAGATCCCGGAGCAGGTACGGCCCCAGGAAACCCGTGGCTCCGGTCAGGAAGAGGTCATGCGGCTTTCCGGGAGGGGGGCCGTCCGCTCGGATATCGTCGTCCAGCGCGATCTCGCTCTCCCAGTCGATCTCCGACGTTGCCCCTGCCTCTCCGGCAAGGCTGGCCAGGATTTCCCCGGCCAGCGCCTCGACGCCGTGGCCTTCCAGGAACTTGACCACGCTCAGGCTCACCTCCAGGTCCGCCTCCACGGCGTTTCTCAGCTCCGTGGCCATCAAGGAGTCGATGCCCAGCTCATGGAGGGAGCGTTGGGGGTCGAGCTTGGAGGCCGGGATGCGGAGAATGCGGCTCAAGGACCCGCTCAAGTAGGTGATCAGGAGCGTTCTCGCCTCGGCGCGAGGCAAGGCCGTGAGCGTCGCGCGATCGAGGCCCGGCGCGACCTCCTGTATGCTCGGCAGCAGGCCTTCGGCCAGGCGCCGAAGCAGCGGAAGGCGCCGGGCAGAACCGGCGAACGCTCTCCAATCGATGGGCATGACGGCCGCATGGACCGCCTTGGAGGCCAGGAGGCGGCTGAAGGCGGCCATGCCGCGCTGCGGATCGAGGCTGGTGACGCCCTGGAGCGCCAAACGATCCCCCCGATTCTCCTGTTTCGCGGCGAGACCCACCGACGCGAACGGCCCCCAGTTGATACTGCAGCCCGTACGCCCCTGGGCATGCCTCACATGGGCGAGGGCGTCGAGGGAGGCGTTCGCGGCGGCATAGTTTGCCTGGCCGGGAGAGCCGAAGAGCGCGGCAGCGGACGAGAAGAGGGCGAAGAAATCGAGGTCGGCGTCGAGGCTCAGCCGGTGGAGGTTCCATGCTCCCGCGACCTTGGGCCGCATGACGGCCTCGAGGCGCTCGGAGTCGAGCTGAGCCAGCATGCCGTCCGCCAGGATTCCCGCAGCATGCACGATCCCCTTCAAGGGCGGCAACGCGCCAAGACGCTCGAAGACCTTTGCCATGGCCCCGGCGTCCGCAACGTCTGCATGGAAGACCTCCACCCGGACGCCTGCCGCGCGCAGCTCGGCGAGTGTCCGCTCGGCCTCGGCGCTCGGAGCCCGACGTCCCAGGAGCGCAAGGGTCCCGGCGCCGTTTTCCGCCAGCCAGCGGGCCACTTCCAGGCCGAGACCCCCGAGTCCGCCGGTGATCAGGTAGGTGCCCTCGGCGCTCAGCGCCATGTCCACGGGCTCCGGGGTGAAGCGAGAGAGCCTTGCGACGTAGCGGCCGGTCGTTCGGAGGCAGACCTGGTCGTCCGGATGGACCGCCAGGAGCTCCGTCAGGAGGGCTTGCGCCTGATCGGTGGGCGTCGAGGCGTCCAGATCGATCAGCGTGGTCTTCAACTCGGGATGCTCGTTGGCCAGGGAACGTCCCAGTCCCCAGATCGGCGCCTGGGCAGGCGAAATCGGGGTGAGCCCCCCGGCGGGATGCACGCCGGCCGTGACGAGCCAGAGGCGGGGGGGCGCGGAGAGCCGGGTCAACGCTTGCGCCAGGTGCATGGCGCTTTCGACCCCCGAGGCATCCGTCGGGTCGTCCAGGGAGCTTTCGGGCAGGGTCAGGCCGCCCAGATGGACCACCGCCTCGAAGGAGGTTGCCGACAGGGCCTGGCGGGCAGCTTCCACGGAGCTTGCGAGCTGGACGCGGGCCGATCGGGCTTCCAGCAGGCTTGCCAGCGCGGGGGCCACGCCCGTGTCGTCGCTGAGCAAGAGCCAGGACCGCGGTTCAGTGCCTGCCACGGCGGTATCCGTCTTGACGGTTTCCGTCTTGGCGGCGGTCGCCTCGGGGCTCTCGACGGGGATCCAGTCCAGCCGGTAGTAGCCGTCGTCGGGGGCATGCGTCAGCGGCTTGAAGCTCAGGCCCTTGAGCTCCGCGATCCGGCGGCCATGGGCGTCGAGCAGGGTCAGGTCGCCCCGGAGGGAGGAGCGGGTGAACTCGAGCAGCGTCGCATGGCTGTAGAGCTCGCCTTGAGGGCGCTCCAGCAGGTGCAGGGAGTCGATTCCCACGGGAAGGTAGGCGCCGGCGTCGTCGGGAATCAGGGAGGCCAGGACCTGAAGGCAGGCGTCGAGCAGGGCGGGGTGGAGGCGGTAGCGATCGCGTTCGGAGGCGATCGCCCCCGGCGCGACCACGCGTCCCAGGGCTTCGCCGCGTCCCACGTGCAGCGCTTCGACTCCCCGGAAGGCGGGGCCGTACTCCAGGCCGCGCGCGGCCAGCTTAGAGGTGAGATCCGCACCCGCGAGGCGCTCGGGACAGCGGGCCAACAGGGCCTCCAGGTCCGCGTTCGCGGCGGGGGCCGGGGAGTCCTGGATCGTGGCGCTGGCGTGAAGCGTCCAGGCGGAGTCGCGGAGGCTGGAGACGTGGAAGCGCGCCTCGCCCCCCGGCATGCGCTCGAGGACGGTCTGGACGCGGAGCGTGCCCTCGGCGGGAAGGAAGAGCGCTTTCTTGAACTCCAGGGCCGCGAGGGTGACGGGGCCGGCTCCGAAGGCCTCCTGATAGGCCGCGAGGGCCATCTCCACGTAGGCCGTGCCCGGAAGGACGGGCATGCCCATGACGGCATGGTCGGCCAGGTAGGGCAGGCGCTCGATCGCGATCTCGGTTTCCCAGAAGGACGTTCCCGGCTGCAGCGACGAGCTCAGACGCGGGCCGAGGAACGGATGGCCTTGCGGGGGCTGGGGTTTCGGGCTTTTCGGAACGATCCGGTAGCGTTCGTGCTGCCAGGGAAGGGTCGGCAGGGGAGTCAGCTGCCCCTTGGGGGCGATCGCCTTCCAATCGACCGGGAAGCCTTCGGTGTAAAGGGCGCCGAGGCTCTCCAGCATGGCCGAACGCTCCTGCTCACGGCGCAGGGACGGCAGCGCCTTGCCGTCGAGGCCTTGATGACGCAGGCAATCGGCCACGGCCTGGGTCAGGACGGGGTGGGGGCTCACTTCCAGGAAGCGGGTATGCCCTTCTTCGGCGAGCAATCGGACGGCCGTCTCGAAGAGCACGGGCTCGCGGAGGTTGCGCATCCAGTACGCGGCATCGAGCTCGGTGCCGTCGAGCCTGCGGCCTTCGACGGTGGACATGAAGGGGACGGTCGCGCGCTGGGGCGCGATCGGAGCCAGGGCTTCGAGCAGGTCGGGGCGCAGGGCGTCCATCTGAGGGCTATGCGAGGCCACGTCCACCTTGACCGGGCGGCAGAAGATCTGGCGCGATTCCAGGCGCTCCATGAGGGCCTGGAGGGCCTCGGGGTCCCCGGAGATCACGGTGGAGCGAGGGGCGTTGCTCACGGCCACGGAGAGCCGGTCCTCGAGGCCTGCGAGGGCCGATTGGGCCTCCGTGAGGGAGAGCTCGGTCACGGCCATGGCGCCCTGGCCGCTGAGGCGGCGCATCAGGCGGCTACGCAGGCAGATGATCCGGGCGGCGTCGTCGAGGCTGAGGATGCCGGCGACGTGGGCGGCGGCGACCTCTCCCATGCTGTGCCCGGTGACGACGGCAGGCACGATCCCCCAGGAGCGCCAGAGGGCGGCGAGCGCGACCTGGATGGCGAAGAGCGCGGGCTGGACATGGTCGATCTCGGCATGCCAGCCGGTCTCGGAGGGAGATTCGAGGCGTTCGAGCAGAGAGCCCTGCGAGTAGGGGCGCATGGCGGCGTCACAGCGGGCGATCGCCTCGCGGAAGACCGGCTCGCTGGCGAGCAGCTCGCGGCCCATGCCGATCCATTGCGAGCCTTGCCCCGGGAAGACGAGGACCAGTTTCTGAGCCTTTCGCGGGAGCTTGCGGCCGTACACCACCCCAGGATGCGCTTCTCCCGAGAGGAAGGCCCTGAGACCGTCCTTCAGCTCCGCGTCCGTGGAGGCGACGACGGCGAGGCGGTGGTCCAGGTGGCTGCGCCGGAGGCTCGCGGTGCGGGCCCGATCGGAGAGGGGGGTGTCGAGGGAGAGGTGGCGGCGTGCCAGCTCTTGGAGGCTTTCCGGGCCGTGCGCGGAGAGCGGAACGAGCATGGCTCCGGTCGTCGGGGGCTCGGCGGGCGGGTTCTGGGGGGCTTCCGCGAGCACGACGTGCGCGTTGGTGCCGCCGAAGCCGAAGGAGCTGACTCCGGCGATCGCCGGGCCTTCCGGCCAGCTCTCCAGCGACGTGGGCACCCGCAAGGGAAGCTCGGCGAAGGGGATGTAGGGGTTGGGCTGCGAGAAGTGGAGGTTGGGCGGGATCTGGCGGTGCTTCAGGGCGAGGGCGGCCTTGATGAGGCCGGCGACCCCCGCGGCGGCTTCCGTGTGCCCGATGTTGGTCTTGACCGATCCCAGGAGGCAGGTCCGGCCCTCCGGGCGATCCTGACCGAGGACCGCTCCCAGGGCCTTGGCTTCGATGGGATCTCCGAGCAAGGTCCCGGTGCCATGGGCTTCGATGTAGGTCACGTCCCCCGGCGACACGCCCGCATTCTGGTACGCTTCGGCGATCACGGCCTCCTGAGCCCAGCGGTTCGGGGCGGTGAGGCCGTTTGAACGGCCGTCCTGGTTGACGGCGCTGCCCTTGATGACGGCGATGACGGGATCTCCGTCCGCGAGGGCCTGGCTGAGAAGCTTGAGGGCGACGAGGCCGACGCCTTCGCTGCGGACGTAGCCGTTGGCCTGGGCGTCGAAGGCCTTGCAGCGGCCGTCGGGGGCCATGGCCGCAAGGCGGGAGAAGCCGAGGGTGATCTCGGGGCCGAGGATGAGGTTGACGCCTCCGGCGAGCGCGAGCGTGGCCTCTCCGGAGCGCAGGCTCTGGCAGGCCAGATGGACGGCCACCAGGGAGGAGGAGCAGGCGGTGTCGAGCGCGAGGCTGGGGCCGCGGAAGTCGTAGAAGTAGGAGAGCCGGTTGGCGGCGATGCTGTAGGCCGAGCCCGTGTTGGTGTGGACGTCGATGTCCTCGGGATCGGCGAGGTGCATGCGGCTGGCGTCGGAGTTGGCGATGCCCACGAAGACGCCGGTCCGGGAGCCGGCCAGCTGCTCGGGAACCAGCCCCGCATCCTCGAGGGCTTCCCATGAGGCTTCCATGAGCAGGCGCTGCTGGGGATCCATGCGGGCGGCTTCGCGCGGGGAGATGCGGAAGAAGGGGGCGTCGAAGGCGGAGACCTCGTCGAGGAAGCCTCCCCAGCGGGTGGTCATCTTGCCGGGCTTGGCGGCATCCGGATCGTAGAGTTCGGCAACGTCCCAGCGGTCGGCAGGCACCTCATCGACGGCATCGCCTCCCCGTTTGAGCAGCTCCCAGAAGGCATGGGGGCCGTCGGCTCCGGGGAAGCGGCAACCGATTCCGATGATGGCGACCGGGGCGAGGCTCACGAGGGTTGTCCTGCCAGGTGCTGGGCGATCGCCTCGATGCACGGGAAGTCGAAGAGCAGGGTCGGATTGAGCGCGCAGCCCATGGCGTCCTCGAGGTCGGCCACCAGGGTGACCGCCAGCACCGAGTCGACCCCGTACTGGGCGAACGGTTGCTGAACGTCGATCTCCGCGGCGGGGAGGCCCAGCTCCGCGGCGAGCTTGTCGATCAGCCAGTCCTGAAGGGCCTCTTCGCTCCAGGTCGAACGGGTTTGCGTCATGGCGCTCTCCTTATTGAATCACGGTTTCCAGGCGGCCTTCGAGGTAGGCCGCACGGCACGACTGCCGCTGAATCTTCCCGCTCGAGGTCTTGGGGATGGTCGTCGCCTTGATGAGCACCACGTCGTGGGCCATCACGTCGAACTGCTCGGCGACCGCCTGGCGAATCTGATCCCGAACATGCTTCTGATCGAGGGGAGCGGGCGCCAGCTCGAAGTGATCCATGCGCTCTTCCATCGCTTGGGCGTTCCCCGGGGTGGGCTGGCTGCGGTCCGGTTGGTGCCGGCGCTCGACTTCCGCCACGATGACCAGGCGCTCCTCGCCGCTGACCTCCACCGAGAAGCTCGCCGAGCAGCCTTGCCGCAAGGAAGGATGGCAGCGCTCGATCGTGCGCTCGATGTCCTGGGGATAATGGTTGCGGCCGCGGATGATGATGAGGTCCTTGATGCGTCCGGTGACGAAGAGCTCTCCGTCGTGGAGGAAGCCCAGGTCCCCGGTGCGGAGGAAGGGGCCCTCGCCGGTGTCGGAGGTCCTGGCCTGGAAGGTCCGCTCGGTCTCTTCCGGGCGGTTCCAGTAGCCCTTCGCCACGGCGTCGCCGGAGACCCAGATCTCTCCGACCTCATGAGGGCCGCAGACCTTCAGGGTTTCCGGGTGGACGATCGTCACGCCGGCCCGCAGGGTGACGCCCGAGCCCACGAGCAGGCGGGCATCGGGGCCGGCGGCCGGGACGACCCGGTTTTGCTCGAGCTCGGAGGGGTCGACCTCCAGGTAGATGGGCGCGCGTGCGACGGGGGCGACCGAGACCTTGAGCGTTCCTTCGGCCAGGCCATAGCAAGGACGCAGCGCTTCCCGCTCGAAGCCCGCCGGAGCGAAGTGCTGGGCGAAGTTCTCGAGGGTCTCCCGGCGCAGCGGCTCCGCGCCGTTGGCCGCCGAGGCCCAGCTGCGGAGATCGAGCGCCTCGCGCATCTCGGGGGTGACCTTGCGGACGCAGAGATCGTAGGCAAAGTTCGGGGCGCTGCTCAGGGTGCCGCGGTAGCGGGTGATGGCCTTCAGCCAGCGGATGGGGCGTTGCAGGAAGGCGATGGGCGCCATCAGGTACACGCGGAACCCGCTGAACACCGGCAAGAGCACCCCGTAGATCAGCCCCATGTCGTGGTAGAAGGGTAGCCAGGAGACCGAGACGGTCTCCTCGGAGAGCTCGAGTCCCGTCGCGATGTCCTCCATGTTGGCCAGGAGGTTGCCGTGGCTCACCATGACCCCCTTGGGGATGCCGGTGGAGCCCGAGGTGTACTGAAGGAAGCAGACGCTGTCGCCGTCGAGGGGAGGGCGCTCCCATGCCGCGTCCTCGTCCGCCAGGGTCTCGGTGGCGAGGCAGACGACCGCATCGAGGCCGGGCGTCTCGGAGTAGGAGGCGGCAATCATGCTGCGGATCGGTTCGGTCATCAGGGCGACGGTCGCGTCGGCATCCTGCATGATGGCCATGAGCCGGTCCATGTTGCGGTTGTTGCGGGGAGGGAAGGCGGGGACGGGGATCATGCCCGCGTAGAGGCAGCCGAAGAAGGCCGAGACGAACTCCAGCCCCGGCGGATAGAGGAGGACGACCCGGTCCCCGAAGGCGGCATGCGCGCGGAGGGTCTTGGCGAGCACGCGTGCCTTGCGATCGAGCTGCGCGTAGGTCAGGGAGTCCTTTTCGGTTTCGCCGTCGCTCAGAAAGGTGTAGACCTGGTGCTCGGGGGTTTGGGTGGCGCGTTCGTGAAGAAGGTCGACCAGGGTAGAGCGGGGCATCGGGCACTCCGTTTGCGACGTCTTGGTGATGAGATGCGCGGGCGTGCAATCGCCGTCCGGGCAAGCCTTTTTATACCCGCTTGCTTGCGCCGCAAACCCGCTTCGAGGGCTCGAAGACCGGAGTTTTTACGTCATGTTTGCGTGAATTCTGAGAGCGACTTCAGGAGCGCGGGAGGTTGCGCAGCAGGGTCAGGGCTCCGTCCAGGCGCTCGCGCAGGTTCCGCCCGTGCAAGGTCTTGAGGCTTCCGGTGAAGAAGTCGACCAGGCCGGGGGCTGCGGGATACCAGAACGGGCGGGCGCGGCCCGAGCGGTTCATGTCGATCAGCTTGGACTCGACGAGCTCCAGAAGGCCCGCTTCGCCGCCGACCTTGCCGATCCCCCCCAGCTTGAACCCCCCGCGGGGAGTCTGGGGCACGCCGTAGGTGTCGAGGCCCGTGTTCACCCAGACGGTGCCCGCTTCCAGCTGCCGGGCCACCTCCTCGGCCGCCCGGAGATCGCGGCCCCAGACCGAGGCGTTCAGCCCGAAGGGCGAGTCGTTGGCCTGCGCGATCATCTCCGGCACCGTCTCCAGCGGGATGATCGGCAGGATCGGGCCGAAGGTCTCTTCCTGCATGAGCAGCATCGCCGGAGTGACGCCGGTGATCACGGTGGGGGCGTAGTAGGTGCCTTTTCCCGGCAGCCGATGGCCCCCCAGCAGCACCTTGGCACCCTTGGCGATCGCATCCTCCACCTGGGCCTCGATCTTGGCGAGCTGCTGCTCGCTGATGATGGGCCCCACCTCGACGCCGGGCTCCAGGCCGTGCCCGACCTTCAGGGCTTCGACCCGCTGAACGATCTTCTCGGTCAGGGCCACCACATTGGAGCGCGGCACGTAGAGGCGCTCGATCGATGCACAGGCCTGCCCCGAGTTGCTGAAGGCGGCCCAGACGACGCCGCGGGCGGTGAAGTCGAGATCCGCATCCGGCATGACCAGGGCAGGATCCTTGCCGCCCAGCTCGAGGGTCACGGTGATGAGCTTGGAGGCGGCCCGTTGCGCCACCTTGATGCCGGTGCTCACGCTGCCGGTGAAGCAGATGTGATCGAGCCTCTCGTCCAGCAGCGCGGCTCCCGTCGTGCCGTCCCCCGTCAGCAGGCCGAGCACTCCCGGCGGCAGGCATTCCTGGGCCAGCCGGTCGAGTCGCATCGCCACCAAGGGCGTCCACTCCGAGGGCTTGTGCACGACCGTGTTGCCGGCGGCCAAGGCCGCGGCGATCGCGGACATCGAGAGCAGCAACGGGTAGTTCCAGGGCGTGATCACCCCGACCACTCCCTTGGGCTGGTACGCCAGGAAGGTCTTGGTGTTGCGCAAGACCGGGTTGGGAACCTGAATTGGCCGGTCCTTGAGGAATCCGGCCGCATGCTTGGCATAGTACGCCAGGAACTCGCAGGCGGAGAGCATCTCGGTCAGGGCATCCGGAAGCGGCTTGCCGTTTTCGCGGCTCAGCAGCTCGGCGAAGCCCCGGTGATCGTCGCGAAGCCGGTCCCGCAGCTGCAAGAGCCGCTGGGCGCGCCCTTCGTAGCCGAGATCCCGCCATGCGGGCAGGGCGGCACGGGCGGCGGAGACGACCCGCGAGGCGTCGTGGGAGCCGCAAACGGGCACCTCTCCGAGCGTTTCCCCGGTGCCCGGATCGAATGAGCGAATCATCTGGCTCGGCTCTGGCATCTCGCGTCCTCCTGCATGCTGCACCCCGTCAGTATACCGGAAGCCGTGTCCATGGGCCTCCCTGCGCATGGCGAAAGGGACCGCCCCTTGCGGGACGGTCCCTTTCGAATCCAGCGCTTGGCGCGTCCGGGCGCTAGGCCCAGCGGATGAGCGCCAGCTCGTGCTTGGTGATCATGTGGTGGCCGAGGGGAACGACGCGCACGCCGTAGCCGTAGGAGCCGCTCGTCTTGGGGACGAAGGTTCCGCGGAAGGTGAGGGTGCCGTCCGCTTCTCCGACGCACTCCATGGGGAGGGTCTCGAAATTGGTCAGCTCCCCGGCGATCTCGCGGCCGTGGGTGATCTCGACGGCGACGTCGCTGGGCTTGAGGTGTCCCAGGCGAATCTTGGCCGTGACCTCGACGGGCTCGCCGACCGCGAGCTTGCCGTCCTTCGGTCCGGTGGCCTCGAGGTGGATGTGGTGCCAGTTGAAGCGCATCTTGCCCTTCCACTCGGCGGAATCGCGGGCGACCTTGAAGCCATTGGTCTCGAAATCCTCGCCGTGGTTGACGGCCGGGATGTAGAGGTCGCGCGAGTAGTCCTGGACCATGCGCTGCATGCTGAAGGCCGGGGCCAGGGTCTCCATGGCGTTCTTCATGCGCTTCACCCAGCCGTGGGGCACGCCGTCGGCGTCACGGTCGTAGAAGAGCGGCACGACTTCGTCTTCGAGGGTGGTGTAGAAGGAGGCGGCGTCGGCGGCATCCTGCTCGTCGTAGGACTTGTACTCGCGCTCCTCGCCGATGGGCCAGCCGTTGACGCCGTTGAAGCCTTCGACCCACCAGCCGTCGAGCACGCTGAAGTTCAGGATGCCGTTGAGGGCGGCCTTCTGGCCGGAGGTGCCGGAGGCCTCCAGGGGGCGGCGAGGGTTGTTGAGCCAGACGTCGACGCCGGCGACCAGGTGACGGGCCACGTTCATGTCGTAGTCTTCGATCATGACGACCTTGCCGTCGAAGCCTTCCTGCTTGGCGATCTGGTGGATCTGCTGG
>JAKFCT010000020.1:0-70083 GCA_036676495.1 Candidatus Sericytochromatia bacterium
TCTGCAGGGGCCACTTCGCGCCTCTCTCGACCGCCAGCCGCTTGTCTGCCAGGACCAGGCTGGTGGTTTTCCTTTGGGAGGCCGTCACGCCGCCTCCTCGATCTGGGGATCCGCCGGCTCCGCGGCGACGACCTCGGTGACCGTAACGGCCGGGATGGCCCGCAGTTCGTCCAAGGTCTTGTAGTAGCGATCAGTCTTGGTCCTCGACTCTTCGAGCGCCTTCCTATAGGTAACGTCGGCCTCGACCATGTCGGCCCACGCCGTGAGCTTAGAAAGGTACTTGGCCTCCTCCTGCAGGAGGCTGTGCTTCTCACGGGTCAGGCGGTTCAACTCCGCTCGCTCGTCCTCCTTGAGCTCGAGGATCGCGGCTCTCAGGAGCTGGGCGTCGGCCTGCTGGACGAAGCTCGGTGCTTGAATCTCGCGCATGCTAGGCCGCCTTCCCGATCACGAGCTCGCTCATGAGGACGCGGACAGGGATGCCTCCGGGGGAGAGCTTGACGAGGGCGACTCCGGTGGCGTGGCGGATCTCGACGATCTCCGCGACGTTCAGGCCAGCGGTGGTCGAGAGGGTCAAAGAACTGCTCATCTGGGGCTCCTTTCTACTTGGGTTGCGGCGCCTCCTGGGGCGCCTGGGGGATGATCTTGGTCTTGGGGGCCGGGAATACCTTGATGCCGGATACCGAGTGCTCCAGGTCTCGCCTGGCGCGATCACTCTCGGCCTCCGCGAGGGCTAGGGCGTAGCGGTTGCCCCTCGCGAGCTCCTTGCGGTAGTCGCCCTTGACGGGCTTCTCGTCGCGCCACGAGCGCACTAGCGCACCCCGTACATCGTGAGGACGTAGGGCAGGCCCGAAAAGATGCCGTGGGCGAGGTAGCCAATGCTGACTGCGATGGCGACCGTCCAGACGAATCGGGTGATCTGCTCGCGACGGGTCTCCTTGAGGGTGCGCGGCCGGGCGAAGATGGCATTGGACTGGTCGATGCGCTGGAGCTGGCCCGTGCGGCTGCTGGCGGGCCGGGTGATGATGGGGAACTGGCTCATTTCTCGTCCCCCCACTCCTTCTCCCGCAGACGCAGGATCTCGCCGGTCTGCTGGTTGAGCCCCACGTCGCGCTTCTCGACGGCGATGATCTCGTCCGCGAGCTGCCCGATGCGATCGAGCGCGGCTTTCACGCCTTCGAGGTTGCCCTGCTCGAGGGCCTTCTGTGCGGCGTAGCGTTCGGTCTGGATCTGGTGGGCCAAGGTCAGAATCTCCGTGTCCTGGATGCGCTTTTCGATGAGTAGGTCCGATTCGGTGGTGTGCCGTTCCCTGAGCCTCTGAGGCTTCCTGCTCGGGGGATCCGGCAGCTTCGCGTGTGCTGTCGCGGGCATGGTCCCTCCTGCTTTGTAAAGTTCGTCTTAACCTGCAAACGCGTGGTCGGTTGTTGGGCTTACGCTGAGGTCTGGGTTTGGGAATTGATTTGGGTCTGGTGTTTTGCCCACCACTCCTCGTTGCGGATGCCGGGTTGGTCCCAGTTATGGAGCAGCCAAGCAAACCGCTGGAAATCGAGTGGCGGAACACTGCTAGGCTGCAGGGTCTCCATCGGGGGCCTCCTGGGCTTCGGACTTGGGCGGGATTCCCTTCGCGAGGTCATCGGCGTCAATCCGGTATTCTCGACCCGCGCGAATATGCGGGAGGCGACCATCCTTAATGGCATTGCGGATGAACATCTCACTGACCTTGAGCGCTACCGCCGCCTCCTGAATGGTCAACAGGGTCGGCATAAATCATCACCTCCTCGTATCGGTTATCGGTACGTTACTTACGATACGTCCGAATCGATTAGGTGTCAATACGTTGTACTCGATTATAGGTAGTAACGATTCGTTGTATTTGGTTTACGGTAGTTGTATGGAACGAAGCCTTAGCCAAATCGTTACGGAGTTTCGGGACCGCTATCACCTTTCCAAGGCGAAAGCCGGGCAGGTGCTTGGAGTCTCCACGCTTTACGTGCGCTCGCTAGAAGAAGGCGTAGACGTACGTACTGGCCTGCCTTTCAACCCCCGCGAAGCTACCATCCGCCAACTCGCCGCGAAGATGACGGAGTTCGGCTACCCGGTGACATTCGAGGAGCTGATGGTCGCGGCTGGAAAGCTGCCGCAGGAGGCCGTCGACTTCCACCAAGACAAGGCGCATGAGCCGACTGACGAAGACCTGGAGCGCGGCGAGCTGGCGATCCCCGGCCTGGATGATCTGGCGGCGGAGTCAGACGCGCATTGGAATGAGCTGACCCCCGATGAGAAGCGTCAGGTGCGCGGGGCGCTTGCCATTGCCGCCAAGGCGGTGATCGCCGCGATCATGAGCGGTAAGAAGCAGCGAAAACTAGAGTAGGAATCGACACCCTTAGCAAAGACGTAGCCACGATGAGATGCCACGATCAATCAACGCAGCAAAGCGCCTGGAAAAGGCGCGCGTCATTGTCCTAGACCTTGAACTCCCACCGCGCATCAGGGGCCTTTCCTGCCGGGTGCTTGGTTGGAAGGTGGTGCTCTTGAACCAGACGATGGATCGAGTCGAGCGGCGCTGCGTGATGATGCACGAATACCAGCACTTGTGGCTATTCGGCGGTTACGTCTTCGGGTTTCACGTGAGCTACCGGCATGCCCTCCAGGAGAGCAAGATCGAAGCCGCGGTAAAGAAGGCCACGGCCATGGCCCTGGTTCCGCCCAAGAAGCTCCGCGATCTCCTCAAGAAGGGGTGGCGGCGAGATGAGATCGCCGAGTTTTTCGACGTGACTCGTGAGGTCGTCGAGGATGCGATCGCGCTGCAACTGCGCGCCGACTCGTATCCAAAGGAGGGGGGATGAACGGGAAGATCATCCACATGCACCTTTGGGCCGCAACGGAGAGCCGAAAGCCCCGCCGCTTCGCTATCTCGCCTGTGGCTCCAGCGCCATTTCGCATCAACTGGGAAACGCTTCGCTACCACCTGCCGGAGTGCCGGTACGTCGTTGATTCGTGCCGCGAAGCCTGGATGACGGACCTCTATCTCGCGAGCGCCAAGCCCTGCGGGGCCTGCAAGCCGCCGCACCACGGCCGAGACAGACGGCCGGCTCCGTCACGCCCATGAAGTTCTCTCGCCAAGCTCGCCCCATTACCCAGGCCCACCTCGAGGGCGTCGACCTCGAGCTGCGTGCACCGCGGATGAAGATCGCTGTCAGGAGCGAGCGCCTAGGGTGGTGGGTTGACCTTTCCTGGCTGACCGATCGCCGGCAATGGAAGATCGCCTATGCCTGGAAGGTCTGGGGCCGCGATGACGGCGCCGAGCTCGCTGAATTCTTGGTTGAGCGGTTTTTGTCCTGGGAGCCGTGGCACAAAGGAGAGTCGCCGATCCCTGGGTGGCTGAAGGATTGCGCCAAGGCTGGGATAGCCGTGCCAGTGGAGAGACTGAAAGGGAGGGTAAGGGGATGACGATGAACATCACGCCGAAAGAAGTTGAAGCAATCCGCCGCTGGGCCGAGAGCATGCCAGAGGTTAAGCGCTGCTGGATCTTCGGCTCAAGGTACAAGGGTGAGGCCAAGCCGGCGAGCGACATCGACATTGCCGTAGAGCGACTGATTGGCCCTGACGACGAGCCGAATGGAACGCTTTTTTGGATAGATGCAGGGGATGGCTGGAAAGAGGCTCTGCAAGGGTTGTTGCCCTACGTGATCGACCTGCAGCTCTACGAAGGCCCCAGCGAAACCCCGAGCCTCCATGAATACCTGAAGGTCTCTCAGATCATCTTTGAGCGATAGCTCACTGCTCAGGAGCTCCGCCATGCCCGTAACCAGAGCCGTCGTTTACACCCGAGTCTCTACTTCCATGCAGGAAAGAGATGGTGTGTCACTTGAAACTCAGCTTGAGCTTGCCCGGCAGCATTGTGAGGCAAAGGGATGGGCTCTCACTGAAACCTATACCGACGTAATGAGCGGCAGAAGTGATCGACGGCCTGATCTCAAGCGCTTAGAGGCAGATGCGCAGGCAAAGTGCTTTGACGTGGTGATCGTCTACAAGGTCGATCGCTTGAGCCGCTCTGCCCGAAAATACTACGAGCTACTAAGTCTTTTCCGGGACAAGGATATTTCGATCTTTAGCCTCACCCAGCCTATCGACACCACGACTCCAACAGGCAAGTTCATGCTGGGACAGATGATCCTCATAGCCGAACTTGAAGCCGACAACACGTCGGAGCGCGTCGCTTCGGCAATGCGAACTGTTGCCGCCAAAGGAAAGCACACTGGGGGCTGGTGCCCACTTGGCTATCGTTACATCCCCAAAACAGTGGGGCCGGATGGGGTGGTGCATGATGGTCATTTGGAACTTGACCAAGTAGAAGCTGAGATCGTGAAGCTCCTATTCGAGACCTTTCTTAGGCTACGGAGCTGCAGGGGAGTAGCAGTCCACCTGAACGAACTGGGCCACAGAACAAAGAGGGGAAAGCTATTCTCGATTCAGGCGGTCTCGGACATTCTCCGGAACCCTGCCTATACAGGAATCATAGCCTATGGCCGCTCAGTCGAAATCAAGGGTCGGAGCGGGCGTCGAAGCGTTCCCATTAGCCCAGAAAAATGGATTATCCGAGAGAATGCTCACCCTGTCATCATCGACCAGAAAACCTGGGATGAGGTGCAGGAGATCATCCGATCTCGCGAGGGGATGTCCTCTCGATTGAAATACGGGCAACAGCGCTACCCATGGTCTGGTTTGCTCTACTGCGCATCCTGCGGAAGCATTCTCAAAAGGACAAAGGACACGTCGCGTGGAAGTCTTGGTTTCGCGTACGTCTGCGCAGCCTTCAACGTCAAGGGAAAATCAGCTTGTAAATCGCCATGCCGCGCAAGTGAAAAATATCTAAATCGGGTTGTCCTGGTGGAGCTTGATCATGCTCTACGCGAACTCATGCGGAAGGCATTGGACGCCCCTGTTACGCGAAAGCAGGGGAAGCCCCAGGACAGAAGCAAGCAAATCGCCATGCTCGAGGCGCGCCGCGAACGCGAAAAAGAGCTGTTCCGAGGTGGATTTTGTTCGTTTGAGGAGATGGCAACGAAAATCAGGGGCCTTGATGAACAACTGAAAGCCTTGGCCTTGCCAACCCAAGCACTCGTCCCAGCGCTTCCCGATCTGCCGGATGCCTTTCTTGACCTATGGGAGCGTTTGAACGAAGCAGCGCGAGGCGAGCTCCTTCGAACCTTTATCGCCAACTGCGAGGTAGCAAAGGACCGCTTCACCATTTTCCTCAAGCCCTTCAATCACCAGCATTGGCCCGAACAACTCATCATGAGCAAAACTCCCTCGCGTTGGCATAGGGAGTAGGAACTGCGATATCACGTACCCCTATAGTCAGCGTCGGACAGGGGGACGCCCTCGTCGTGAGAACGCCGTCGCAGCGCTGGTACCTGATCGACGGTGGCCCGTGCTGGCCGGGTGGCGATGCCGGAGAGCGGACGTTACTGCCCTTCCTGAGGCGACAAGGATGCCGGCGGCTCGATGGCGTGATCCTGACGCATGCGCATGACGATCATGCCGGTGGCCTGGCCTCGGTGACGGAGGGACTCCCGGTCTCCGCGGTCTGGGACTCCGGGCAGCCGGGGGACTCACCGGCCTACCAGCGCTGGCTGGAGCGCGTCCTCCAGCGCCGGATCCCCATGATCACGGTTCAAGAGGGCATGCGCGCCGAGCTCGAGGCCGAAATCACACTGGAGGTGCTGGGCCCGCCGGAAAGCGCGCACCGTCGAAGCCGATCCGACGCCAACAACAACTCGATCGTGCTGATGCTCCGCTACCGGGACTTCCGCATGCTCTTCGCCGGGGATCTCGAGGAGGAGGCCGAGACCCGGCTCCTCGAACACCCGGGTCGACTGCGGGCGACGGTCTTGAAGGTCGCGCACCACGGCAGTCGCTACGGTAGCGGCCGCGCGTTCTTGAAGGCCGTTCGTCCGGAGGCCTCCCTCATCTCGGTGGGAGCGCAGAATACCTTCCGCCATCCGGCCCCGGAGACCCTGGCACGGCTGCGGCCCTTCGGGCGGGTCTACCGTACCGACCAGGACGGAGCCGTCACGCTGCGAAGCGACGGCGAGACCTGGAGCCTCAAAGGCTTTCACGACTAGCGGCGAGCATCACGCTTGCGGCTAGGGTCGCGTATATGGCTAGGGTATTCGTGCCTGCGGCTCAGATCAAGAAAGCGAAGCTTGAGGCTTGGCGACGCTCAGGGGCAGCGCGCCGCGCTCGATGGCGAACAGGAAGAACGCATAGAGTTCGTCATAGTCGAGCATGCCATCCTGGTTCGCGTCCACCGCCTTGCTGGCGAAAGCCTCCTTGAGGATCTTCGCCTTCACGTCCTCGAGCTCCAGCTTGGCGTAGGGGCTCCAGGGCTGGGGATCGAACTGAAATTGCTTGGCGGCGAGCAGATCGTCCCGGGTGAGCTTGCGATCGCGATCCTTGTCGAGTGCTTTCACGCAGCCCGAGCGGATCCGGATGAGGCGTTCGGTCATGACGGTGACGATGGCGTCGGTGACCAGTTCGTCGAGCGCCAGCAGGCCATCGTGATCCGTGTCCTTGGAGCGGAAGACGGCTCGGCTATAGCCAGGCAACTTGGCCTGAAGTTCTGCCAGGGAGAGCTTGCCGTCCTTGGGGTCGCGGTCCGCGAAGGCCATCAACTCCTGGGTGTCGACTTCCAGCGAGGCCTTCATTTGCTTTCGCATGGTCGTCTTGGAGGCGAGCGCCACGACATCGTCGGATCCCAGTGCCTCGAAGGAGGCCATGCCCGTGAGGGGGGCCGAAGGCATGACGATCGGGCTGCCGCAACCTGCCAGCAGGGAGGCGAGTATCACCGAGGCGGCCAGCTTCTTCATGGGCATTCCTCCGAGCAGACGTACCCCATGGGTATCGACGCGGAAGCGGGCGAGTTTCTTGCCTTTCGGATAACACGCCTTTAATTCAAGGTTAAACTACGTGCGCTCCTCCTCAGGAGGGTGCTGGTGGTGAAGCCGCTGATGCAGCAAGCGCAGGTCAGCGTCGAGATCGACGACGACCTGGTGGAGGCGGGCGCTCAGCGCCCGGTAGAGCAGGCGCGCGAAATCGGGGCGCGTCTCCAGCAAGCCCCGCAGGAGGTCGCTGGCGATCACCCCGACGACGGTATCGCGAAAGGCCACGGCGGTCGTGGAGCGGGGGGAGGCGGCGAAGAGCGCCCCTTCGCCGAAGACGGTCCCCTCGTCGAGAATCGCGAGGCGCAGCATCTTCCCCGAAACCGACTCCTTCATGATCTCGACCAGCCCCCGGCGCACGACGTAGATATGCGCGGAGGGGGCCCCTTCGGCGAAGATGATCTGGCCCGGTTCGAACGCGCGCGTCTGCCCCAACTGGAGCATGGCCTGCCAGCCGAGCGGATCGAGGCCCGGGAGGTCTTTGAAACTGTGCATGGGTGCTTCCTTCGGATGATCGGGGAGCCGTGCTTTGCCGGAGGCAAACCCCAGGAACGACGGGCGCCATCCACGCGATTCCCCTATTTAACGACAGGAGCGTGATCTCGCCGTGAGGGTGTTCTACGGAAGATTCACAACGTCTTTTCGACGCGCGCGAACGCGAGCTCCCCGCGGGCCTTCCCTTGACACCCCCCTGCCGGGGCGGGAGAATGAGCCGCGGAGGGCAAAGCGGATGGATCGTGAATCGAACGTGATCATGCAGAAGGAGACCCTCGTCAAGGACGATGGTCGGCGCCTGATTTACTACCGCTTCGTGCCCGCGGACGCGGCGGTCGAGGCCTCGGCGGTCGCGGAGCCGGGGCAGGAGGAAGGGTAGTGTCCGAGCTGCGCTGGAATCCGATAGCCGAGGAATGGGTGGTCACGGCGACCCACCGCCAGGACCGGACCTTCATGCCGCCGGCGGATTACTGTCCGATCTGCCCTACGCAGCCGGGGGGCTTTCCGACGGAAGTCCCCGCCTCCACGTACGAGTTCGTGGTCTTCGAGAACAAGTTCCCCTCCTTCCGCCCCGAACCGCCCGAGCCGGCCGTCTCCGGCAGCGAGCTTTTCCCCGTTCGGCCTGCCCAGGGGATTTGCGAGGTGGTGCTGTATACGCCCGAGCATGACACGACGCTAGCGGAGCGCTCCGTCACCGAGATCGAGCGGCTCGTGAGGGTTTGGACGGATCGTTACGTCGAGCTGGGGGCCCGTCCGGAGATCGCGTACGTCTTCATCTTCGAGAACAAGGGCGAGGCGATCGGGGTGACGCTCCACCATCCCCATGGGCAGATCTACGCGTTCAGCTACCTGCCGCCGAAAATCGAGCGGGAGCTTCAGAGTCAAGCCAAGCACTTCGCCCGCACGGGGCGCTGCCTGCACTGCGACGTGCTGGAGGAAGAACTCCGGGACGGGCGTCGGATCGTGGCGGAGAACGCGCAGTTCATCGCCCTGGTTCCCTTCTACGCCCGCTATCCCTACGAGGTTCACCTCTATGCCAAGGGGCACCTGGCTTCCCTGGCGGAGTTTGGGGCCGCGGAGCGCCTGGAGTTCGCCCGGATGCTCTCGAC
The DNA here is from genome assembly GCA_036676495.1 of Candidatus Sericytochromatia bacterium. Lineage (GTDB taxonomy): Bacteria > Cyanobacteriota > Sericytochromatia > S15B-MN24 > UBA4093 > UBA4093. The sequence goes on from JAKFCT010000020.1 coordinate 8,546, forward strand.
GGTCATGCGAACGTACGACGGGGTCTTCGGGTTTTCGCTGCCCTACATGATGGTCATGCACCAGGCTCCCACCGATGGCCAGGATCATCCTGGCAGCCACTTCCACGTCGAGTTCTATCCCCCCAACCGCACGGCCACGAAGCTCAAGTACCTGGCGGGGTGTGAGTCGGGCGCGGGCACGTTCATCAACGACACGCTTCCCGAAGAGAAGGCCGCCGAGCTGCGGGCGATCGCCGCAAAACTCGGTTCCTCCTGAGGGAGGTCGCTTGCCATGGCGGCAAGCGACCTTGACGGGCGAATCAGGACGCCCGGGGGGAATGGCCCGTGGCCCTCGGGGTTCGTGACGGGCTAGTACCCGCCGCCGCCACCGCCGCCACCCATGCCGCCGCCGCCGCCCCAGCCGCCGTGGTCACGGTGATCGCGGCGCATGCGAATGACGATCGAGCGGCCGCCGAATCGGGGGGAGTAGTAGGCCGGGACGTAGTAGTAGGTGGGATCATAGTAGTTGTAGTAGGGAACGTAGTAGGGATAGTTGGTCGGGACGTAGGTCGGGTAGTAGTAAGGAACGAAGTAGGGCACGTTGGCGATCAGGATCCGGCGGAACCGGAAGCGATGCCCCCGGCGGAAGGCGTACTGCTGCGTCTCGAAGGCTTCGTCGAGATTCTGAGGGGCCACCAGCTCGTTCGCGCTGGCCTGTCTGGGCAGCTCCACGACCGGGGCGTTGGCCTCGCTCGCCGGGTTCTGGCCGGTCGGCTGGGTCGGAGCCGTCGCGCTGCACCCCACCATGCTGGCTGCCATCAGCCCCAGGATCCCCGTCTTCACCACCTGTTTGATCATGTCGTCCTCCCTCGGTAAACCCTCTGGATACAGGGGGAACGATAGGCTCCGGGGGTCCCCATGCGCATGGCCCTTCTTCCCAAACTATCGCCCGAATCTTGGCTGCAACTGAGGTGAGAAGCTATCCCCCGACGATCGGCTACAGCCCCTCGCTCCCGTTCGGGAAGGGAGGCTTCCGGAAATCGACGAAGAAACTCGGCAAAGCGGAGGAAATCCTCCCGTCGAGGTCCTCGCAAGCTTCTCCGGCGCGGCCGGCCCGAAAACGCCCGACATGGCCCGCCATCATTGACCTTCCGACAAACTAGCGCTCGTTGTACAGAGCAAGCCCTTGCACCATACTCGAACCGTTCATCCCTCCCTCTCCCAGGAGGTCAACCGATGTTCGAGAAAAATCGACGCCGTTCCATTTTGGTGCTTGCTCTGGGGGTCCTGGCGGGCTGTGCCTTGCCGCCGTCCACTGCCCCCTCGGTCGAGATTCCCCGGGAATCGCGCCCGGCCCTGCCCGCCCCCGAGGACCAGGGACCCGAGGCTGCGCTGGCTCCCTTCATCATCAGCCAGGCCACCAGCACGGAAGGCAGCGATCCCCTGGCCGCCCTCAACCTGACGGCCGATCAGCGAAAACAGCTCGAAGCGATCGGGCGAGACGCTCCGCAGAACGACCGTCCAGCAGCCGTCCAGAAACTCCTCCTCGCTCCTCAAATTGACGTTCAAGCCCTCAAGGCGATGCTGAGCGAGAGCGAGGCGGAGATCTCCCGCTCCGTCGACAATCTGATGAAAGTCCGCAACATCCTCACTCCGCAACAGCGCGAGCAAGTCGTCCAGGCCCTCAATCGGGAGCCCGAAGCCACGTCCCAGAGCGGGAACGAGACCGAGTTGCAGGAGTTCCAGAAGCAACTGAACCTCACGGCCGAGCAGACCCGGCTCTTCAGGGCCATGGTCACGGCCATGCAAAGCCATCAGCAGGCGCAGAGCCGCCCCATGCGCGAGGCCTACGCCAGCCTCATGACCCGCGGGGACGCGGAGGCCTACCGCCAAGCCATGCTGGCCTCGAACCGCAGCGTGCCGACCGACGCGCTGATCGCGTTCTACAGCAGCTTGACGCAGGCGCAGCGACAGAAGCTCTTCGGCTCCGAGGCCACTCCCCGTTCGGGATCCTGAACGGGTGGTTCAGGATCCGAGCCTCCCGCGCTCGCGGGAGGCTCGGAAATTGACAAGCGTCCTCCCGCCTCCTAGCATGAGCCCATCGTCGCGGAAAGGATGCCACCTTGCAAAACGCCCTGCTTCCCGTCCCGGCCGAAAGCGTCGTGGCGGCGTGTCGCCGGCTCTTCGGTCCCCCCGAGATCACCGCCCGGGCTCCCGGCCGCGTGAACCTGATCGGAGAGCATACCGACTACAACGACGGCTTCGTCTTCCCGGCGGCCATCGACCGCGAGGTGGTCGTGGCCGCACGCCGACGGGACGATCGCATGGTGCGGCTCTACTCCGAGAACTTCGCCGAGGAAAGCACGTTCGACCTCGACGCCTTCGCGCGCGTCCCCGCGGAAAAGGGCGCCCCCACATGGAGCAACTACGTCCGCGGCATCGTCCGGATCCTGCTCGATGCCGGCCATCCCCTGCACGGCTTCGAGGCGGCGATCGGCGGGAACGTCCCCGAAGGAGCCGGCCTCAGCTCCAGCGCCGCCTTCGAGGTCTCCCTCCTCACCGCCTTGAACGCCCTCTTCGGGCTGGGGTTGCCCGCCAAGGAGATCGCGCTCTTGGCGCAGCGGGCCGAGAACCAGTTCGTCGGAGTGGCCTGCGGCATCATGGACCAGTTCATTTCGGCGCTGGGCCGGCGCGATCACGCCCTGCTCATCGATTGCCGGAGCTTGGAGACGCGCGCGGTCCCGCTCCAGCTGGAAGCGCGGGGGGTGGCGATCGCCATCCTCGACTCCGGCGTGCGCCGCGGCCTGGTCGACTCCAAGTTCAACGCCCGCCGAGGGGAGTGCGAGGATGCCGTCCGTCGCCTCAAAACGCTCCTGGGACGCGCGGAGATTCGCGCCCTGCGCGACGTCAGCCCCCTGGAGTTCAATGCCGTGGCCCGCGAGCTTCCCGACGACATCCGCGCCCGGGCCCGCCACGTCATCTCGGAGAACGAGCGCGTCCTCCGGGGCGTGGAGGCCCTGGAAGAGGGCAACCTCGCCATCTTCGGCAAGCTCATGAACCAGTCCCACCAGAGCCTCAAGGACGATTTCAACGTCTCGATCCCTCAGCTCGATCTCCTGGCCTCCCTGGCCCAGAAGGTGCCGGGCGTGCTCGGAGCGCGCATGACCGGCGCGGGCTTCGGAGGCTGCACGGTCAACCTCGTCGAGGTCAAGGCCCTGCCGGCCTTCCGGGATACCGTTCTGAACGCCTACCGGGAGCGCGCCGGCCTGGAGGCCACGCTCTGGGTCTGCGACGCCGTCGACGGCGCCTCGCTCATCACTTGATCAGGGCGTAGGTCCCGGTGAGCTCGGCCTCGGCGAGGACGTGGCCTTCCATGGCCGCGAGCAGCTCGGACTTCGAGCAGCCTTCTCCGACGTCCAGGTGCGCATCGAGGGCATAGAGCTTGAACCGGTAGCGATGCGTCCCCCGGGTCGGGCATGGGCCGCCGTACCCGACGTCCCCGAAGTCGTTGAGGCCCTCGCGGCTCGTGGCCTCGAGGCCCCGGGTCCCTTCGGGGAGCATGCCGGCCTCCGGAGGCAGGTTATACAGCACCCAGTGCACCCAGACCTTCGCCGGGGCATCGGGATCGTCCACCACCAGGGCCATGGCGCGGGCGTCCTCCGGGACACCGCTCCACGCGAGGGGCGGCGAGACGTTCTCCCCCTCGCAGGTGTACTTGGACGGGATATGCCCTCCGTTCGGGAAGGCGTCACTCTTCAGATCCATCTTCACCTCCTTGCGCAAAACCCACCCCTCGGGCGAGACGAGCGGGCGCGTTCCCAGCGCGCGGCAAAACGCCTCGAAGCGCCGTCCGATCCACGCGCGCGCCTCGGTCTCGGCCGGCAATACGACCCCATGGCGGATCTCGACGGGCATGGCCGCGACCTCCGCGATCCCGCGGGCGGCGAGCGTCACGGTGAAAAGCAGCTGCCGGTCGTTTCGGTAGGTGGAGTCGACGGCGTAATCATCCACGAAATCCCCGGTGGAGTAGAGGATCGCCGCGTCTTCGACGAGCTCCACCCCCTGGAAGTGATGCGGGCTATGCCCCCAGACCACGCTCGCCCCTTCCGCGACGCAGCCTCGCGCCAGGCGCCGAATCTCGGGGGAGACCTCGGGGGCCCAGTTGGGCTGCCAGTGAAAGGAGACCACCCGCCAACTCGCCAGGCGGCGCGCCTCCCCGAGATCATGGCGCAGGGTCGCCCAGGCGCCTTCGAGGTCGGCGAGGTCGAGGTAGCGGATGCCCGGCCTGGTGGGCGTCGCGGCGAAGTCCTCCTGGTGATTGCAGTAGGCGAGGAAGGCGATGGGGCCCGAGGGGGAGTCGACGATCGCGGGTCGGGAAGCCTCCTCCAGGGTCATGCCGGCCCCCGCGTGGGCGATTCCTTGCTCGTCGAGCAGGCGTAAGGTGTCCTGGAGGCCCAATTCCCCGGCGTCCAGGGCGTGGTTGTTGGCGAGCGAGACGACCCGGACGCCGGCAGCCTTGAGGATCCGGGCGGCCACGGGCCTCGCCTTGAACATGAAGGCCTTCGGGGGGCCTTCGTACCAGGTCTCGCGGTCGGTGAGGGCGCATTCCAGGTTGACGGCGACGAGATCCGCCCGGTCGAGCCATGGCTGGAGGGGCGTGAAGGGCGATCGCCCCTCCCGCAGGAACCAGTCGTTCATCAGGCGCCCCAGCATGACGTCTCCGCCCAGCACCATGCGCATGGCCGCTCCTCCGTAGGCAAGCGGGGGAAGGAGCGCCCTCCGCGTCGTTGTCGGGAGGGCGAGGGCGATCATGGCGCGTCCGAACGCGGAGCACCTCGTCTAGGGGGGACGAATCGGCAGCAGGAACAGGGGCCGGAGAGCCCGAGCGACGCCCGGAGGCTAGCGCCCGCGGTTGTTGCGAAAGGCAGCGAGCGTTAAGCGAGAACCACATGGATAGAGGCAGAAAGTCAACGCTCGCTGTCCTGCAGCAACGACGATCGCTCTAGGCTTCGGGAGCCGCTCCCAAGAGGCAGCGGCACATCTTATGGCCCTTCATGGGGCCGTGGAAGGGGGGAAGGTTGGCGGCGAGCAGCTTGGGCTCGGAGAGCGGGATCAGCTTGCCGTCGCGCGCGAGGCATTTCTTGCAGCAGTTGGCGTCCCGGCTGACCCAAATTCGGGCGGCGCGGACGTCCGAAGGCGGGATGTAGAGGCTCATCACGTCCAGCATGCGGGTCCAGAGCTCGTCGGCGAGTTCCGGCTGCTTGGCCATCCGCTCCTCCATCGCGGTCTGGAACTCCAGGGCGTAATCGGCCCATTTGAAGTCCGGCAGCGAGAGGGGAGTCGACTCGGGGGCTTTCTTCTCGGTCATGGACGCGTCCTCTAGAACCGTGGCTGGCGACGGACCAGGTCGTAGTCGCCGGTGGGGGGCACGACGCTCAGGGCGAGGCCCGAAACCGACGCCGGTTGACGCTGTCCATCCGGCGGTAGGCGGAAGTGAGTCACCTCGTTGGCATCGAGGAAGATCACCTGGTTCTCGCCCGAGACGGTGGCCTGCGCCCCGGCGATGGTGACGGCGTTATCCGGCATGAGGCCGATGGCCAGGGCGCGATCGCCCATCAACTGCATGCGGATCAGCCGCTCCATGGAGTCCCCGTACCAGAAGGCTTTGTCGGCCACGACCTGGGGGACCAGTTTCAGGCCCGGCAAGGCCTGGTAGCTATCCGTTCCGAGCTCACCGAAGATCGCGCGCTCCCCCACGATGCGCACCGCCGTGCCCACGGCGGCGATGGGGACGCGCTTCCCGTACTCGTGAAGGTAGGCGCTGAGACGGCCGTCATTGGCGAGCAAGGACTTGAGAAGCGAACCTCGCGCATCCTCGAGGAACATGATGCCCGTCGCATGCTGCAACGCCACTCCCAGCCCCTGCTCCGAGAGCTCCATGGCCATGAAGTTGATGACTTGGGCGGATCCCAGGCGCATGAGATAGGACTTCCACATCTTGGTGCCCTGGGTGGCGTCATCTCCGGCCAGGAGCAGGATCCGGGCGCCGTTGCCTCCGCTCGCGCGGACGAAGTCCCCGAGGGGACCGGGCTGCTTGCGGGGGACGTCGGTGCCGGCGAGGACGACGAAGGGGCTTTGCGGGGGAACGGCCTTGCCGGGCTCCAGGGGCTGTGCGGTGGGAATGGCGCGGACCTTTCGAATGTACGTGTCTCCGGCGACGACCCGGTGAAGCTTGGCGCGTCCGATCGAGAACGGCTGGTTCGGGCCGCTCTGCTGGGCGTTGTGGGCCGTGACCGTGTCGGTCTCGATCATGGTGGCCGCGCCGGTTCCCAGGACCTGGATGGCCTCGGAGGTGACCTTGGCGGCCGTGGCCTCGTCGAGGCCCATGCCGGAGGCTCCCGGGATGGCCGCGGTGGCGAGCAAGAGGCGTCCCAGGCGCTGCTGTTCGGAGAAATGGGTGTCGACCACCAACTTCTCCCAAAGGTTGAGGCCGGGCCTGAGCTCCAGGCCCGGGATACCGCTCGGATCCCGGCTGAACCCGTACTTCATGGCTCCCAGGCTGGTGCCATTGGCGATGAACTCAGGCCCCCAGACCATGGCCCCGGCGCTGGTCCCGGCGATCACCGCCCGGCGCTGCCAAGCGGTCTGAAGGGAGCCGTGCACGGCGGTATTGGAAAGCACGTTCACCAGGCGATTCTGGTCTCCGCCGGTGAAGTAGAGGAGGTCTCCGCGGGCGATGTCCTTGACCGGCGCCAGGTCGTTGGCGGTCTGGCGGTCATGCAAGGGCAGGGAGTCGACCAGCGTCATGCCGAGCTGGCCGAAGTAATGCTTGTAGGCGAGCCCCGCCTGCATGGGGTCGCTCGAGGCCGTCGGGAAGACGATGACCCGGCGGTCCTTGCCGCCGGACAGGTCGATCACGGCCTGCGTGATCTCGGGACGCTCGGTTCCGCCGCCGATGGCCACGAAGACGCCCCCAGGTTCCGCGGTCTGGGCGTGCAAGGGGCTGGGGCCCGGCAATACGGCCGCGCTCAGGGCCACGAGGCCTACGATACTGCGTTGAAAAGCGGGGTTCAACCTACTCCCTTTCTGGTCGTCGGCTCCAGACGGTTCTTACCCCTTTCGGAGCTTTCCTACACGGGCTCGCCCGGATGCCGGTCATCGCGGGCGGAAGGGTCCTTCCATTATAGCGGCCTTGCGCGCCTCGGCCGCCCGTGGGTAGCATGGACGCACGCCCCCTTCCGGAACCGACGAGAGGAGTCCGAGATGCCCGAAACCTTCGTTCTCGCCATCGACCAGGGAACCACCGGCTCGACGGTGCTGCTCTTCGACCACCAGGCCAAGGTCGTGGGGCGCGCGTACCGGGAGGTGACCCAGCACTACCCCGAGCCCGGCTGGGTGGAGCATGATGCCCAGGAGATCTGGGACGGCGTGCGCGACGCTATCGGGGAGTGCCTGCGCAACGCCGGGGTGGAGGCCCGGGCGGTGGCGGCCATCGGGATCACCAACCAGCGCGAGACCGTGGTGATGTGGGATCGCCGGACCGGCAAGCCCGTCCATCGGGCCATCGTCTGGCAATGCCGCCGGACGGCCGCCATGTGCGACGCCCTCACCGAGGCGGGGCATCTCGACGCCTTTGCCGCCAAGACCGGGCTCTTGCTCGACGCCTACTTCTCGGGGACCAAGGTCTCCTGGCTGCTCGATCACGTCTCCGGCCTGCGGGAGCGGGCCGAACGCGGCGATATCGCCTTCGGCACCATCGACTCCTGGCTGATCTGGAACCTCACGGGGGGCCGGCGCCACGTCACGGATCCCTCCAATGCCAGCCGCACGCTGCTCTTCAACCTCAACACGCTCGACTGGGATCCGGAGATCCTGGACACCCTGCGGATCCCCCGGGCCGTCCTTCCCGAGTTGGTCCCCAACTCGGGCCCGATCGCGACCACCGCCGAGCTGGGCGTGCTGCCGGAGGGCCTCGTGATCTCCGGGTCGGCCGGAGACCAGCAAGCCGCGCTCTTCGGACAGCGCTGCTTCAAGGAGGGGCAGGCCAAGAACACCTACGGCACCGGCTGCTTCCTGCTACTCAACACGGGCTCGCGCCCGGTCTTCTCGCGAAACCGCCTGCTGACCACCATTGCCTGGCAGATTGGAGATGAGGTGAGCTACGCGCTGGAAGGCAGCATCTTCATGGCGGGGGCGACCGTGCACTGGCTGCGCGATCAGCTGGGGATCATCCAGCAGGCGTCCGAGACGGAGGCGATCGCCCGGACCCTGCCCGACAACGGAGGCGTCTACCTGGTTCCGGCCTTCGTGGGGCTGGGGGCTCCCCAGTGGGACGCTTACGCCCGCGGCTCCATCGTCGGCCTGACCCGGGGCACCGGGCGCGCGCACCTGGTGCGGGCGGCCCTCGAAGCCATGGCCTACCAGACCCGGGATCTGGTCACATGCATGGAAGCCGACACCGGCAAGACGCTGGAGTTCCTCAGCGTGGACGGAGGAGCGGCCGCCAACGACTTCGTGCTGGAGTTCGTGGCCGACATGCTGGACGTCCCGGTGCTGCGCGGAGAGACCCTCGAGACGACTGCCCTCGGAGCGGCCCTCCTCGCGGGGCTCGGAAGCGGCTACTGGTCCTCGCTCTCGGAGCTGCCGACCGGTGGAGAGCTTCAACGCTTCTCGCCGCACATGGCGTCCGAGACCCGCGAGCGCCTCTACGCGGACTGGCTGCGGGCCGTGGAGCGCGCCGAAGGCTGGATCCGGCCCGAAACTGCCCAGCGGGATCCCGTCAGTCCCTGAGGCCATGCGCGTGGGCGCGGGGCCCTTAAAGTCTTAAATCAACCTTAAACTTAATCGAAGCAAGACCTGAGATTAATCCCGTCATAACCTCTAGGACACCAATCGCAATGATGAGTTGAATGGAGGTTCGGATACATGGCACGCAAGACCCTGGTGGCCCTGGCTTCGTTGACCCTGGCGGCTTCGGTCCTTGCCGGCTGCGGAACCTCCCCCATGACGGGGATGGGCCAGACGGGCGAGAACGCGGCCAACGCGCAATCCGCCGACACCCAGCGCAAAGCTCCTCCGGCCGTCGAATCGGCTGCCGCGGCGCAGGTGGGCACCGATGCCGTGGTGGACGCCTCTTATGAAGTCGACAAGGCCCGCCGAATTTCGTCGGACACCCTCTACCGCTACGACGAGCTGCTTCGGGACTGGAAGCGCGCCTACTCGGACTACGACAAGGACCGGATCGAGGAGCGGATGCTTCGCGAGCTGACCGCGGGCCTCAACGACGTCCAGCGCGCGGTTTCCTCGGGCCACGGCTACTCGGCGCGTCAGGTCTACGACATCGCGGACCGTGCCCTCAACCGCTACGAGAGCCTGCGCCGGGACTGGCAGCGCGCCTACTCCACCCGCGAGCGCCGCAACATCGTCAACGACATGCTCGTCGCCCTGACCAACGCGCACAAGGACATCAAGGCCGTCTACTAAGACGCCCCACGATTCCTCCAAAGGCCCCCACCTCCGGGTGGGGGCCTTCGGCTTGCCAAATGGGCCCTGTCAGCCCCCGCATGGCTTCCTTTCCCTGCACGCCTCGCCGGCCCCACCCGAGCCTCGCGCCTGCCGCCCTGACGTTCACGCCCGAGGGTGAACGGAATGACCCGTCGAGGGCAAAGACCAGGAAGGTGATCCGGGCGCTAAGCAGTAGCAGCTCTCAGCGCACGTCGAATGACGAAAAGCGACTCGCCCTCGTCGTCATTCCCGCCCCCCGCTTTCACGGGAGTGCCGGCGGGAAGCCAGCGGGTCCCGTTTGCACGGGGATGACGGACGGGGGAGGGCGGGAGGGCCGGAGGGGTAGCGCATCGCCTCAAAATTGCACCCGGCAACCCGATGGTCACTGCGGGCAAGGCCCGCTCAGGCCGGAGTGCCGAGAGCACCGGGGCTGCTGGCAGGATTCGCCCCCTCTTGCCTGCAAGAGCGCACGGTCGCGAAGCCAAACGAGGCGCCCCCTTTCGGGAGCGCCTCGCAGGATCGTTACCGGACGAAGGGCCTAGTAACCGGAGCTGGGAGGAGTGGGCCGATCGTAGCCGCTGCTCGGAGGAGTGGGACGATCATAGCCGGAGCTAGGGGGCTCGGGGCGATCGTAACCACTGCTCGGGGGGGTAGGCCGATCGTAGCCAGAGCTCGGAGGGGTGGGGCGGTCGTAGCCGCTGCTCGGCGGAGTGGGACGATCGTAGTCGCGAGGCAGGGGATCGTACTCCAGGCGGGTCTTGCGATCGGTCTCGACCTTCCAGGACTTCTCGAAGAGGCCGCCCACGCTCTTGCGCTTCTCGAAGAAGCCGAGCTTGCCGTCCTTGTTGCTGTCAGCGGCTTCCAGGAAGGCGTCGAGGACTTCCTGCTGGGTCAGCTTGTTGTCCTTGTTGGCGTCGGCGTTGCGGAACTCGGTGTCCTTGATGCCGCGGAACTTGTCGTAGTAGATGGTGGTCCGGGTGACGAAGTCGCTGTCGCCGATGCGATCGGAATAGGTCCAGTAGTCCTTGCCGTCAGCCTTGGTGGTTTCCTTCTGATCGACGACGCCGTCGTTGTTGGTGTCGAACTTGGCGATGAGGCGCTTGGCATCCGCTTCGTAGCGGGCGAGATCCTTGGGCGAGAGTCCAGAAATGGCCATCGGTAACCTCCATCTAGGGGGGCGACGCTTGCCTTCAGCGGTTGACCTGTTTGCGCTTTGCCGCCGGGCTGTTGTGGAGGTTATCGCGCTCCGGAGCTAAAGACTTGCTTAACCCGCATTAAATTCCAGCTTATTAACTCCGCACGGCAGGGGATTCATCTCGGCGCAACCCTGGGGCTTGGCCGGGGAGCTATAATGAAGGCATGCAGACCAAATGGTGGGGATGGGGAGACGCGAAGAAGCGCTACTCCCTGGATCAATCGCCGAGATTCTGGCCGTTTCTCGAGGCGCAGATCGGGCCGCTCGGTGAGCAGCCTGCGCGTCCGGTCGCGCGTGAGGATATCGCCCTTCCCGCGTCGCGCATGACCGGCGAGGACCGGGTGGCCTTGCAGACGATCCTGGGACGCGAAGGCTTTTCGCAGGAGGCCGGGGATCGGATCGGTCATGCCTACGGCAAGAGCTACCGGGATCTCATCCGGCTACGCCGCGGGGAGGTCCCGCATCCTCCCGACGCCGTCCTTTGGCCCCGCACCCATGACGAGGTGCAGCGGGTCCTCGATTTCGCCACGGCCCGGGGCTGGGCCGTCATTCCCTTCGGGGGCGGCACGTCGGTGGTCGGCGGCGTCGAGGTGCCGCCGCACCTCTCCGACCGGATCTTCCTGTCGCTGGATCTCGCGCGGCTCAACCGGGTGCTCGAAGTCGATCCCCTGAGCCGCCTGGCGCGGGTCGAGGCCGGCATCCTGGGGCCCGACCTCGAGGCGGCACTGCAAGCCCAGGGAATGACGCTCGGCCATTATCCCCAGTCCTTCGAGTTCTCGACCCTGGGCGGCTGGGTGGCCACCCGCTCGGCGGGCCAGCAATCCACCAAGTACGGAAAGATCGAGGCCATGGTGGCAGGCCTCCGGGTCGCCACCCCCCGCGGTCCCCTCGTGGTGAAAGCGCTTCCCGCCCGGGCGACCGGCCCCGACCTCAACGGCCTGATCGTGGGTTCCGAAGGGATCTACGGCATCATCACCGAGGTCAGCGTGCGCATCCACCCGGTCCCCGCCCGTCGGGACTACCGGGGCGTGCTGCTGCCCAGCTTCGAGCGCGGCGTCGAACTGATCCGCGCCCTGGTGCAGTCCGGCATGCAGCCGGCGACCGCCCGGCTCTCCGATACCGCTGAGACCGAAGCCCTCATGGCCATGAGCAAGAGCCCCAAGAGCCCTTTGCAGGCGGCCCTCGAGAGGTTCGCCAAGCGCTTCCTGATGCGCGGCCCCGCCGCCGCCAGCCCGTCCCGCTGCATGCTGATCCTGGGTTACGAGGGCAGCCAGGCTGAAGTGCTGGCCAGCTGGGAGCGCGCGCGCAGTCTCATCCGGGACCATGAGGGCCTGCCCGTGGGCAGTTCGCCCGGCGTCTCGTGGTACCGGAACCGCTTCGAGCTGCCCTACCTGCGGGACACCCTGCTCGACCATGGCGTCATGGTCGACACCTTCGAGACCTCCGCGACCTGGGCCAAGCTTCCCGAGCTCTACGCGCAGATCCGCAGCGCCACCCAGAGCGCCCTGGAGCGCGAGGCGGGCCGCGGGCACGTCATGTGCCACCTCTCGCATGCGTATCAAGATGGAGCCTCCCTGTACTTCACCTTCACCTCTCGCCAGGCGGAAGATGCCCTGGCCCAGTGGCTTGCGGTGAAGCGGGCGGCGACCGACGCGATCCTCGCGGGAGGCGGAGCCTTGAGCCATCACCACTCGGTCGGCCTCGACCATGCCCCGTGGATGGCCCAGGAAATCGGGGAAACGGGCCTCATGGCCTTGGATGGCATCAAGCGGGCCCTCGATCCGAGGGACTGCATGAACCCTGGAAAGTTGCTGCCGCGCGACATCGGTTAGAAGAGAGGAGCGGATCTTGGCTCGCGAATGGTCGGCGCTCTCGCGCCAAACCACCCTGGAACGGCTCGGGAAGGAGTCCTGGGACTTGCTCGTCATCGGGGGCGGGATCACGGGGGCGGGCATCGCCCTGGAGGCCGCGCTGCGCGGCTTCAAGGTGGCGCTGGTCGAGCGAAACGACTACGCGAGCGGCACGTCCTCGAAATCCTCCAAGCTGCTGCACGGCGGCCTGCGCTACCTCGAGCACATGGAGTTCAAGCTCGTGCGTGAAGCGCTCACCCAGCGCAACAAGCTCTTCAAGCACGCCCCGCACCTCGCCAAGGAGTTGCCCTTCCTCTTCCCCATCTACCGCGAGAACGGCGACAGCCTGGGCATCATGGACGTGGGCCTCTGGCTCTACGACAGCTTCTCGTCCATGTCGGACTTCCACCGCTCGCGCATGCACCGGCGCATCAAGCCCAAGGAGGCCCTGGCCCAGGAGCCGGCGCTCCGGGAGGAGGGGCTGAAGGGGGCGTTGGCCTACGTGGACGGCCTCACCGAGGATGCCCGGATGGTCGTCGAGACCCTGAAGACGGCCGTGCGCTGGGGAGCGGCACTGGCCAACTACACGGAGGTCAGCTCCTTCCAGCACGGTCCCGACGGCAAGGTTTCTCGCGTCCTGGTCACGGACCGCCTGAGCGGCATGGAGATCACCGTGCATGCCCGTCGGGTCATCAACGCGACAGGCCCCTGGGTCGACCGCATCAACCGCATGGACGATCCCGAGGCCGTCAGCAAGCTCAAGCCCACCAAGGGCATCCACATCGTCACCCGCCAGGTGACGGATCGCGCCCTGGTCATCAAATCCCGTCCCGAGGACGGCAAGCGCCGCTGGATGTTCGTCATCCCCTACTACGGCCGCTCGATCATCGGGACCACGGATACCGCCCATCCCGACGACGGCGACGATCGCTACCTGGACGACGACGTCTACGCCACCTCGGACGAGATCCGCTACGTCCTGGAGGCCACCAACGACGCCATCCCCGGCGCCAACCTGACCGAAGCCGACGTCATCGCCACCTTCGGTGGCTGGCGGCCGCTGATCGCCCCTCCCGAAGCGACCTCCGAATCCGACATCTCGCGCGAACACGAGATCTTCGAGACCCCGTCCGGCATCATCGCCATCGCGGGCGGCAAGTACACCACCTTCCGCTCGATGGCGCGCCAGGTCATCGACTTCACCACCAAGGCCATGCGCGAGGAGGGCTGGGTCCCCGACGCCAAACGTCGGCACTCCGACGACCTGCCCCTGGAGGGCGGCGACATCCCGCTCGACTCCTTCGCCTCCTACGTGGACTACTCGGTGCGCCAGCATCCAACTGTCGAGAGCACGCTCATCAAGCGGCTGGTCGAGCGGTACGGGACCAATTACCGGCAAATCCTCGCCCTGATCGAAAGCGACCGCGGGCTGGACCGCGAAGTCAACGACCTGAGCCCCGAGATCCCCCTGCTGAGGGCGGAGATCGCCTACATGGTCCGCTTCGAGCAAGCCATGACCCTCTCCGACGTCATGATGCGCCGCACGCGCATTCACCTGCTGGATGCCGACCAAGGCCTGCGTGCCACGGAAGAGATCGCCTTCACCATGAGCCAGACCCTCCAGGGCCTGATCGGTTGGGACGAGTCCTATCGGCAGCATTGGACCGATCGCGAGATCGAGGCCTACCGCCAGGAAGTCCGCAGAGGCCGGGAGACGGCTCTCGATCCGCTTCAAAGCTGAGCCAGCAGCGGCTCGCAGAGCCGCCATGGACTTGAAATGGGTACGAAGCCACGGCAGCTGGGTAAGGAGGATCTCGTCCCACCCACTGCCGGAAACGCTGCATGACCATTCTTCAACTTGCCGCACTCATCAACATCACCGGGACGCTCGTTGCCTGGCTCATCGCCTTGGCCTTGATCCGGGGCTACCCCTACCCGTTTTTCCGCGTCTGGACGGCAGCCTACGGCTGCGGTGTCCTGGTCGCCTGCTTGGAAGGGGTCGCGACCCTGGGCGGGCGACCCGCCTGGGGAATCGTGCTCGAGATCGGGCTCACAGTGGCGAGCGCCAGCTTGCTGCTTCGGACCAGCTGCCTGCTGGAGGATCGGCCCTATGCGCGATGCTGGTCGCCGATCTTCGGGCTCGCCGGGATGGGGGTGGCGGTCGTGCTGCTCGGGCTGGGGGCCAGCTTCGACGCGATCGCCGTCTTGCCCCTGCTCTTCCTGACCTTCAGCTTCATCCGGCTGGGGATCGCGCTGCTCGGAGTCGGTAAGCGAACGGGAATCCGCGGGGCCATCTGGCCGGCCATCCCCTTGCTCCTACACGGTGCGCTGATCTGGAGTCCCCCGATCCTGAGCCGGATGGACGCACTCTGGGTCAGCTACTGGCTGATTGGACTGGTCGATACGCTGGTGGGAGTCGGCATGATCGTCTTCATGCTGGAAGAGACCGCCTGGCAACTGCGCATGCGGAACTCCGATCTCACCGGCGCCCAGGACCACCTCAACCGGTATCGCCTGCTGGCCGAGCGCGCGCGGGACATCATCTTGATCCTCGACACGGAGGGGCGGGTCATCGAGGCCAATCATGCTGCCGTCGCCGCCTACGGCTACACGTACGAAGAACTTCTGACCAAATCCTTGCGGGAGCTGCGGGCCCCCGAGACCCTCTTGGAGCTCGACCAGCAGCTGGCGCAAGCGGAAAGCGACGGGCTCTTGCTCGAGACCCAGCACATCAAGAAGGACGGGGAGCGTTTCCCGGTCGAGATCAGCGCTCAGGGGATGGATCTCGAAGAGAGAAGGGTCCTGGTGAGCATCGTCCGGGACATCTCCGAGCGGCGGCGCATGGAGGCGATCCTGCGCGAGCAGAATACCCGCTTGCTGGAGCTCGACCGGCTCAAGGGGGATTTCATCAATGCCGCGTCCCATGAGCTCCGGACGCCCCTGACCTCGATCAAGGGCTACGCCGAGTTCCTCGAGGATGAGGTGGGAGGCGCCATGACCGTCGAGCAGCAGGCCTTCGTCCACCAGATCCAGGAAGGAGCCACCCGGCTGCAGCGCATCATCGACGACATGCTGGACTTCGCGCGCCTGGAAGCCGGGACGTTCACCTTGCTCCTCCAGGAAGCCGAGCTGTGCGCCCTGGTCGCGGCGGAAGTCTCCAGCATGACGCCCCAGGTCTCGGAGGCCCGGATCACCTTGACGCTTCAGCTTCCCGAGCGCCCCGTCTGGGCCCGCATGGATGCGCGGCGGGTCGGGCAGGTCCTCCTGAACCTCTTGAGCAATGCGATCAAGTTCACGCCCGTCGGAGGCCAGATCGACGTGAGGGTCCTGCCGGGCCCGGATCACGTCCGGCTGGAGGTTCAGGATACGGGAATCGGGATCGCCCCGGAGCACCAGACCCGGCTTTTCGACAAGTTCTTCCAGGTGGATCCCAGCACCACGCGCCAACACGGCGGGGCGGGGCTCGGGCTCGCCATCTCCAAGGCCTTGATCGACGCCCATAACGGCTCCATGGGGGTCAGGAGCGAACTCGGACGCGGCACGACCTTCTGGTTGGAGTTGCCGGTACCGGCAGCGAGGGCGATCGCCCCCGCGGAGGAGTCGGGTTTACAAGCGGAGCGGATCGGGCTAGACTAGAACAATCGTTCGAGTCGAAAGGAAGCCATGCGCCGATCCGATTCGCCCTTCACGGGGCTGAGCCCCCAGGAAGGCAAGCGCCTCAACACGCAACTCAAGGACTACCTGCGCGATTACCCGGACCTTGCCGGCGAGGATCTGGCCGAGGTCTGGCATGACGAGCAGGAATCCCTGGCGGAGGGCACCTGGCTGGCTCCCTACCTGGAAGGGGAGAGCTGGATGCGGGAGGTTCCGAGGGCGATCGCCTCCCTGCGCCGAGACTCCGCCTACAAGGCGCAGGCCAAGGTCTACCGCCAGCAGGCCAAGGAGCGCCACCAGGACCGCCAGCCGGCCACCCCCCGCCAGAAGAAGCTCCTCACACGCCTGACCAAGCGCCAAGAGGCTCCTCCACCCATCGAAACCCTGTCCAAGCTGAAGGCCAGCCACCTCATCCAGCAGCTCCTTCAGGAGGGATCGGCGATCGCCCCGCCTCCTTCCCCGGAAACCACGCCCTGAAGCCTCCGGGCCTTCGCCGCTTCCCCCCCGAGCCTGACTCGGGGGGTTTTTCTTGACATGCTTGTCGCCCATTCTTGACATCGGAGAGTCGATATGAATAAATTATTTCGCAATTTAATCATATTCGTGAATCCTGCATCCTCGCCGCAAGAAGGAGTCCCCCTCTCATGCCCAAACGATTCCTGATCGCCCTGATCGTGAGCAGCCTCTCGGTTACCGGATGTGAGCTCCTCAAGCAATCCAACCTGACGCTCTCTCGTGGCAGCGCCGAACTCGTGGTGGTTCCGCAAATCGTCACCGGAGGTTACCGAGCACAGGCGCTCGTCGCTCCCTTCACCGCCAAGGATATCGACCACCTCGTGCTCAAGCTCTTCAAGCTGGATGGCCAAGCGGAGTCTCCGGTCCTGGATCCGGCCGGAAAGGCCGTGGTCAAGGTCATCCCCGGCGCGCAACTCACGAGCGCCGTCAGCTTCAGTGCGCTTCTACCCAATACCACCTACCGCATCCGCGCCTATGCCTACAAGGCAGAGGGCGAGAGCCCGAGCAACCTCATCAGCACGGGAGATGCCTCCTCCTACACGGACATCACCCTGACCAACGACGACCAGCCCGTGACCGCCACCCTCAAGGTGAAGCTGATGGACGTGCTCTTCAACGGTCAGGCCACCGCCTCCGGGATCGTCGTGACTCCCGGAGGCTACACGACCGATGAGGAGGTCAGCATCCAGCTCGGGCCGATCACCCAGCTCATTCAGCCCGAAAGCCCCTTTTGGGCGCAGCATGGCCCCGAGCTGACCCCCGGCATGACCTGGATCTACGAGCAGCAGATGGTGCACCAGGGGAACCCGAAGACCGTACGCTTCCGTGCGGAGATCACCGCGCTCGACGCCAGCGTCGTCACGTATCGCATCGAAGGCACCATGGACGGCGAAACGCAAAGCTCAACCGGCCCGATGGAGCGGGCGCGCTTCGGTGGGCAGCTGACTCCGATGGGCATGGTCTACGTCGTGGAAGGACAGGAAAGCGTCACCGTCCCCGCGGGGACCTTCCCGAACGCCTACAAGCTGATCTCACGGTCCGTCTTGGAGGAATCTCGCGTCTGGGTGGTCCCGGGAATCGGCATCGTCCGGGAAGAGGTCGTCCCCATCGGGGAGTTTAGTACCACCCGTCCGTCGAGCAGGCAGCTCGTCGAGTTCATCCCCTAAGCGCCCCGGCCATGCGAGGACTCGCCATGAAGAAGAACCTGACCCTGACGTCCCTGATCCTGGCGGCCGCAATGGGGCTCGCGGCATGCACGTCCCAGCCCGCCCCTATGCAACCCGAAGCGTCCCGCGAAGCCAGAGACCTCTGGCTCGTCCCCAAGCTCATACGGCCAACGGAACTTCAAGCCAAGATCCCTGAGTTTCGCGCCGAGGATATCCACCGGCTCGAAATCATCCCTTACTGGCAACCTGATTCCGGGCCGCTCCAGCCGCTATCGAAGGTGAACGGAGAACCGACGACCCCCGACGATACGGAGATCCTGAGGGTCCCGATGAGCGCAGCCGAGCTCAGCGAGGGGAGGGCGATCGCCCTGACGGGCCTCCGCCCTCAGCAGACGTACCAGATCGTTGCCCATGCCTACAGCCTCGACGGGGAGCGGATCTCGAATCCCGGCGACTCGAGGGTCCAGGTGAGGCTCACGAACGACGATCGCCCGACGGTTCCAACCGTCTTACCCTTGCAACTGCTTCCCACGGCCTTCCATGGGCAGATGCCGCTCCAGCTCGCGCTCGACGACCCCTTTGAAAAGGTCGACCACGTCAAGCTGTACGTCTTCGAAGTCTATAACGGCTGGCCACTTTCTGCGGCGATGCCGATCGATATCCGCCGGGATCAGTTGCCGCGACTCGTCACCTTGCTCCACCTGAAAGCGCGAACGTCCTACAAGCTCGAAGTGAGGGCGCGTCCCGCGGATCCACAAGGTCCTGACCTGGCCGTCCAGGAACTGACCTGGCGCATGGAAGACGACGACGAGCTCGCAACCAAAAGCGTGAGCGTGGTCGTGCGCTGACGAGGAGCCCCCGAGGCCGGGATGCCTAAAACTGCCTGGACCAGCTTAGCGCGGGCCCATCGAGGCCCATGCTGGGCCGGATGCCCGCGGCATCCAGCGACGGGCCCCAGGCGGATTCGGCGGATCCGAAGATCACGCGCGAGAGGCGGGCGGCACCGATGCCGACCAGCGCTCCGGCCAGCACATCGGTCGGATAATGCACGCCGTTGTAGATCCGGGAGAGGGAGACCAGGGAGGCCCAGCCGTACGCCGGCCACGCCCACTGGGGATAGGCATCCGAGAGGATGGTGGCCCCGGCGAAAGCCAGGGTGGCATGGCTGGACGGAAGGGAGAACGAGCCTTCCCTGCCGGCGGGAGTCCGGATATCCGTATGAGTATCGTAGGGGCGAGGCCGTTGAAAGACGAGCTTCAGCCCCTCCGACATGCCGAGGGCGAGGACCTGGGCTTCGAGCACCCGGATGGGAATGCGGTAATGGCCGTTTCCGAGCGCCACCGCGCCGGCCAGCGGAGTGGCGATCGTCAGAATGTCGTTGGAAAGAATGTCGTTGACGCTGTCCGCGGTGGGATTGTAGCGGTCGTTGAGCTCTCTGAGCAGGAAGAGGTCAGCGTCATCGATGGGGCCCGCGTACGCGGGCCCCATCGGGACGAGAACCAGGGAGGCGAGGGCTACCGAGAGGCGGAGGCGAAGGGTCAACGCTCCTCCGATTCGGCATCTTCGGCGGCTTGCTGGATCTGCTCCGGCATCTTGCCCAGGGTGAGCGTCAGCTCCTTGGTCTGGCCGCGGCGGTTGACCTTGACCTTGGCCTTGTCGCCGATCTCCAGGGCGCTGACGGCGCGCATCAGGGCGGCGGAGTCCTCGATCTTCTGGTTATCGAGGGCCATGATCACGTCACCCTCGGCAAGTCCGGCCTTGGCGGCGGGGCTCGACGGCTCGATGCGAGCGACCAGGGCTCCGTACTCCGCCGGGTAGAACATGCGGCTGCGATCCTCGGGAAGGTCCGCGAGGCCCACTCCGATCCAGGCGCGCTCCACCCGGCCCTTGGCCTCGAGCTGAGGCACCACGCGGCTGACGGTATCGACCGGCACCGCGAAGCCGATCCCCTGGGCGTTCTGGATGATCGCGGTGTTGACGCCGATCACCTCGCCCTGGAGGTTCATCAGAGGACCTCCCGAGTTGCCGGGGTTGATGGGCGCGTCCGTCTGGAGGAAGCCCACGCGGTTCTTGATGCCTTCGCGGTTGACGGCGCTGAGGATGCCGGCCGTCACGGAATACTTGAGGCCCAGGGGGCTACCGATGGCGACCACCCACTGGCCGACCCGGATGGAGTCGGGGTTGGCGAGCTTGAGGGACGGGAGATCCTTGCCGTCGATCTTGACGACGGCGAGGTCCGAGGCCGCGTCACGGCCGATGACCTTGCCCTTGAACTTCCGGCCGTCCGGCAGGGTGACGGTCAGCTCGTTGGCCTTGCGCACGACGTGGTCGTTGGTCACGACCAGCCCCTTGGGGTCGATGATGAAGCCGGAGCCCACGCCCTTCTGCTCGTAAGTGCGGGTCTGGGGCCGCGACATCCGGGGATCGCCGAACGGGTCGAAGCCGAAGAACGGGTGAATGGGCTGCTGGACCACGGTTCGCCGGCTCACGGTGTCGATGTTGACGACCGCGGGCCCGACCTTCTCGACGAGGTCCGCAATGATCTCTCCCTGGGGGGAAACGGCCCGAGCTTGGACCTGAGGGGTCTGGGAGGCGGCGTAGGCCGGAGCTTGCACTCCCGGTTTGGCCCACATCACGGCTCCTGCGCCCAGGACACCTCCCCCGATGCCGAGCGAAAGGCTCAACAAGGCAGGGATAAAGCGCTGGCGCATGACTAGCTCCTTTCCGGCGTCCGGGACGCCGCTGCAAGACAGGGGGGATATCCGGCACACCCTATTATGACATGCGCCTCGGGGTCGGCGACAAGCGCCTGCGGCGCGACAAGACCGTCATGGCGGATGAATCCGCCGCAAGCGCCCGCGGCATGGCCGTCGTGCGAGCCAGGGGCGCGATCTCGGTGTCGAGCGCGAAGCTGACGCCGGGACCGGCGAGCTTACCGGTGGCAAGCCAGAACTCCACGCGCTGGAGAGGCGTTCGTTGAGATTGGCGTTTCATGGAAGCATTCCTCCTTCATGGAGGGGGCTCCAGAACCGGGGGGACGGTCCCGGAGCTCCCACATGAATGGACGCCTGGAGGGCTCGAAAAGTTCCCGAGAAGCTGAGGCGAATTGCCTGAAATCAGTGGTCGGAAACCGTGGATCGCGCGACCTTGATCAGCTCGTCCTCGGGGAGTTCGGCCACCATGGCGTAGCCGACGCGATCCGTCGTCCAGCAGAGCATGCGGCGGCCCGGATGCTCCAGGAGATGCGCCTTCTGGTTCGGGGCCAGGTCGACCGTGCGGGCGGTGGGCAAGTCCGGGTGGTGCTCCTTGTGGGTCATGAAGAGCGAGAGCGTGGTCAGCCCGTCGGAGAGCCTCCAGTGAACGGACTTGACTCCCTTGGACTCGAAGAGATGGAGGTCGAGGGCCTCGTAGCCGCCGGGCAGATAAGAGGGGAGGCGGACGGGGAAAGGCACCTGATCGCCGAGGTCGCCGAGAGTCCGGCCCGAGGCCAGCATGCGCACGCTGGTGGTCACGGCGGCGTTATGCGGAAGCTCCAGCTGGAAATGCGCGGGATCCACGGCCTCCGGGAACTCGATCTCCCGGAACTCGGTCCGCTCGAGCAGCGCTCCGTTCGCGCCACGGCGCTCCATCCGCAAGGGCACCGCATGAACATGATCGAGCCAGAGGCGCTGCGTGCCTCGGTTGGCATGCGTCGGCTGGAGGTCGACGACATGCGCGGAGCGTCCGGCGACCTTCTCGCGGCCCAGCACCTTCATGCGGTAGTTCTGGGTCAGGAGGCGCAGACGCTCGGTGACCCGGTCCCCCCACTGGCGGGTGGGCGAGAGGTCGACCTTCTGCGTCCGCGGGGAGAAGTGCCAGAGGGTCCGGCCGTTGTCGACGATGAGATCGCCCTTCATCCGCAGGGGGGAGACGATCTCCTGGCGCTTCCGGTCGCCGGGACCATGCACGACCCGCACGATCGTCTGGCCGTTGATGATCATCGTGCCCTGAAACGGGACGTTGCCGGACTTGACCAGGGCTTCAAGACTCGGGGCGGCGGCCCAGGCAGGCCAGCTCAGGGTTCCAGCGAGGAGTGAGCCGAGGATCAGGGGTCTCACGGCAATTCCCCCTGGAGCTGATAGGTGGCCTCGATGGCATGGACGGCGGGGGCGCCCATCATGAGGACGGGTTCGGACTCCATCGAGAAGGAGGCATGTTCGCGCCAGTAGGTGTCGAGGTCGGCCATCTGCGAGGGGGTCGGGGGGAAGAGAAGGTTCCAGCTGAGGGCGATCGCCCCGCCGCCGACGAGCGCGGCGGCGACCCAGCGCGCCCGGGGCAGCATGCGGTTCCGGATCAGGCCCTCTCGCCGCAGGCGGAAGCAGATCGCGTCCCACGGATCCTCGCGCGGGGGGACGACCGGCAAGGCGGCGATGACGTGAATCACGGCCATGAGATCCGCGAGTTCCTCCGCGCAGCGCGCGCAACCGATCAGATGGGAGTGAACCGCCCGGTTCTCATCCATCGTCAGGGCACCGTCGGCATAGGCCGAAAGCTGGGAACGGCACTCCTCGCAGTTCTGGGGCATGGGTTCCTCCTTCTCACCCCTACCTATTGCAGATAGTCCTTGAGCCAGCGCACGGCTTGCGCACGGGCGCGGGCAATCCGGCTCTTGACGGTGCCCAGGGCCGCTCCGGTGGCGGTGGCGACCTCTTCGTAGGACATGCCTTCGACGTCGCGCAGCACCAGGGCCGTTCGAAATTCCGGGGCGAGCTTGTCCAGCGCCACCTGAATGGCCTCCTCCAGCTCCGAACCCACCATCCGCTCCTCGGGCCCGCGGTCGGGACTGGCCAGGGTATCCCCCAGCGTCGCGGCTCCCTCCTCGAAAACCTCCGCGTCCAGGGAATCCGTCGGCCCCCGGCGCTTCGCTTTATCGAGGTAGTTGAGGCAGGTGTTGGTGGCGATCCGGTAGAGCCAGGTCTTCAGCGACGCCTCGCCCCGGAAGCCCTTCAAGCCCCGAAAGGCCCTCAGGAAAACCTCCTGCACACAGTCCTCGACCTCCGGCGACCCGCCCAGCATTCGATAGGCCAGGTTGTGAATCGCCGGGTGGTAGAGGCGGAAGATCGCCTCCGCCGCCGCTTGATCGCCCTGCTGGTAACGTTCGATGAGTTGGCGCTCGTCGGCCACGGGGACCGCTTCCTCCGCTCTAGGTTCTTGGACGGATCTCGCGTCCGAAAGTTCCCGCCGGGACCCCGGGGTCCGCGCCAAGGCACGGAAATCACGAGGACGACGCGCGGGAACGCCTAGCAGATTCTAGCAGGTCTCACGGGGAGGCGCGACCGGGAAAGGCCGCGCGGCCTAGAAATTCTCGGCGAGGTGGCGACCCAGGTCCGCCCCGTAAAGTTCGGCCTTGAGCTCGTCGGCCTCGTACGCGGCCGTGCCGCGCTTCCAGCCGTGGGCAAGGCTTTCGAGAACCTCGCCCCAGTCCTCGGTGATCCCCTTGCCGCCGGGCTTGAGGCGATCGACGGCCCCCTTGAGCGCGTCGTTCCAGCCCCCGTCCATGCCGTTCATGAGCACGCCGAAGACCACTTGCTCGCCCAGGGCGTCGAAAAGCGCCGCCCCGTCCGCCTTGGCCATCCCGAAACGGTTCGCGATCCCATCCGTGAGGGCATCCATGCCTCCAGGAAGATTGGCCATGGTGTTGAGAACGCTTCCCGCCCAGATCGGAGCCGCCGACCAGAGGCTGGCGTTCTCCGCGGCGACGGCGTCCTTGCGCAGCTCCCAGAAGCCCTTCTGCTGGCTGACGAAGCCCAGGGCGGCCATCCCGAACATGTGATACCAGTCGTCCGAGAGATCCGTCCGCCGGGTCGTCTCCTCGGTGCGGAAACGGGTATCGAGGTGGTCGTGGAAGAACTCCAGGTCCTGCTCCTCGATGCCCGTGGCCATGTCGTCCCCGCGGGAAAGCGCGCGCAGGGTGTTGTGCACGGTGATGAGGGCCTTGGCGACGTTCCCGCCGTTGAGATCCAGCGACACGGCCAGGACGTCCCCCGGCTGAAGCTTCTTGCCGGTCCGCATCGCCTGCTGCGCGATGGCGTCGCGCAGGGGGACCTCGGCGCCCGTCACGTGCTGCGCGTTGGAGGAATCGGTATGGGCGATGTACGCGTTGAGATCGAAGACGTTGACGTCCTTGGCCCCGCTGGTGAGCGATCGCCCCTTGAGGGCGCGATCGAACTCCGCGCGCAGGTACTGAAGCGCGGCCTGTGCCGAGGCGGCCCGGGGCGGGACGGCCGCCGTCGAGACGAAGGCATCCGACGGGATCGCCGCAGACGGTTCGCCCCCGGGTTTCCGGGCGGGTTCCGGCTGGCCGCCCCCAGCTCCGGGGATCCGCGGAAGCCTCGCAGCGCTGGCGCTGGAGAGGGGCTGGGAACGGCCCTCGGGCCGAAGTGACGCGCTCATGCGGGGGGCCTCCTGACGCGGCGGGAGTCAATGACCAAGGAAGGGTTCTTTCGGATCCTTACCCGCATGGGCGGTGACTTAACCCCCCGCTTAAAGCGGGCAAGTTGTGGTATAAGAAGAAGGCCATGAACCCCACGATCGCTAAAACACTCTCCCTCACCGCGTTCAGCGCCCTCCTGATCGGCATGACGGCGATGCCGGCCCATGCCTGGGGCGACCATCGGCTGCTCACGCGGGAGATTCTCGGGGACGCCTCCTGGCTGTCCAAGCCGGAGTTCCGGCAGATCGAGGTCACGCCCTACGGCTACGCCGAGCATGATCGTTCTCCGTACGCTCCGGGCTTCCAGCCGATCTACGTCGATCGCCTGGTCGGCGAGAAGACGACGGCCCGGGAGATCCTGCTGCGCTACGTCGACGAGCCCGACTGGGGCATGGACGACGATCTCTCGCTCTCCCCGCTTCAAGGGATGGCCGGCGGCAGCAAAGGCTATCGTCACCAGCGCTACTACTACCTGGGCGGCGTGCTGAGGGTGGGGGACGCCCATGGGCGGGCCGAGCATTTCTACCGCATGTCGAAGCTGGCCTTCGGCAAGGGGGATAGCTACTGGGGATTCCGCTTCCTGGCTCGCTCACTTCATTACGTGGAGGACATGGGCCAGCCGCTACACACGCGGCCGTTTCGCATGCGCCAGATCCTGGGCGTGGGGCTCAACCTCGACAAGTTGAAGAACCTGTCCAGCAACTACCATCACTACTACGAGGCCTGGGTCAGCGATCGCTTGGCCAAGCAGCAGCGCTCGGGATCGGGCAACTGGGTGGGCGCAATCCGGGAAGCGGATGCCGGCAACATCCACAGCGTCAAGGAAGCCACCAAGGCGCTTTCGGCCTACTCTCACAAGCATGCCGACCAGCTGCTGGAAGCGAGCGAAGGCTACTGGCCCAGCAAAGTGAAGCGGACGGATGCGATCGCCCCGATCGACCCTCGCCTCTTGGCTCCTCCCAAGCCTCCGGCGGGGTGGGAGACCCTGGACAAGCTCACGACCAATGCGCTTCACGTGACCGCCAAGGTCTCAAAGGGGTTCCTCGCCTTCGCCTACCGCGACGCGATCACCCAGAGCCGGCCCCGCAGCCCCGATTCCGGCTGGGGAGGACTCAGCGATCTCGATTGACTCCGGACCTGATCTCGACTAGTATGTTAAGTCTGGGCTAAATCAAGCCTGGGATCGTTTTGTCATGGGATCAGTTCGTCCGGTAACGATTAGAAGGGGTCCATCCCTTTCCGAAGGGAACCCTCGAAGGCTGCATGTTCGAGTCACTCAGCGACAAACTCCAGGACGTCTTCAAGCGGCTGCGCGGGCAGGGTAAGATCACCGAGGAGAATATCTCCGAGGCCCTGCGCGAAGTTCGGCGTGCCCTCCTGGAAGCCGACGTCTCCTTGGCCGTGGTCAAGGACTTCGTCGCCAAGGTCAAAGAGAAGGCCCTGGGCGTGGAAGTCACGCAGGGCCTCAATCCGGGTCAGCAGTTCATCAAGATCGTCAACGACGAGCTGGTCGAGCTCCTGGGCGGCGAGCGCTCGCCTTTGGAACGCAATCCCAACGGCCTCACGATCATCCTGATGGCCGGCCTTCAGGGCTCCGGCAAGACGACCACCTCGGCCAAGCTGGCGCTGACCATCCGCAAGCAGGGTCTGCGGCCCATGCTGGTCGCCTGCGACGTCTACCGGCCCGCCGCCATCAAGCAGCTCCAGGTGCTGGGCAAGCAGATCGACGTCCCGGTCTTCGCCGACGAAGGCAACACCGATCCGGTGAGCATCGCGCGCCAAGCGGTCGACGAGGCCAAGCGCGACGGGCGCAACTACCTGATCGTCGACACCGCGGGCCGCCTCCACGTCGACACCGAGATGATGGACGAGATCCGGCGCCTCAAGGAGAGCCTGAACCCGCAGGAGATCCTGCTGGTCGTGGACGCCATGACCGGTCAGGATGCCGTCCAGATCGCCAAGAGCTTCCATGAGTTGCTCACCATCACGGGCGTGGTGCTGACCAAGCTGGACGGCGACACCCGCGGCGGCGCGGCCCTTTCGGTCAAGAGCGTCACCGGGCGCCCCATCAAGTTCGCCGCCACCGGCGAGAAGCTGGATGCGCTGGAGCCCTTCCATCCGGACCGGATCGCCACCCGCATCCTCGGGATGGGCGACGTCCTCTCGCTGATCGAGAAGGCTCAGGAAGTCATCGACGAGAAGGAAGCGGCCGCCATGGAGCAGAAGCTGCTCAAGGCCGAGTTCAACCTCGAAGACTTCCTCAACCAGATGAAGCAAGTCAACAAGATTGGATCGCTAGAACAGATCCTGACGATGCTCCCCATCGGCAACATGCTGGGGGTGAAGCTCGAGAAGGACCAGATCCAGGAGGGGCAGAAGCACCTCAAGAAGATCGAGACCATCATCAACTCGATGACGGTCAAGGAGCGCCGGCGTCCCGAGATCCTGGACATGTCGCGCAAGCGGCGGATTGCCAAGGGGTCGGGAACCTCGGTCGAGGAAGTCAACAAGATGCTCAAGGACTTCCAGAACATGCGCAAGATGTTCAAGGAGCTCTCGGGCTTCCAGAAGAACATGATGAAGCGGATGCCCAAGTCGATGCGGAACGCTCCGCAGCAAGGGAATCCCTTTGGTGGCGGTTTTCCGGGCCTTCCGGGGCTCGGTGGCGGCATGGGGGGCCGTGGCCCCGGGGCCGGTGGCCCCTTCCCCCCGAAGAAAAAGAAGTAGTCCCCCTCAAAGGAGGTGAAATCAGAATGGTCAAGATTCGTTTGAAGCGGTTCGGTCAGAAGAAGGCCCCCAAGTACCGGGTGGTCGTGATCGACGGACGGGATCGGCGCGATGGCGCCCCCATCGAGGAGATCGGTTTCTACGATCCTAAGAAGCAGCCCGCCGAGATCCGCATCAACGTGGAAGCGGCTCAGAAGTGGATCCAGAAGGGCGCTCAGCCCAGCGACACCGTGCGCGAGCTCCTGCGTCGCGTCACCGCTGCCGAGGCGACGAAGTAAGAGGGTTCCATGCAGGCCGTTGCAGAAACCATTCTGAAGGCCTTGGTCTCGCACCCCGAGGCCCTGGTGATCACGCGTTCCGATGAAGGCGATCGCACCCGGATCCTGGTCCAGGTCGACCCTTCCGACGTGGGGAAGGTCATCGGAAAGCAGGGCCGGACGATCCAAGCGGTCCGGACGGTCCTCAAAGCTGCTGCCGCCAAGCGGCAGGAGCAGGTGAGCCTGGATCTCGTCACGGAATAGCCCAACCGCTCGCGGGGGGGACGGGGAAACCCGTCCCCCCCGCTCGCTTCTCCCCCCCGCCCGTCGTTCCCGCGGAAGCGGGAACCCAGCTGGCTCCCCACGCCGCCCGTCGTTCCCGCGAAAGCGGGAACCCACTGGATCCCCGCTTCCGCGGGGATGACGCAGGAGAGCGCGAGGATGACGAAGAATGGCGCGGGGATGGTCGATAAGGGCGCAGGGACGACGCATCAGGGGCGGACGCGCACTCTCGCTGGTCACATCGCGTGGCCTAGGGCTATAATGAGGATCAATGGCAACCCCAGGGGTTGGTATGTCAACCGATAGAGGAGGGCTCATGCTCGAGACCATCGTCGCCATCTACGATCAAACCATGCAGCGCCACGGCTCCCGCCAGGCACAAACCGTCAAGATCAACGGCAAATGGACTTCCTGGACATGGACCCAAGTCGACCGCAAGGTTCGATCGCTCTCCGCGGCGCTGATCGACCTCGGCATCCAACCGGGCGACCGCATCGCTCTGCTGAGCGAAAACCGCCCCGAATGGGTCTGGACGGATCTGGCCATCCTCATGACCGGCGCCGTCAACGTCCCCATCTACCCGACCCTTACCGCCAAGCAGATTGCCTACATCCTCAACGACTGCCAGGCCAAGGTCGCCTTCGCCTCCTCCGCGGCCCAGCTCGCCAAGCTCAAGGAAGCCGCCACGGAAGTCCCCTCCCTCGAAGTCCTGATCCACTTCGATAGCAAGGACTCCGCCGCCTTCGACGGCGCACGCTCCCTCGACGAGCTCCTCGCCCTCGGCGAAGACCGCCTCTCCGCCCACGAAGCCGAGTTCAACAAGCGCCGGGACGCCATCCGCCCCGACACGCTCTGCTCGATCATCTACACCTCCGGCACGACGGGCAACCCCAAGGGGGTCATGCTGACCCACCGCAACTTCTCCACCAACGCCTCCACCGTGGCGGACCTCGTCGACATCCAGACCGAGGACTCCTGCCTCTCCTTCCTCCCCCTCTCGCACGTGCTCGAACGGGTCGCCTACTACGTCTTCCTCTTCCGCGGCGCCCACATCAACTACGCCGAGAGCATCGACACGGTCGCCCAGAACCTCAACGAAGTCCGCCCCAGCTTCATCGTCTCGGTCCCCCGCCTCTTCGAAAAGATCCGCGCCCGCGTCTTCGACACCATGGCGGAGAGCGGCGGCGTCAAGAAGGCCCTCTTCGAGTGGGGCCTGCGCGTCGGCGGCGAATACTTCGCCGCGAAGACCGAAGGGAAGGAACCCGGCCCCATGCTCACGCTCGAGTACAAGCTGGCGGACCGGCTGGTCTTCTCGAAGGTGCGCGCCCGCACCGGCGGACGCCTCAAGTACTGCATCTCGGGCGGCGCTCCCCTGTCCAAGGAAGTCGGCCTCTTCTTCCAGATCATCGGCATCACCATCCTCGAAGGCTACGGCCTCACCGAATCCTCGCCGGTCATCGCCTGCAACCGCGCGACGGCCAACCGGATCGGCACGGTCGGCATGCCCATCCCGCAGGTGGAAGTCAAGATTGCCGAGGACGGCGAGATCCTCGCCCGCGGCCCCAACATCATGCTCGGCTACTACAACAACCCCACCGCCACCCAGGAGGCCATCGACGCCGACGGCTGGCTGCACACCGGCGACATCGGCGTCCTCGATGCGGCAGGCTTCCTCGCCATCACCGACCGCAAGAAGGAAATCCTGGTCATGTCCAACGGCAAGAACGTGGCCCCCGCGCCCATCGAGAATGCCCTCATCACCAGCTCCTTCATCGCGCAGGCCGTGCTCGTCGGCGACAACCGCAACTTCATCTCGGCCCTCATCGCCCCCAACTTCGAGAGCCTCGGCCGCTGGGCCAAGGAGAACGGCGTGCACGGCAACCCCAGCGACCTGATCGCCGATGCCAAGGTCAAGGGCCTGTTCCGCAAGGAAATCGACCGGGTCACCGCCGACTTCGCCCGCTACGAGCAAATCAAGGAATTCGTCCTGCTGCGCGAAGAGCTCAGCCAGGACAAGGACGAGCTCACCCCGACCCTCAAGTACAAGCGCCGGGTAATCCTCGCCAACTACGCCAAGGAAATCGACGGCCTGTACGGCAACGCTCCCGTCAACGCCTAAACCGTCCGAACCGCCCCCCGAGGGGGGCGGTTTCATTTCCGGGGCGATCCTGCCAAGACCGTGAGCCGACGCGGATCTTCCGCGACCACGTCCGGGCAAGTATGCTAAACTAGTCCAATGGAACTATCGGTGCACTTTCTCGGAACGGCCGGCTCCGTGCCGACCCCCCAACGCGCCCTCTCGGCCACGCTCGTCCAGCGCGGCGGCGATCGCTTCCTGGTCGATTGCGGCGAGGGCACCCAACGCCAGCTCATCCGCATCGGGATCGGGATCAACCAGATCTCCCATATCCTGCTCACCCACCTCCACGCCGATCACTACCTGGGCGTGCCCGGCATGATGAAGACCTGGCAGCTCTGGGGCCGCACCGATCCGGTCGCCATCTACGGTCCCAAGGGCCTGCTCGACTTCCTCGACGTGCTCAAGCGCCTCATCGGCAAGGTCGACTACCCCGTTTCCTGGCATGAACTCGCGCCCAACGGGGAGATCCCGTTCGACGACTTCCGGATCGTCGGCGTGCAAACCCACCACAAGATCAATTCCTTGGGCTACATGCTGGTCGAGGACCCGCGTCCGGGCCGCTTCGATCCGGCGCGCGCCCAGGAACTGGGGGTGACGCCCGGTCCTGACTTCGGCAAGCTGCAGCGCGGCGAGGCGATCGCCGTCGGAGATCGGCTCGTGCGTCCCGAGGACGTCATGGGCGAGACCCGGGGCAGCCGTAAGCTGGTCTTCACCGGAGATACCCGGCCCTGCGCCAGCGTGATCGCCGCCTCGCAAGGGGCCGACCTCCTGGTCCATGACGCCACCTTCACCGGGGAAGCCCAGGAGCGCGCCGAACATACCATGCACTCCACCGGGGCCGAAGCTGCCGGGGTGGGCAAGGCCGCCGACGTGAAGCTGCTGGCCCTCACCCACACCAGCTTCCGCCACCACCCGCGCGAGATCCTGCATGAGGCCCGCGGCGTCTTCGACCGCGTGATCCTTCCCAACGACTTCGACCGGCTGGTCATTCCGCTGCCGGAAAAAGGCCCGTCCTACCTCCTGAAATCTGAAATCAGTTAGCCACGGGCGCTATTTGGTTAGCCTCGATCGCTAGTCCGTTAGGCGTAGGCACTGATCGGTTAGCCGCAAGCATTGATCATTTAGCCGCAGGCGCTGAGCCTGCAAGGCCTGATCGACGCTTGCAGGCGCCGCGCATGCGCTCTAGCATCGGGGCATGCCTGAGCGCGTCATGACGGGCGATCGCCCGACCGGAAAGCTCCACCTCGGCCACTACGTGGGCTCCCTGCGACGTAGACTCGACTTGCAGCAAAAGCAC
The DNA here is from genome assembly GCA_036676495.1 of Candidatus Sericytochromatia bacterium. Lineage (GTDB taxonomy): Bacteria > Cyanobacteriota > Sericytochromatia > S15B-MN24 > UBA4093 > UBA4093. The sequence continues at coordinate 39,585 of JAKFCT010000020.1, forward strand.
CCCATGATCGTGCTGGTCGCCGACCTGCAAGCCCTCACCACCCACGCCGAACGCCCTGCGGAAGTCCGCGCGGCCATCCAGGACGTCACGCTCGACTACCTCGCCGTCGGGCTCGACCCCGCCCGCACGACCCTCGCCCTGCAATCCCTGATTCCCGAACTCGCCGAACTCGCCGCCATCTTCGGCCTGCTCGTCACCGTCGGCCACCTCTACCGCAACCCCACCATCAAGGCCGAGCGAGCCAGCCTTGAGATCGACGAAGAACAACTCACCTACGGCTTCCTAGGCTATCCCGTCAGCCAAGCTGCCGATATCGTGGGACTCGGCGGCGTCCTCGTCCCCGTGGGGGCCGATCAGGTGCCCCATATCGAGGAGGCCCGCCGGATCGTCCGGCGGTTCAACACGCTCTACGGGGAGGTCCTCACCGAGCCCCGCGCCCTGGTCGGCGAAGTCCCGCGCCTCTCCGGACTCTATGGCAAGGAAAAGATGAGCAAGTCGCTCGGCAACGCCATCTTCCTCTCCGACCCTCCCGATGTCCTGCGCAAGAAGGTCCGCCAGATCTACACGGATCCCACCCGGCTGCGCGCCACGGATCCGGGACACCTGGAAGGCAACGTGGTCTTCGAGTACCTGGACGCGTTCGATCCGGATCGCCAGGGACTTGCGGCGCTCAAGGAGCGCTATCAGGCTGGAGGCATCGGGGACGTCGCGGTCAAGGATCGCCTTTTCGAGGTGCTCGAGGCCCACTTGAGCCCGATCCGAGCCCGGCGGGCCCAGTGGGAACAAGATCCCGAGGCGGTCAATCGGGTGCTCCAGGAAGGCTCCGAGCGGGCGCGGGCGATCGCCATCGGCGTGCTCACCCAGGTACGCGACGCCATGGGCTTGCCCTTGCGGCTATAATAGTACGAATAGGCCAAATGGCACTCTCTTCCACCACTAGCGCCAGCGGCTAGGACAGCGCCCGCGGCTCGGACCAAGGACCTCTAGAACCTGCGCTAGCACTTAGGAGCATCGAACTTATGGACGTCGTCTTATTCAACGTGCACAGCATTTTCGGCGAGCGGGTACTCACCGTCGTGATCCTGCTGGGCCTCATCTACCTGGCGGCCACCTGGAAGGCGGATAACGAGCGCCCCGTCGTCGGCCGCATCCTGGCCGTCCTGGTCGACATCCAGGTCGCCCTCGGCTTGATCCTTTACGTCGTGTTGATGACCGCAGGCCGGGCCTTCTCGGGTCAGGTCTTCGTTCACGCGGCCTTCGGCGTGCTCGCCGCGGGCGTGGCCCACATGGCCGCCAAGAACCCGCCCTTCCTCGCCAAGCTGGGCCGCTTCAGCCCCGTCGTCGGCTTCGGCCTCGCGCTGGTCCTAATGCTGGTCGCGGCCGTCGTGGGACGCTCCGTCTAAGTCCTTTTGCCGCAAGCGCGATCGGCCTTGCTGCGGGCGCTCAGCCCCGCATGACGCCCTTGCGAGCCAGGCTACTTAGCCGCTGAAGTCGCCAATAAGGCGTCCATCCAAGCGAGAAATCGGCCCCCAGGATATCCTGGGGGCCGATTTCCCTTTGAGGCGGCGCTGCCTGGGTTCGGCTTACTTCAGCGTGGCGACGATCTGGTTCATCTTGAGGCCCAGGTGCAGCATGAGGCGGTTCTCCGAGTCGTCGAGATCAATCTGGGTGATGTCCCGGATCCGCTCGAGGCGGTACTTCAGGGTATTGCGGTGAATGAAGAGGCGATCCGAGGTCTCGGTCAGATTGCCATTGCACTCGAGGAAGGCCCGGAGGGTTTTCACCAACTCCTTGTCGGCCTGCTGATCGTACTCGAGCAGCCGTTCGAGGGCCTCGCAGAAGAACTCGTTGGGGTTGCGGCTCTCGGCGAACTGAAGAAGCATCCGGTAGATGCCCAGCTCCGAGAAGGAGGTGATGGAGTGGCTGCCTCCGAGCGCCCGCCCGATCTTGACCGCATGCTGGGCTTCGCGGTAGGCCCGCGGGATCGAGAGCAGGTCGGGATAGAGCATGCCCACCCCGATGGAGACGGTCCAGCCTTCGGTGGTGCCCGAGACCTTCTGGCGGATGGTTTCGGCCAGGTGCTGCACCTTTTCGAGGGTCGGCTGGCCCTCCTTGACCGGGTAGAGGATGGTGGCCCCCTGGGTCTGGGTGATGACCAGGGCCTGACGGAAGCTCAGCAAGGAGTTGAGGGTGCTCGCCAGGCGTTTCACCTCGTCGGGCAGCAGCTCCTCGTTGGGGACGAGGTCGTACTCGACCACGAGCACCCAGTAGGAGCTGGAGAGCTGGTAGCCCAGGTAGGTGGCGCGGCGATGCAGGGTCTCGGGCGAGATATTGCCGTTGGCGAAGAGCAGATCGCGGAAGAACTCGCGGCGCATCTTTTGCTCGGTCTCGGCGATGCCCTTCTGCTTGAGCAGCTCGATGGCGATCGCATGCGTCGCATGCATCATGATGCTCGAGCCCTCGGATCCCAAGGGACGGCCGGTCTCGACGTGAGAAAGGAAGCCGCAGATCTCGCCTCCGACCACGACCGGGAAGATGTGGCGGGCCTCGGCATGGCCGTCTCCCGCAGGCAGGATGACCGGGCTCTTGTCATTGCGAAGGGCCCGAAGGGTCCCGTCGTCCTCCAGGACCTTGAGCACCGCCATGGGAGTCCCGTTCGAGCCCACGATCAGATCGTAGGTCTCGGACTCGACGCCCTGGGGATTGGCGGCCACCATCAGGTTGAACTGGCGATCCTCCACCATGATGGGCCCCTCGAGACGGGTGGCGAGCACCTTGACGATCTCCTCCAGGCCCGCCCCATCGAGCGCGATCTGGGTGAGCTGGTGCGAGAGGAGCAGGCCGGCCGCCGCCGCCCCGTCGGAGCTGACGAGCTTTTGAAGGCTCTGGAGCAGCTCGCCGGGAGCCTTCGGCAAAGGCGCCTGAAGGATCGGGAACTGGGCGGTATCCGCCAGGGCCACCAGCTCCTTTTTGAGGCCGCCGGCGGCCGCGGCGCCCAGGATGAGGAGGCCGGCGGCCTCCGAGCGGATCAAGGCCGATAGGGCTTCGGGGGTCCAATCCGCGCGGGAGCTGACGACCAGCTCTCCGCTCCGGGCGTACGGAGCCACCTCACGGAGATCCAGCGAAAGAATCCCCTTGACGGGCCGGGTCATCCCGGGGGCGCCCGCCAAGATCTCGGCCTCGCGCAGCGGATCCAGAACCAGGACGGAGGCCACCGTCACGCCAAGGACGCCTGAGGACGACGGATCCCGCGGAGTCGCCGTCTCGGGGACGTAGAAGCTCACGTGCATACTCTGTTCCCTCCCTGGTTACTCTCCGAGAAGAAGCTCCCCGACTCACCATCCATGCGCGCTGGGCGCGGAACCGGGGGCCGAATCATGGGCTGATCATGGGCCCGACGGGGGCCTCGCTGGGGTAAGCGGTCAGGGCTAGCGATCGGGGCAAGCGGATGAAAAATGTCCGATTGTTAAGTTGCGTTACAGCTTAACACATCGTTACAAAGCTTGCAAGCGATCTTGCCCCATCCTTCCGCGCAAGCCCTTCCCCTGGGATTCTCCAGGGAGAAGACTCCTGAGACTTGACAAGACCAGACTAACGTTATAGAAGTCTGTTGCTGACAACCTCGATGCCCTTGCTCTGCCCGTTCGCGTCAAAGGAGGCCGCCGTGCGTTTCGACCGATTCACCCTGAAAGCCCAAGAGGCCATCCAGGACGCTCAAACCCTCGCCGAGACCCACCAGAACCCGGCCGTGGACCCGATGCACCTGCTCGCGGCCCTGCTCGACCAGGAAGAAGGCATCGTCGCTCCGCTGCTCTCCCGCATCGAGCTTTCCCGCGCCTCCCTCATGGAAGCGCTCGAAGCCGAGTTCAAGCGTCTCCCCAAGGTCCAGGGGGCTCAGCTCACCATCACTCCCTCCTTTCAAACCTTGCTCACCAAGGCCACCGAGGAAGCCGGCGCACTCAAGGACACTTACGTCTCCACCGAGCACTTGCTCTTGGCTGCGGCCCAAGGCGCCGATCAAGCCGGTGCGCTCTTGCGCGAGCGGGGGGCCTCCCGCGATCGGATCCTGAAGGCCCTCAGCACCATCCGGGGCTCGCACCGGGCCGACAGCCCGACCCCCGAAGCCAAGTACCAATCGCTCGAGCGCTTCGGCCGCGATCTCACCGCGCTGGCCCGCCGCGGCAAGCTCGATCCCGTGATCGGGCGCGACGAGGAAATTCGCCGGGTCATCCAGGTCCTCTCCCGGCGCACCAAGAACAACCCCGTGCTGATCGGCGAGCCCGGAGTGGGCAAGACGGCCATCGTCGAGGGGCTGGCCCAGCGGATCATCAGTGGGGACGTGCCGGAAACCCTGAAGGACAAGCGGGTGGTCGCCCTGGACATGGGCGCCTTGATCGCTGGAGCGAAGTTCCGCGGCGAGTTCGAGGACCGTTTGAAGGCCGTGCTCAAGGAGGTGACCGACTCCGAAGGAGCCATCATCCTCTTCATCGACGAGCTTCATACCATCGTGGGCGCCGGAGCCGCCGAAGGAGCGGTCGACGCCGGCAACCTCCTCAAGCCGGCCCTCGCTCGAGGGGAGATCCACTGCGTCGGCGCCACCACCCTCGACGAGTACCGTCAGCACATCGAGAAGGACGCCGCCCTGGAGCGCCGCTTCCAGCCGGTGCTCGCCAAGGAGCCGTCCGTGGCCGACACCGTCTCCATCCTGCGCGGCCTCAAGGAGCGTTACGAGGTCCATCACGGCGTGAAGATCACCGACTCCGCCCTGGTGGCCGCCGCCGTCCTCTCCAACCGCTACATCGCCGACCGCTTCCTTCCCGACAAGGCCATCGACCTGATCGACGAGGCCGCGAGCCATCTGCGCATCGAAATCGACTCGATGCCCACCGAGCTCGACGAGCTGGAGCGGCGGATCCGGCAGCTCTCCATCGAGCGGCAGGCCTTGAAGCGTGAATCCGATGCCGTGGCGGGCGATCGCCTCGCCGCCATCGACCGCGAGATCACGGCCCTCTCCGCCGAGCGCGACGCCCTGCGCGGCCAGTGGCAAGGAGAAAAGGACCTGATCGCCGCCACCCGGACCGCCAAGGAGCAAATCGAGGAAACCCGCATCCAAGAGCAGCGCGCCGAGCGCGAGGGAGACCTCGCCCGAGCCGCCGAACTGCGCTACGGGAAGCTCCCGATGCTTCAAGCCCAGCTCGACGAGGCGACGCGGAAGCTCGAAGAGCTCCAGACGCGCCAGTCCCTGCTCAAGGAGGTGGTCGGAGAAGAGGAGGTCGCCGAGGTCGTCGCCAAGTGGACCGGCATCCCCGTCTCCAAGATGCTCGAAACCGAGGTGCAGAAGCTCGTCACCATGGAGTCCCGCCTGTCGGAGCGGGTGATCGGCCAAACGGAAGCCCTCGAGGCCGTCTCCAACGCCGTGCGCCGGGCGCGGGCCGGGATCCAGGATCCCAACCGCCCCATCGGCTCGTTCATCTTCCTGGGGCCCACGGGCGTCGGCAAGACCGAGCTCGCCCGCGCGCTGGCGGAGTTCCTCTTCGACGACGAGCACGCCATGATCCGGATCGACATGAGCGAGTACATGGAGAAACACGCCGTCGCCCGGTTGATCGGCGCTCCGCCGGGCTACATCGGCTTCGAGCAGGGCGGGCAGCTCACCGAGGCCGTGCGGCGGCGCCCCTACTCGGTCGTCCTCTTCGACGAGATCGAGAAGGCGCATCCGGACGTCTTCAACCTCTTGCTGCAAGTCCTCGACGACGGGCGTCTCACGGACAGCCACGGCCGCACGGTGGACTTCAAAAACACCGTGGTGATCATGACCTCGAACGTCGGCTCGCCGATCATCCAGGAGATGAGCGGCCAGAGCGAGACGGCCGTCCGCGCGCGGGTGCTGGCGGAATTGCGCGAGTCCTTCCGGCCCGAGTTCCTCAACCGGATCGACGATATCATCCTCTTCCATCCCCTGACCCTGCAGGAGATCGCGCGGGTGGTCGACATCCAGCTCGCGACGCTCCAGAAGCGGCTCGCCGAGCGCAAGATCACCCTGGAGCTCACGGAGAGCGCCAAGGAGGTGCTGGCGCGGGAAGGGTTCGATCCGACGTACGGCGCGCGCCCCTTGAAGCGGGCCATTCAGACTCAGCTGCTCAACCCGCTGTCGCTAAGGTTGCTGGCCGGAGAGTTCCACGACGGGGACACCATCCGGATCGACGGCTCGGGGGGGACGCTGAGCTTCGAGAGGCGCTCCGCCGAGCGGGTCTAGCGTCAGCGAAAAAGCGACTCAGCGCGCGGGAAGCCCGAGGGCTTCCCGCAGCGCGATCTCCAGCTCTTTCGTCAGCGGGCCCGTCCCCCGGAGGGCGAAGGGACCGCCGACCTGTCGCTGTCGCTCGGCGTCGAGCAGAACCTCGCCGGAAGCCGGGCTCACGACGCGCAGCCGAAACTTGACGTCGCTGTAGGTGCTCCAGAGCACCGGGATGGACAGGTAGAGCAAGGGGCCGAGCTCCGCGACCCGGACGATGACGACGGTGTCGACGCCCGCCGCCTTGGCCTCGTCGAGACGAGCTTGCTCGGAGGCGGCGGAACTGGCTGCCACGGGCCGGATCTCGGTCACGCGGCCATGGGGGAAGTCCTGGAAAGTGTTCTCGATCGCCGTCCGGGCCATGGCCTCCCGGGACGGCTTCTCTTTTTGATCCGGCCGCCAGTCCACCTCGGGCCAGACCGAAATGCGGCCCAGGGGCTGCCCTGACGGCAATCCCCAGGGCAAGGCGCCGTGGTGGACCGCATCACGAACCTGTACGGAGGCGCACCCACCCGTGAGAAGCGCGAAAGCCAGCGGGATCACCCAGCAGCGAAGGGAACGCAATTAAAACCTCCCGGGGAGCGGTGGAGCAGGACCGGCATGGGGCTGATGAGGCTCCGCCTCACGCATCGTCCGCGCGCACCATGGCCCGCAAGCGATCCAGGTAGGCCTCGGCTTCGGCCCGGTCGCGGAAATCGGGGGTCTGGATACGCGTGCCGTTGGCGAGTCGGAACTCGATCCGCCAGGTATCGGCCCGCGTTTCCCAATCCTGGACGACGAGCGCCATCTCGGCGATCGCCTCGAAGGGGTAAACCGCCTGGAAAGGGCGACCATTGGAGCCCGCGTGACTCATGCGGCGGCTACGGGCGTCGAGGCGGAGACTCTCCGACGGGGCGATCAAAGCGATCCAGACGCAAACGGCTCCGAGGCCCATAGCGACCAGCGAGATGAGCAACGGGACGATGGCGGCCAGACTGGGCCGCAGGCCGGGGACAAGCAGCAGTTCGTAGGGCGCGAGCAGGGTGAGTAGCCCCGCGAGCAGCAGCGTGATCCGCAGCCACGCCGGGGTCCACTTTCGGAAGGTGAGACCGTCCGGGGTTTCGTGGATCTCCGGCATGGGGAGAGCTAGCCCCTCAGGCAGCGGCGGTTGAGCTCGTTCATGGGCATCAAGAAGCCCGTAGGACGGCCGTGGGGACAGGTGAACGGCTGCTCGCACTTGCGCCAAAGGCTGAGGATGCGCTGCATTTGCTCTTCGTTGAGGCGATCGCCCGCACGGGTGGCCGAGTGACAGGCGATCGAGACACGCCATGCGTCGTCCTTGTTCTTGGGAGAGACGAAGCGGGACTCGCACCCGCGTCCGAGCATGTCGCGGATCACCTCTTCGGCCTCCGAGACCGGAAGGATGCTGGGGACGGCCCGGACGGCCCAGGTGACCTCGCCGAAGGGCTCGAGACGGAAGCCGAGGGCCTCGAGCTTCGCGAGGTTCTCCTCGAGGACGGCGTTTTCGGCATGGCTCAGCGAGAGGGGCACCGGCAGCAGCAGTTCCTGGCTGATGGGCTCGGCGGGAAGCAATTGCTCGTAGAGGTAGCGCTCGTGCGAGTTGTGCTGATCGAGCAGGTAAAGGCCTTCGGGGTGCTCGAGCACGATATAGGTAGATTGAAGCTGCCCGATGATCCGCAGGGAATCCCAGGGGAAATCGACCTCGCGATTCTGGGCGACCATGTCGGGAAGAAATTGCTGGTAGGGTCGGGCCGGCATCAAGGGCCGGTAGGCATCCATGGCGGCATCCGACGCGGCGGGGCCGCCTTCCGAGGGCCGGGGCTCGGCGGGTCTGAGGACCGAGCCGAAGGAACCGAAGGCCGGAGGACCGCCAATCGGCGGACCGGAGGCCGGCAGACCGGAGACCGGCAGACCGGAGGCCGGCAGACCGGAGGCCGGCAAACCGGAAGCCGGCGAGCCCGCAGGAGTAGGCCCCGTGAAGGCCCCCGTCATCGGCCCCTGGGGACCGAGTCCATGAGGACCGGTTCCTTCGAGGTAAGCGCCGGGAGTGGATTCCGCCGCGGCGAGGGGGTTGCGGCGCAACGCGCGGGCTACCGCTTCCCGGATGAGGAAAAAGAAGCTCTGGGCGTCCGCGAGGCGGACTTCCTTCTTGGTCGGGTGGACGTTGACGTCGACGCGCTCGGGATCGACCGTCAAGGACAGGATATAGAGCGGGTGCCGGCCGGAGGGGATGTGGCCGAGGAAGGCTTCCTCGACGGCGCGGGCGAGGGTCGGGTGGCGCACCGGGCGGCCGTTGAGGAAGAACCACTGCTTGTCCTTGCCGGAACGGATGAGTTCCGGCGGGCTGACGAGACCCTTGAGGGTGCCATGGGGGCTCTCGCCCTCCACGGGGAGCATGGCCTGGGCGATATCGAGGCCGAGCACGTATGCGGCCGTATCGGCGAGGTGCTGGGATCCCGACGTGTTGAAGACCTCTCGCCCGTTGGACGTGAGGACCATCTGCGTGTCGGGATTGGCCAGGGCGAGCGAGGTGACGGTTTCGACGACATGGCCGATCTCGGTATTGGCCGAGCGCATGAACTTGAGGCGGGCCGGCGTGTTGTAGAAGAGCTCCTCGACGAGGATCTGGGTGCCTTCGGGGCAGCCGGCAGGGCTGACCTCGGGCTCGGAGCCGCCATGGATGACGATCTGGGTGCCGGTCTGTTCGCCGCGGGCGCGGGTGGTCAGGGTGACCTTGGCGACCGAGGCGATAGAAGCGAGGGCCTCGCCGCGAAAACCGTTGGAGGTGAGCCGGAAGAGATCGTCGGCGGATTGGATCTTGGAGGTGGCGAAGCGCTCGAAGGCCAAGAGGGCGTCCTCGGAGGACATGCCCTCGCCGTCGTCGACCACGCGGATGGTCCGGCCGCCGTCCGAGGCATAGACTTGAATCCGACTCGACCCGGCATCCAGGGAGTTCTCGACCAGCTCCTTGACGACGGAGCTAGGGCGCTCGATGACCTCGCCGGCGGCGATTTGGTTGGCGATATGAAGCGATAAGCGACGGATTTTGGCCATGAGCACCCTTGAGGGGCCGCCGAAAGCGGCCGTAAGATTCCGAGTGAGGCCCCATTGTAACACCGGGGCATGCGGCGGGCAAAGCGGCAGGGGAGAATGGCAGGACGTAACGCCACGAAGAACCGGCTTGAAGGAACGGAAGAGGGACGTCCGGAAAGGGGCTGCCGGCTCGGTGGGAGAGGGGGTCGAGGCGCTAACCGAGTGAAGGAGCGAGCAAAGCCCGGAATCGGGGTACATGAAACGGGGAAACCTCAGGCCCGCTGGGCCCCGGATCGCAGGCACGGGAGGTGATGACGTGAAGACACCGGAAGAAGGCGGGATCTGGCGGCCGTCCGGCGAAGGTGAGCTGGATCTCAGCAACCCACGGCAACTTTCCTTTGCGATCCTCAACATCGCGCTCCTGAGCGAGGAGGAGCGGGTGCGGGTGGTCAGCCACCTGGCGGAGGTCGGTCAGTTCTACCAGGCGGCCCGCTGCCTCGAGATCGTGGCACAGCACCGGCTGGGATTGGACTTCACGGGCACGGAGCTGATCGATTATCAGATTCCGGGGTTCGGGGGCTTCCACGCCATGATTTACGATCTCCTGCGCTCCGGCACGCTCTACCACAAGGCCAAGCGACCGAGCACGGCCCTGGCGGCCTATCGGCGAGCCCTCCTATTCGTCGAGGAAGCCCTGCGCAGCATGAAGCGCTACCCGCAAGACGATCAGGATGCCGTATGGGGGATCGGGTTGGCATTCGAGTTGGCCGGCCATTGCTGTGCGGCGATGGACGATTCGAATGGACTGGAGTATTATCAAGCGGCAGAGAGTTACTGGGGCAAGGCGGTCCGGCTGCGACCGGAAGAGATCACGCACTGGACCTACCACCCGGTGACCAAGACCGTCATCAATTGCCTGAAGCCCGTCGTGGAAACGCGCGCGCTGAGCGACGACTACCGCGAGCAGTTGCTGACGAGCGACTACCAGACCCGTCTGGAGTCCGCCAAGAGCCTCCTGCGATAAGGCGCCGCCCGCGGCCCTGAGACCGTCCTCCGGGAGGGCGGGGCCGCGCTGATACGGAGAAGATGATTGGAAGTTCTGGAAGAGGACCTCTATGCCATTCTCGGCGTCGACGCGGAAGCCACGGACGCCCAGATCCGCAAAGCGTACAAGAAACTCGCCGTCGAGCTTCATCCGGACCGCTACGTCGGTCGTCCCGCTGAGCAGGAAGAGGCGCAGAAGCGCTTCTCGCAGGTTTCTCATGCCTATAACGTCCTGAAGGACGCCGAGCAGCGCAACGAGTACGACTTCATGCGCCGCTTGCAGGCCGGCGAAGGCGGGGAGGCGCCACCGGCAGCCCCCGACGACGAGGCCCAGCAGCTTCGGCGCGAACGCGGGGAGCGCTACTTCAAGCAGGGCATGAACCGGCAGATGGAACGGAACTTCAAGGGGGCCATCGACTCCTTCAAGGAAGCCATCCGGCACGACCCCTCCGTGGCGCAGTGGCACAGCATGCTCGCGGTCTGCTACCAGAAGCAGGGCTGGACTTCCTACGCCAAGGCCGAGGTGGACGCCGCGCTGAAGCTCGATCCCCGGGACGCCCTCGCCGTCAAGCTCCGCACCGCCCTGCGCCAGCAGGAAAAGGCCACGCAGGAGCTCGAGGCCAAAGAGGCCAAAAAGGGCAAGAAGAAAAAGAAGGGGCCGGTCCAGAAGAAGACCCGGGCTGCCACCGGACAAGTCGCCTTCAAGAAGAAGCGCACCAGCTTCCTCCAGAACCTCCTGGGCATGTTCCGACGCAAGGCAAACGACTAAGCCTATCCCCGACCCCGCGGCTCCGCGTCGGAACCTTGAACAGGCGTGCTACTCGCCGTCCCTCGGAGGCCGCGCCGGCAGGTAATACGCCAAGAGTAACGACGCGATCCCGAGTCCGATCACCCACCAGTCATTGGTCATCACACCCGCCCTCTCACACCCGGCCGCCCTGACCACCAGCTTTTCCAGCTGACATCCGGGCCGCAAGCTCACTCCTCAGGACTTCACAAAACTTTACGTTTCGCCCATTGTACTGCCCGCGCCCCCTCCCAGCAAGGCCAGGAGGGATGATGTATCAATCAAAATTTCGTTTTTTCATCAAGCCGGAAAAGCGGTTGCTTGCCTACCTTTCCGGGGTATAACCCCTTTACTGGCCCGCAAGGGCCACCCTGTTGAGTTTCCGGGACTCGGCCGCCCCCCGTGCCGCGATCGTCAGGAGCGCCAAGCCGCACCATGGCAGCGAAGTTCAAGTACCGCCTGCAAAAGGTCCTCGACATGCGCGTCAAGCGCGAGGATGCTGTCAAGCTGGAAGTGGCCGCCCGCAAACGCGAGCGCGACGCCGAAAAGGCCGTGCTCGACGACCTCAAGGACCGGGAAAACAACTCCCAGCGCCAGATGAACGACCAGCTAGCCGCGGGACGAACCGCCGATGTCCAGATGTCCAACGACTATCTCGGTGCCCTCGCCGACAAGATCAAAGCCCAGGAGGCCAAGCTCAAGGCCGCTGAAACCCGCCTCCAGGAGACCGAGGCCGAGTACAAGAAGGCCCAGCGCGACCTCGAGATCATCAAGAAGCACAAGGAAAAGAACCGCGAGCGCTGGCTCGCCGAGGAGAAACGGCTCGAGGGCCTTCGCCTCGAGGAGATGGTCGGCAACATGAACGCCTTGAAGCAGCGCAAGGCCCTCGAAGAGCAAGCCCAGGACGAGGAGTACGAAGAACGCAAAGCCCAGGCCGAAAGTCTGGCCGCTACGATGCTTGCGGAATCCTCATGGGCCCAAGGCTTTCTGCAAACGGCTTACCAGGAAGCCGAACGCCTCAACGCCCAGCGTGCCAAGCGTTCATCCTGACGCCTTACCCCCCGGAGGCCCGGATGGCTTCCTTCGGAATCGAGCGAGTTTCGCTCCCAGGAGGTGCGATGTTTCCAATCGATCCCCCCACCCGAGTTCCGCTCGAGCGCATGGGCATTCCGCCGGCTGCCGATGAGGCCACCCGCCAGGAGGAGGTCGAGGAAGCTCGCCGCCGCGAGGATGACAAGCGCGTTCGCGATCGCCGCACCACCTTCGACGAACACCTCAACACCCTCTTGCCGCCCGGCTGGGCCCCCTTGAGCGAGACCGAAGCGCTCGCCCTCCCCGAGTTGCAGCTCACCGACCTCGGCCTCGCCGCCGGAGTCCAGGGCTACGTGCGCTCCGAGTGGCAGCTTCGCCTGGCCGATCCCACCCAGACCTCCGAGATCCAGGAAGCGGTCTCCACGCCCTTGCTGATCCCGCTGGCTCCGCAGGCAACCTCCTTCGACCCCCAGGCCCTGCTCGAAGCCGTGAGCGAAGGCCGCCCCGTCGACGTGAGCTTCCTTCCCAACGTGCTCATGGCCCAACTCACCCAGCTCAAGCAAGCCGGACAACCCGTCACCCAGCTGGCCCTCCGTCTCAACCCCGAGCACCTCGGTCCGCTCAACATGACGGTCGTGGCCGAAGGCAACAAGGTCTCGGTGCAGCTGGCGGCCCAGAGCGAGTCCAGCCGCAACGTCCTCGAACGTCAGCTCGAAGACATCAAGGCCATCCTGGTCGCCCATCAGCTCGCCCCGGGAGAGCTCAAGGTGGTGGCGACCCCCAAGGGGCAATCCAGCGGAGGACAGTCCTCACGGGACGAGGAGGCCTACCCCACCCCGAATCGCTGGGTCGCCCGCAAGCCGAGCAAACCCGACGAACCCCTGGACGTCGCCGTCTAGCGTCGTCATCCCCCTACGAGAAGAGGCCGCCCCGTGGGGCGGCCTCTTCTCGTTTGCTTTCGGCTAGTTGCGGATGGTGATGGGAACCTGTTGGGAGGAAATCACGGCTCCGTCGACTTCCATGGCCAGGATCTGCAGCGTGTGATCGCCGTTCTTGAAGGTCGTGGAATCGAACGGGACCTCGATCAGCTCCGAGATCTGGGGGACGGCCTTGATCGGCTTGCCATCGAGCGCGAGGTTCACCAGCGCGAGCTTGCTGGGATTCTCCACCCGGATGCGAATCATCGGGGTCGAGCGAACGGTATTTCCGGGATGCGGGAAGGCGACGTCGAGTTTCGCGGGGGCGGCCGAGACGGGAGCCGCCGTGGGCGCTTCCACCGGGGCGAACTTCTGGCGCGAGGCGATCGGGTAGCTCAGGGCCTTCGAGGGGGCTGCGGCCTCAGGGCGGGGGGCGGGACGGGACTCCGCCGGGACGGCGCGTCCGGGATTGGGCATGCCCGCCCGGGGAGTCGAGACCAGCGGCTGGCTCTGACGGACCGGGACGTGAATGTAGACCGGCTTGAACTGCACGGAAACGGGGGGCTGAGTCGCGGGCTCCTCGGAAAGCACGGGCGCGGCTTGCGTGACGTCAGGGATCTCGGCGGGCGGAACCGTCGCCGACACCGAGCCCTGGCGGGCAAAGAAGGTCCCCAGGCTGAAGGCCACCAGCATCAGGAGGGCCATCCGGCTGATGGGCGAGCGAGAGACGCGAACCAGGGGCGCCACCGAGGGCATGAGGAAGCCGTAGGACATCGGTCGGCGCGTCTTGACGGCACGCGGCTTGCGCAGGCTCTTGCGCTTCACTCCGGCACGAGCCTCGGTGTCAATCAGCTTGCGGGGAAGCTTGAGCGCGGCGTCGGGACGCGCGGTGACGTGAGACTCACCGAGCACCTGGCGCTGCAGGCGATCGAGCATGAGCTCCATGGTGATCGAGCGTTTGGGAGCAGGGGGTTCGATCAGGCGAGGAGGCTGGGCGCCCGAGTAGCCGCGCTGAACGAAGCGCTTGAGCTTGGCGCATTCCGGACAGAGGTCCTCTTCGACGCAATGGAAGCAGACCATCAGCTTGCAGCCCGTGCAAAGGCTTATCGCCTCGATTTTCGGATGGTAGTAACAACGCTGCATCGCGACCTCCTCGTACTTTCCTTCTTGTCGCGGGTTCCGGACGATCCTTTCTTAAGCCCGGACTAAGGTTGATCGAAGGGAGGTTTAACTCACGTGCTCACGGGATTTCGATCGTAAGAATCGGGCGGGAATGCCGAGGCCGCGCTTGTCCCGGGATCCTGCGAGTGCTATGATCGATGGCTGTGATTGAGATTGAGCGCACCCTCCGGCAACTGATCGTCCCCGATGCCTCCGCCCTGGCCACGACGCGGGGGGCATGGATGGGGGTCGATCTCCGTGCGATCGCCGAGAACGTCTCCGCGCTGCGGCAGTGGCTGCCCGCGCATACCCATCTCCTGGCGGTGGTCAAGGCCGACGGCTACGGTCACGGCGCCATGGCCGTCGCCCAGACCGCGCTCTTGGCCGGAGCCGATTGGCTGGGGGTCGCCACCGTGGCCGAAGGCTTGCGCTTGAGGGGGCTCGGCTTCAACCAACCGATGCTGCTCTTGGGCTTGCTGACGCCCGCCGCCTACCCCTCGGCCATCGAGGCCAACCTCGACGTCACGGTGGGATCGGCCGCCGCGCTCACCCAGCTCGCGCGCACGGCCAGCCAGATGGGCCAGGTGGCCCGGGTCCACCTCAAGCTCGACACCGGCATGACGCGGGTCGGCGAACCGATCTCCCAGGCCGATGAGCTGGTGGCGATCGCCCTCGGCTCCTCTAACCTCGAGCTGGTGGGCCTCGAGAGCCACCTCGCGACCGCCGAGGATCCCGACGGTCGCTATGCCCGCGAACAATTGCGGCGCTTCGCCGACGCGGCCTCCCATCCCGGCCTGCCCTCCCGCGTGATCCGCCACGTGGCGAACTCCGCCGCGACCGTCTTCTACCCCGAGGCCCACTGGGACATGGTCCGGCCCGGCCTGCTGCTCTACGGCATCCCTCCGCGGCCGGGGGCGAGCGTGCCTTTCCCGCTGCGCCGCGCCATGACCATCAACGCGCTGATCACCCAGATCCGCGAGGTCGGCCCCGGAGTCGCGGTCGGCTACGGCGGCAATTTCGTGACGACCCGCCGGACCAAGCTCGCCCTGCTGCCGGTCGGCTATGCCGATGGGCTGCCCCGGGCACTTTCCAACAAGCAGACCGTCCTGGTCGGCGGCATCCGCTGCCCGTTCGCCGGGAACATCTCCATGGACCAGTGCGCGGTCGACGTCACCGACGCGGATCCCAACCTGGGAGACGAGGTGGTCTTCCTCGGGCCTCAAGGTGAGGACGAGGTCCTGGTCGAAGAGTGGGCCGACGCGGCCGGCACCATCCCCTACGAGATCATCTGCGGCCTCGGCCGCCGCTTGCCCCGCCTCTACCACAAGTAGCCCCCCCTATCGCAGAAGCCCCGGAACGCGATGCGTTCCGGGGCTTCTGCGTAGACGACTAACTGGGACTAAGCCAGGATCGCCGCCTGAAGCGCGGCATCTTCCCGGAAGACCAGCTCGTAGAAAGCCTTCACGTTCTCGGCGGAAGCGGGATCCCCCTGGTACTGGTAGCGCGGAGCCAAGGCCTTGCGCACCGAGGGCGGGGTCTCGGGCCCGAAGGCCGCCTTGAGGAAGACGATCTCCGCGTGCAAGCGGCCCGCGCGCTCCAGCGACGCCATCAGCCACTGATAGGCTTCCGGCACGAAGCGCAACGGCTTCAAGGCCGCCTTGAAGGACTTGACCGCCTCGGCGTAGTCCGCGCTCAGGAAATGCGAGATGCCCTTGTAGTAGTGGACCTCGCCCAGGACGGCATCCAGCTCGTTGCGCTCCGGGATGCTTCCCTCGAAGGCCACCTGCAAGGCCGCGTGATAGGAGTTGATGGCTTCCTCGTAGATCCGGCTGCTGAAGCACTGGTGGCCTTCCCGAACCGCACGCAGGAAACGCTCACCATCCGGAGTCGAAGGCTGAAACCTCGGAGCCTGGTAGGCCTTGGGCGGGACGGGCTTGGCTTCGTCGAGAGAGCCCTTGCACTTGCCGCAAGCAGGCCGGGGCTTGTTGTAGGCCAGACGGTTCTTGGTCGTACAGCCGGGGCAAACGACGATCTGGCGGAAAAGCTTGAAATCCCAGAGTCCGGGCTCGGTCGCGATCGACATGCATCCTCCTGAGTCCATGCAGGGTGCCTCGCGAGTCAGGCTCAGCTACCGACGGAAGCCGGGCAATCGGTTCTCGGCAACGCGCCAGGCGCGCGCACGGAGCCTGAGGGCAGCGCAAAACGAAAGATCTCCATCATACCACGGGCTTATCGGGTCGCCCCCGCGACATCTTGCCGCCCAGCAGGCAGGACGAAAAAGGCCAGCGCCGCCGCAGCCCCCATGATCCCCAGACCCAAGAGATAGGGAAGGCCTTGGTGCAGCGAGTAGAGGATGCCGCCGGCCATGGGACCGAAGACCCGGGCCAATGAATCGAAGCTCTGCATCATGCCCATGGCCGTGCCCTGCCCGGCCGTGGCCCCGCGGGAAACCCCGGTGGCCAGGGAGGTGCGGAGCAGGGCCGCGCCGATCCCGGTCACGCAGAAGGCGCCTAGCAGCCATGCCGGATGCGGGGCGAGCGGAATCATGGCGAAGGAAAGGCCGAGCACCAAGGCACCGGCCCGGCTGACGGCAGAGGCTCCGAAGCGGCCGATCAACTTGGCGACGCCACCTCCCTGGAACCCCGCCGAGACGAGCCCCATCGCCATGAACATCAATCCGACCTGGAGGATGCTCAAGCCGAAGCGGTCCTTGGCATACAGGACGAAGGTGGCCTCGAGGTTGGTGAAGGCGAGCATCTGGAGGAAGGTCAGCGCGTAGAAGGGCCAGAGCTTCCCCCCGGTCTCGCGCAGCCCTCCCAGGAAGGACAGGGTCTGGGGGGTTTCCGGGGCGCGATGAGGCAAGATGAGGGCCACGACGAGCGCCGTCGCGAACGCGAGCCCGCCCGCCACGAGGAAGGGGACGTGATGGCCCCAGTGGCCCGCGACGCCCCCCAGGGCGGGGCCCACCACCATGCCGAGCCCCAGGCCGGCGCCCAGGATTCCGAGCGCTTTGGCGCGGGCCTGGGGCTGGGTGATGTCTCCGGCGTAGGCCATCGCGGTCGGAAGGGCCGCCGCTCCGAGGGCTCCTCCGAGTAGCCGCGCCGCAAAGAGCTGCCAGAGCGAGCCTGCCACCCCGAACCAAAGGAAGGACATGGCGAGGCCGAGGATACCGACCAGGAGGACGGGCTTGCGACCGATCTTGTCGGAAAGGCGCCCCCAAAGCGGGGCGCAAAGGACGTTCATGACCGAATAGGAAGCGAGCAGAAAGCCCACGGTGCGGGCGTCGCCTCGCAGTTCGAGAGTCTGGTAGGGAAGGGCCGGGATGATGATCCCGAAGCCGGTCATGACCAAGAAAAGGGTGACGAAGAGGATCGCCAGGAGGCGCTTGGACTCCGACGAATCGACCGAAGCTGGCATGAAAAGTCTCCGCAACAGGGGGTCTCAGCGCCAGCATACCACGCGAGCGGGCGTGCTCACATCGTTACAGAGTATTGCGAGAGGCATGCCGTCAATGTGGCAAACTACTGATCTTTTGCCAAAAACCCTTGCCTGCGTGTATTATACGTGTTAATCATCGTAAACAGCAAGTAATATCAGTAGAAACCACCGTTGCCACAGGAGAAACTTCGTGAACCAACACGCGCTTGATCCTCATGGCCACTCCGCAGAGCACGACGCCCACGTGATGAACAGCCCCTGGCCTCCGGTCGCCTCGATCGGCGCACTGGTGATGTTCTTCAGCTTCGTGGCGTTCTTTGCGGGGAAGGCTACCATTGCCTGGCCGATGCTCGCCGTGGGCGTCGCCGTCACCCTGGTCGGCTCGATCGGCTGGTGGACGTCCCTGGTCAAGGAACAGCTTCCCGGCCCCCCGCCGGTCGGCATGCCCGGCCAGACCAACGACTTCAAGCTGGGCTGGATCCTCTTCATCGCCTCGGAGACCATGTTCTTCGCGGCCTTCTTCGGGTTCATCTTCTACACCCGCTTCCGCGCCACGACCTGGCCGCCGGAGGGCGTGCCCCTTCCCATCCACGATCTGACCCTGCCGGCCGTCATGACGGTCCTGCTGGTCACCAGCGGACTGACCTACACCTTCGCCGAGTGGTCCTTGATGGCCAAGAAGCGCGGGGGCATGATCGTCGGCCTCGCGCTGACCGTCCTCATGGGCGCCGTCTTCCTCGGCATCCAGTACTACGAGTGGACCCACTCGCCTCTCAAGATCACCGACGGCCTCCTGGGCTCGGGCTTCTTCATGCTGACCGGCTTCCACGGCATCCACGTGATCATCGGGGTGGTCTTCATCGCGGTGAACCTGTTCCGGTCCCTGCTCGGCCACTTCACCCCGCAGCGGCACTTCGCCCTGCAGGCCGCCGGATGGTACTGGCACTTCGTCGACGTGGTCTGGATCATCCTGCTCGTCGTGCTGTACCTGCCCCTGGTCCCGGGCGGAGGACACTAACGCACCTCATGGTTTGTTTGCAGTTTCGAATTCAATCCGATGTTGGGAGGACAGAAGTGCTAGAGCGATGGCAGGATGCCTTCGGAAAGCTTGAGGGCAAGGCAGTGCTCGGCTTGTTGCTTTGGGGGCTCATGGCCTCCACGGCAATGGCAAACCCCATGGAAGCGGGCATCACGCCGATCGCCTCCGAGGTCAACGGGGTCTACAACCTGATCATGTGGATCACCGGCATCCTCTTCGTGGGAATCTGGGCGGCCCTGGGCTATGCCCTCTGGAAGTTCCGCTACCGCAAGGATCGCCAGGTCAACGACTTCCACGGCAACCTCACCCTCGAGGTGGTCTGGACGATCATCCCGGTGATCTTGCTGATCATCATCTCGGTGCCGGCCTTCCGGGTGCTCCAGTTCACGGAGTACGCCCCCAAGGAGATCTCCGAGACCGTCGAAGTCATCGGGCACCAGTTCTTCTGGGAGTACCGCTACCCCGACTCGGGCATCACCATCGCCAACCAGCCCATGCGCCTGCCGGTGGGCCAGAACATCCGGTTGCTCGTCACCTCGGATGACGTCATCCACTCCTTCTCGGTCCCCGAGTTCGGCTTCAAGCAGGACGCGATTCCCGGGCGGGTGAACGAGCGCTGGGTCCGCGTCGACAAGGCCGGGACCTACGACGGCTACTGCGCGCAGCTCTGCGGCGCGCTCCACGCCAACATGCTCTTCAAGGTCGAAGCCATGGAGCCCGAGGCCTATGCCGCCTGGAAGGCCGAGAACCAGAAGGCCGCCGCCGCTCCCACCGGCCCCGTGTCCAAGGAAGACCTCATGGCCTCCGGGGAGAAGCTCTACGCCTCGAACTGCGCCTCTTGCCACCAGGTCAACGGCCAGGGCCTCCCCGGCGTCTTCCCGCCGATCGCCGGCTCCGACTGGATCAAGGGCGACAAGAACGCGCATATCGACGTCATGCTCAACGGCCTGCGCGGAGAGATCACCGTCAACGGCCAGAAGTACAACGGCGTCATGCCGGGCTTCGGCCACCTGACCGATGTCGACCTCGCCGCGATCGCCACCTACGAGCGCAACGCGTGGGGCAACAACGCCGGCGTCGTCACCCCCGACGAGGTCAAGGCCCGCAGAAAGTAAGTTCGCCTGAGGTCTCCCGCCCCGGTTTCCCGGGGCGGGAGACCTCGGGTCCCGAAGCTTTTCAGGAGTAAAACGATGTCTACCGCAGCACACGCCCCAGCGGGACACCCCCACCCGCTCAAAACCAGCCTCTGGGACTGGATCACCTCCACCGACCACAAGAAGATCGGGATCATGTACCTGATCCTCGCCCTCTTCAGCTTCTTCGTCGGAGGCCTCTTCGCCCTCCTGGTCCGCCTGCAGCTCTGGAGGCCCGACGCCGGCATCCTCGCGCCCGACGTCTACAACCAGATGCTCACCATGCACGCCACGGTCATGATCTTCCTGGCCGTCATCCCCCTCTTGACCGGATTCGGCAACTACGCCGTCCCTCTGATGCTCGGCGCCAAGGACATGGCCTTCCCCCGGCTCAACAACGTCGCCTTCTGGCTGAACGCTGCCGGCGCCGTCGTCCTCATGTCCGCCTTCGCCATGGGCGGCTCCGCCGCTGCCGGCTGGACCAGCTACCCTCCGCTTTCCGGCGGCATCTTCAGCCCCGGCCGCGGCGTCGACCTCTGGATCCTGGGCATCCACCTCGCGGGTATCAGCTCGATCCTCGGCGGCGTGAACTTCATCGTCACCATCATCAACATGCGCGCCCCGGGCATGTCCATGCACAAGATCCCCCTCTTCTGCTGGACCTGGCTCGTCACCGCCTGGCTGCAAGTCATCGCCACCCCGGTCCTCGCCGGCGTCCTCACGATGCTCCTCTTCGACCGGAACCTCGGCACCTCCTTCTTCCGGCCCGAAGCCGGCGGCGACCCGGTCCTTTGGCAGCACCTCTTCTGGTTCTACTCGCACCCCGCCGTCTACATCATGATCCTGAGCGGCTTCGGCATCGTCTCCGAGATCATCCCCGTCTTCAGCAAGAAGCACATCTTCGGCTACCTGGCCATCGCCTACTCGTCGGTCGCCATCGGCCTCCTGGGCTTCCTCGTCTGGGCCCACCACATGTTCGCCACCGGCATCGACGTCCGCGCCCGCACCATCTTCTCGGTGCTGACCATGCTGATCGCCGTGCCCACCGGCATCAAGATCTTCAGCTGGGTCGCCACCATCTGGGGAGGCAACGTCCGCCTCACCTCGGCCATGCTCTTCGCCGTCGGCTTCGTCGCCTTCTTCCTGATCGGCGGCCTGGACGGCATCTTCCTCGCCATCATCCCGGTCGACATCCAGCTCACCCATACCTACTGGGTCGTCGCCCACATCCACTACGTGCTCTTCGCCGGCTCGATCATGGCCATCATGGCGGCAGCCTACTACTGGTTCCCCAAGATGTTCGGCCGCATGATGAACGAGACCCTCGGCAAATGGCATTTCTGGCTGACGGTCATCGGCATGAACGTCACGTTCTTCCCGATGCACTTCCTCGGCGTCCAGGGCATGCCCCGCCGGTACTACACCTACCCGGAGCAGTTCGCCTTCTGGAACACCACCGAGACCATCGCGGCCTTCGTGATGGGCTTCGCCCAGCTGATCTTCGTCTACAACATCATCCACTCGCTGCGTAAGGGCGAGGCCGCTCCCGACGATCCGTGGGAAGGCCGCACCCTCGAGTGGACCGTCTCTTCGCCCCCGCCGTCCCATAACTTCGACACCATGCCGGTGATCAAGTAAAACCACGGACCCATCGAGACCCTGAGGACCACGCCCATGACGACCCCGGCCAACTCCGGGCAGGCTGAAACGCCCGCCCCCATCGACCTCGAAGCACGAAACCGTCGCCTCGCCAAGCGCGTCGGCCTCGTGATCCTGGGCATGGCCTTGTTCGGCTGGGCGCTGGTCCCCATCTACCGCTGGGTCTGCACCGAGTACGGGGTCGGCGTCGTCCAGCAGAAACCCGACAAATCGAACGTCCCGGGCGCCATCGGTGAACGCGAGGTGGAAGTTCGCTTCGTGGGCCTGGTGGACGTCCTCGCGCCCGCCAAGATCGAACCCCTGAAGCCCAGCCTCGTCGTCAAGGTCGGAGAGCAGCGCGAAGTCATGTACCGCTTCACCAACCTCTCCGACGCCCCCCTCGACTTCCAGGCCGTGCACAGCGTCGCCCCTTCCCTGGCCGATCCGATGTTCCACAAGGTGGAATGCTTCTGCTTCACCACGCAGACGCTCAAGCCTCGCGAGGTGAAGGAGCTTCCGGTCGCCTTCTGGGTCGACCCCAAGTTCCCACCCCAGTACCACACCGTCACCCTTCAATACACCCTCTACAACCTGAAGCCCGACCCGGCGCTGCTCAAGAAGCGCCAGGAAGAAAGCGCCCGCAAGTCGTCTTAAGGAGCCGATCATGACCAACGCCGTAACCGAATCGGAACGCGATCGCCTCATCGCCCGGAACAACCAGAAGCTCGGAGTCATCCTCGCCCTGGTCATCGCGGGCCTGCTCTTCGTCGCCTACCTGTCCCGTTTCGTCCTCTGGCACGTCGTCTTCGCGAAGTAACCGGAGGCCCCCCATGGCAAACGCCGAACGCAATCCTTTCCGCCCGTTCAGCCGCTTCGCGCTGACGCTCAGCATCCTGACCTTCATCCTGATCGTCCTGGGGGCCACCGTCCGCGCCATGGGCGCGGGCCTCGCCTGTCCGGACTGGCCCCTCTGCCACGGCCAACTCATCCCGCCGATGGACCCCGAGATCTTCATCGAGTGGTTCCACCGGCTGGTCGCCGCCCTGGTCAGCACGCTCTTCCTCGGCCTCACGATCTGGGTCGTCGCGGTGAAGGAGCTGCGCGTCAAGTTCCTCGGCCTGGTCCTCGTGGCCGTCGGCCTTTTGATCATGCAGATCATCCTGGGCGCCCTCACGGTCCTGAAGCTTTTGGCCTTCGAAACCGTGACCATGCACCTCGGCACCGGCACGCTCTTCCTCTCGAGCCTGGTGCTGCTCACGGTCATGGCATGGAAGGAAGCCGGCGGGCTCCCGACGCTTTCGGCGCAGCCCGGGATCATCCAGCCGCTCGCTTTCGTGACCATGCTGGCCACCTACGGGCAAATCCTCCTGGGCGGCCTGGTCTCGACCAAGTACGCGGCGCTGGCCTGCCCGGACTTCCCCACGTGCCACGGCGTGCTCTTCCCTCCGATGGAAGGGGCGATCGCCACCCATATGATCCACCGCTACGGCGCCTACACCCTGGCCCTGCTCGTCACCGCCCTCATGATCGTCGCCCGCAAGAGCCCCGACGCCTTCGTCCGCCGCGGCACCATGCTCGCCTTCGGCCTCGTGGCGGTTCAGGTCGGCCTCGGGATCGCCAACGTCCTCATGCGCGTCCCCGTCCCGCTCTCCGCCTCGCACCTGGGAGTGGCCGAACTCATCCTCATGACCCTCCTCGTCGTCAATCTCGGCATGCTGGGAGCCCGTAAGATCGCATCTGCGGTGCGCCCCGCGCTCGCCCAATAGCGCCCGCGGCTGTTGCGTAAGGCAGCGAAGCTGACTTGAAGCAACGACCGGCTGATAAACGCGGCCCAATCTCAGCGCCCGCGGCTAGGAATTTAAGGAGCTTTCCCATGTTGCTTGGGGCAAGAATCGAAGGCCGGCTCAACCTCTTGAGCGTGGTCCGTGACTACTACCAGCTCACCAAGCCCACGATCGTCATGCTCATGCTCGTCACGGGCTTACCCGCCCTCCTGATGACGGGCACGGTTCCCGATCCCGTGGCCGGCGTGATCGCGATCTTCGGCACCATGCTCGCCGCCTCCTCGGCGAGCGCCATCAACCACTACATCGATCGCCACATCGACGCCGTCATGGATCGCACGCGCAGCCGCCCCATCCCGCGCGCCCGCGTCACCCCGGAACGGGCCCTGGTCTTCGGCATCGTGCTCGGAATCCTCTCGGTCCTGCTCTTGGGCCTCTTCGCGAACTGGGTCGCCGCCGCCGTCGCGCTCGCCAGCATCCTCTTCTACACCGTGATCTATACATGGTGGCTGAAGCCCCGCACGCCCCAGAACATCGTCATCGGCGGAGCCGCCGGAGCGACCGCGCCCCTGATCGTCTGGGCGGCGCTCACCGGGGACTTGCCGCTGGCGCCCTGGCTGATGTTCGCGATCATCTTCGTCTGGACGCCCCCGCACTTCTGGGCGCTGGCCCTCTTCCGCAAGGAAGACTACGCCAAGGCCAAGATCCCCATGATGCCCGTCGTGGCCGGGGAGGACTCCACCCGCCGTCAGATGCTGGTCTACACCCTGCTCCTGATCCCGACCACGCTCAGCCTCGTCTGGATCGGAGCCAACGGCGGACTTTACCTCCTGGGGGCGCTCGTGCTCAACGGGATCTTCACCTGGCACGCCGTGAGGCTCTGGCGCTCGAAGGACGTCGCGCACGCCAAGCGGATGTTCATCTTCTCGAACTTCTACATGATGCTCCTCTTCGTCATGCTCTTCCTGGACGCGGCCCTGACGCTGGTCCTGGAAACGATGGTTTAGATAAGCGCCCGCGGCTAATACGCAGGAACGCGAAGCTGACCTGAAGCAACACATAGATAAGGAAGCCACGATGAGTGAAAAAGCCGCCGCGCCCAAGCGCGGCATGACCCTCGGCAAGTGGATCGTGATCGGCCTGATCGCGGCCGGCCTCGGAGCCGCCCTCATGGTTCGCGAGGTCGGCATGCAGCAATGGGAGGCCAGCAAGCAGTTCTACCGCGAGCACACGACCGTGCTCGCCTCGCTCGACTCCCTGCAGCGCGACATCCGCGGGGGACTTTCCCCCGACGCGGCGCTCGCGCGGGTCGCCGAGCTCGAGCCGCAGCTCAAGGACGCGATCAACGGCCGTACCTACTTCACGCTCTCGCGAGAGCAGGACTACCTGAATGCGGTGAGCCGCTGGGCCAAGGGCGAGGCGCCGATCGCGGACGTCGAAAGCGCCTTCGGCGTGCTGGTCGGCCGGATCGCCCTGGAATCGGAAAGCCTCAAGGACGCGCCCTTCCAGTTCGCCACCTCGCCGCAGCCGGGGACCGTGCCGGTCATCGAGCGCAAGCGCCGGATGATCTAAGCAAATTCACTCCCGATCGGGAAGCCGTTGGGACTCAGGGGCCCTAGGAAGATGCACCACGTGCGTCTCCCCGGCGGCCCCTTCCGTCTCGGAAGGCGCGTGCGGGCGCACTTCGGGCTCCGAGGAGGTGAACTCGTACTCGATCCCGCCGGGCCGCTGGCGGTCGCGCATCGACGCTGCGATGCCGGCGAGGCCCAGGATGATCGCCACCAGCCAGAAGCCGATCAAGGGCACGTACAACCAGAGTTCGGCGACGAAGTCCCCCCACTGCATGGCGACCTCCTTAATTGCGGGAGCCCTACGGCTCTCCGACCCACTGGCGGCGCAGGACCTGATACTCGTCCCAGCTGATCTCGCCCCGGTCGTAGCGCGCGCGGAGCTTGCGCCGCTCGGCCTCGCGGTCGACGTGCGGTTCGGGCATCGCCGCCGTGAAGACGCCTTGCTCCGCCTCGCTGGGCAACGCGAAGACGTAAGCCGCCATGAGGGCCACGGAGGCCACGGCCGCGACGATCAGGTTGAGCCCGGCATCGTCGGGAACCCCGCCCTGGACGGTATTGGTGGTCAAGGCGACCGTGAAGTAGGCGAAGCCCACCACCGTCCCGTAGATCAGGTGGCCGAGCATCTGCATGAGGGCTTCTTGCGGGCCCAGCTTGATGCCCCAGGTGCCGGGATCGCTCTCCCCGCCCCGCTGGATATGCGGGTTGTAGCGGCGGGCGACGTCGATCAGGAACATCGAGAAGACCCAGTGGTAGAGGCCGAACATGGTGCCCACGAAGGGAGTCCACGCGCTGGGCCAGAGGCCGACGAGATCGAAGATCCAGGTATACAGCAGGGCGAAGAGGATGCCGGCGCCGAAGTGGAAGATCAAGCCGACGGCCTGCCCCTTCCGGTTGAGGGGCATCACGATCCCGCCCAGCAGCTTGGCGAAGTCCAGGTGGACCCAGCCCAGCCTCAGCCCGACCAAGAGGAAGGCCGTCAGCGCGAAGGTCCCCCAAAGCCCGGCCACGACCGCCGCGTAAAGGTTGAACGGCATCGCGATTCTCCCTTCTCCCCCCTGCGACCTGCTCATGCATCCGAGGCGAGCTTAATACAGCGTTACACCCCTGGCAAGAAGCAGTCACGCGATAGGCCCGGCCCGGGAACCGGGGCTGGGCCTGGGCTCCCGGGGTCTAGGCCGCGGAAACGCCCGTCTTGGGCGACCTCGTGGCCGCGAGGGGCGTTGCGGCGGCATGCCCCCGGCACGGGGAGAGTGGAAGCGGGCGCATCGGGGTAAAGTACGGATTGTTCGCATCGAGCGCGTCCCGTAGGTTATAAGGAGGAGGAACCGGCATGCCTTCAGCCCTCACGCTCATCTTGAGCGCGGCGATCGTGATGGTCGTCGTGCCGAGCGCCGCTGCCGCCCCGCAAGGTGAGGAACTCTTCACCCGCAAGGGATGCATCGGCTGCCATACGCTCAAAGGCCACGAGGGGGCCGAGGGAACGATGGGCCCCGATCTCTCGAAGATCGGAAAAGAACGCGATCGCGAGGACCTCTTGCCGTGGATCCTGGATCCACAAGCCCAGATGCCCGGGTCGCGGATGCCGACGCTGGGCCTGAGCCAAAAAGAGGCCGAAGCGCTCGCCGATTATCTGCTCGCCGAACGTCCGCGCAAGAGCAAGCGCCGTTAAAACGCCTGCTCGCCTAAGATCCCGGCAGGACGCGGGTCCGAGAGGGCCGCAGGCGGGGAGATTTTTTCTCAAGGGGAGCCGACGAGCCCCTGAAAATGTGGTTTAATTGGTATTGACTCGCCGTAACTCCTCTGAGGAAGGGGCTCATGAGCAACAAAGACTATTCGCTCAAGGTCACGGACCTCGACTGGATCCGTGAAAACATCAAGTGCATGGCAGGCTGCCCGGTCAACACCTATGCGGGCGGCCACTATGGCTATATCGGCCTGATCGTGCAGGGGCGCTACGAAGAAGCGTACAAGATCGCCCATTACCCCAATCCGTTCCCGGTCGCCTGCGGGTACACCTGCGGCGCACCCTGTCAGACCACCTGTCGCCGCAAGGACTTCGACACGTCGGTCCAGATCCGAGATCTGAAGCGCTTCCTGGTGGACACCCACTACGAGCGCTTCGGCCATTTCGAGGTCATGGACCGGCCGGTGGCCCCCAAGACCCAGGGCAAGAAGATCGCCGTGATCGGCGCGGGCCCCGGTGGCCTCACCGCCGCCCTGGACCTCGCCGAAAAGGGTTACGAGGTCGTGGTTTTCGACGCCATGCCCGAGGGCGGCGGGATGATGCGCTACGGCGTGCCTTCCTACCGCTACCCCCGCGAGATGCTGAAGCTCGAGATCGAGGCCATTCAGAAGCGCGGCGTCGAGATCCGCTACAACACCCGGATCGGCCGCGACGTCATGATGAGCGATCTGCGGCGCGAGTACGCGGCCGTGATCCTGGCCATCGGCTTCAACGATTCCCGGATGCTGCCGGTGCCCGGCCATGAGGCCGCGAACATCTACGGCGCGGTCGCCGTCCTCAAGGAGCAGTTCCTGGGCAACGACCAATCGGACAAGATCCGCGGCAAGCGCGTGATCGTCATCGGCGGCGGCAACGTGGCCTTCGACATCGCCCGCGTCTCGGTGCGCCTGGGCGCGGCCTCGGTGACCCTCACCGCGATGGAGACCTACGACAAGATGCCCGCCGACCTCGAAGAGAAGGAAGAGGGCGCCGAGGAGGGAGTCACCATCATCAACCAGCGCGGACCCCAGCGGTTCGAGGTGGGCGCGGACGGTGCGGTCAAGGGCCTCTGGACCAAACAGGTCGACTCGATCTTCGACAAGGAAGGCCGTTTCAACCCCAGCTTCGTCGAGGGCTCGGACACGCTGATCGAAGCCGACGTCATCATGGTGGCGATCGGTCAGGCGGCGAACCTCGATCTGATCAAGGACTGCCCGGATCTCGAGCTCGGGCCCCGCGGCACGCCGTCGTGCGATCTCAACACCCAGATGACCACCGCCGAGGGCGTCTTCCTGGCGGGCGACATCGAGACCGGCCCCAAGCTGATCATCACGGCGATCGCCTCCGGCCACCGCTGCGCCGATCAGGTCGACCGCTGGCTGCATGACGGCAAGCCCTCGGTGGATCCCACCACCTACAAGTTCAACCTGGCCACGCTGGACAACTACCAGTTCCCGGCCGCGGACTTCGAGGTGCGCCCCTTCGTGCCCATCCCCCTGGCTCCCCTGGAAGTTCGCAAGGTCAGCATGGTCGACCAGGCGCACACGGGCTACACCGAGGAGATGGCGATCAAGGAAGCCGAGCGCTGCCTCTGGTGCGACGTCAACACGCCGATCGATGATTCGGAATGCATCCTCTGCAACGGCTGCGTGGACGTTTGCCCTTACAACACCCTGCACATGGTCGACCTCTCGATGGTCGAGCCGGATACCGAAGCCGCCAAGGCGGTCGAGCAGAAGCTCGGCATGCCGCTCGCGGAGGCCAAGGCTGCGCTCGCCGCTCAGGGGTACGACTTCGACGGCACCTTGATGATCAAGGACGAGCGACTCTGCGTCCGCTGCGGACTCTGCGCCATGCGCTGCCCCACGGGCGCTATCCGGATGGAACACCTGCTTCAGGAGGATACGCCACAGTATGCATACTAATCCGAACGGGGCGAACGCGCCGGAAATCGAGACCCAGGGAGAGCGCGTCACCCGGCGCCGCTTCATTCAGGCGGGTTCTGCCGCCGCGGCCCTGGCTCTCGGCGGTACCGCGGTGGGGGGCATCCGCTACATGTTCCCCAACGTGCTCTACGAGCCCCCCAACTCCCTCAAGGCCGGTAAGCCCACGGACTTCGCCGACGGCACCGTGACCTACTTCGCCGAGAAGAACGTCTTCGTCCGCAAGGCCCCCGAAGGCTTCATGGCCATCTCGGCCGTTTGCGCCCACCTCGGCTGCACGGTCTCCTGGCATCCGGACAAGGACCTCGGCGAAGGCCAGGCCAAGCTCGACGGCGAGAAGCTCAAGGGCGAGTTCCACTGCCCTTGCCACGGCTCGGTCTACACGCCCAAGGGCGAGCTCCTGGCCGGTCCGGCTCCGCGCGGGCTGGACATCTTCCAGGTGTCCATCGCCAAGGACGGCCAGCTGCTGGTCGACCTGGGGGCGCCGGCAACGCAGCGCAACCCCATCGAGGTCTAGGGAGAGCAATTCGGTGTTAAATAATTTGGCAAAACAGCTTTTTCAATCCCAGCTCTGGAAGTCGATCTTCCGGCATGGGCTTCCCAACACGCCCAAGAACCAGTCGCTCGTCACCTTCACCAACGTCTTCCTGCACCTGCACTCGGTGAAGGTGAAGGAACGCACGCTGCGTTTCGACACGACCTACTGGCTCGGCGGCATCTCGCTGATGCTCTTCGGCTTGCTGACCCTGACCGGGATCATCCTCATGCTCTACTACGTGCCGAGCACCACGCAGGCCTACGAGAACATGAAGGACCTGGCCTTCGCCGTCAGCTTCGGGGATATCTTCCGCAACATGCACCGCTGGAGCGCCCACTTGATGGTGCTCTTCGTCTTCCTTCACATGTGCCGCGTCTTCTGGTCCGGCGCCTACAAGGCCCCGCGCGAGTTCAACTGGGTGATCGGAGTCTTCCTCTTCCTCTTCACCCTCCTGCTCTCGTTCACCGGCTACCTCCTGCCCTGGGACCAGCTCGCCATCTGGGCGATCACGGTCGGCAGCAACATGGCCAAGTACGCCCCCTTCGTTGGACCGGACGTCAAGTTCGCGCTCCTCGGCGGCAACGCGGTGGGACAGAACGCGCTCATCCGCTTCTACGTCCTTCACTGCGTCATCTTCCCGCTCGCCGTGGCCGTGCTCCTGGCGGTTCACTTCTGGCGCATCCGCAAGGATGGCGGGCTCGCCGACCCTGGTGATCCCACTTCCGCCAACGTCCTGATGTAAGAGGAGAGTAACGTGGCCAATACCGTTAAGGGTCGCAATCCCAAGGATCTCCAGGAGATCAACGAAGGCGTCGGTCTTTACGCCGTCGTCCGGGGCGTTCGCGGCTACAACAAGGAACGCGAGAACCGGGAGCTGGTCTTCACCTGGCCCCACCTGTTCATGCGCGAAGTCGTCATGATGCTCGCCGTCACCGTCGGCATCGTGATCATGGCGCTGATGTTCCAGGCCCCCCTGGAAGAGCTCGCCAACCCCGCCGTCACCCCCAACCCCGCCAAGGCCCCCTGGTACTTCCTGGCCCTCCAGGAAATGCTTCACTATTTCCCGCCCAACTGGGCCGGCGTCTTCCTGCCGGGTCTCATCCTGGTGGGCTTGATGGCGATTCCCTACCTCGACCGCAACCCGTCGCTGCGCGTCGAAGACCGTCCTTTCGCAATCAGCCTGTGGCACTACTTCTGCTCGCTGATGGCCGTGCTCACCTACATCGGCACCTTCTTCCGGGGGCCGGGTTGGGAGTGGACCTGGCCCTGGCGTGACGGCATGTTCACCGTCTTCTAGGCCGGTAATCGAAAGATAGGATTGAGATACGCATGAAGTTCACCAAGAAGCTCGACCTCAGCGTCCTAGGCTGGTTCGCGCTGCTCTCCTGCGTCCTGGTCGTCCTCCTCGGCTTCATCGCCTTCAAGG
>JAKFCT010000021.1:0-7620 GCA_036676495.1 Candidatus Sericytochromatia bacterium
AGAGGGGGCGTAGTCACCCCCCATGGCGTCGATCGCGATGCGGGCAGACATGCTCGTCAAAAGGGCGCTAGCGGATGCTTACTCAGCGACCGCGAGAACCTGCTTGCCGTTGTACTGACCGCAGACCTGGCAAACGGTATGGGGCAGCTTGGGGGACTTGCAGTTCTTGCAGTTGCTCAGGTTAGGGGCCTCGGCCTTCCAGTGGGAGCGGCGATGACCCTGCTTGGAGCTTGAGGTCTTCTTCTTGGGTTGTGCCATGGTTCTAGGAATCCTCCTCGGTCGTCCGGCTTAATAGGGCTTCTAGCTTCTGCCAACGGGGGTCCACCTGGGACGCGTCCTTCCCGAAGGTCGGTGCGCAACCGCAGAGTTTCCGGCTGGGAAGGCTGAGCAGCAAATGCTGCCGCAACAAGTCGGAGAGATCGAGGTCTCCGGTCGCAGGGACCGCCTCGTCCACCTCCAACGTTTCGGTCGGCGACTCCGCCACTTGCAGCACCTCGTCGACGTCGATGCTGAGCGCGGTGGGCACCGGTCCCAAACAGCGATCACAGACCAGCTCGGCCTCGGTATCAAGCGTCCCGTGGATCTGCAAGTACCGATCGTCATCCGTCCGGGTGATGGAGACCTCTCCCGCCAGGGGGCGAGTCAGTCGACCAAGATCCGTCGGGAAGTCGATGGGTTCGCGAAACGATAGGTGAGTCGTCTTCTCCGGGGCCTGCAGCAGGGTTTCCACGCGAAGCAGCATAAAAACCTCCTTCCACAGGCAACCCGGCCAGTATACCACGGAGCGAAGCTTTGTCAAGGCTTAGCCAGGGCTTAACTGGGTTCTAGCCTCGGCTCCGCTCCTTGAGGGCGCGCTCGATGTCCCGCTTGGACTCCTTGGCGGCCAGGGCGTCGCGCTTGTCGAAGAGCTGTTTGCCCTTTGCGAGCGCCAGCTCCAGCTTGGCCCAGTCTCCGTGCCAGTAAAGCTTGATCGGGATCAGGGTCAGGCCTTTTTCCTTGGTCTTGCCGATGAGGCGGCTGATCTCATTGCGATGCAGCAGGAGTTTGCGCGCGCGCAGCGGGTCATGGTTGTAGCGGTTGCCCATGGTGTAGGGGGCGATGTGCATGTGGTACACCCAGACTTCGCCGTTTTCCACCCGGGCAAAGGAGTCCAGGAGACTGACCTTTCCCATGCGCAAGCTCTTGACCTCGGTGCCGGTCAGCGAGATGCCGGTCTCGATGCGATCAAGGATGTGGTACTCGTGGAACGCCCGCCGGTTCTCGGCGATCATGCGTCCCTTGGCGTCCGGATTGGCCATGGTGCTTCCTCGAAATGCCCGTCCCACCTAATCCTCGGCCGTTTCTTGGCGCTTGATTCGATGGGTAAAGCTTGCTAAAATAACACGGGTTCTTCCTCGCATGATCGGGCTCGTTCCCGCCGTCATGACGGGAGACGCAATCGAGAGGAGCGATACGGAGTGTTCGTCCTATTATCGGGTCTTCTCGCCGTGGCCGCAAGTAGCCTGCTCTTGGGTCGGGCCCTCGCGGCGCCTCCGCGGCCGGGATCCGCCGCCTCGATTCGTCTCATCCCCCTGACGCCGTGGTCGGGCCTCGGCGGCGGCAGCCGCGTCGCACGCTTCCGCCTGGAGGCCGCAGATCCCGCCCTCGCCATCACCGCCCTCGCGGCCCGGGTCGAAGCCTTCGGCCTCGATGCGCTCCCGCGCCCCGGCTTCGTCGCCTCCGTCCGCCTCGGTTTCGGCGACGATCTGCCCCTGCAGGCCGTCCGCGACGTCGCGGGCGCCGAGCTGCTGGTCGAGCTCGACCTCGCCGGCGATCCCCTCGACCGGCAAGGCCTGCACGCCGCGACCGTCGAACTCACCTGGCAAACCTACGGCCGTCACGGCTGGAGCTCGGGTGGGACCACGCTGGTCGTCCCCTTGGGGCGCGCCGCCGAACCGGCCAAGCCGATCGCCATCGCCGAGGGCTCCGTCCTCCCTTTGCCGACCCGGCTGGTGGTGCCCGGAGACGACCTGGCCGCCATCGTCGCGGGAGCGATCGTCGGGCGCATCCGCCCCGGTGACTGCCTGGCCATCTCCGAATCGGCCCTCGCCATCTCCCAGAACCGCCTGCGCTGGCCCCGCTGGTCCAAGGCCCCCAGCCTCGCCGCGTTCGGGCTCTCGCGCTGCTTCCCGGTCATGAGCTCGCTGGCCACTCCGCATGGCATGCAGGCCGCGATCGACGAGGCGGGCCTCGGGCGCATCCTCTTCGCCCTCGCCGCCGGCGGCCTCACCAAGCTCTTTGGCATGCGTGGGGTCTTCTATCGCCTCGCAGGCTGGAGGGTCGCGCTGATCGACGACGTCGGAGGCTCGCTGCCTCCTTTCGATCGGGCGATCGTCCTGGCTCCCCAGTCCCCCCACGCCTTCGTCATGGAGCTCTTCCGGCGCTGCGGCACCGAAGCCGCCGTGGTCGACGCCAACGCCCTGGGCGTCCGGGTCCTGGCCGCGACCCCGGGAGTGGATCCGGAGCGTCTCAAGCAGGCGCTTGCCGGCAATCCCCATGGCAATGGCATCGAGCGCACCCCGGTGGTCCGCATCCGCTGGTCGCGCCCGCTCTCCGAAGTTCCGTCGCTGGCTCGGGAGGGTGCGCCGTGTTGATTCGTCCCGTGCGTTTCCGCGACCTTCCCACCCTCCGGGCCATCTTCTCCGAGGCCTTCACCGAGGAGTACGAGCGCCGCGGCGTGGACCTCGCGAGCCAGCTCGGCCGCTGGCAGCAGATGTACCCGCTGGTCCGCCTGCTGACCCTCTTCCCCAATCCCTACCAGTACGTGCTCCATCTGCATGTGGCCGAGGAGGACGGGCAGATCGCGGGCTTCATCCAGACCTCCCCGGCCAACCGCGACCATACGCGCTGGCATGTCGATTACCTCGCGGTCGCTCCGGCGTTCCGGGGGCACGGCGTGGCCCAGGCCCTGCTGGATTTCACCTTCGAGCATCACCTGGGGGTCAAGAGCTTCACCGTCGAGATCGACACCCGCAACCTGCCGGCGATCGGCCTGGTCACCCGCAAGGGCTTTCGCCGCTACGCCACCGTTCACTACTTCCAGCTGCCGGCCGAGAAGCTCGAAAGCTGGGAGCCGGCGCATCCCCCGGTCGGGCTGCGGCCCTATCGCGGCAAGGACGCGGCCGGCCTGCTGCAACTCCACAATGCCTGCACGCCTTCCCCCATGCGCATGATCGATTCTCGGAGCGTGGGGGATTTCGAGGTGGGGGTCGTGGAGCGCGCGCTCGGCAAATGGCGCTGCAAGCTCGGCATGTTTCAAGAGATGCGCTACGTCGTCTCCGACGATCGGAAGCGGATGATCGGCTACCTGCACCTGACGGCGCAGTTCCGATCCGCGCCGCATTCGATTCACCTGCTGGTGCATCCCGGCTATGACGACCTGGCCGAGCCGTTGCTCCGCTTCGGGCTGGCTCAGCTCAAGGCGTTCCCGACACAGGGGGTGTTGGCCTGGGTGCCGGACTACCAGCCCGCCAAGATGGGGGCGCTCGAGCATGCCGGCTTCAGCTTGCTCACGGCGGATCATCTCTTCGTTCGGGATAGCCTGCTGACCATCCGCATGCCGTCGCGGACCGTGTCGGTCGTCGAGGACAACGCCTTCAAACCGGCTTTCTACGAGCCGTTTCCCCGAGAGGGCTAACGCCGGAGGCGCGTGCCTGCGGCGACAGGATTCTCATGTGTCAGGGGGTCGGGCCTTGTAACCGGCTGAGGACCTCGTCGAAGCGCTCGGCCAGCTCTCCCACGTCCTGAAGGACCAGGATCGCTCCCGCCGCTTCCAGGGTCGCGCCCGCGAACCCTCCGCTGAGCACGCCGACGGTCGGCATGCCGGCCTTGCTGGCCGCTTGAACGTCATAGGGAGTGTCCCCCACGACGAAGGCCTCCTCGGGCAAGACTTGAAGCTTGTCTAGCGCCGCCAGGAAGAGATCGGGATCCGGCTTGGTGCGCGCCACGTCCGAGGCGGTGGTCATCGCCGCGACCAGCGATTCGATGCCCATCAGGGCGACGTAGCGCTCGATCTCGACCCGGTTGGCGGACGAGGCGAGGGCGATCGCCAGCCCGCGCCGGCGTGCCGCCTCGAGGGCCGATCGTGATCCGGGAAAGGGTGCGGCCTGCGCCCCGAGCGTCCGATAGAGCTCGCGCTTGCGGTCGCGAATCGCCTGCCGGGCGTCCGCATCCAGCTCCGGCGCCAAGCTTTGGACGTAGGTGTCGGAGCCCATGCCGACGTAGCGCAGCAACTCGGCGTCCTCGAAGGCCTTGTACGGCATGAAGGCTTCTTTCCAAGCTCGAACATGCAAGAGGTTGTTGTCCATGAGAGTGCCGTCGACATCGAAGAGGACGGCGCGGATCACTTGGCGCTTCCTTCGAGCAGCTCCGGCGTCCGCTCCATGAGGAACTGGAGAGCGGGGCTGAGCCAGTTGGCCAGCACGCTGGTCTTGAGGGTTTCCTGGATGGCGGGAATCTGCTGGAGTAGGGGGAAATGCGAGATGAAGAGCATGGGCAGCAGCAGGACGCCCGCGCCGACGACCAGACCGAAGATGCCGCCCAGGATGCGGTCGGCGAGGATCAGCGGGGTGTAGCGCACCCCGAGGCGCAGCAGGACGCCGACGACGTTGATCAGGGCGAAGGCGCCGATCCAGACGATCAGCGGGCGGACGGCGAAGGCCATGGACCAATCAGCCGGGACCAGGGCATTGACGATGGGGCCACCCCAGGTCTGGTGCTGCCACGCCATGTAGGTGGCGACCAGGACGGCGATCGCCCCGATGCCCGTACGGATCAGCCCGGTGGCCAGTCCGCGAAGCAGGTTGTAAGCGAGGACCAGGAGCCCCACGATGTCGATGGCGCTCAGCGTCATCCTTCATCCTTTCCCGCGCGGCGTGGACATTGGCCCGCCCAGCAGGTACCATGCCAGCGTGAATGCCCATCCGCGCCCTCTCAAGGATACCCCGATGATTTCCGTGAAGCAACTCTTGGGCCAGTCTTTGGCCCTCCTGCGAGCCCACCCCGTTCTGCTCTTTCCTCCGCTCGCTGCCGACGTCCTGATTGCCATGCTCGCTCCGGGCCGCGGCCCCGGCGGTTTCGGCGGGATGGTGCTGGCCGCGCTCATTCAGCTGGCCATCATGGCGGGTTGGCTCAATCTAATCGCAAAAGTGAGGTCCGGCGAGAAGGCGACCTGGGACGATTTTTTTACCAGCATCGGGAGACATTTCTGGAGCCTGGTCGGCGGCGCCCTGAATCAGGTGCTGCTCATGCTCTCCCTTGGCTTCCCCTTGCTGATCCTGGGGGCGCTCTGGGTGGGACAGACCGGCGCGACGCGTCTCGAGGCCGAGCTTCGTCC
Source organism: Candidatus Sericytochromatia bacterium (assembly GCA_036676495.1). Lineage (GTDB taxonomy): Bacteria > Cyanobacteriota > Sericytochromatia > S15B-MN24 > UBA4093 > UBA4093. The sequence goes on from JAKFCT010000021.1 coordinate 5,375, forward strand.
TTTTCTTGAAGGCAAGGCGGCCGTTTCGGGCATCGGGCAGGCCTTGAGCCCCGAAGCCATGCACGCGGCCAGCCAGCTCACCATGCTGGGCTTGGTCTGGCTCTTGGCGTTTGCGGTCATGAGCTTCGTCTTGATCTTCTGGCAGCAAGGGGTGGTGCTGCGTCACCTGGGTTGGCTGCATGCCTGGCGCGAGAGCCTGGGCGTGGTGAAGCATCAGTTCAAGGGGACGATGGCGCTGGTGACGGTGCTGAGTCTCGCGCAGGGGGGGGCGATCGCCCTGGGCCTGTTCCTGCCTCAGATCGGGGTCTTCGCCGCAGCCCTTGCGGCCGTGGCCCTGCTGCTCGTGCGGGTCTTCGCCTCGGTGGCCACCACGCTCTTCTACATGGAAGCGGTCAAAACGACCGACGAAACGCCGCCGTCGCCGTCAAATCCCCTGGCCTGAGGGCATCATCGATCCAGCCGCGGCACTCGAGCGAGAGGCCGCCGCGGCTGATGGCCGCGCGCCAGGACGTGATGCCGCTGGTCTCCGCCCAGAGCAAGTGGCTGTCTCCTTCCAGCTTCAGGCCCGCCAATGACCATGCGCCGCTGAGGACCACCTCGGCCCCGAAGCCCGTGCTGGGCTCGCCGCGCACCCCGGGAGTGAGCGAGAAGCTCCACGCGTTCTGAGGTGCCGGCCAAGCGCCCTTCCAGGTCGGCTGAAAGAGGATCACCGGCTGGCCGTTGAGGATGCGGTTGATCCATGCTTCCCAGAGGGGGCCTTTTCCCTCGGTTTTGCTGCTCGTGGCCTCCTCCGCCAGTGGCTGGGTGGGCGATGCCTTGGCAGATCCAGCTTTAGCAGGCCCTGCCTCCGGAAGGAGGGGGCTCAGCGGGCGGGGGCGCCAGGTCTGGACCTGACGCCCGATGGTTTTTTCCGCGGCGGCCGCCGGCAGGCAGTACAGCCCGAGCATGAGGACGGCCAGCCCCCACGCGCGCATGGCCTGCGCGCTCCTAGTCGATGGCTTTGCGCCAGTACGAGGAGGCGCGGTCCTCGACGATCTCGTAGAGGCCCTCCGGGATCTTGAGGGTCGCATGCTCGGGATGCTCCACCACGGTGGCATGCGGAGCCGAGAGGTACAGCCGCCCGGCATGCTGGTAGACCCGGCAGTCGACCGGGTTGTGCCGGCCGATCAGGCGGTGCCACTCGCTGGTGTTGAGCTCGTCCTCGAGCATGGTCTCGCCGATCAGGGATTTCATCCCGTCCATGGCCCGCTTCCAGAGCGGAGCCTTGGCGGGGCGCGCGATCTCCAGCGCCTCGGACGGAATCCGCTTCCGGGGCAAGAGCACGAAATCTCCCTGCTGGAAGCCGCCGCGCCCCAGCCATTCCAGGCAGACGTCGGGTTCGCTCGGAGCCCAGGAGCCCATGGGGAGGCGCTGGCAGTAGACGGTGCCGTTCTCGGTGAAGACCAGGTAGCGGTAAAGCTGCTTGATCGCGCCTTCGCCCCGGCGATACCGGGCGGCCACCTCGATCAGGATGGCGGTCGTCCCTTCCGTCCGCCGCTCCTCGGTGAGGCTGAGCCCCTGGGAAATCAAGGAGACGATCCGCTCGCCTTGATCCACCTCGATGCGCGGCTGAACGACCTTGCGCAGGGTCGCTTCCTCGAAGTGAGGATGGTTCACGATCCGCAGCGTGACCCGCTCGGTGATGGGGGCTTCGGGGGGGACGGCGGTTTCAGGGGGGGAGTGCAGGGCGACGAGGGGTTCGACATCGAGTGCTCCCGTCCGGTTCAGTTCGGTCGCCATGGAGACCCTCCTCTCATCTCGGCTCATGCGCGAGATCCGTCCGCGAGGCTGGACGGCGGCGGGGATCCGCCCCGAGCTCGCGCTCCCCGAACAGGCAACGGTGACTGTTTGGGGCCGTCGGTACGAGTAGGGTAGTGGAGGCGGGATCGGAATGTCAAGAAATGTTAAGTCAAGCTCTTTCGTGGCCTCCGGATTCCCTTGACAGCCTCTAACGTTCGCGCTAAGATTACCTCACCTTCGCGGGTGTAACTCAGCTGGTAGAGTACCTGCTTCCCAAGCAGGCTGTCGCGCGTTCGAATCGCGTCACCCGCTCTGGCCCTCGGGCACCCGAGGGTTTTTTCCTCCCGGCGGCATAGCCAAGTGGTAAGGCAGAGCTCTGCAAAAGCTCCACCCCCAGTTCGAATCTGGGTGCCGCCTCTGGGGGCGTATAGCTCAGTTGGTTAGAGCGCGTCGTTGACATCGACGAG
>JAKFCT010000022.1:0-33579 GCA_036676495.1 Candidatus Sericytochromatia bacterium
CGCTTTGGCCCGAAGAGACAGGGGCCCCGACCACCAGGCCTCCTCAGCAAGGCCCGGATCCCCAGGCCCAGGCTCTCATCCAAACTCCAGCCTGGGGAAGCGTTCGAGATCCGCGGAGGACCGACCGACCGGACCGAGCCGCTTCCTTGCGGGTGAGCCTGAAAATGGATTGACCCCTTCCATAAGAAGCAAGCCCCGGATTCCTCCGGGGCCTGTGATGATCAGGAGCAAACGGCGCGTCGATGCGCGGCCGAACGCGGGCGAAAAGAGAGCAGGTCAGCGTGAGGACGCGCTAGTCGCGTCCAGTCAAACGACGAACCAGCCAGCAGTTTTCCTTGTTGAGGTTGTAATCCTCGAGCACGAAATCCAGGGCAGCCCGCATGATCTCGGACTTGCCCACCTTGATCCGCTGCTCCGTGCGAAGCTTGAGCATCACGACCTCCAGAGCGAGCAGTTGCTCCTCGGAGAAATAGAAGGTCGCGCGCTGGTTGTACTGTTCCTCGACCTCGTCGGTCCCCACGCTGGCGGGGGGCTCGACATAGTTGGCGGGGGCCTTCTTGGCCGTGGGGCGTCTCCTCATCGTCATCCCTTTCTCTTTCGCGGCAGATCACGCTGCTGAGAAGGCATCGTAACAACCGAACACCCCACTGGTATGTAAACTCGATCACAAGGTCAACAACCCGTCAACGCGCGTTGCTTTCTCGCATGGCGGCGTTGCGCACCCCGAAAGCCCGCCAATGGTGACGCTCGTCACCATTTCGAACTCCATGCAGCCGCCCGGTACAACCCCAAAGGGTCGGGGTATAAGACCAGCGATTGCTCGATAGCCAAGCCCTTATCAAAGGAGGACATAGCAAGCCATGGGTGACCTTACCAGAAGGCTGGCACAAGGTGCGGTTCTGGCCGCGCTGGCGGCCACGACCGCCGCTTGCGACGCATTCATGATGGGGAACCCCTTCCTCCCCAAAGCCTACGTCCTCATCGACGCCGAGCCCCAGACGACCGTCATGAAGCTGACCTACGACTTCACGACCGGATCCTTCCAGCGCGACAAGGAAGCGGAGTCGAAGATCGTGATCAAACCGCGCCCCGGAGACATCATGCCGGGCGTCCGCTTCACCGACTACAAGCTGAGATACAAGGACAACAAGGACCAGCTCATCGACACCTACCTGATCCAGGAGCAGCATCTCGGCACCGCCGTCTACATCCCCAAGACCTCCGGCACGAACGCGCAGGCCGCCGCCAACAAGGCCATCGAGATCCCGGTCGTCTCCCCGCAGCTCTGGGAGTTCGGCGAGAGCAAGGGCTTCATGGCCGGAGCGAGCAATGGAGTCGCCGGCTTCGTCCCCACCACCACCCCCTGGTCCCAGAACCTGGTGGGCGTCGTCACCTTCTACGGCAAGGACGACAACGGCTTTCCCATCCAGGCCGAGGGCACCTTCACGGTGAGGTTCGAGACCGGGATCGTCCCGGCGACCATCAACTAGAGAGAGAGACGATGAAGAAGTTCGCGCGCGCCCTCGCCCTCGTCAGCGGCCTCGCCTTCTTGGCCGGCTGCGACGCCGTGAGCCAGAACTGGCTCCCCATCGCGACCGATCACCGCCCCGAGGTCAAGACCAGCACGCTCTCGGGCTTCGTCGAGGACTCCGTGGGCAACATCATCCCCAACGCCGTGGTCACCAACGGCGCCTCGGTCGCGGCCACCGACGGCAACGGTTTCTTCACGCTCACGAAGATCAAGACCGGCTACCAGTCCTTCACCGCCAGCTACGACGGCAAGACCTCCCCCGCCAACATGCGCACGATCAAGGCCGACTCGAACCCGAACATCACGCTCAAGATCCCCACCGTCGGCCCCGTTTCCGACACCCTCCAGGCAGTCAAGCTGGGCAGCATGCCCCTCCTCACCCTGACCGCCTCCTACAGCATCGCCACCACCTCGGTCTCGCCGCTGGTCCCCGTTCCCCAGGAGACCCGCTACCCGACCGGCAAGGACCTCACGCTCGTGCTCTCCGCGCCGCCCAACGGCGCGGGAGTGACCATCAAGTCCTACAAGGTCGTCTACGACGACAACGCCGCCCCGACCCGCTCGGAGAGCCTCTGGCCGGAGGTCGTCGTGGACCCCGGCGGAGATTTCGAGTCCGGCCCCGCCAAGAACGTGTTCCTCAAGAACATCGGCCCCAGTTCCGCCGCGTTCTCGACCTACATGGACGCCACCCGCAGCGTGAAGGCCACCATCTCCCTCTACACCGAGCTGACCCCTCAGGACGCCACCACCTCGGTCGCGCTGCACGCCCCCAAGAAGGGCAACCCAGACGACGTCAGGCCCCTCGAGATCCAGATCTCCATTCAGAAGGCCGAGCAGTAAGCCCCACCTGAAAACCGCCCCCCGGTGCCACGCGGCGCCGGGGGGCGGTCCTTCATGCAAGCGTTACGCCTACTCGTTGAGCAGGAATTCGGTCTCGACCTGGCTGCCCTCGCCGCCGAAGGCCTCGAAGCGGTCGTTGTCGGTATGGAAGACCGCCTTGTCCGCGTTGATCCAGTCGCCCGTGTCGCGGCGAATCTTGACGTTCTGGGTCAGGGTGATGGTTTGATCCTGATCGGAGTAGACCGCCCGCTCGCTGGTCGCCACGCGGCCCTTCTGCTCCACCCGGACGATCTTGCCCGTCATGACGGCATCGTTGGTCCGCTGATCGATCTCCAGCTTGTCGCCGGTCATGACCGTCTTGTCCTTGACCACCTTGTCCCGCTCGGGATCCGGCTTGCTGTCGTCGACGATGCCCTCACGGACCAGCCAGTCGCCCTTGATCTGGGTCAGGACGACGTTGCCGTCCATGAAGATCTTGTCCTGGGAGTTGTTGAGCAGGGCATGATCGGCGGTGGCCTTCTTCTCCTTCTGGTAGGCGTGCACCTTGCCCGTGAAGTCCGCATCCTTGCGATCGGTCCAGTAGGTCATCTTCTCGGACTCGATGTAGGTGTCTTCCTTCTTGAGGGCGGTCTTCACCTTGTCGCGCTTGGTGGGCCCCTGGGGCTGGGCCTCCGGGGTGCCTGCGCGCTTCAGCTTGACGGAGCCCTCGACGAAGACCCGCTTCTCGCTGTGGTAGAAGGTCATCTTGTCGCCGTTGAGGGTCGTCTTGGGATCGGGCTCCTTCTCCTGGATCAAGGTGAAGGGCACCTCGATGAACGAGATCTTGCCCTTGGAGTCGTGCTTCACCCGCTCGGTGGTGATGGTCGTGTCCTCCTGGAGGATCTTGACCTTGCCGCTGAGCGTGGCCAGTTCCGACTTGCGATCGTAGGTGAGCTGCTCCGAGAAGATCCGGACCTTCTTGCTCTCCGCCGCGGGCGCGGGCGTGGCGGCGGGCGGGACCTTGGGGGCCGGCTTGGCTTTCGCCGCGGGCGCCGGGGCCTTGGGAGCCGCCGTGGCGGTCATGGCGCCTCCCAGGGTCGAGGCGAGGAGGGCCGTGAGGGCGAGCGGGGTGAGGATGTGGTGACGCATGGGAATTACAGCCCTTCCTGGCTATTGAGGGGACTGGTGAGCTCCACGTTGCCCTGGAGGTTCACCGCCTCGATCTCGATGTCCGCGGTCGCCTGATCGGCCTTGATGGTCGTCCCGTTGTGGCTATCGAGCTGCACGGGCTTGGGCATCCGCACTTCCTTGAGCCGCGCCGAGTAGAAGACCTCGTCGGTCTTGATCACGTCCTGCTCGTCGGTGGTGAAGACCGCGTTGCCCTTGATGGTCATGGCCTCCGACAGCGAGTCGTACTCGGCCTTCTCGGCGACCCAGTCGACCTTCCGGTTGGACGCGGTCGCCTCCGGCGCCGGATCCCAGTTCTTGAGGTTGTAGAAGGTCCCGCGCGGCTTCGAGTCGAAGTAGACGAACTGCTGGTTCTGGGACGAGGAGACGTCGTCGGCGGTGATGGTCCAGCGCACCGTCCCCTTCTCGCGGCCCTGCATCTGGACGCCCGTGAACTGCAGCTCGATATGGGGCTCCATCTTGACGGCGGCGGCCGGCAAGATCGGGCTCTGAACCGGATCCTGCCGGCTCAGCCACCATTGCCCCCCGACCAGGACCGCCACCAAGGTGAGGTAGACCGGCCAGGTGCGCTTCAAGTTCGCCCAGATCGCTTTGATCACGAAACCCTTCCTACCAAGGCCCTCCCGACCAGGAGGGCGGAGCCCGCCAGCGCCAGGATGCTCAACCAGTCCCCGAAGCGGTTATACGGGGTCTGCTCCGGGACGACCCGGATCTCCCCCGTCACCACGGTCGGCTCGAAAAGCGGAGCCGTCTTCACGACCCTCCCGTACGGATCGACGATGCCCGAGGCTCCCGTGTTCGCTGCCTGGATGAAGTACCGCCGATTCTCGACCGCGCGCAGCGCCCCCTGGGCCAAATGCTGCCAGGGCGCGGCCGTACGCTTGTACCAGGCGTCGTTGGTGACCAGCACGAGCGCATCGGAGACCGAGGCCGTCTTGCGGATCACGTCCGGGAAGATCGAGTCGAAGCAGACGCTCGTCCCGATCCGCACCCCCTCCACGGAGAAGGGCCGCGGCGTCTCGCCGGGGGTCAGGTCGTACGGAAGCAGGTTGAGACCCGCCATGAAGTCCGGCATCCACGTCCGACCCGGGACGTACTCCCCGTAGGGTACCAGATGGCGCTTGAAGTCGAAACCCAGGTTTCCAGCGCTCGGAGACCAGGCGCTGACAGCGTTGTAGACCTTCCACTCCCCGTCGGAGCCGAGGTCCCGGTGGAAGCCGCCCGTCATGAGGTACTGGCCGCGAGCCTTGGCTTCCTGGGCGAGCCGATCCCAGACCCGCGGGTCCTCGCGCAAAAACATGGGGATGGCGGATTCGGGCCAGATCACCAGCTTCGCGTCGGCGGCCGTCCCGGTGAGGCCCAGGTAGCGATCGAGCATCGAGAGGTGGGGATCCGCCTGGCTGCGATCCCATTTCTCATCCTGGGTGACGTTGCCCTGGACGACGGCGACCTTGAGGGTGGGGCCTTCGAGGGGGCGGTTCATGGCCCAGAGGCCGTAGCCGCCCCATGCGGTGACGACGGCGAGGGCGATCGCCACCGGCCCCGGATGCCGCGTATGCCAGATCCAGGCCAGGCCCGCGTTGACCGCCACGATCAGCCCCGCCAGCGGGAAGGGGCCCACCAGCTGGATGCCCTGCAACAGGGGGAGGAACGCCGTCTGGGTGGTGGCGAGGTTTCCCCAGGTGAAGCCGAAGATCCCCTGGGCCTGCACCCATTCCATGGCCGTCCACAGCAAGGTCGGCACGAGCACGGCCATGAGGCCGCCCAGGCCCTTCCTTCGGGACTCCCCGCGGTAGGCCACGCCCAGGCAGAGGCCCATGAAGGCGACGCCCACGGCCATGGCGCCGGCGACGCCGAGCCATGCGACGGTCACGATGGCCAGGGAGAGCGGCACCGTGATCTGCGGGCCGATCCATGTGAGCGGATGCATGGCCAGGAGCCAGTACATCAAGCCTCCGAACAAACCGAACCCGAAGGCCAGCGAGATCGTCCCGTAATCGCGCTTGCGGCGCGGCACCATCATGAGGGCGAGGTAGGGCGCCATGGCGACCCATGCGAGTCCGCCCCAGCCGACGCCGGGGAAGGCCAGGGAGAGGAGCACTCCGGAGAGGAGGGCGATCGCATGCAGGCGTGGGCTCACCGCCTGGGTGGCGGAAGGCACGCGGCTCTTGATGCGGTTCTGGATGATGCCGTAGGCGGGGAAGTTCATGAACGCAGGCTCCGGCCGCATGCCCAGATGAGGCAGATGAGGAAAGGGTTCCGGGGATTGACTATGGCGATCTTACCATGCGGGGCCCCGGCGAATGCGCGACGCGCATGACCGCCTACCCGCATGGGCCATGCGCCTCCCCGCGAGGGACGTGGTAGAATGGGCGGTCTGATGAGAATCCTGGATCGTTACGTCATCGGCGAGCTCTTTCGCCCCTTCGGATTCGGTGTGATCGGGTTCATCCTGATCATGCTCTCGGTGAAACTCTACGAGTTCACCGATCTGATCTTCATGGCGGGCGCCCCGGTCGGCACGGTCACCCAGCTGCTCCTCTACACGCTCCCCTCCGTCGTCGTCCTGACCTTCCCGGTGGCCTACCTCTTCGCGAGCCTCCTGGGCATCGGCCGCATGACCAAGGACTTCGAGATCATCGCCTTGCGCGGCTCCGGGGTCTCGTTCCGGCGGATCATCGCGCCCGTCCTCGCAGGCGCCGTCGTGGTCAGCATCGGGAACTACCTCTTCAACGAGAAAGTCGTCCCCTTCTCCAACAAGAAGGTCGGAGAGCTGAAGGGCGAGCTTCAGACCCAGATCTCCAAGCCCCTGATCAAGCCCAACGTCTTCTTCAAGGGCACGGATCAGCGCTACTTCTACGTCAAGGAAGTCGAGCCCAGCGGCCTGATGCGCGACGTCTTCATCCTGGATCAGACCCAGATCGGGCCCCCGCAGGTGATCACCGCCGAGCGCGCCCGCTGGCTCAATCAGAAGGACGCCTCCGTCTGGGTGCTCGAGGACGGCTCGGTCCACAAGTACAACCAGTCGGGCTACGTCGACCATGAGATCAAGTACGACCAGCTCAACATCCAGTTCAAGCTGCAGCAGGGCGGCTACTACGGCGGCGACCTCGACCCGGCCTCCCAGAACTCCGCCGAGCTCGAAAGTCAGGTCGCGGGCCTCAAGAAATCCGGCGTAGACACCAAGAACCTGGAGGTCGCCCTCCACATGAAGTACTCGGTGCCCCTGGCCACCTTCTTCGCCGCCCTGATCGCCGCCCCCCTGGGCCTGATGTTCTCGCGCATGGGCGCCTACATCGGCGTGGCCCTCAGCATCATCCTGGTCTTCCTCTACTACGTGATCATGCAGACCTTCCAGGCCATGGGCAACGCCGGCATCGTCGCGCCCTTGATCGCCGCCTGGACCCAGAACGCCCTCTTCGGCGTGATCGGCCTGGTCCTCATGCTCCGGATCGATCGGAGGTAGGCCGTGAACGTCCTGGCCCCGCTCGGCAAGTTGAGGAACGCCGGGGATCGCGCCAACGAGCTCTTCCGGCGCCTCCTGCCCTTCAAGATCATCGACGCCTACTTCGTCGCCGAACTGGTCAGCCCCTTCACCATGGGCGTCTTCGGGTTCATCGTCATGAACCTGGCGAACCTCCTGTACATCTACGCCAACCTGATCTTCTCCTCGGGGGTCTCGGTCGGCGTCGTCCTGCAACTGCTGGCCTTCAACATGCCGGCGATCGTGGTCATCACCTTCCCGGTGGCCTTCCTCTTCGCCACCTTGCTCGCCACCGGCCGCTTGGGACGCGACTCCGAGGTGACGGCGCTGCGCGCCTGCGGCACCAGCTTCCGGCGCCTGGCGGTCCCGATCATGGTCGGGTCGATCTTGGTCTCCGGGGCCGGGTTCTGGGTCAACGACGAGGTCGTGCCCCGCGCCAACCGCGCCGTGGTCGACCTGGTCCGCACCATCATGCTCCGGCAGTCCAAGCCCGTCTTCAAGGACAACGTCTTCTTCAAGGGCAAGGATAACCGCTACTTCTACATCAAGCAGGTCGACCAGCGCACCAACATCATGTACGACATCATGATCTTCGATCGCACCGGAGATCTGCCGGTCGTCATCACCGCCAAGGAGGGCACCTGGTCCGGCACGGCCTGGCACCTCACCAACGGCGTGATCCATCGCTACGGCACGACGGACTTCGTCCAGACCGAGCAACCCTTCTCCAACTACGAGGTCACGGTCGACACCAACCCGGAGACCTTCTTCACCCAGGGGGACCTGAGCCCCCAGGAGCAGAACTCCCGCCAGCTCAAGGAGCAAATCGACACCATGAAGAGCGGCGGCGTCGACACCAAGGCCATCGAGGTGGACTACTACCTCAAGTTCAGCCTGCCCTTCGCCACGTTCTTCGTGGCCTTGCTCGCGGCCCCCTTGGGCCTCAAGTTCGCTCGCCTCGGCGCCTTCATCGGAGTCGCCTTGACGATTGCCCTCGTCTTCGTCTACTACATCGTCATGTCTATCGCCCGATCCATGGGCAACGCGGGGATGATCGACCCGATCACCGCGGCATGGATTCACAACTACCTCTTTGGCATCGTGGGAGCGTTCTTGCTGTGGCGCGTCGATCGGAGTTCCTAAACGCCTCCCCCCGCGACGGGGAGACGACAGCGGGAGGATTCACTCCCCGCTCCTGGCGCCCCTCGGGGCGTCGCTTCCTGGCGCTGAGCCTGGCCGCTTTTTTTTGCCTGCATCCCTCGCTTGCCGCACCCGCGCTCGCGCAGGGACCGGAGACGCCGCCCGCTCCTGAGCCGGTGCCTCCCGGCCCCGGCGAACCCGGCCAGCCTGGCCAGCCAGGACCTGGCCAGCCAGCGCCTGGCCAGCCAGGGCCGACCGCCCCCGGGGAGCCCGCGGCGGCTCCCGGCGGCATGCGCGTCAAGATCAAGGCCGACCGGATCAGCACCGATCGCGCCACCGGGATCTCGACCGCCGAGGGGAACGTCCGGATCGAGGTGCAGGGCGTCGTCATCACCACCGAGGCCATCCAGTTCAACCAGCAGACCCGCACGGTCAGCACGACCCGGGACTTCACGCTGGTCCAGGCCGATGCGCAGGGCAAGCAGCAGGTCATCAAGGGCACCGGGCTCAGCTACGAGATTGCCACCGAGACGGCGACCGTCGAGGGAGCCACCCTGACCGTCCCGGCCAAGACCCCGGGCCAGGTGGTCTTCATCCGGGCCGATCGCCTGATCTCCTTCAAGAAGGAGCGCTTCCAGATCGAGAACGGGTACTTCACGACCTGCGACTGGATCGAGCTGGAGCGCGTCCCCCACTACGACGGCCGTGCGGATTGGATGGAGTACGACCCTGACGACTACATCCACGGACGCAACCTGGAAGCCTACGTCGCAGGCAGGCGGGTCTTCTGGCTGCCGTGGTTTTATATCCCCCTGCGCCGGCGGGAGACCAGCTTCCAGATCGGCCGAAACAACCTCGAAGGCACCTTCGTCCGTTCTACGTGGGCTTACCAGCTCAATCCCTACCACTATGGGAACCTGTACGCGAACCTGTTCGAGTTTCCCGGCAACCCCTTGACCCCTCCGCTGGGCTTCCCCCCCGCGCCCTACGCGCCGTTGGGGCCGGGCGTGGGCGTGGATCACGTCTGGTCAGCCGTTCCCAACTCGCTCTCGGCGCTCACGTTCTACGGGCTCGTCTTCCCGGACGTCACCGACTACGTTCCGCAGTTCGTGAACAACGATCCCAGCCTGGGCCTCGACGAGGCGACGGACCGCGCGCGCAACCCCTGGCGCGTGAACGGGTTGGATCCCAACGCCCCGCGCAACTTCCAGGATCATATCTTCCGGCTGAGGCACCAGCAGCGCTGGTTCGGCTCGGACTTCGTCACGGACACGTGGTTCGAAGACAACAACATGTACGATCTTCAGCGCGTGGGGCCGACCTTCCTGCGCGAGTCCTTGTGGACCAACCCGACCCAGCGTTACCGTGACAACCACTCGGCATGGTTCGCGGGCCTCAACGACCGGCGCTGGGGCACCACCTACAGCCTGAGCCGGAACTTCCGCGACGAGCGGGGCTTCAGCCCCTACCAGGCCACCCAGGATCAGGCGCAGGCCAGCGGGAACTGGGGCGGCACGTCGGTCAACTTCAGCCTGAACAAGAACACCCAGCAGCAGGGCCTCATCCCGGGCTCCCCCGCGGGCGTGGCGCCTCCGTCGGCCACCGTCACCGAGTCGAACAACCTGACGGTGACGCAGCGCATCACCCCGCAGCTGCAGTTCAACAGCAACACGAACCGCACCTACAACCAGAGCGCCAACAGCCTCAGCGAGACCCTCAACCAGACGCTCGATCTCACCCAGAGCGCCGACTGGGGCACCCTCAGGGGGACCTTCGCCAAGCGCTACGACCTGGCTCCCCCGGTCGGCAGCCTCCAGCAGCAGTACCAGCGGCTGGGGGGCCTCGAGAAGCTGCCAGAGGTCGACTTCACCAGCCGCAACCTGCTCGATCAGTTCCAGCCCCTCACGGCGGCGGCGGGCGTGGGGCGGTACTTCGAGCCGGCTCAGTTCAACCCCGGCCTCTCCTTCACCACGGCGCCGATCAACCGGGTCTACGGGAAGCTCACGGCGGTCTCTCGCCAGATCGGCCTTCCCGGCAACTCCCAGATCGACTTCGGGGGGACGGGTTTCGAGCAGCGGCTCTACTCCACGGGAGACGCCGGCGCCCAGTTCTCCACGGTCTCGGCCCTGACCACCCGGTACACCGACTGGGCCAACTCGAACCTCAGCTACCGGCGGGATTACACCCTCGAGGACAGCACGAGCCCCTTCCGGTTCGACAACTTCTCGATCTCGAAGCAGAACCAGCTCAACGCGCAGGTGAACTTCGTGGCGGGCGATCGCTTCAACTGGACCCACTCGACGGGCTACAACTACGAGAACCGGGTTTACCTGCCCTACAACACGGGCTTGACCTTCCGGCCCAATGCTCGGGTGAACCTCACGCTGGGCACGGGGTACAACTTCCCTCAGACTCCGCACCTGGAGCTGAAGGGCGGCACCTGGTACCCGCTGAACTCGACGCTGCTGATCCGCTCCAGCGAGACGGCCTTCGGGGGGCTGTACGGGAAGGAGAACCTGACTCCGGGCTGGCAGGTGAACAACACGCTCAGCTACGACTTCACGCGCGGGGAGTTCACGGCCCTGACCAACCGGCTGCAGATCGCGACGGGGACGACCTGGCAGAACCACTGGGAGCTGGTGGTGGAGGGGCAATTCGACGTCTTGGACAAACAGTACAAGCTGATTGACATCGGGATCAACAAGGACCTGCATGATTTCATCCTCGGGCTCACGTACAATCGCCGGCTCGAGGCGTACACCGTCAACTTGGCCATGGTCGCTTTCCCGACTCAGCTGATAAACTTGTCGAACAAGAGCTTCGGGGGGATCGGGGATCCCAGCTCGCTGATCGGCGGAGCCACGGGGGGCCAATGGGGATTCTAGGGGGCCGCATGCGCGCGCCGTACAAGAGGGTCATCGGGATCGTGGCGATCGCCGCCGTGCTGGGCGCGGCGGGCTGCGCGCGCAACGTCACGGCGCAGGCGCGCGAGGTGCTGCGCATCCAGATCCAGACCAAGGGCCCGATCCTGACCAACACTCCGGCGGTGAAGTACTACCTGGTGCTCAACACGACGAGCAGCGTGGAGGGTCCCCGCGGCTACGGCCCCTGGCCGAACGACGCTCCGCGCCTGGGCTGGCGCCTGCCGTTCTACCTCAGCTCGCAGACGCCGACCTACCAGGGCACGGTGCCCTTGCTGCCGGTGCACTTCACGGATTACTTCGTCCTCACCAACGTGGCGGGGACGCCCCAGGTGACCCAGGGGCGCCTGGTGGGGCCCACCGATGCCCAGGGGCTCTCGCAGCCGCCCGTCGGGGGGCTCTTCGCCGCCGGCAACAACCTCCTCGAGAACTACCGGGTGCTGCAACAGGGGCAGGACTGGACCGTCTCGGGCAATACCTGGAACCTGACCTTGACCAAGGCGGATCTCACGGGGATTCCCGAGGGCGGGAACGCCCCGATCAGCGCCAACCTCTTCAGCACCAACGCCTCTCCGGATCGCGGGGATCAGATCATCGATCGCTGGACCCTTTCCGAGAACGACTTCTTCACCCTGCAGACCCGGGCGGGGACGCTGACGAGCGATCGGAACTTCGCCTCCCCCCTGATTCGTCCGGAGAACAAGCCTACCAACGTGGACGCGGACTCCGTGGACTTCAGCGCGTACCAGGTGGAGATCCGCAGTACGCAGTGAAGAGCGGGGGCTTTCGGGTACAAAGTGAGGGGAGGGAAGACCTATGGCCGGACGGCGCATCATCACGATCATCTCGACCCTGGCCCTGTGCATGGGGGCTGGCTGGGCCACCGCGCACGCGGCGCGACCGCCGGCCGTCCTCGGCATGGCGCGGCCTCCCGCGGAGAAGGCGAAGCCCTACCTCGAGGGCGAGATGCTGGTGAAGTTCAAGGACGGCGTGACGGACGCGCAGATCGCGGCGTTCATGGCCGAGACCGGCTGCACGATCTCCGACACGATCTCGGGCCTCGGCATCTACCGCCTGCGGCTCCCCGACGGGGCCGAGGTGCCCGCCATGATCGCCCGCTACGAGGCGTCCGGGCTGGTGGTCTTCGCCGAGCCCAACCACCGGGTCTCGATTCCCGCGCTGCCGGGACCTCGACCGGATCGCCGTCCCGAGCCGCGCTTCGACATGGACGCTTTGCCCGAGTCCGCGCCCGCTGAGGCGGGGAGGTCGCTGTGAGGCCCCTGCACCTGGGCGTCGCCCTGGCCGTGATCGCCACGGGCTGTCAGCCTCCGGCGGTCATGGCGCCGCCGACCGCCGAATCCTACCTGGCCGGCCAGGTGCTGGTCCGCTTCGAGCCCGAGACCGGGGAAGCGGCCCGCATGGCCCTGCGCGAGAAGTACGGGGCCCGCGACGTCGAGGCGCTGCCCAGCGGGACCGAGCGCTGGCATGTCTCGGGGACGGCGCGGGAGCTTTCGGGGGCGATCGCCCGCGAAACCGGCGTCAAGGCCGCCCAGCCCAACTGGATCCGACGGCTCCAGGCCTTCACCCCGCAGGACATGGACTACGCCGGATCCACCAAGAAGCAGTGGCACCTCCTGAAGGACTACCTCGACATGGCCGAAATCTGGAAGGATACCGGCTTCACTACCCAGACCCTGCCCGGCAACGGCATCACGGTCGCCGTCGTCGACTCGGGGGTCGACCTCAGCCATCCGGACCTGCTGCCGAGCCTCCACAAGTCGGCCACCGGCAGCGCCCTCTACCTCGACGAGATGCCCGAGGATCAACATCCGGCGCCGACGCTGGACGGCAACGGGCACGGCACCCACGTGGCCGGCATCATCGCCGCCTCGCCCGCGGCCGACGGCAGTGCCTACGGGCCGAGCAGCAACCAGGGCAACGTCGTGGGAGTGGCCCCGGGAGCGCGGATCCTGGCCGTCAAGGTCATGCGGCGGGACGGCGGAGGCAACGACTTCACCATCGCGAAGGGCATCGACAATGCGGTCGCCTGGAGGCACCCCGAGAACTCCAGCATCCGGGTCAACGTCATCAACCTCTCCATCGGCGGGTCCGAGCCCTCTCCCACGCTCGCGGCGTCGCTGGCCAACGCCACCCAGAACGGCGTGCTGGTCATCGCGGCGGCGGGCAATTCCGGCTCTCCCATCATGTACCCGGCCGCCTATCCCGGCGCCCTGGCCGTCGGAGCGCTGACCCCGCGCAACCAGCGCGCCAGCTACTCCTGCTACGGCCCTCAGCTCTCCATCGTCGCCCCCGGCGGAGCCGATCCGCACGAGCCCACCGAGTCCCTCAACACCTGGAGCGGCATCTACTCGACCTTCCCGACCTACTCCAACTACACGAACCAGCAGTACTACGGGGCGCAATCCGGCACCTCGATGGCCGCCCCGGTGGTCACCGGCATCGCGGCCCTGATCCTGTCCCAAAACAAGAACCTGACTCCGGACCAGCTCAAGATGCGGCTGGTGGCGACCGCCGACGACATCGGCACTCCGGGCTTCGACAACCAGACCGGCTGGGGCAAGATCAACCCGCGGCGCGCCCTGGACTGGACCGCGCATGACGGAGTCACGCCATGAGGCGCTCGACGTCATCGGCGCTTGCCCTCCTGGCGAGCGTCCTCTTGCTCACGGGCTGCCCGGGCCCCGCGACGGTCAAGCTCGAGCCCATCCCGCGGCCTCCGGGCGTCGTCGCCCGCGTGGACGCCGAGGTCGAGACCACGGCCCTGGCCCTCAACGGCGGATCGCTCATCGTCTCGCTGGTCAAGGCCGGCACCGGCGAACGCATCGCGAACGCCAGCTTTTCGCTCGTCGGCCCCACCCTGGGGTCCGGCGCGATCCGCAACGGCACCGACCTCGCCTTCTCCCCCTTGATCCCGGGAACGTACCAGCTGCGCGTCACCGCGCCCGGTTACCAGACCCTGATCGACCGGAATATCACGCTCGAGGCCAAGCAGATCCTGGAGCGCAAGGTCGAACTCGCTCCCGAGGGCGGCACGGTCACGGGCACGGTCACGTCCGGCGGCCAGCCCGTCTGGGGCGCTCGCGTGCTCCTCGGGGATACATGGGCGTTCACGGGCCAGGACGGCACGTTCACGCTGACGGGCCTGGGAGCCGGCGAGGGGACGCTCAAGATTCGCAAGGGGGGCCTCCAGGGGCTGGATCGACCGATCACCGTCAACGGGAAGACCTCGGCCGACGGCCTGACCCTGAGCCCTCTGAGCGGCAAACGCACCGTGGCGCTCGTCAACCCGGATGAGGTCTTCGGTGGCACGTACGCGAAGAACGCCCTCTCCGGCCTGATGTACGCGGTGGATCAAGCCTCGAACCTCGCGCAGGCCGCGCCCGCCGCCGCGAACGTTCGCTTGCTGGTGAGCCCCCAGGCGACCCCCGACGTCGCGGAGACCCAGGCCTTCGTCCGGGCGGGCGGCACGCTGATCATGACCGGAGAATGGGGAGGCTTCGGGGACTACGACCCGGCGGCGCTCAACGCGCTGGTGCGCCCCTTCGGACTCGCCGTGAGGCCCGACCTGGTCCGGATTGCGGGTCAGTCGACCCAGAGCGAATGGATCAGCGCCACGGTCAACCCCGCGCTGCCCACGAGCCAGAGCGCGAGCAGCGTGAAGCTGTTCACGAGCTGCTCGGTCATGGCGAGTCCCATGGCCGCGATCCTTGCGGATTCGGGGGCGAGCGGCTATCGGGTCCAGGCCGTGACGGCGGGAGCCCAAACCTTGGCGGCGGCGGTTCCCTACGGGGACGGCCTGGTCGTTTTGGTCGGAGACACGTCGGCATGGGCCGGAAGCCACCTCAATGAGCCTGGCAACCGGCAATTTATGCTAAACTTGTTCGGTTGGTAGGATTGCGGAGGTCCAGGGAACTTGCTTTGCCCCAACTGTCAGGCCGAGAACGCAGCGGAAAATCGTTTCTGTTGTGATTGCGGCAAGCCCCTCAAGATCGCCGTGACGGCCGTGGCGTCGCGTTCGCACGTCACTCAGCCCGCCGGATCGGCCGGCTCCGGTGGCCTGCTGGCTCCGAGCACGCTCCTGCAAGATCGCTACCGCATCACCCAGTTGCTGGGCCAGGGCGGCATGGGCGCGGTCTACCTCGCCAACGATACGCGCTTCAGCAGCAAGGTCTGCGTGGTCAAGGAGATGCTCGACCACTTCCACGACCCCGAGCAGCGCGAGATCGCCACCCAGAACTTCTACCGCGAGGCGGATCTTCTCGCCAACCTCAAGCACAACTCGATTCCCGAGGTCTACGACCGCTTCACCGAGGCCAACCGCCACTACCTGGTGATGGAGTACATCAACGGGACCGACCTCGAGCAGCGCATCAACGAGCAGGGCAACCAGCCCTTCGAGGAATCGGCCGTGATCGGCTGGGCCATCCAGGTCTGCGACGTGCTCAGCTACCTGCACCACCAGAAGCCGCCCATCATCTACCGGGACATGAAGCCCGCCAACCTGATCCTGACCAACTTCGGGAAGATCTACCTGGTGGACTTCGGCATCGCCCGGTTCTTCAACCCCTCGGCCCGCGGGACCATGATCGGCACGCAGGGCTACGCGCCTCCGGAGCAGTACCGGGGCCAGGTCGAGCCGCGCACCGACATCTACGCCATCGGCGCGACCATGCACTACATGCTGACCGGCCGCGATCCGCAAAATGAGCCGCCCTTCTCGTTCCCGCCCGTGCGCGAGCTGAACCCCGCCGTCTCCGAGGAGACCGAGAACCTCGTCATGAAGGCGCTCGACGCCGAGATGGACAAGCGCTACGCCTCCTGCGACACCATGCTGGTGGAGCTGATCCGGATCGGCGGCGCGGCCTCCAACGCCGTCCGCCAGTGCCCCCACTGCGGCGAGAACATCTCCAAGTCCCGGCAGTTCTGCCCGGTCTGCCGCAACTACATCGCGGCGCACCACGCCTCCACCAACGCGCAGATCTACGAGCGCGCGGCCACCGCCATGAACCTGTCGCTTCCGACGGGAAGGACCGAGCGACCGCCTCGGCGCCCCTGGCTCTGGGCCGTGCTCGGAGCCTCCGTCGCCGTGGTCGTCCTCGCGGGCGCCCTCGGCTTCTGGTTCCTCGGGCGCGGAAGCGCCAGCATGCCCACGAGCCTGACCCCGGAACCCCGCCCGTCGTCCACGGCGCAAGCCTTGAACGCCTAGAAAGGAGGCCTCGCCGTGTCGAACACCGTCAAGGAACAAGATCTGGGCCCCCTTTCGCCGCTGGCCGCGGAAGTGCTCTTGACCGATCGCTACCAGATCGAACGTTTCCTCGAGTACAAGAACGCCTCGAACCTCTACCGGGCCATCGACCGCGCCACCGGCCTGGTCGTCATCATCAAGGAAAAGGCCGACGAGGCCCCCCGCGCCTCGAAGCTGCCCAAGAGCGAGTGGTCCGACAAGGTCGCGGACAACCCCTGGCAGAACGAGTTCCTGATCCTGCGCTCGGTCTCCTACCCGACCGTGGTCAAGGCCATCGACGTCTTCAAGGAGAACGGGCGCGCCTACCTGGTCATCGAGCAGCTGGAAGGCCGCGATCTGGCCTACCTCCTGCGCAACGAGATCGCCGTCACGGTCCAGCAGTCGATCGACTGGATGGTTCAGCTTTGCCAGTCCGTCGGACAGCTGCACCGCCGGCAGATCCTTCACCTGGATCTTCAGCCCCGCTACATCGTCGTCACTCCGGATGGCCAGCGGGTCCGCCTGACCGGCTTCCACCGCGCGGCCATCATGCCCGGCGAAGGCCCCTTCGAGGTCAGCCACGGCTACTCCGCTCCCGAGCAACACGGCCACCTCGGCGGCCACGTCGACGAGCGCACCGACATCTACGCCCTCGGCGCCATCTGGCATTACCTGCTCACGGGAAATCCCCCGGACACCTACTGGGACAACGAGGAAACCCGCTTCAACTTCCCGGACGCCTCGGCCTTCCGGCCGACCATCCATCCGCAGGTCGAGCGCCTCATCCGCAAGATGCTGGAAGTCGACCCCAACGAGCGCTTCGGCTCCATCAACGAGCTCAAGGCCCAGCTGCTGACGCTGGTCAACAACCCGATCCGCCGGGTCGGCCACTGCTCGGACGTCGGCATGTACCGTTCGGGCAACGAGGATTCGCTGGCGGTCTTCGAGCTGAACTTCACCACCCAGTCGAACCACTCGGGTCTGGGGCTTTACGTGGTCGCCGACGGCATGGGCGGCGTCAACGCGGGCGAGATCGCCTCGGCCCTGGCGGTCGACGAGGTCACCTCCTACGTCCAGCAGGCCCTCACGTCCCTGGGCGAGTCCATGGAGGACCCCGGCTCCGAGATCCGGGCCGCCCTCCAGCAAGCCATCAAGAACGCCAACACGCGCATCTACGAGACCGGCCGCTACAACTCCGAGCTTTCGGGAATGGGCACGACCCTCACCGCCGGCCTGGTCTTCGGCCAGAACGTCTTCATCGGGCACGTCGGAGACTCGCGCGCGTACATCATCAACCGGGACGGCATCGAGAAGATCTCCCGCGACCACTCCCTGGTGGGCCGCCTGGTCGAGATCGGCCAGATCACCCCCGAGGAAGCGGCCATCCACCCGCAGCGCAACCTCATCTACCGTTCGCTAGGCAGCTATCCCAACGTCGAGGTGGACATCTACCAGCGTCCGCTCAAGATCGGCGATTGGCTGTTGCTGTGCAGCGATGGCCTGACCGGCCATCTCTCCGACGAGGAGCTCCATGAGACGGTCATGGGCTCCCGGGATCCCTTGCTCGCCGCGCAACAACTGGTCAACCAGGCCAACCAGCGCGGAGGAGAGGACAATATCACGGTCATCCTGGTCCACTTGGCCGAGTACATGTAGAGCAAGCACAAGGAGGAAGCATCCCATGAGCGATACCCCCTCGAATCCGCTGACGGAAGCCCCCGCCACCACGGCCAAGCTGGTGATCACGCGCGGCGGGACGGTCGGCAAGGAATTCACGGCCGAAGCATCTGGTGAGACGCTCATCGGCCGCTGGGACCCCGATGGTGGCGCCTTCCCCGAGGTCGACCTCACCGGTGATGACCCTGAGGCCAAGATCTCGCGCAAGCACGCCCGGATCTTCGTCCAGGACGGCGAGTACTACCTGGAGGACCTCGGCTCCCTCAACGGCACCTACGTCAACCGTGGGCCCCGACTCCTGCCCGGCAGCCCCCACCCCCTGAAGAATGACGACGAGATCGTCATGGGCAAGACCTTCTTCAAGTTCGTGGTCGGCTAAGAGAGCGAGGAGGTTTCGACGATCATGGTGACCTGCGCGAGTTGTTCGCATGAAAACCAGGCGGGAGTCCAGTTCTGCGACGAGTGCGGAGCGAAGCTGGAGATCAACGCCGCGATTCCCGCTGCCGAGAAGGTAGCCGCCGGCGTCTCGTCCGGGCTTCCGCCGAGCCTGAGCTCGGGAACCGCCGACCAAACCGGCAAGCTGGTGATCTCGCGCGGCGGGACGGTCGGCAAGGAGTTCACGCTGGAGCAGTCGGCCGAAACCCATATCGGCCGCTGGGATCCCGATGGCGGTTCCTTCCCTGAGATCGACCTCACCGGCGACGATCCCGAAGCCAAGATCTCGCGCAAGCACGCCCGGATCTTCGTCCAAGACGGCGAGTACTACCTGGAGGACCTCGGCTCCCTCAACGGTACTTACGTCAACCGGGGGCCCCGCCTCCTGCCCGGCAGCCCCGAGCGCCTCAAGAACGACGACGAGGTCGTCATGGGCAAGACCTTCTTCAAGGTCGTGATCGGGTAACGCGTTCTCAAGGGGCCGCCTCACGCGAGGCGGCCCCTTTCGCATGCGGAACACCCCTCAACCGCACGAACGACTACTCCTCACCCCCGTGATCAACTTCTCGTCACCCCCGTGAACGACTTCTCGTCACCCCCGTGAACAACTTCTCGTCACCCCCGCGGAAGCGGGGGTCCAGCGCAGGCATCCACGTGAGCTGCCGGCAGGTGGATACCCTGGATTCCCGCTTCCGCGGGAATGACGCCAAAAAAACCCGAGGCGGGATCCCGGTTGGGATCCCGCCTCGGGCTGAGAGCGTGTCGGTTGGATTGGCCGTGGAGGCTGAAGTTAGCAGACCTGCAGGATGGCTTCCGAGTGGTTGACCTGGCCGAAGAGCTCCTTGGAGATGATGGCCTCGTGGTCGTTCTCGTAGAGGCGGTTCTGGCACTGGTAGTCGCCAGTATAGAAGATGTTCTCGAGGATGGTCTTGACCGTGTTGGCCTGCCAGCGGCCTCCGCGCTTGGTGGCGACACCGTCGCGGGTCAGGTCGTTGGCAATCTGGCGGAGCGAGCGACCGAGCGAGCGCTCCCGGAAGATCCGCTGCACGACGGCGGCCTCGGTGGGGTTGGCGACGAACTGGTTGGTCGCCTCGTCGAGCGAGTAGCCGTAGGGGCAGGTGCCGCCGTTATGCAGCACTTCGCGGGCCCGGACGAAGACCTTGGGAGCCGCGGTGGTCTCCTTGGGAGGACGCACCCAGCTGGCGACCTGAGGAATGGTGACGAACAACTTGAGAAGCTGCTGACCGTCGGGACGACCGGTGTCGATGTTCTCCTGGACCGAGATCAGGCGGATGTCCTTGTGGTTGAACTCGGAAAGCACGGTGGCGACGTCGTGGAAACGACGGCCGAGGCTGACCAGGCTCGTGACGATGACCGTGGCCCGCTCGTTGGAGGTCAATTCCTTCATGCGGGGACGCTCGAGGGCCGCGCCGAGGGCGCCCTCATCGATGGCGACATCCTCGAGGGCGAGGTTGTTCGCATTGCAGTAGGCGCTAAGAGTCTGCTTCTCCGCTTCGAGGCGCTTCGCGTCTCCCGTCTGCTCCGGATGGATCCAGAGGTAACCAACCACCTTGCTCATCGTGCTTCCTCCAATCGGGCCACGCTCTCATCAGGCCCATACATGGTCTATCGCGGAAGGCACGGGGGATCTTGCGACTCGGCGGTTAAGGCGGATTTAAATCTATCCAATCTCGACATTAAACTTGCCCGGCACTCGGCCAGGGAGCCGGGGATTTAGCCCAAGGTGACGATCGTGACGCCGTCGCCGCCTTCACCCTGGCTGCCGGGCCGGAAGGAGGCCACGTAGGGGCTCTCGCGCAGGTAGTCCCGGATCGCCTTGCGCAGCGCCCCGGTTCCCCCTCCGTGGATCAGGGTGACGGTCTTGATGTCATGGCCGAGCGCCGTGTCGAGGAAGGTCTCCGCCTCTCCAATCGCCTCGTGAGCCAGCATGCCGCGGAGATCGCATTCCAGCGACGCCTCGCGGGTGCTGGTCGGAGCGCTGGCGCGCGACGGGCCCGCCACCTTGATCTTGGCCAGCGGCTTGGACGTGGACTTGGGAGCTTCCTTGGCGGGAGCCAGCTCCGAAACCTTGGCGGTGACCCGCATGATGCCCACCTGCAAGATCACCTCGCCGTTGGCGTCGGGCACGGTCTGGACCACCCCGATCTGGTTGAGGCGGGGCAGGAAGACCTTTTCCCCCAAGCTGACCTCCCGGACGCTGGGCTCCTTGGCAGCTTTGGCCTTGGCCTTGGCTGCCGCGAGCCGGTCGACCCGATCGCGGGCCTTCTGGGCGGAGGCGGAGGACTTGGAGCCCTGAAGCTCGCGGATCACTCCCGTGATCTCCTCGCGGGCCGCCGAGAGCTCTTGGTTCAACTCCTGGCGGGCCTTCTCGCGCATGTCATGAAGGGTCTCGTTCCAGCGTCCGAGCTTGGTCTCGTACTGCTCGCGCAGGCGGCGGGCCTCGGCCAAGGCCGCTTCGGCCTCCCGGCGGGCGATCGCCGCCTGGTGCTGCTCCGTCTCCAGCTCCCCGATGATCCGGGCCGAATCATCCTTGCTCGACTGCAACAGCTCCTCGGAGCGCTTCACGATCTCGGCGGGAAGCCCCAGCCTTCCGGCGATCAGGACGGCGTTGGACTGCCCCGGGACGCCCATCAGAAGCCGGTAGGTGGGCCGCAGGCTGGCCGCGTCGAACTCCACCGAGGCGTTGCGCACGCCGGGCGTCTCGTAGGCCATGAGCTTCAGCTCGCCGTAGTGCGTCGTCGCCACCAGGCGCGTACCGCGCCGCAAGAATTCCTCGATGATCGCCCGCGCCAGGACCGCCCCCTCCTGGGGATCCGTCCCGGCGCCGATCTCGTCGAGCAAGACCAGCGACTTGCGATCCGCCCGCCCCAGGATCCGGATGATGTTGGTCATGTGACCCGAGAAGGTCGAAAGCGACTGCGCGAGCGATTGCTCGTCCCCGATATCGGCGTAGATCGACTTGACCAAGCCCACGACCGATCCCTCCGCCACCGGAGCGTGAAGCCCCGCTTGGGCCATGAGGGTCACGAGGCCCAAGGTCTTGAGGGAGACGGTCTTGCCGCCGGTGTTGGGGCCGGTGATGAGCAGGATGGGGACCTGTCCGCCGACTTCGATGTCGATCGCCACCACCTTATGGCCGCCTTCGGCCTCCTGAGCCGCGAGCAACGGGTGGCGCGCGGAGTAGAGCCGGGTGAAGCCGTCGCGGCTCAGGCGCGGGGCGCGCGCGTCCAGCTTGCGGCTCAGGCGAGCCTTGGCGACGGTGAAGTCGATCTCCGCCAGGGCGTCGAGCGTCCAGTGGATCTCCTCCAGGTCGGCCAGCACCAGCTGGGTCAGCCGCTCGAGGATGCGGGCGATCTCGTCGCGCTCGTCGAGACGCGCCTTGGAGAGGGAGTTGTTGAGCTCGACCACGGCCATCGGCTCGATGTAGAGCGTGGAGCCGCTCGCGGACTGGTCGTGAACCAGGCCCGGCACCTGCGATTTGGCGTCAGAGCGGACGGGCAGGACGAAGCGATCGCCCCGCACCGTGATCAGCGATTCCTGGAGGTGCTGGGCATGGGTGTTGAGCATGCGCTGCAGTTTCTCGCGAATCCCGGACTGGGCCTGGCGGATCCGGAGGCGAATGGCATGCAGCGACGGGCTGGCGTCGTCGGAGACCTCGCCGCTGAGATCGAAGCAGCGCTTGATCTCCGAGACGAGCTTGGGAAGGGGCGTCACGGGAACGGCGAGCTCCGCGAAGGCGGGAACGGCCTCGGCATGCTCGCCCATGAAGGCCTTGACCCGGCGGGCGGCGTCCATGGTGTCGGCGATCGCCAGCAGGTCCGGACCGTCGAGATCGGCGCCTTGCTCCACCCGGCGCAGCGCCTGGCGAATGTCGCGGATGCCGCCCAGCGGGAACCCTCCGGTGATCCGGATCAGCTCATCGGCCTCCGTCGTGAGGCGCAGGGCGTGGGAGACCCCTTCGAGGTCCGTGTGAAACTCGATGGCCTGACAGCGGTCCTTGCCGGCCATCGTGGCGGCCTCCGCTGCCAGTCGTTCGATGACCTTGGGCCACTCCAGGACGCCGAGCGTCTTTGAATCCATTTGCATGTGCCAGTTCCTGGGCCGCGGCCCTACCTAAAACATTCAGGCGCCGAAGGCGCTACAACCCTCCAGTATAGCGCGTTCCCCGCCGCCTTGCAGGCACCCCCCGCGCGAGACTCCGTAGTTTACCCGGATTTTGACGATGCGCTGGAACCGATACCGTCAAGCGAGGGTCAATCCCCCTATTGCGCATCCGTTGGGCCTCGGAAAGGCCTCCCAAGCAGCGGAGCCCTGTTTGAAAGAGGAGACATCCCCATGAAGCACCTGGCTCTTGCTGGACTCTTGGTCCTGGGAGGCGGCGCCTTCGGTATCGCCGCAGCGGTGGCCGCCGAGGACCCGCACCATTCGCATTCGGAGCACGCCGCACCGGCCCGCAAGGCCCCCGCCGTCAAGGCTCCCGCCAAGGCCCCCGCCGGCACCGTCGCGATGAACCCCGTCCGACACGAGATGATCCTGCTCAGCGACGCCATGAACGTGATCATGCTCGCCGTGGCGAACAACAACTTGAAGGCCATTCCCCCGGCCATCCAGAAGGTCCACAGCGCCCGCATGGTCACCGAGAAAGCCCTCTTGAACGGCGAGTACCAGCCCCCCAAGAATGGGAAGAACGTCGACGCCTTCATCAAGCAGGACGAGGCGTTCCACGACGAGCTGGTCACCCTGATGAAGGCCGTGAAGGCCGACGACCTCAAGGCCGCCACGCGGCAGGTGGGAGTCATCGTGAACAGCTGCACCGACTGCCACACCCAGTACCGGTTCTAGAGCCGCCACGCGGACTTCAGGACCGCTTCACACGGCGGATCTGAGCCGCCGGCATGGATCACCTGGGCCCGTCGACCGTCATGGTCGGCGGGCCCGCATGCGTCAGGGCTGGGGCGAGAGCGCCACGGGAGAGCGGCTGGGATCCGGCACCCGCCGCAGCAAGGCCAGGCCCGCCAGGACGAAGATGAGCTGGGCTCCGAGCGCGAGCTGGTACTTGCCGATCGGCATGAAGGCGAAGGCGCTCGTGATGAGGCCCCAGGTGAGCGGCCCGACGACGGCGGCGAACTTCCCGGCCAGCGAGTAGAGCCCGAAGAACTCTCCCTGGCTCTCCGGAGGCGCCAGGCTCGCGAGCAAGGCCCGCGAGGCCGTCCATGTGCCGCCCATGGCGATCCCGACCATCGGGGCCAGCACCCAGGTGGCGATCGCCTTGTCGCGAATCGCAATGAAGCCCATCAAGGCCACGATCCAGAGCAGGAGGTCCAGGACCAGGCTCCGCTTGGCGCCAATCCGATCCACCAGCGCTCCCCAGCCGAACGAGCCCACGAAGGCGAAGACCGTCGCCAGCATCAGGACCATCTGGACCTCGTTCTTCGCCGAGTCGAAGCCCAGCACCTGGGTGGCGTAGATGGCCATGAAGCCGATCACCGTGTTCAGGGCATCGAAGAAGAGCAGGTTGGCCAGCAGGTACCGGGTCATGCCGGGGACCTTGCGGGCGGCCTTCCAGGACTCCACGAGCTGCCCCAGGCCGGGCCGCTTGGCCTCCGGGTTCGGCTTGCCCCGGTCCTTGACGCCCAGCAGGAGCGGCAGCGAGAAGAGCATGAAGAGGACCGCCACCGGCAGGAAGGCTCCCGTGTTCCCGCCCGCCGGAATGGGGGTCGCCAGGCCGAAGAGCTTGCCCGAGACAAAGGGCATGATCGCGATCACCCCGACGATCGAGCCCAGGTAGCCGATGGCCGTGCCGTAACCCGAGACTTTGCCTATCTCCTGCGGCTCCGCCAGCTCGGGAAGCATCGCATTATAAGAGACCTGCGCCATCTGATAGGCGAAAACGCTGAGGATGAAGAGGCCCAGGCCGACGTAGAGGTTGGTCACCCAGGTGACGGCGGCGATCGTGGCGCAGCAGATCCCCGTGAAGATGCCGATGAAGGGAATTCTCCGGCCCGAACGATCCGACCAGGCGCCGAAGGTCGGCGAGAGGAGGGCGACGGCGAGCAGGGAGACGGAGGCGGCCACGGAGTAGGCGAGGTCCGGCGCCTTCATGTCCTGGGTGACCCAGAGGGCGAAGTAGAGCGAGACCACGTTCATCGCGAAGAGGGTGTTGGCGAAGTCGTAGAGGGCCCAGTAGTGAATGGCGTGGGAATGGCGCTTCATGAGGTCCTCCTGAGGGATCTCCACGTTCGGTCGGGAGGCGCCGCCTCCAGGGGCGTGGGGGAAGGGAGCATCTAGGCCACCGGGACGCACGCCGCGTCCGCCAGAGGCATGGTCAGGCGGAAGGTACTGCCCTTAGCGAGCTGACTGGCCACGGTAATCGTACCTCCCATGGCCTCCACCAGGGTCTTCACGATGGGCAAGCCCAGGCCAGAGCCCCGGTGCTGGCGGGTGAGGCCGGAATCCACCTGGAAGAAGGGCTCGAAGACTTGCGGCAGGTCCGAAACGGGGATGCCGATGCCCGTGTCGCTCACCGTGACGCTCACGCCCTCGGGAGTCGCGGCGGCGGCGATCCGGATGGTTCCGCCTTCCGGCGTGAACTTCACGGCGTTGCTCAAGAGGTTAGCCATGACCTGAGAGAGGCGCAGGGCGTCGCCCTGGACCAAGGGCAACTCGGCTTCGATGCTCAATTCGAGGTTGAGGCGCTTCTGGGCGGCCCAAGCGGCGATCGCCTGACGGGCCTGGGGCAGGAGAGCGTTGAGGTCCACCGCTTCCCGCTTGACCTTGAAGGCGCCGGCCTCCATCTGGGCGGTGTCCAGCAAGGATTCCACCAGCTCCGAGAGCTGGCTGGCCCCCCTCTGAACCTCTCGAACGTAGCCTTCCTGGGCGGGCGTGAGCGGCCCGCCGATCCCGTCCTCGAGCAGCTCGAGGTTTCCGACCATCCCGGTGAGCGGCGTTCGCAGCTCGTGACTGACCGTGCTGAGGAAGCTCCGCTTGAGTTGCTCCAGGCGAAGCAACTGCTCGTGCTGGGCCTGGAGACGGGCGTAGACCGCCTCCAGGAGGTAGACGCTCATCCCGACCCCGACCAAGACGTTCAAGAGGCCCATGACCCAGTACCCGAGCCAGGAGAATGGCGTCAAAATGAGCGCCGGATAGGTGAAAATGAGCAGGCCCAAGAGGAAGAACGGAATCCCCAGCAGCGGCGCGGGAGTCGCGTCCTTGCCCGGAAAGACGAGGGTCAGGCCGAGAGCGAGGTTCCCTGCGACGATGAGGAGGGCGATGGGGGCGATGACGACGTGGAAGGGGAGGCCCGCAGCAGTCGCGAACCCGGTCACGCCCCCACCGAGGAGGGCCGTGGCGGCGATCAGGCGAAGATCGAGCGTGGAGCCGCGAAGCATGCGGTACACCCGATAGAGGAAACCGGCCGTCGTGAGGGCCGCCGCCGCGTGGAGGGCGACCATCGGGCCGGTACGGCCGATCTGGCCTCCAAGGATGTCGAGCGCGAGCACGGCGAACATGGCGCCGTACGCACTCGTCCAGGCACGGAAGAAGGGCGACGGGTGACGCCTGAGCATCACCAGCGATAGGAGGAGCACCACGGCGATGCCGGAGAGGTTGAAGAGTGTGGCGACGTCAGTCAGGGTCATGGCTTCACGAGAAAAGGGGCGGCCGAAGCCGCCCCTGGACGGGTAGTCTTACGCGTAGACAGGGTCCGGACCGGTGAAGATCTTGTCGAACTCGTCGGCGTCCATGGTCTCGCGCTTAATGAGCTCCTGAGAGATCGCCACCAGCTTGTCCTTGTGGGTGCTGAGGATCTCGCGGGCCCGGGCGTAGCAGTCCTCGACGATGCGGCGCACCTCGGTGTCGATCATGCTGGCCACGGCGTCCGAGTAGTTGCGGTCCTCGCCGAAGTCCCGTCCCAGGAAGACGTGGGCTTGGCGCTTCCCGAAGGTGAGCGGCCCGAGGGTCTCGCTCATGCCCCACTCGGTGACCATCCGACGGGCGAGGTCGGTGGCGCGTTCGAGGTCGTTGGAGGCGCCGGTGGTGATCTCGTTGAAGATCAGGCTCTCGGCGACCTGGCCTCCCAGCATCATGGTGATGCGGTCGATCAGCTGGGCGCGGCTGGTGAGCACGCGGTCCTCCTCGGGGATGGTCATGGTGAGGCCCAGGGCCATGCCGCGGGAGACGATGGTGACCTTGTGCAGGGGGTCAGCATGGGGCAGGACCTTGGAGACCAGGGCATGACCCACTTCATGGTAGGCGATGATCTCCTTCTCCTTGTCGGAGATGATCCGGCTCTTGCGCTCAGGTCCGGCGATCACGCGATCGATGGCCTGCTCGAAGTCCTCCATGATGACTTCCTTGCGGTTGTTGCGGGCGGCGATGAGGGCGGCTTCGTTGGCCATGTTCATGAGGTCGGCGCCCGAGAAGCCCGGGGTGCGGCGGGCGAGGACCTTGAGGTCGACGCCTTCGGCGAGGGGCTTGTTCTTGACGTGGACCTTGAGGATGGCCTCACGGCCGTTGAGATCGGGCGGATCGACCACGATCTGGCGGTCGAAGCGGCCGGGACGCATGAGGGCCGAGTCGAGGATGTCGGGGCGGTTGGTGGCCGCGATGACGATGACCGACTGGTTGGGCTCGAAGCCGTCCATCTCGACGAGCAACTGGTTGAGGGTCTGCTCGCGCTCGTCATGACCGCCGCCGAGGCCCGCGCCGCGCTGACGTCCGACGGCGTCGATCTCGTCGACGAAGACGATGCAGGGCGAGTGCTTCTTGGCCTGGTCGAAGAGGTCGCGGACGCGGCTGGCGCCGACGCCGACGAACATCTCGACGAAGTCCGAACCCGAGATCGAGAAGAAGGGAACGCCGGCTTCGCCCGCGATGGCCTTGGCCAAGAGGGTCTTACCGGTACCAGGGCCGCCCACCAGGAGGACCCCCTTGGGGATGCGAGCGCCGAGGGCCTGGAACTTCTCGGGGTTCTTGAGGAACTCGACGATCTCCTGAAGCTCAGACTTGGCTTCCTCGATGCCCGCCACGTCCTGGAAGGTCACCGAGGTCTTGTTTTCGACCATCATCTTGGCGCGCGACTTGCCGAAGCTCATGGCCTGGTTGGAGCCGGACTGTGCCTGGCGCAGCATGAAGATCCACAGCCCCACGATGATGAGGACCGGAACCAGGATGGTCGAGAGCAACGAGACCCACCAGCTGGACTGGTCCGGAGCCTTGACGTTGGTTTCGACGCCCGAGGCCATCAGCTTCTCAATCAGCTTCGGATCGTTCGCTGGAGCCACGGTCTTGACCTTTTCCGCCTCCTGGCCCGAGCCCTTGAGCTCCGCCATGATGACGTTCGAAGCGTTCGAGATGGTCACCTTGGACACCTTGCCCGAATCCACCTGCTGGATGAAGGCCGAGTACGGAATGCTCTCCACCTCCTTGGTCCGGGGGTAGAGCGAGGTGATGAAGGCGACGGCGACTAATGCGAGCAGGATGTAGATTCCGCTGCTCTTCCAAACCTTATTCAAACGGTGATCCTCCTTATCGATCAGCCCTCATGGTAGGTATCGAAGGGGGGGTTGTCAAACCTTGCTTCCCTGCCCACGAGGCCGTGAAGACCGTCTTTTCCCCCTCCTTCAGGGGAAAGAGCGCGGATCTCCGCATCCCCACCACCCATAACACGTCCGATCCGCTCGCGATGACCCAAAGACGCCGCCTGAGCGGTTCGAAAACTTTTGCCCGGGCCATGAAACGATTCAGCGCATGCGTTCCGTGGTGCCCCCAGGGCACGAAGCGATCCCGCTGCGGATCCGCCCGCCGCATGACGGCATCCACGGGCCATGCGTCCGCCGCGAACGCGACGTCCGCGTCCCCGGCCGGCCGGGATGTCCCAGCGCTCGGCGTCTCGGCGCTTGGCGTCTCGGCGCTGCACAGCGTCAGGGTCCCCTCGTCCACGGTAACGGTCTGCACGGGCGACTCCGGGGTGAGCCGCCTCAGGGGAATCGGCTCCACGGGCGCGGGATCGCGATCGAGGGCGACCCAAGCGCCCTGTAAGACGGCCCTCACGCCGTCCGCCAGATCGATCCCCCCCGGCTCTCCAGCTGCCCAGCGATCCAGGACATGCTCGAGGCCGCGGGCCGTGAGCCGCCGCAGCCTCCCCCCGACCTCGCGGAACGCCGCGTGGAGCGCCCGGCGCTGCAGCACTCGCGGCAAGGCGACGAAGCCCTCCCGATCCCAGGCGACCAGGCCTTCCAGCTCGAGCCGGCGCCACGCCGCCTCCGCCCGCTGCGCCTCGCGCGCGAGCCAGTCATGCTCGTCGGAGAGGACTTCCAGGTGCAGGGGCAGCGCCTCCAGCAGGCGCGGATTGAGCTCCTCGAGGACGGGGACGACGACCTGGCGCAAGCGGTTGCGAGGAAAGCCCAGTTCGCGGTTGGTCGCATCCTCCCAGACCGGCAGGCCCCGGGCGGCATGATACGCCTCGATCTCGGCGCGCGGCACCTCCAGCAGTGGCCGGACGATCGGAGGCCCCGCATGCTGCTCTCGGCGAGGCCGCATCCCGGTGAGTCCTCCGGCCCCGGCGCCCTGGACCCAGCGGAAGAGCACGGTTTCGAGCTGATCGTCGGCATGATGCGCCAAGGCCAGATGGGTCGCGCCGATCCGGGCGGCGACGGCGTTCAAGGCGTCGTAGCGCGCATGCCGGGCCGCCTCTTCCGGGCTGCGCCCGTCGGGGGCGATCGCCACCCGTTCGGTCCAGTAAGACAGGCCCCGCTGCGCGCAATAGCGCCCGAGCTCGACCGCCTCGACGTCGGCCTCGGGGCGCCAGCCATGGTTCACGTAGAGGGCATGGAGCTCCCAGCCCGCTGCAGGGGCCAGGGTGAGCAGGACATCGGCGAGCGTCACCGAATCCACCCCGCCGGAAAGCCCCACGAGAATCCGCGAGCCGGCGGGCAGAAGGTCGTGCCGAGCGATGAAGGCCTGCGTGCGTGCGATCAAGGTAGCCGGGATCAGGAACACCCCCTCGCGATAAGGAACCTGGGAGCAGTAACACCCCCCTGGCTTCGCCCGTCCCCCCGCCAAGGAAGAAGATGAGAGGCCATGGCTGCGCCGGCTAACACCCCCCAGGGGCTTCGCCCCGCCCCCCCATCGAGGGGGGGCAAGATAGGGAAGATTATATGAAAACGACGCCCGGCGTGGGCCGGGCGTCGTTTTAAGAGTGGCACTGGCTGGATTTGAACCAGCGGATGAGCGGGTATGAACCGCTTGCCTTAACCACTTGGCGACAGTGCCGTAATGTCTCGAAGCGAAATCCATTATAACAAACGGTAAGCGTCCGTCAAGCACCCTGAAACTTCACATTCCGAAAGGGTTTGCAGGCGAGCAGCCAAGGGTATAACCGAAGGCGTGAGACTTCAACGCTTAGCCAACGTCAAACCCGACGAGGTGAAACTCGGCCGCACCATCTTCGCAGAGGATGGCCGCATCCTGCTCCAGCGCGGAACGGTCCTGACCGGGGCCTACCTGGACACCCTGAAGCGCTACGGCTTCGAGGTGATCTACGTCCAGGATCCCACGGTTCCGGCGGTGGAGCTGCGCGAACCCGTTTCGGAGCGTACCCGCTCCGAGGCCATCGGGTCCGTGCGCGATGCCTTCCGGACCTTCCGCACCCCCAACCGCAAGCTCGACCAGGATTGGACCGGTCGGAGGATCCTCTACAACACGGCCTCGTCCATCGTCAACGACCTGATCGGCAACAAGGAGCTGAACCTCCAGCTCACCGAGATGCGCACGCAGAACTCCTACGTCTTCGCGCATTCGGTCAACGTCTGCATCCTGGGCTTGGCGCTGGGTCAGAAGCTTCAATTCAATTACGGCAAGCTGGCCGATCTCGCGATGGGCCTGTTGACCCACGACATCGGGAAATCGCTGCTCCCGCCGGAATCCGCCACGCTTCACACGCACTTGCGCCCCGTCGCCGATGCCGGCTACCAGACCCATCCTCGGATGGGCTTCGACATGCTGCGCCAGGTGGGCCGGGCGCTGGGCGCCCCCAGCAAGATCGTCTCCCTTCAGCACCACGAGCGCTGGGACGGCCAGGGATTCCCCTCGGGCCTCAAGGGCGACGACATTCACGAATTCGCGCAGATCGCGGCCATCGTCAACGCCTACGACAACCTCTCCCACCTGAGCTTCGACGGTCAGCCGATTTCGCCCAGCGAGGTGATCGAGTTCCTGATGGCGTCGGGGGGAACGCTCTTCAACCCGCAGATGGTGGAGACGTTCATCAAGATGCTGGTGCCTTATCCGCTCGGCAGCTACGTCACGCTGAGCAACGGCGCGCAAGGCTTCGTGAGCGGCGTCGATCGCACGGTGCCGATGCGGCCGATCGTCGTGGTCGCGATCGAGCCGGAGGGCCATGCGACCCCCCGGCCTTACGACCTCGATCTAAGACAGCACGCGGACATCACGGTCGTCAGCGTGCGCGCTCACGGGTAACGGCCCCAAGACCAAGCGATAACCGAAGATCAGCAGCGCGCGCACGATGGCCGCCACCGGGACCGCGAAGAGCAGTCCGATGGCTCCGCCGTAGTGCTCGCCGATGAGCAGGGCGAAGATCACCAGGATCGGATGGATCTCGGCGTTGTGTCCGAGCACCTTCGGATTCAGGAAGTTGGCCTCGATCAGGTGGATCAGGGCGATCATGCCGACCACCTGAAGCGCGACGATCCAGGACTGGGTCAGCGCGATCAAGACGGCCGGAATGGTGCTGATGACCGTGCCGAAGATGGGGATCATGCTGAAGACCCCCGCGATCAGGCCGATGGTCACCGCGTACTTCACCTGCAACAGCAGCAGTCCCGCCGTCGTGAGCACGCCGTTGATGAGGCAGACCAGCAACTGTCCGCGGATGGCGCCGTTGAGCCCCCGGTCGATATCACGACCGATCGCCAGGACCGTGTCGCGGTGGCCGGCGGGGACCAGGCCCAAGATCTTCTGCTGGAGCCTGGGCCAATCGAGCAGCATGAAGAGCGTGAGCATGAAGACCAGGACCACCGAGATGATCGTCGAGAAGACACCCTTCACCAGGTCTTGGGCCTGCTTCACGAGGCCTGCGGTCTGCCCCTCTCCGATATGGGCGAAGCTGGAAACCGATTCCTTGAGAATCCGCTCGGCATCCACGGGAAGGCCGTAAGCGTCGAAGAGCCCCTGCGCCCGGTCGACGTAGATCGGCAGGGTCTGGGCCTCGAACTTCTGGATGGTCTGGGGCAGCTCGCGGGCGATGCGAGCGCCTTCCGCGTAGAGCTGAGGCACGACGAAGAGGCTGCCCATCGTCAAGAGCCCGAAGAAGCCGACGAAGACGATGGCCACGGCTCCCTTGCGTCCGAGCGAGAAGGAGAGTTCGAGGCGTCCCAGGCGCAAGCCGTTGACGCGCGCTCCCGAAAGCCAATCGACCAGGGGATTCAGCAAGTAAACGATCAGGAAGGCCACGAGGAATGGCAAGAGGACGTGATGGATGGCCCAGAGGAAGTAGAGCAGGGCGATGCCCGCCACGACGGCGATGATCTTCTTGGTACGAGGGGTCAAATCCATTAAGCGTTCTCCGGGGCGATGCAGCCCCTAGTCTTGGGGTGACTGGATACTGGGGGTGCCCCGGGGGAAGGCCCTCGCCACGGGCGCTTGCCCATGGCCGCGAGCGAGGCAGCTTGGGCATTATACCTCATGGAAGGCCAAGAGGGCCTCAAGCCGAAGCTCGAGGCCCTCTCTCAATCCAAGCGTTTAGCTTTAGCGCCCGCAGCTGTTTCGTAGGGCAGCGTAGCTGCCCTGTAGAAATGACGTTAGCTTTAGAGCGCGACCAGGATGGCCGCGACGAGCTCGCGGAAGCGGGCGGAGGTCTTGGAGACGGTCTCCAGGATCTCGGTCTCGGTGGCGTGGCCGCCGAGGTCCGGGTTGGCCATATCCGAGATCATGCCGAGGCCCAGGACCTTCATGCCGCCGTGGACGGCGGCGATGGTCTCGTGGACGGTGGACATGCCGATGGCATCGGCGCCGATGGTGATCAGGTGGCGAACTTCCGCTTCGGTGAAGAAGGCGGGACCCGCGATGCCGGCGTAGACGCCTTCCTGGAGGGTCTGTCCGAGGCTCTTGGCGACGGAGTGGGCGATCGCCCGCAGCTCTGCCTTGTAGGCGTCGAACATGACGGGGAAGCGGGGGCCCATGTCGGGGTCGTTGATGCCGATCAGGGGGTTGTTGCCGGTGAGGTTGAGGTGGTCGGTGATGAGCATGAGGTCACCGGCCTTGAAGGCGGGGTTGAGGCCGCCGGTGGCGCAGGTGACGACGAGGGTCTCGACGCCGAGGGCGCGGAAGACGCGGACGGGATAGGTGGTCTGCTGGGGGGTGTAGCCCTCATAGGCGTGGAAGCGGCCCTGCATGAGGACGACGTCCTGGCCGCCGAGGCGTCCGAAGACGAGGTTGCCGGCGTGTCCGGGCGCGGTCGAGAGCGGGAAGTGGGGGATCTCGGAGTAGGGGATGACCACGGCGTCCTCGACGTCATGGGCGAGCCCTCCGAGGCCGGAGCCGAGGATGACGGCGATCCGGGGCTTCACGGATGCGCGCTCCTGCAGGAAACGGGTGGTCTCAGCAAGGCGAGAGCGCTGCTCGACGACGGCAGCGGGCAGGGTGGTCGTGGTAGCCATGGTCTGGGGCTTCCTCCGTTAATCGGGGTCGGGGGCCAAGAGGAAGGAGAGCGGATAACGGACCCCGACAGGGGGGTGGGTTAGCGGCTCTGAAGAGCGGGGAGAGGGGGATTCGAACCCCCGAGACCGTTTGACACGGCCTACATTCTTTCCAGGAATGCCTGTTCAACCACTCCAGCATCTCCCCGAGTGGTGCCCCCGGGGTCAGGACCTGACCATCACGGGTGCGAGGGTTAAGCATAGCACCCGACTGCGCGGGTGTCTAGTGTTTAACCGGCGTCGCCCAGCCGCTGGGGCTGGGCGACGCGGCTAGAACCGGTCTAGCGGACCGAGATCTTCTGGCGGTCGGCGCCGTAGCGCTCGAACTGCACGCGGCCTTCGACGGTGGCGAAGATGGTGTAGTCCTTGCCGATGCCCACGCCGTCGCCGGGGTGGAACTGGGT
>JAKFCT010000023.1:0-54293 GCA_036676495.1 Candidatus Sericytochromatia bacterium
CTCGGTGGGGTTGGTGAGGTAGCCGATCTCGACCAGGCATGCGGGCATCTTGTTGTACTTCACGACCACGAAGTTGTTGCGGCGGACGCCCCGGTCGGGCCGGCCGAGCTTGGCGACCAGGTGCCGGTGGACGGCCCGGGCCAGCGGCAGGGACTGGGGGGTGAAGTAGTAGGTTTCGATGCCGTTGATCTTGGGGTTGGCGATGGCGTTGGTATGGATCGAGATGAAGACGTCCGAGCCGAACTCGTCTCCCATGGCCACGCGGGGGCGCAGCTGGATCTGCATGTCGTCCGTGCGGGTCATCTGGACGTCCATGCCGGAGTCGCGCATGAGCTTTTGAAGCTTGAGCGCCAGGGAGAGGGTGACGTCTTTCTCTTCGGTGCCATGGGCGCCCGTGCCGCCCGGATCCTCGCCGCCGTGGCCGGGGTCGATCGTGACGCGCTTGCGCTCGTCCTGGCGGTCGAGGGCCGCATCGACCGCCCGGGGGATGGCGGGGGTGGGGGTGGTCTCGACGGGTTTGGGAGTCGGAGGGGCCGCGGCCACCGGAGGCCCCGCGGGGATGGGGGTGCCCGGAGGCGCCATGGCGATCACGACCGAGCGCTCGGAAGCGGTCGAGCGCATGGCGAAGCCCACGTCCTGGTCCAGTTCGACGATGACCCGGAGGGTGCCCGAGCCCTGCGGCACGGAGCGGACCCGGGCGATCAAGCCGTTGTCCACGTACAGCGAATCGCGCGGCAAGTCGACCGCTCCTCCGGTGATGTCGAAGGTCAGCCGATCGGGGCGAGACGGCCCGACCAGCTGGTACTGGACCTTGCCATGCGCGGTGAGGGTGAGTTGCCAGCCTTTTCCGACGCGCTTGAGGGTGAGCCCGGATTCGCCGTCCTCGAGGGGGGCCGCGGCGTAGGTGGGCACCTTCGGGGATTGCTGAGCCTTCTCCTGGAAGAGGGCCCAGCGGTCGGCATGGGCTTCGTCTTTCCACGGGGTTTTCCGGCCGGGCGCATCGATGATGAGCCGGACGGACTTGCCCTGCTGGATCAGGCGGGCCTGGCGGATCCCCAGCTTGGGGGCGGAGAGGACGCGCTTCGAGAGCCTGGGCGCGAGGGTCATGTCGCGGAAGTCGTAGACGGTGCGGCCGGTCTTCTCGACCTGGGTCTTGTGGACCGAGGCAATCGGGCGCGAGGTGCGCAGGACCAGGCGATCGCCCTCCACGGTGAAGCCGGTCACCTGGCCGGGACCGGATTGCGCGGGAGCTTTCGGCGGAGCGTGCGGCTTGCCGGCCTGGGCCACCTGGGGCTTCGGGGCGAGCGGCACGGCCGCACGCTCCGCCGCGGAGCGGTCGAGCAGGAAGGCGAGCCGGTAGTTATGCTCCGAGATCTTGAGCAGATCATGGGGGAAGGAGGCCTTCGATTCGAGGTCGAAGACCATCCGCACGGTGCCCATGTTCCACTGGGAGACCCGGACGCGGGTGATGGGGCTGTTGGGAATCGCGGGCAGGGTGACGGTCGCTCCCCGGTAGCGGGAGTTGGGGAAGTCCACCACCCAGCGGTGGGGACCGGTCAGCGTGAAGGAGCGCGGGGTCAACGGGCCATCGGCGAAGACCACGAGGCGTTGGCTGGCCTGGTCGTAGCCCACCAGCCGGATGAGCGTGCTGGCGGCCCAGGCGGGCCGATGAGGCAGGGCGCCGAGGAGCATGAGCAGTACCAGGAGCCCGATCCGCAAGCGTTTCATCCCGCCATCCTTCTCTCGGCGCCGCTGACGCCTGAAAGCACCGTCTTACCCCGCTAGGGCGCGGGGTAAACGGACTCCGTGGCCGGCGTCGCCGGCGCGAGCGATCCCGACGCGGGTTCGACGTTGACGACCGCGGGGCGCGGGGAACGGGCAATCTCCTGATCCTGCCGGGTCAGGCTGACCTGGCGGATGCCCTCGAACTCGGTGAGGGTCAGGGCGAAGGCCCGGACGGCTTGCTCGGACGGAGCCGGCTGATCGATCGGCCAGTGGATGCGGGCGACTCCCTGAGAGACGCCCCCCCAGCCGATGCCCGGATCCGCCGGAACCGAGGGACCCAGGATGCCGATGAGCTCGGCTGGAGGCCCCGCGACCAGCAGCTGGAAGCTACCCTCCATGGGCTGCGTGCGGTAGGCCGGAGGCAGCGGGCGCCGCAAGGGCACCAGGTACCGCCCGTCGGCAGTGGCGTAGTAGAGCGTCACCATCAGCCCCTCCTGCGCCCCATCCAGGTAGAGGTTCTCCACCCCCGGATCGGTCGGAGAAAGCGGAGTGCTCAAATCCAGGTGCTGGCTCTCGTAGGGAGAACCTTGCCGATCGCGAAGTTGCAAACGCACCTCCCGGACCGTCCCCAGCGACGCCGCCGTCTTCACCACGGCCCCTGCGAGCAGACGCTCGCCCCCGGAGCCCATGCTACCGGGAAGCCGAAGCGAGATGTTAGCCTGTCCGTTGGAAATCCTTTGGACCTCGGCGACGGTCCCCGCCGGAAGCGTCGCCTGCAGCCCCGCGGGAGCCTGCGTCAACGCCGTCAACAGTTCCGTGAGCGCTTTCGCGTCGTCACGCGGCAATGCGCGCTCGCCTGACACCGGAATCAGGTACATCGCCTGGGGATCCGTGTAGTAAAGCGTATAGGCCTTTTCTTCGCTCCGGTTCGCCCACCAGCCCCAGCCCGCCAGCCCCGCGAGGAGCAGCAGCACCACCAGCCCGATCCCGACCCGAGCGCGTTTGCGCGTACGACGACTCATGCCCCCACCCTAGCGCGAAGGCCACTGCCGATGCAGTGACCTTCGCACGATTTTCCTGAGGGGCGCCGCGCCGGCAGGCCGCTTCGCGACCTCGGCAGGAGGCTCGGGGGCTAGACCGCCTCGAGCTCCGCTTCCAGCGCCTCGGCCAGATCGTAGTTGGCCGCCACCCGCTGCACATCGTCGAGATCGTCCAGCCGCTCCATCATCCGGAGCACCTTCTTGGCCACGTCGGCCTCCGTGATCTCCTGAAGGTTCGACGGCACGTCCGTCACCTCGGAGGCCCCCACGGCGTAACCCGCCGCCAGGATCGCCTCCTGGACCTTCTCGAGGCCCGCAGGCTCGGTTAGGATCTCGAACGCGTCGCCATGCGCGATCACGTCCAGGGCGCCGGCTTCCAGGGCGACCATCATCAGATCGTCCTCGTTCACCGTCCCCTCCTCGTCCGGCACCAGGATCTGCCCCCGCTCGTCGAACATCCAGCCGACGCAGCCGGTTTCGCCCAGGTTGCCGCCGAACTTGGTGAAGACCGCGCGCAGATCGCCCGCCGTGCGGTTCCGGTTGTCCGTCAGGGCCCGGATCAGCACCGCCACGCCGCCGGGACCGTAGCCCTCGTAGCGCAGCTCCTCGAGGGCGTCGCCCCCCTCGGCTCCCGATCCCTTGGCGATCGCCCGCTTGATGTTGTCGTTGGGCACCCCGGCCGCCTTGGCCCGGTCGATGGCTTGACGCAACCGGAAGTTCCCCTCCGGGTGCGGGCCCCCGTGCCGCGCCGCCACGATGATCTCACGGCTCATCTTGGTGAAGACCGCCCCGCGCTGCGCGTCGACCTTCGCCTTCGTCCGCTTGATGTTCGCCCATTTCGAATGGCCTGCGATGAGTCATCCCTCCTTGGTAGCGCCTCGCTTCCCTTCTTTAATATGCGGGGAGCGGGCGCTGGAATTTTCTTTCAGTATAACATTCGGCCATGCTTACCGAAAAGGCCGCCATTCTTGAGCTTTCCCCTCCGTCTTCCCCCCTGGGCATGGGCCTTGGCAAAATTTTTTTCCTGAAAAGACCCTTGACCCCTTGCTTTTTCAAGCAGGGGTTTCTATAATCCTTTCAAAGTTCATTAAACTTTGTTGCGCTTCACACTCGGATCCAGTCAGGGTCCCACACGAGGAGGATTTCATGAACAAAGAGGAACTGATCAAGGCCATCTCCACCAAGGCCAAGGTCTCGCAGAAGGAGGCCGGTGAGTGCCTCAACGCGACCATCGAGGCCATCAGCCAGGCGCTCGCCCGGGGTCACAAGGTCACGCTCGTTGGCTTTGGCACCTTCCAGGTCCGCCAGCGCGCCGCCCGCGAGGGCCGCAACCCCCGCACCGGCGCCGTCCTGAAGATTCCTGCCAAGAAGTCCCCCGTCTGGACCGCCGGCAAGAACCTCAAGGAGCGCATCGAAGGCAAGCGCAAGCAGCTCGCCGGCTCTGGCCGCGGCCGCTAAGCCCCTCTTCAAGAGCTAGGAGGCCCGGCATCCGCCAGGCCTCCTTTTTTATGTCGCGTAACAGCTTCACAACTCGATACGATCGTACGCTGGATTTATTACGCTTGTTTAACGTTCGCTTCTTCCTTCAGCACTTTCTCGGCGAGGGGCCCGGGAAGCTCCTGGTAATGCGAGAAGCTCGATTCCAGCGTCCCCTGCCCGCGGCTGAAGCTCTGGAGGCTGCGCACGAAACCCGCGAGCTCCGCCAGCGGCATCTTCGCATGGATGGTCGTGCCCTCCAGGCTCTCGACATGGGCGCGATGGCTGTTGAGCTCTCCCATGGCGTCCCCCAGGCGCTCCTCGGGAAGCGTGACGCTGAGATCCAGGATGGGCTCCAGGAGCAGCGGCTTGGCCTCCATGAAGATCTTCTTCATGGCCAGGTGTGCGGCCGTCTTGAAGGCCATCTCCGAGGAGTCCACCGAGTGGAAGGAGCCGTCGTAGAGGGTCACCTTGACGTCGACGATCGGGTAGCCGGCCAAGATCCCTTGCTCGAGCATCTCGCGGACGCCCTTCTCCACGGCGGGGATGAAGGAGCGCGGCACGGCTCCTCCGACCACCGCATCGACGAATTCGAAGCCCGCGCCTCTCGGCAAAGGCTCGATGGAAAGCCAGACGTCCCCGTACTGCCCGCGTCCACCGGTTTGCTTCTTGTGCTTGCCCTGCCCCTTGGCCTTCCCTGCCACCGTCTCCCGGTAGGGAATCTGGGGCTCGGAGGTCTTCACGTCCAGGTTGTAGCGGTTGAGCAGCCGGGAGAGCACGACCTCCAGGTGCAGCTGCCCCTGGCCGGATAGCACCGTTCGGTGAGTCTTGGGCTCCACCGAGACCTTGAGCGCCGGATCCTCCTCCTTGAGCTTGGCGAGGCTGATGGCGAGCTTGGCCTCGTCCCCCTTGGATTGGGGAGCGATCGCCACCGAGAAGATGGCCTGGGGCAGCTCGGGAACCGGATACTGGAGGTTGCGCGCGGCGTGCGCGCCGGCGAGCAGCGTATCTCCCGTCTGGACTTCCTTGAG
Source organism: Candidatus Sericytochromatia bacterium (assembly GCA_036676495.1). Taxonomy (GTDB): domain Bacteria; phylum Cyanobacteriota; class Sericytochromatia; order S15B-MN24; family UBA4093; genus UBA4093. The sequence continues at coordinate 5,273 of JAKFCT010000023.1, forward strand.
TTTCGCCACCGCCCCGATGTCCCCGGCGATCAGCCGATCCACCGGAACGGGCTTCTTGCCCACGAGCTTGACGAGCCGGCCGATGCGCTCATCCGAGCCGCGCTGCGGGTCGCGCACGTGATCCTCCGCGGCGATCGCCCCCGAGCGCACCCGGAAGAGCGAGATCTTGCCGAGGTACGGATCCTGCATGGTCTTGAAGACCAGGGCCGAAAACGGCGCCTCCCGCGTCGCAGGAAGCGTCTCCGGGCGGTCGCGATCGACGTCCCGGATCGCAAACGCTTCCCGCTCCACGGGAGCGGGAAGCAAGTCCACGATCGCATCCAGCAGCGGCCGGATGGCCAGGTTGGCCTTGGCGGAGCCGCAGAGGACCGGCAGCAGCTTCCCTGCGCGGATATCCGTCCTGAGGGCCTGACTCAGTTCGGATCCCGAGGGCTCCTCGCCTCCCAGGTAGCGCTCGAGCAGCTGATCGTCGAGCTCGGCGACCGCCTCGACCAGCTGCATCCGGTAACGCGTGACCGCCTCTTGCAGCTCCGCGGGCATGCTTTCGGAGACCTCCGTCACCTGCCCCGAGTCGGGAGCGAAGTACCACGTCCGCATGCCGACCAGATCCACGTCCCCCTTGAAGCCGCTGCCATTCCCGACCGGCAGCTCCAGCGGCACGGCATGGACGTCCAGGCGATCGCGGATCTGCTCGAGGATCGCGTCGTACGGCTGAACCTGCTCGGCATCCACGCCGTTGATGAAGACCATCACCGGCAAGCCGGCCTCGCGAGCCAGCCCGTAAAGTTTCCGGGTGTTGGCGTCCACCCCCTTGCCCGCATCCACCACCAGCAGGGCCGCATCCGCCGCCAACAGCGCCAGGCGGGTCTCGACCCCGAAGTCGCTGAGTCCGGGGGTGTCGATCAGGTGGAGCACGTGGTCGCGCCACGTCCCCGTCCCCACCGCCGCCATCACCGAGATGCCCCTCAGGATCGCTTCCGAGTCGAAGTCCGTGGTGGTGCTTCCCTCCTCGACCCGTCCCCGCTGCGGGATCATGGCCATGTCGAAGAGCATGGCCTCCACGAGCGTGGTCTTGCCGACCCCCGCGGGACCCAGGACGACGACGTTCCGAATACGGCCCGGGTCGGGACTCGACACCGGATGGCCCTCCCCCTTGCCCCCCATGCTTCGCGCATCCATCGCTTCTCGCCTCCTTCCAGGCCGAAAGCCTCGGCCCGTGCGCGTTTTCAGCCCCCCGTGAGCTTGCCCGCTTGGAAGGGCTGCTCTTTCCGCCATCTTGTGGGGGACCTCCTTCGTTGCCTAGCGGTGGACTGCCTGAAACACTCGTCGATCTTGACCTAGCGCCCGCGGTTGGATTCGAGTCTCCCGCCTGCGGGTATGAATCGCATTGCCCCCTTCCCTTGCGGGAGCCCGGGGCTCACGGTAGGATCCCTGATCGGATCCTGCCCAGCAAAGGGACAGCATGAAGAAGCGTATTCTGGTGATTTACGAGACCGCCGGGGGCGGTCACCTCTCCAACGCCCGGGCCATCGAAGCGGCCTGCAAGCAAAAATACCCCGACTCCGAGATCGTCCTGATGCACGTCTCGGTCGCCGCCAAGAGCCAGCGCGTCGCCGCCCTCTACGACGGCTACAACCGCCTGCTCAAGTTCGATCCCCGGATCGTCAAGTACGGCTACACCCTCCTCAACTCGATCAACGCCGAGAAGATCTTCCTCCCCCTCATGCCCAAGGTCTCTCGGAACCTCGAGGACGCCTTCTACGAGATCAAGCCCGACGTCATCGTCTCCGTCTTCGGCATGGTCAACTACGCCGTCTGGGACGTCCTCAAGAACCTCGGCTGGGCCCACCATGTCCCGTTCCTGATCTTCGTCACGGACATGACCACGTCCTTCCTGCGCAGCTGGGTGCATCCCGAGGCCGACATGATGATCGCCATGTTGCCCGAGACCAAGCAGCAGCTGGTCGCGTACGGCATGCCCGAGGAGCGGATTCGCGTCCTCAACGGCCTTCCCGTCAATCCCGGCTTCATCAAACCCCCCATTCCCAAGGCCGACGCCCGGCGCGAGCTGGGCATGGCCCTCGATCGCTTCACGGTGCTCGTCACCATGGGGGGCGTCGCCAACAAGAACACCGTCCGCTTCACCAAGGAGCTCGCCAGCTCCGGCCTGCCGCTTCAGGTCATCGTGGTCTGCGGCCGAAATGCCAGCCTGAAGCGCAAGATGGACCGCATCGCCGCCCACTCGCGCGCCCCCATCAAGGTCCTGGGCTTCACCGACAAGATGCCCCTCCTCATGGACGCCTCCGACCTCGCGATTTCCAAGCCCGGCCCCGGCACCATCGCCGAGCTGGTCCACAAGGAAATCCCCATGTTGATCGACGATATCTTCGACCCCATGCCCCAGGAGCGGGGGAACCTGGACTTCGTCATCGCCAAGGGCATCGGCCTTCCCATCACGCGCGACGCATCCGTCGCGGGCATGGTCCGCGACATGATGACCGATCCGGTCCGTTACGAGCAGTTCCGAGCCGCCGCGCGGGCCATCAAGAACGACCGGGCCGTCTTCGACCTGGTGGACCTCATCATGAGCTTCGTGCCCGAGGCCAAGCTCACGCCGCCCTCAGGCACCTCCCTCTCGAGGGGCTGACGGCTTCGGGCCTCCCGGCGATCGCCGGGAGGCCCGAATTCTCTTCTTAGTGCTACGGGTGCTGGCCGCCCTCGACTCCGTCGCTCGACTCCATCGCTTCGGCTCAGTCGAAAAGGCTGCCGATTTGACGTCCCAGCCAGCGCACGCCGCCGACCACCTGATCCGCGACCTCTTCCGCCCCCTGGCCGATCGTCTGGATGCCCGTCTTGACGTGCTGGGCCATCACCTCCGGCAGATCCGTGATCCCCGGATTGCCTTCCCAGGGCTCTTCTCCGAACAACGATCCCACGCCGTTGACCAGCGACGTCGCGAGCAGGACCGGGACGCTCAGGACCGGCGCCACCACGGTCTGGGTCACGCCGCGCGGGATCTTCCCGAGCCCGACCGAAACTCCGGCCTGCGCTTCGCCTCCCAAGCCCGCTGCCGCTCCGACTCCCGCTCCGACCGAGAGCTTCCCGTCTCGAAAGCCGATCGAACCCAGAAAGGACGAGGCCGCTCCGGCCAGGGCTTTCAACGAGCCGGATCCACCTACTTCGATCAAGCCCAGGAGGGAGGCTCCGCCTGAGGCGTGGCTGCGGACGCCGGCGGCCGCGTCGGTGCGCGCCGCGGCTCCGAGCGAGAAGGCCGGCAGTCCCAGCGAGTCGATGCCGAGCCAGGCTCTCCCGTGGGCGCTGGCTTCGGCGCTGGCCTCGGCGGCGATGCCCGCGGTGCCGTGGGCCTGTAGGATGCCCAGGTTGGCGCTTCCGGTGGCTTGTGCGGCGATCTGCGCCTTGGCGGCGGCTCCGGCCGACGCTTCCACCCCGATCGACTGTTCTCCAATAACGGCGCGGCCTTCCACGTGGGTCGTGGCGCCCAGGCTGGCGTTGGCGGTCATCGCGGCGCTGAGGACGCCCAGCGCTTGGGCCGTGACGGTGGTTTGGGCTTGCATCAGCCCGGTGGCCTCGGCGGAGAAGGAGGCTTCGGTACGTCCCGGTTGCGCGGTGATCTGGCCCGCGGCGCGCGCATGACCGTAGGCGACCGCGGAGGCCACGCCCTGGACGGAGACGGGGCCGAGGTCGCGCTGGATCGCCGTGGCACGCTGCGCGAGGCCGCGCCGCTCGACCTCTCCGGAGATCGTGCGGCTCTGTGCCAGCGCATGCAAGCGTTGATGCAGGGGATGAGGTCCCGGGGGGACCGCGCGAATGGCCATGACCACCTCCTGATCCGGTTATCGCCGGGGGAGGTCGCGGCCGGGTAAACGGAGCGCTAAGCTTCCTTTAAGGTTTGCTGGCCTGGCTTTGGACCTGGGCGAGCGCCTCTTCCAGCGAGGAGTAGCGGCGGAAGCCCTCGTTGCGCTGGTCCATGACGAACGAGCCCTTGAGCGGGCCCATGGCCCCTTGATACTCCATGTTGAGGTGGCTGACCCCGAACATGCCCTTGCCGACCTCGTCGCGCTTGAGGAGGAGCTTGCCCTGCGTGACGTTGGGAGGGTAGGCATTGGGCGTGTAGCGGACCTCGCGGACGCGCTGGGCGTCGTCGAGGATCATGACGCCCTCGCCGTGTTGGTCGTCCTTGACGCTGCTGCTGAAGCGGATGGCCGTGAAGCCCGGGGCGCAGTCGGCGCAGTCCTCGAGTTCGAAGCGGTAGCTCTCGAGGTAGCGGGCGTCGTAGGGAGCCTTGAAGAAGCCCTTGCCCTCCTTGAAGGTGGCATTGGTCTGGGCTTCTTGCTTTTGAACCTGCTCTCGGGAGGCCTCCTTGCCGTTGGTGACGAGGCGCTCCATGACCATTTTCACGGGGATGCCGTCCTTGAGGACCATGAAGGCCTCGCTGCGGATCGTCTGATTGAGCATCGGGGCGCTGATCTGGCTGTCGGTGAGGGCTCTGAAGCCGATGACGCCCCGGACGTCCCGGGCGTAGACCTTGGCGGCTTGCTTCACGAGGCTGAGGGCCTCCTCCGCCTGGGCGAGGGAAGGCCCTTGCGGGACGAGGCTCAGGGCGGCGGCGATCACGAGGGCGGGGGTGAGGCGACGCATGGGACTCCTCCATGTCGGGGGGCTAGCGCCCGCGGCTGTTTCGAAAGGCAGCGAGAGATAGCCGTGAGCCTGGCACTATTCGGGTGAAAGCTCACTCTCGCTGTCCTGTAGAAACGCGCTAGCTCTAGGAAAAGCATAGCGGACTCGGACCAAGCCCTCAAGCGTGGAATCGGCCAAGCGATTTCGCTCGCGCGGACGAAGACACATGCCCCCAGGCGAGGCCTGGGGGCATGGTAACGCTAGGCCTTGGCCAGCTCGGCTTCGAGGGCCTGGGTCAGCTGGGGATCTTCCGGCGTGACGGTCGGAGCGAACCGGGCGACGACCTCGCCCTGGCGGTTGATCAGGAACTTCTCGAAGTTCCAAAGGATGTCCCCTTCTTCCTTCGGCCCCATGCCCTTGGCCTCGAGGCGCTGGTAGAGGTCGCTTCCTTCCTTGCCCAGGGAGGTCTTGCGGGTCTGGGTGAGGTAGGTGTAGAGGGGATGCTTGCCCTCGCCCTTGACGACGATCTTCTCGAACATCGGGAACTTCACGCCGAACTGGGTGCGGCAGAACTCCTGGATCTCCGCGTTGCTGCCGGGCTCCTGGGCTCCGAACTCGTTGGCGGGGAAGCCGAGGATTTCCAGGCCGCGGTCGTGGTACCGCTCGTAGATCGTTTCGAGGCCGGTGTACTGGGGGGTCAGGCCGCACTCGGAGGCGACGTTGACGACAAGCAGCACCTTACCCTTGAATTCCGAGAGCGAGGCCGGCTTGCCGTCGATGCGGCGGACGTCGAAGTCGTGAATGGTCTGAGGCATGAGCTTCCCTTTCTGGCGTGGAAGTCGAGGACGCGGAAAGGGTCAGTATAGGGAATCGGTGAGGCGGGCGTCAAAGCCCCGCGCGAGCACTCGCTTAGGAAGGGATCGAGCCGTCCTCGGCGGGGAGCGCGGCGGCGCGGAGCCGGCTTTCGGCCAGGACGTCGCGGAAGATCGACTCGAACTGGCTGATCGATTCGCGCAGGGCGTGGTGCTGCACCAACTCCAGGCCGCGCTGGCCCAGTTTTTCGCGCAGGTCCGGGTCCTCGACGAGCTGGACGATCCGGTCGGCGAGGTCGTCCGCGGATCCTGGCACGTGCAGGAAGCCGTTCACGCCGTGGTGGACGATCTCGGGGATGGCGCTGGCGTTGGCGCCGATCAGCGGAAGGCCGGAGGCGGCGGCTTCCAGGAGGACCATGCCCTGGAGCTCGGCTTCGGAGGGCAGCACGAAGATGTCGGCGGCCCGGTAGATCAGCGGCAGGGTGGACTCGTCGACCATGCCGGTGAAGGTGACGTGGTCGGCGCAGTGGGCCTCCTGGATCATGGTGGGGACGTCCATGGGGCCGGAGCCGGTGAAGACGACGTGGAAGGGGGCCCGGGCGAGGGCCTTGGGGAGGGCTTCCACCAGGACGTCCAGGCGCTTCTCGACGGACATGCGGCCGGCGTAAAGCAAGATGGGGCGGTCCAGGGGGAGGTTGAAGCGCTCCTTGAGGGAGCGTTTCTCCTCGGGGGAGGTGGGCTTGAAGAGGTGAAGGTCGACGCCGTTGGAGACGGGCACGGCCTGCTTGGAGAGGCCGTTCTCGTAGAGCATGTCGCAGGCGAGGTTGGTCGGCGCGGTGACGAAGTCGCACTGGTCCAGGAGGGTGATGATCTCCTCCCAGTAGCGGGACTCGAAGACCTTGTAGGGGCGCCATTCCTTGTTGACCTTGAAGGGGACGAAGGGCAGGACGTTGTCCGGCATGGCGTGGTTGGTGGCGACGACGGGGATGCCCATGCGCTTGGCGAACTTGAGGGCGATCGCCCCGATCAGGGCCGGCGTCTGGATGTGGATCACGTCGGGGCGGACCTTGGCGAGCGTGCGCTCGACCATGCCGTCGGGCAGCAGCGCGAAGCGCGGCGGGGCCTTCTTGCCGGGGCTGCTGATCAGGGGCGAGACCGAGCGGCAGCGGTAGACGGTGGTATTGCCGTCATGCTCGACGCTGTGCCGGAAGCTGAGGGCGGGGGCGATGACGGAGACCTGATGGCCTCGCTCGGCGAGGCCATGCGCCAGCCGCCGGCTGGAGATGGCGCTGCCACCCAGGGTCGGCGGGTAGTACTGGTCGGCGACCAAGAGGATCTTCATCGGTGAACGCTTCCCTCCTCAGGGATCGAGAGTCTCGGCGGCCTCGCCGGCCGAAGCGCCATTCGCACCCGAAACGGGGTCCCAGGCGGCGCGGTTACTGGCTTGTAAACGGGCGCATCTCACACGAGTCTGCCAGTCGAGGCCCGATTCGTCAAGCGCGGGCCAGGCCTCCGAAGATGCCGTTGACCAGGGAGATGACGAGCGCGGCGAGGATGGCCCAGCCGAAATGGGTCACGGAGATTCCGGGCACGAGGGCGGCGACCAGCCAGAGCACGAGCCCGTTGATGATCAGCAGGAAGAGACCGAGCGTCAAGATCGTGATGGGCAGCGAGAAGAAGACCAAGATCGGCTTGACGATCATGTTGGCGAGCCCGAGGACGGCGGCGCCGATCAGGGCGGGGACCAGACCGTCGACGCGAAATCCGGGCAAGAGGTAGGCGGCGAGGAGGAAGGCGATGGCGGCGATCAGCCACTGAACGAGGACCACGGAGCTCTCCGATCGATGAGATGGCCCGGCGGGGCGATGTCCAGGGCGTCGAGGATCATGGGCACGACGTCCTGGGTCCGCATGGGCCGCTGGGGCGGCGTCAGGCCGACCGTGAGCAAGGGGACGCAAGAATCCTCGCGGTGCAGGGAGCCGTGGTTGCCCTTCCCCATGGTGAAGCCCGTGGTGAACTCATACCCGAGTTTCGCGGTGATCACCATGTCGCATTCCCCGCTCAGACTGCCTTCCAGGCGTCCGAGGGCGTCGGGGAAGTCGCCGTCGAGCAGCGAGGGGCCGTTCTGGCGCAGGTCGAGCACGGACCAGTCTCCCTTGAGGCTCCAGCTGCGCCCGAAGGCGTCGCGGTGGGGGCCGCCGGGTTTCCAGCTCATGACCCGGCCCGTGCCGGCCTGCATGCAGGTGGTCCAGCCGTCCTCGGGGTTCTTCCATGCGATCTGCTCGATGGAGGGCCAGTGCCGGAGTTCGTCCAGCAGGCGCTCGATTTGCGTGCGGTCGGCCAGGTAGAGCAGGGCGGAGCGGTCGTTGGGGGCGATCGCTAGGTCGTACGGACCTTGCTTGAGGCCGGCCCCTCCCAGGGGGGCCACCCGGAAGGTCTTGAACGCCCGGTAGACGTCGATGGCGTAGCCGGGAAAGCCCCCGATGGGGCTCTGGGCATGGTCTCCGACCAGGACCCAGCGGGCTTCGCGCACGGCGGCGTCCCAGGAGCCGTAGGCGTCCATGAGCTTGGCGAGCTGGCGATCGATGATCCGCAGGGAGTAGGCGCAGGCCATGGGGCCGTGCTGGTGGCTGCGCAGGTCGTGCTCGTTGAGGTAGATCAGCTGGAAGGCGGGACGCGCCTCGCGGATCATGCAGGCGCCGTAATCGCCCGCCCGGCGATCGGTGAGCCCGTACTTGAAGAGCGGGCCTTGCGCCTTGAAGCCCTGAGGCCTCAGGACGTCCCCGTAATAGAAGTGCCGTGGGCCGCTCAGGGAGATTGCCTTGCCCAGGCCCGAGGCCCAGCGGATTAGCCAGGGCAACGTGATCGGGTGCTGGTGGCCGCCGCGCGAGATCGGGAAGTTCACGCAGCCGACCGGGAGGCCTTCGCGCTCCAGCAGCTCGAAGAGCGTCGGGGTGCTCGGGGCCAGGTGGGCGCCGTTCATGTCGACCAGGATGTCGCGCAGCACCCGCGGCAGGGTGCCCTGGCGCAGGCTCTGGGGAGAAGGCCAGTAATGGACGTAGCGGTCCTCCTCGCGGGAGTACCACATGATCCCCTGAATGCCGTGCGCTCCCGGAGGCGTCCCGGTCACCAGGGTGCTCAGGGCGGTCGGGGTCACGGTGGGAAAGGTCGAGATGCAGCCCGGATCGAGCAGTCCCGCGCGCAAGAGGTGCGCCAGGGCCGGCAGGCGGTCGAGTTCTTGCAGCAGGAGTCGGGGATGCCACGAGTCGATGATGATCAGGTGGATCGGACGCGGTGATTGCATGCCCCTCGCCTCTCTCCCATGCCCCGCTGCCGGGGCGTCCGCGTACCGGGCCGCGCGGGGCCTGGGCGGCCTCGGGGGGGCCCCGTCAAAAGCATCCAGGGCTCATGTATACTTCATGAAGTTTCGTGAAGTCAAGGGCCGTGAGCTTCTCCCCCCGAGCGGGAGCCGCCTTTCAGCAGGCGATGGTGCCTGCGCGTCGGAGCTTACTGCGGATGCTTGATCACCAGCACGGAGCACGGAGCATGGGTGGTGATCTTGTCGGAGACCGACCCCAGCAGGAAGCGCCGCATGCCCGTGCGGCCATGCGAGCCGACCACGATCAGGCCGACCCCTTCGGACTGCGCCAGCTCCAGGATCTCCGTCGCCGGATCGCCTTCCCGGAAAATCAACCGGGGCTTGAAGCCTTGGCGCTCCAGCACCGCCCCTCCCTTGGACAGGGTCTCCTCGCCTTCGGCCCGGAGCTGGTCAGCCAGGGCCGCGTAATCGATGTACGGGGGGCCGACGATCCCAATGGCACCCGCGCTGGGATTCGGGCTCACGGTGACCAGCAAGACCTCCTCGGTCCGTGCCGGCATGTAGTCGCCCATGCGCTCCAGGGCGCGCTGCGAGTACTCGGAGCCGTCGGTGGCTATCAGCACCTTCATGAGGATCCTCCTCTTCGTTGAATCTGCCCCCTCAGCATACCATCCCCCGATCCGGCGATCCCCCGGGATTCCTACCGATCTTTCGCTTGCCCGCATGGGCGCGGATCCCGGCCGAAACCCTGTGACTAAGCGGGTTTTTGGGTCGGGCGGAGGCTTGGCATGCACGCGCGGGAGCGCCTGCCAACCTGACGTGGGAATGCTATGATGGAGACCGATGCTCCCTTCATGGACTTCCCCTCGGCTCCCCCCGGAATGCTCAGGAAGGACTCCTCACCGCATGGCCATCCACGCAGCGAAACTCGACTCCGTCTTCATGCAGCGCGCGCTCGAACTCGCCACCCAGGGCCGAGGCTGGGCCAGTCCCCATGCCATGGCGGGAGCGGTCGTCGTCAAGGAGGGGCAGATCGTCGGAGAGGGCTTCCTCCCCGGCATGGGCAAGGAGCATGCCGAGGTCTTCGCGCTGGATGCGGCCGGAGAGGCCGCCATGGGCGCGACGCTCTACCTCAACCTCGAACCCTGCCTCGCGTGCGTCCGCCGGATCCAGGAGGCGGGGATCGCCAAGGTCATCCTCGCCACCGAGGAGCCCAACCCCATGACCTCCGGGCGCGGCCTCATGGCCCTGCGCGAGGCCGGCATCCCCACCGAGATCGGGGACTCCGCCGAGGCGGCCCGCCGCCTCAACGAAATCTACTTCCGCTACATCGCGACCAAGCGCCCCTTCGTGGCCATCCGCACCGCCATGAGCCTCGACGGCAAGATCGCCACCTCCCTCGGAGAGAGCCAGTACATCTCCGGGCCCGAGTCCGCCGCGCACCTTCAATTGCTCCGCGCCACCTTCGACGCGGTGATGCTGGGCATCAACACCGTCCTCCAGGACGATCCCGACCCGGATTGCTCCCTGCCGCGCAGCCGCAACCCCCTGCGGATCGTGATCGACTCGATGGCCCGCACCCCCACCACCGCCAAGGTGCTCGGGAAGCCCGGCACGGGCATGATCCGCCCCATGACGATCGTGGCGGTGACCAAGTACGCCCCCGAGGACCGGATCCGAGCCCTCCAGGCCGCCGGCGCGGAAGTGCTGGTGGTCAGCGAGACCGGCGATCGGCTCGATCCTCACGTCGACCTGTCCAAGCTCATGCAGGTCCTCGGACGCCGGGGTATCACCTCCGTGCTCATCGAGGGAGGAGCCAACCTCAACGCCGCCGCCCTGCAAGCCGGCATCGTCGAGAAGCTCTACATGACCGTCGCTCCCCTCATCCTCGGAGGCCCGGCTCCCACGCCGGTCGCCGGCATGGGAGTGACCTTCGTCGAGGAGGCCATGCGCCTTCAGCGCATGAGCTGCTGCAAGCTCGGCCCCGACCTGCTGGTCGAGGCCTATCTCTGCGACGAGGGCTAGCCGCCTCTACCGCGCCCGCATGGGCTCGACCCGGGCGATCGCCCGGACCACTTCCCCGCGCTCCTTGAAGTAAGCCAGGGCCTCCAACAGGACCTGCGTCTGCCGCTGCAAGCTCTCCGCGGTCCGATCCACCCGATCCCCGCTGTCGATCACCTGCTCGCACTCTTGGCGCTGCCGGCCCGCCGCATGGCTCACGCCATGGGTCATCCGGGTCATCGCCGTCACCTCCGAGAGGATCTGCGCGCTACCCTCGGCCTGGATTCGGGTCGCGGCCGTCACCTTCTCGGTCAAGCCGGCCATGCCCTCCACCTCGCGCAGCACATGCTCCACCGACTGGCTCTGATCCCGGGTTGCCCGGAGGATCTCGGCCATGTGCTCGGAGACCTGCTCGACCGACGTGACGATGGCCCGGAGGGAATCCCCGGCGGTCCGCGCCCGCTGAGTGCCTTCGCGGATGGCCGCCTCTCCCTGCTGCGTCCGGCTGATGGCCAGCCCGGTCTCCTTCTGGACCCCCTGGATCAGCTTGGCGATCTCCCCGGTAGCCTGGGCCGAGCGCTCGGCCAGCTTGCGGACCTCGTCGGCGACCACCGCGAAGCCGCGGCCGTGCTCGCCGGCCCGCGCCGCCTCGATGGCCGCGTTGAGGGCCAAGAGGTTGGTCTGCTCGGCGATGTCGTCGATCACCGAAATGATCTCCCCGATCTCCTCCGAGGAGCGCCCCAGCCCCGTGATGACGGTGACGACGTCCGAGATGGCGCGCTCGATCCGGCTCATGCCCTCGATGGTCCGCTCCACGGCGACCCGTCCCGCCTGGGCGGCGCCGGAGCTGCTCTCGGCGGCGAGGCTCGCCTGGTTGACGTTGCCGCTCACATGCTCCAGCGTCCGGGCCATCTCCGAGATCCGTGACGCGCTCTGCTCAACCGCGGCCGTGAGCGCCTCCGCATGGTCCGCCACCTCCTGAATCGACGCCGCCATCTCCGCGAGGGCCTCGGTCGTCTCTCCCGCCGAGCCGGCCAGCGTCTCGGAGTTCCCGGCCACCACTTGGACCGAGGAGCTGATCTTCGAGATGGCCTGCTGGGACAGGCTCGAGGCTTCGGTGAGCTGGGTCGCGGTCTCCCCGAGGATCCGGCCCGTCTGCATGGTCTGTCCCAGGGCCTCCGAGAGGACGTGCTTGATCGCTTCGTAGCGGTCCGAAAGATCGTGGCGCTCGCTGGGGACCGCCATCTGGCTCAGGTCGAAGCCGATCGTCTCGAACTGATCGTGCAGGAAGGCCTCGGTGATGGCCTGCATGTCATAGTTGAAGACCGTCAGGACGGCGCGTTCCGCTCGGCTGCGCAGGATCGGCCGGTGCCAGTAGCTGGCGCGCAGGTACTTGCGCACCAGGTCGAAGTAGAACGCGTAGCTGCCGAGGTACCACTTCAGCGGAAGGTTGATGAGGTTGTGAAGCTTGCCGATGTGGAGGCGCTTCTCGAAGTAGCTGACGCCGAACCCCCCGCCCGAGGCCGCCTCGGCGAAGATCTGCCGGAAGTAGGCGGCTTGCGACGTCTCCAGATGCTTCCGCAAGTCGCCGAGGGGCACGTTGCGCCGACGCGCATGCGCCTCGAAGAACTCGCGCGTCGCCGGAAACGTGAACTGATGCGCGTAGAACTCCTGGGCCACCGCGATGGAGATACGGTCCGCCCAGGGTTTGAGCTGCTTGAGGACCTGGAAATCCCCTGCTCCCAGTCCCATGAACTGCTTCCGCAAGTCGAGGTTGGCGTCGGTAATGCGATACAAGGAGCTCAGCTGCGACATGGCGTAACCTTCTTTCTCGAGGCGGAAGTCGAACGTGAAAACGTTTGCTCGTTAGATGGGGTTACGTTACAGGATAGTACAAAAATCCGGACATTGGGGGGCTTTCCGAAAAAAATTCCGCCAGCACGACCGCAGGTCAAGATTTCGAGCCCCCTGCGCCGTTGGGCGGGGGCTCGAAGGGAGGTCTGGGGGGAGGCTACTCGGCGGCGCGCTTCCCGAGGGCGGCTCTCCAGACCTGGAAGAGGATCAAGAGGGCGCCGAACGAGAGGAACCCCGTGTCATGTCGGCGGAGCGGCGGCCGGACGGCCTGGTAGATCGCGTAGGCCAGCGGGCTGATCCAGCGGTGGACCGTCTTGGAGACGCGCGAGGTCTTCATGTAGACGTTGAGGGGGCCGGTCTTGCTGCGGCCCTGGCGGCTGGGAGCGGGAAGGGGGCGGCCCGCCGCGACGTCCTTGAAGACCCCGTAAGCCCCCTTGGGGCTGCGGTCATGGCGCAGGAGCCCAAAGTGGTACTCAATGCCCACCACCTCGTGGTGCTCGCCGCCGAAGATGGACTCGGCGGGCGGATCCTGGAGCTCGTAGGCGTTGATCACGTGATGGCGGTTGTGCGGCCAGCGATCGGGCCGCATCCGATCGGCCAGGTACGGGAGCGCCTCGGCGTACCAGGCCTCCATCGACTCCTCGCTGTGGTCATCCGGAAAGAAGTTCATGCGCGGCCGCTTGAGGATGGGGACGTTCTGGCAGCTGGAGTAGCCCAGTTCCCCCAGGATCACCGTCTTGCCGTACCAGGCCGAGCGCGGATCGTGGACTCGCTTGGAGGCTTCGTCGAGGCAATCCCAGGCCAGGGGCCCCACTCCGGGAATCCAGGTATCCGGGTAGTGATCGATCGCGATCACGTCGATGGCGTCGCCCGCCCGGGAGAGCAAGTGATCGGTGAAGTGCTCCCACTCGGTCCAGTTGGGCAAGGCCGCCGGGGTGAAGTCGTTGAGGTTGGTGATGGCGTTGTAGACGATGCTCGCCCCCTCCGGCAGCTCCGCGCGGGCGATCCGGAACAAGGGCACCAGCGCCTGCCAGTTCACTCCCGTCGGAAGGGTGACCTTCCAGCCGCCGACCGAAAAGGCCTTGGTGTGAAAGAGGTTGAAGTCGTCCTTGAGGTGCGAGAGGTAATTGTTCGGCTCGTTCCAGACCTGGTAGAGCGTCACCCAGTCCGAGAACTCCCGCCCGATCATGCGGCAGTAGCCCCTCCAGGCCTCCAGAAAGGCCTCCAGATCCGCGTGGACCAGCTCGCATGCCCAGCGGGGAGGGTTGTACATGACCGCGTAGACGCCGATGCCCGCCTGGGAAAGCGTCGCGAAGAAGTGGCGGTACCACTGGACGGCGTCGGAGTCGAAGCCGTCGGCCTCGGGCTGAACCAGGGTCCAGAGGATGTCGACGCGCACCATCGTCACGCCGAGGTCCTGAAGCTGTGCCACGGCCCAATCGGTGTTGGCGTGAAGCTCGGGGACCGAGAGCGTCGGGGAGAGACGGTAGGGATTGAGGTTGACGCTGAAGTTCAACTTTGGCATGCGGACTCCTTCCCTTTTCTATGCCCGGGACGGCATGATCCTAACCGCGCAAGCGGGGTGGGCCCCCGGGAGCGGCGATCGCGGGGCTGCCGCGACCGCTGTGGGGCCAAGCACGCCTTGTGAAGGCCCGGTATAATGGCATGTGATGCTCACCGATACCCTGCGCGACCGTCTCGATCAGCTCCCCACGACCCCCGGCGTCTACCTCATGAAGGATGCCCGCGGGACGATCATCTACGTCGGCAAGGCCGTGAACCTGCGCTCCCGGGTCCGCAGCTACTTCCGGGAGGACAAGAATCACTCCGCCAAGGTCCGGGCTATGGTCCGGCAGATCGCCGATCTCGAGACCCTCTCCACGGATACCGAGGTCGAGGCCCTGGTGCTGGAGAATACCCTTATCAAGCGGCACCGGCCCTACTTCAACATCCTCTTGAAGGATGACAAGACCTACCCGTACTTGAAGCTGACCCTGAACGAGCCCTATCCGCGCCTGATCGTCACGCGCCGGCGCCAGGCGGACGGCGGCCGCTACTTCGGACCGTACCCGGACGGGGGAGCCATGCACGCGACCCTCAGGCTGATCAAGCAGCTCTTCCCCCTGCGCCAGCGCCCGAAGCCGCAGTTCCGCGATCGCCCTTGCCTCAACTACTCCATCGGCCGCTGCCTCGCTCCCTGTCAGGGCCTGGTCTCGCCGGACGACTACCGGGAAGTGGTGCGCAAGGTCGAGGCCTTCCTCTCCGGCCGTCACCGCGAGCTCGTGCGGGAGCTGGAAGCCAGCATGCGCGAGGCGAGCGCGGCGCTCGACTTCGAGCGCGCCGCCGCCCTTCGCGATCAGATCCAGGCCATCGCCAAGCTCATGGAGCAGCAGAAGGTGGACGCCGATACCGATGCCGACCAGGACGTGATCGGCCTGGCCTCCGACGAGGCCACCGTCGCGGTCCAGGTCTTCCAGATCCGCGAAGGCCGCCTGACGGGCCGCCGGGAGCACGAGCTCGATCGCGAGGGCATCGAGCTCGCCGAGGTGCTGGGAGCCTTCATGGGCCAGTTCTACTCCGAATCCGAGACCGTCCCCGCCGAGATCCTCCTGCGCGAGGAGCCCGTGGGGGCCGACCTCCTGGCCGAATGGCTCGGCACGCTGCGCGGATCCAAGGTCCGGATCAAGGTGCCGCAGCGGGGCGACAAGGAGAAACTCCTGCGGATGGCCGAAACGAACGCCAAGCAAGCCCTCGAACGCGGCCGCCTCGCCCGCTGGGCCGCCATCGAGCGGGGCCCGCAGGCCGCCCTGGCCGAGCTGGGGGCGGCGCTGGACTGCCCTCCGCCCCGGCGCATCGAGGCGTTCGATATCTCGCACGCGCAGGGATCGGATACCGTGGCCTCGATGGTGGTCTTCATCGACGGGAAACCGGCCAAGGACCAGTACCGGAAGTTCAAGATCCGGACGGTGGAAGGCATCGACGACTTCGCCTCGATGCGCGAGGTCGTGACCCGGCGCTACCGCAAGCTCAACGAGCCGGATGCCACCGGCTGGGACGCCCCGGATGCGATCCTGATCGACGGGGGCAAGGGCCAGCTGAACTCCGCGGTGGCGGCCCTTGACGCCCTGGGCCTGGACCTGCCGATCTTCGGGCTGGCCAAGCAGTTCGAGGAAATCTACCTGCCGGGCCGCAAGGACGGGATCCAGCTGGGCGATCGCTCCCCGGCCCGCCATTTGATCCAGCGCTTGCGTGACGAGGCGCACCGCTTCGCCATCACCTTCCATCGGAACCTGCGAGGGAAGCGCATGACCCGATCGGTCCTCGACGACGTGCCCGGACTTGGCGAGAAGCGCAAGACGCAGCTGCTCGCGCGCCTGGGATCCGTGGACGCCATGCGCGCCTTGAGCGCCGCAGAGCTCGCCTCGAAAGGCGGCATCCCGATGAAGGTGGCGCAGGCGGTCGTCGAGCATCTAGGCGGGCCCCGGGCCGATGAGACCGCCGACGCGAACGTCCGCCGGGATTGATTCTGGCGAAGTCGGGTAGAAAAAGAGTCGAACGCTTACTAAGGAGTCACGGTCGTTTTGCCGAAAATCAGCCTGATCCTCTCGATACTCTTGCTCTCCGTCTGGCTGGCCCCGGCGTACGCGGAGACCTCCATCCAGCAGCAGCGCAGCCGGCTCCAGCAGATCCAGCAGCGGCTGGATGCGGTGCGGGCCAAGGCCCAGCAATTGAAGGTCAAGGAGCGCAAGGCCGTCTCCCAGCTCACGGTGCTGCAGCAGAAGCTGGAGCGCACGCAGGTGCAGCTGGAGGACTCGCAGTACCGCCTGAACCGGACGCAGAATCGCCTCAAGGCGACCAAGCAGGCCCTCGACCAGGCGAAGAACAAGTTCGAGCGGCAGCAGGTGACGGCGGGCTCGCGCTTGCGGGCCATCTACAAGCACCGCCAGACCAACCTCTGGGAGGCGCTCTTGACGGCCCCGGATCTGGTGGCGTTCCTGACGCGCTACCAGTTCTTCAAGCATGTCACCAAGCAGGACGCGCAGGTGCTCTTCGACCTGGATCGGCAGATGGCCGAGATCACGCACCAGAAGCGCAAGTACGACGAGCAGGTCCAGACGATCGCCTCGATCACCCAGACGATCTCGAACCAGAAGCGGGAGGTCCAGGAGGACACCCGGGAGCAGTCGACCCTGATTTCGCGGCTGCGCTCGGAGCGCGAGGAGTACGAGCAGGCCGCTGAGCAGCTTGAACGAGATTCCCGTCAGATCGAGACGATGATCCGGCGGATGCTGGCCAACCGCCGGAAAGCTCCGCGCCTGGGAACCGGGAAGTTCCAGCTGCCTGTGGAGGGGCGCCTCAGCTCCAACTACGGACCGCGCAAGCACCCGATTCACGGGGTGGTGAAGCAGCATCGCGGCGTGGACTTCGGGGCTCCGCAGGGGACGCCGATCCGGGCTGCCGACGGGGGCGTGGTATTATATGTCGGATGGTACGGGGGGTACGGGAAGATCGTCATGATCGACCACGGAGACGACCTCGTCACCCTCTACGCCCATACCTCGCGCTACGTCGTGGACACCGGACAGAAGATTGCCCGCGGTCAGGTCATCGCCTACGTCGGATCCACCGGCCTCTCGACGGGCCCTCACCTGCACTTCGAAGTTCGCCGCAACGGCACGCCGGTGAATCCGATAAGTTACCTCCGCTAGGGGGTATGGAATCCAGTGGCCCTAGAGCGATTCCCTTGCCCCAGCGCCGCCCCCCACGCGCGATCCCGGCGGGTTCTGGGAGAGGCTCTAACCCCGGAGAGGATGAGAAATGAGAAATAAACTTGGGAACTACCTCGTGGTCCTGGCGCTCATGGCGGGCTCATTCGGGGTCGGCATGGGGGTGCACCCCCTGCAGGTGGCGGCGCAGACCCGCAACTTCTCCACCTTCATGCAGGTCTACGATCTGCTGAAGAGCGAGTATCTCGATGCCAAGGTCGAGGAGTCCAAGTTGGAGTACGGCGCCATCCGGGGCATGCTGGACTCGCTGGAAGATCCCTACACCCGCTTCATGGAGCCGAAGAGCTTCCGCTCGATGCAGGAGGAGCGCCACGGCGCCTTCGGCGGCATCGGCATCCAGATCGGCATGCGTGACAAGCACCTGGCGGTCATCTCCCCGATGGAGGACACTCCGGCCTACAAGGCGGGCCTGAGGGCCGGCGACCACATCCTGGAAGTGGACGGCAAGTCCACCAAGGACATGGCCATCGAGGAGGCGGTGACGCTGATCCGCGGCCCCAAGGGCAGCAAGGTCACCCTCACCATCGGCCGCGACGGGGTCAAGGAGCCCTTCAAGGTCGGGATCGTCCGCGACAACATCGTCACCAAGGCCGTCAAGACCAAGGACCTCCAGGGCAACATCGGCTACATCCGCCTGACCTCCTTCATGAGCGAGACCGCGGACACCGAGATGCGCAAGGCGCTCGAGAAGTACAAGTCGTCCAAGGGCATCATCCTGGATCTGCGCTCCAACCCGGGCGGCCTGCTTCCCAACGCCGTGAACATCGGCTCGATGTTCATCAAGTCGGGCCCGATCGTCCAGATCGTCGATCGCGAGGGCAACCGCGAGAAGCTCAATGCCACCGGCAAGCCGATCGTCCCGGCCACCAAGCCCATGGTCGTGCTCGTCGACGGCGGCTCGGCCTCGGCCTCGGAGATCCTGGCCGGTGCCCTGCAGGACACCAAGCGGGCCAAGCTGGTCGGCACCAAGACGTTCGGTAAGGGCCTGGTCCAGACCGTGCATGCCCTGGAGGGCGGCGCGGGCGTGGCCATCACCACCAACAAGTACCTGACCGCGGCCGGCAACGACATCAACAAGAAGGGCATCGTCCCCGACGTGATCGTCGAGTTCCCGCAGCCGGACAAGAACGAGAAGCCCGAGAACCTGCCGACGCTCGACGAGATGATCGACCAGGGCAAGGACACGCAGCTGGAGAAGGCCAAGGAGATCCTCGGCCAGATGATGCCCAAGTAGGGCGCATTCCCCATCACGACCACAGGGGCGGGAACCATCGGTTCCCGCCCCTGTGGCTTGCGTTCGTCCCGGGCGCCGAGCGCCAGGACGTCAGTCCTGCGATGCCGTGGCGCCGGGCGTGAGCAGGAGGATCCGGTCTCCATCGAGCAGGTAGACTCCGCCTCCCTCGGCGGGCGCGAGCTGGGAGGGGTGGATGAGGGCGATCGCCGAGCCGGCTCCCGATTCGGCCGCCTCGGATCCGCCGCCGACGACCGGGATGGCGGTGCCTGAGGCGCCGATCCAGACGACCCGGTTCTTGCCGGCCTCGCTCACCAGCGCTCCGTCTCCCGCGGGGATCACGCCCTGCGGGTTCGCGAGGTCCCGGGCCAGGGTGACGATCGTGCCGTCGGGCTTGATCCGCTTCAACTCGCCGAGGCCCGCGTCGACCACCCAAAGGGAGCCGTCCGCTCCGCGGGCCAGCGCCGAGGGGCGCTCGAAGGCCTCCTCGGTGCCGGGGAGGGTGGAGATGCGGCCCTCCGGGTCGATGCGCCGGATGCGGCTGTTGCCGGTGTCGGCGACGTAGGCGGTGCCGTCCGCAGCGAGCGCCACGTCCGAGGGGGAGTTGAGCTGGGCGCTGGTGGCGAGCCCCCCGTCACCGATGGGCAGGAGGGCGGTGCCGGTGCCGGCGAAGGGCGTGGGTTTGCCGGCAGGCAGGGCAATGCGCCAGATGCGGTTGGCCGGGGGATCGGCCGCGAGGACGGTCGCGTCGCTCCAGGCGAGGCCGGCGGGCTCCTTGAGGGGGGCGCCTGCGGCCAGCGTGGCGAGAGGCTCGTCGGGCCCCATATGGAGGATGCCCCGGGGCGTGGAGACCAGGAGGCCGTCGGGTCCCGAGGCGAGGCCGGTGGGATCGGGAAGGTCGGCCGTGACGGTGGTGACCGTGTAGGCGGGGGCTTGCTCGGCGGGAGGAGCTTGGCAAGCGGTGAGCGTCAGGGCCAGTGCGAGGGTGAGGTGGCGGCGGGTCATGGGATCCTCCTTTTCCTTATCTTACCCCACGCTCGCTTAAGCTTGGCCATGCTAGCCGTCGACGAGCGGAAGAGGCGGACGTAGGCTGGGGAGGGATTCTGCCGGACGAAGGTTCGGACGCGCGGCCGGTGGGGGCGCGCGGCCAGGAGGGCCAGCGGGGTCAGGACCGGGCCAAGACGGGGAGAGGGGGAGGCATGGCGCGGGCGAGGCAGCTAGGGGCCCTGGGGATGAGTCTGGGGGCGATCGCCGTGATGGCGGCCTGCGGTCCCGGCGCTCCCGTTCCCCTGGCTTCTCCGAGTCCCGGGATCGGGGCTCCGTCGCCGCCGGTTTTCTTGCCGCTGCCCGGGGTCGCCTCGGCTCCTCCCGGGACCCTCGGGGAGCCCGAGATCGTGATCCGCTCGCGCGCGCTCACGCGCGAGCTCGACGGCTGGTGGCGCCTGGAGGGACGGGTCTTCAACGCCGGGGAGCGGCCCGCGCGTGAGGTGGGCGTGACGGCGCGTCTCTACGACTCCTCGGGCGTGCTCCTCGAGACGCGCGAGGGCATCCTCACCCCAGATCGCCTCGAACCGGCCCAAGAGGGCCGCTATCTCGTGACCTGGCCTCCCGAGGGGGACGTCCGCACCGTGACCCTCGAACCTCACTGGGTCTTTATTCCTGACGCGCCGCGCTAGCTGCGGGCGCTTGGCCAGCGCCCGCAGCTAGTTATGAACCACGGGGGATCCCGCTTGCTGCGGTCGGCAAGGGCGGCGGGATTATGTTAGAATCCTCGAAGCGATTCAGTTTCAGCAGCCTGTCAAGCTTAGCTTCCGGTGAAGGAGACCCTCCCCGCATGACCAATCGAAAGACCCCCCCGGACCTCGTCACTCTCGGCATCGATCTGGGCCGCTCGGAGGCGCGCCTTTACGATGGGGAAACCCTGATCACCCTGCCGGCCATCCTCGGCGGCCCCGTCGCGACCATTCGTCGTGGCTCGGCCAAGGTGATCGATGAGACGCTCGATACGCATCTCACGGTCAAGCTCGGTGCGAAGACCTACTCCGTGGGCCGTTACGCCCTGGAGCAGCCTTACCACCTCCCCCTCAACGATCTCGACCTCTGGGCTGACGACCTGAACCTGGTCATGCTGCTCTCCTTGCTCGGCCTTTACAGCCGCCAGAAGGGCCTCGAGGGCACCCCGAAGTTCAAGCTCTGCATCGGCCTCCCCGTGGCCCTCTCGCGCCGGGTCGACTACGTCGAGACCCATCTGCATGCCTGGGAGCGCCTGCATACCTACGAGCTCTCCGGCAAGCTCATGGCGCTGGACATCGTTCAGATCGACGTCATCCCCCAGCCGGTCGGTGCCGTCTACGCGGGCCTGTTGGCGGGCCAGCTCGACTATGCCCCCGATGAGAACATCGGCGTGATCGACCCCGGCCACCTCACCACCGATTGGGTGGTGGTGCGCCTCCCCAACGAGCTCGCCAACTACTCGGGCCAGAGCACGGCCACGGCGGGCCTTCGCCTGACCGATGCCGTCTCCAACTACCTCTCGGATCAGGGCATCCTGCGCCTGGATCCGGTCGCCCTCATGGAAGCGGCCGCCTCGGGGCAGTACGTCCACAACGGCACGACCTACACCATTCCCCCCGAGATCCTCGACGAGCTGGTCGAGATGATGGCCCTGCAGATCGCCCTCACCGTCAAGCAGTCTTGGCGCGACCTCTCCATCGACCGGATGCTGCTGGTCGGGGGCTTCGGCCGCCTGCTCTACCCCCATCTCACGCAGCACCCTTACTTCCGCGACCTGCAGATCGCTCAGGACTACCGTTACTTCAACGTGAAGGGCGCCTACGAGTACGCCATCGCCGCCCCCTTGCGGGACGGCCTGGACGCCGGCGCCGCGGCTCCGGTGAGCGCCCCGGCACGGGAGGCCAAGGTTCCTGCGGCCAAGCAGGCGCCTGTTGCCGAGACCCCGCTCGCCGGCGACTCCGAGGCCCCCGTCGAGGTCGAGGCCTAAGCCGTGCTGGACTCCCTGCAGGCAAGCATCTTGCGGCTCATGGGCCGCGAGGTGGATCCGCTCGGCACGATCACGCCCGAGCAACTGAAGGCGGTGCTCAAATCCATCGAGGGGAAGTACAACTCCCTCCGGGATGAGAACAAGCGCCTCAAGGGCGTGATCGACGAGCATCTCGAGAGTATCGAGCGCCTCAAGCTCGATCTCAAGGAGGCGCGGGAGTTCATGAAGCCTCGGGCGGCGGAAGCCCTCCAGCATCAGCGAGACGAGCTCAATTCCCAGCTCGAGGAGCTCCAGCGCACGCGTGCGCTGGAGCGCTCCGAGTGGGAGGCCAAGCTCACCGAGCTGGAAAACAAGCTCATCGACGTGCAGCGCAAGCGCATGGACGATCAGGAGCAGCGCGAAGACCTCGAACAGCGCCATCAGGTGGAACTGCTGAGGCTGCGCGAGGAATTATCCGGGCTCGAGGCTCAAGTTTCGCGCCAGGTCTCCGATACCGAGATCAGGGACCGGCTCGACAGCGAGAAGCAAACTTTGCGCGCGCGGGTCGAGGAACTGACCGCCGAGCGCGATCAGCTCGAAGCCACGCTTCGAGGTTTGACGCCTCCGGAGGCTCAGCCCCGGGAGGTCGCGCTTCGCGCGGAACTCTCCGGTCCCAAGGTACCGCCCCAGGCGCCGCCCATTTCTTCCCCTCCGAGCGAGAGCCCGGACCGCCGCGAGCTGCTGGCTCGCCTCATTGGCGGAGAGCGTTGAACGTAACCCTGCCCTAGCGCCGCACGCGGCGCAACGGCTTTAATACGACGGGTTAGGTTCGAGGCTCTAAGGAAGTAGGCGGGCCCGACCGAGGACCCACCATGATTCGCGGGATCTACACGGCCGCTGCCGGGATGGCTGCTCAGCTGGCCAAGCAAGACGTCATCTCGAACAACCTTGCCAACGTCAACTCGACCGGCTACAAGCAGGACGTGGCGGTTTTCCGCACCCGTCTCGACCAGACCATCTACCGCCTGGAGCAGACTCCCCGGCGTCCCGATCCCGAGGTGCGCCGGATGGGGGAGCTCTCGACCGGCGTCTACCTCGATGAAATCGCGACGCGCTTCGAGGCCGGTTCCATCCGCCAGACCGAGAACCCCTACGACTTCGCCCTGGAGGGGGAGGGGTTCTTCGTGCTGGAAGAGGAGAACGGGACGCAGCTGCTGACCCGGGACGGCTCCTTCGCGCGCAGCGCCGAGGGCTTCCTGGTCGACAAGTCCGGCCGGCGCGTGCTCGGAGAGGGCGGAGCCCCGCTTCAGCTCGGCGACGGTCGTCTCCAGGTGGGACGCGACGGCAGCATCTCGATCGATCGGCTCGTCGGGGATACGTTTCAGCAGGCGCCAGCTGGCCGCTTGATGGTCGTGACCGTGGCCGATCCGCGCACCGAGCTGGAGAAGCGGGGGGACAACGCCTTCACCCTGAAGGATGGCGCCCAGACCGTGCCGGTTCAGGGGACCTTCGTGGTGCAGGAAGCCCTGGAGGCCTCCACCGTCAATCCGGTGCGGGAGATGGTCGAGATGATCGCCGTTCACCGCGCCTACGAGGCCTCGCAGCGGACCTTGACGGCCCAGGACGAGACGCTGGGCAAGGCCGTCAACGAGATTGCTCGCTAAGAGCCCCTAAACTTTCCGGAGATCCCTCCGATAACCTTACTTGGCCCATTGAAGGGGAGAGTTCGAAGCCAGCCGGACAGGGGCGACCTGAGGCTGGAGCCCGCTGACCGACTGATGCGGGCGGACGAAAGGAACAGCCATGCTCGGATCCCTGTGGTCTGCGGCCTCGGGTATGAAGGCGCAGCAGCTCAACATCGACGTGACGTCGCATAACCTCGCCAACGTCAACACCGCGGGCTTCAAGAAGGGGCGCGCGGAGTTCCAGGACCTCATGTACCGCACGGCGCGGGCCGCGGGCGCACCCGTCAACACGGGCTCGGTGACCCCGGTCGGCATGCAGGTCGGCAACGGCGTCCGTTCGGTGGCCATCGGCCGGATCTTCTCGCAGGGTGATTTCCAGCAGACCGAGAACGCCTATGATCTCACGGTCGAGGGCGACGGCTTCTTCCAGGTCCAGCTTCCCGACGGGACCACGGCCTACACGCGGGACGGCACCTTCAAGGTGGACTCGCAGGGTCAGATGGTCACCAGCGAAGGCTACCTTCTCCAGCCCAACCTCACGGTTCCCGCCAATGCCCGTGACGTCACGGTGAGCGGCGAGGGCACGGTGACCGCCACGATCGACGGCAATGCCGTTCAGCTCGGCGAGTTGCAGATCGCGCGCTTCGTGAACGCCGCGGGACTGACTGCGATGGGCCAGAACCTCTTCCGTCCCACGGCGGCCTCCGGGGATCCCATCGTGAGCGCGCCGGGGATCGACGGGATGGGGCGCATCCTTCAGGGTTACGTCGAGAGCTCCAACGTCCGGGTGATCGAGGAGATGGTCAACCTGATCGTGGCCCAGCGGGCTTACGAGGCCAACTCCAAGTCGATCCAGACTGCCGACGACATGCTCCAGGGCGCCAACTCGCTGAAGCGGTAGGCTAGGCCATGAACAATCTCGGCGTCGACTTCAACCGCCAGGTCCTCCAGGACGCCAAGCTCAGCCCCGAGCAGCGCAAGCTCAAGGCGGTCTGCCGGGAGTTCGAGGCGGTGATGATCGCCCAGATGCTCTCGCAGGTCCATGCGTCGAGCAAGGGCGGCATGCTGGACGGGGGATCCGCCATGCGGACCTACCGCACCATGATGGACGACGCCCTGGCCCGGGACATCGCGCATGGCGAGGGCATGGGGGTGGCCGACGTTCTTTACAAGCAGCTGGCGGCTCGCCAGAAGTAAAATCGGCGCGATGAAACGAAAGGGCTGCTCGGGTGCCGGCTGGCATTCAGGCAGCCCTTTCGTTTCAACCATCAAGTTTCCGGGAAAGCAAGGCATATGCCACTTGCGAACTGCTCACGCTGCAATCGACTCTTCAATCGTACGCTTCACGAGGTCTGTACGGACTGCCGGGAGGCGGAGGACGCCGCATTCGTGGTGCTGTCCGAGTACTTGCCGCGCCATCCGGATGAGACCTTGGAACAGGTGGCGGTGGGCGTCGGGCTCGAGCCGGAGCTGATCCGGCGCATGGTGAATTCGGGCCGGCTGGTGGGTTTCGACTCGCTGGCCATGTCGGTGCTTTCGTGTCAGCGTTGCCGAACGCCGATCGCCACGGGCCGATTCTGCGGCCCTTGCCGCCAGGAGCTGCGTGAAGGATTCTCCTCCTCCCGCTGATTCCCGTGGGCTCTCCGTGAATCTTCACTGCTTACCTCAAGTCCTGCCATGCCCTGCCGATAGGGTAAGTAGAGACCCCGCGACCGCAATACGGGGAAAGGGTGAAGCCAGTGAGAATCTCTAACGAACAAATTCAACAGATCCTGCAGACCCAGGCCGTGAAGGCCAAGGGTACTTCTGCGGGGACGTCTCGCGTAGACGGAATTCAGGCTACCGATGCCGCTCAGTTCTCGCTCACCAGTCAGGAAGTGACGAAGGCGCTGGGCGTGATCGCCAAGCAGCCGGCGCTTCGGGCCGATCGAGTCGCGGAGTTGCAGGCGCAGCTTGCGGCCGGGACCTATCAGGTCTCCGGGCAGGACATCGCTCGGGCGATCATGTCGCGCAACCTGGCCGACGATCTCCAGTAGCGGGACGTCAAACGATGGATGAGAGGGCTATGGGGCTCGAGGAGCAGCTCGCCGAGCTTGAGTCGCTGTTGCGCGACGAGCTTTCGGCGTATACGCACCTGGTGAATCGTCTCCCCTTCAAGATCGCGCTGATCAAGAAGAACCGGGCGACCCAGTTCGAGCGCCTGATCGCTCAGGAATCGGGTGAGATGGAGGTCTTGAATGGCCTCGAGCGCCAGCGTGCCGAGGTTTCCGAGGCGATCGCCCGGATCCTGCCGCTGCCGGCCCGCACCCTGAACGAGATGCTGCCCCAGATTCCTGTCGCTTGGCAGGAGCGCCTCGCACCACTGGGCTCGGAACTGAGGGCCAGGGTGGCGGATCTGCAAGCGGGCAATCAAACGTGCCGGGACCTGCTGCGCCTCTCCATCGATTACGCGGCTTACACCTTGGACCTGATCGCCCAAGCGGCGACCCCTGAGGGGATGGTCTACGACGGGAGCGTCGCGCAGGCTCCCAGCCTACTCGTGGATCGGAGGGCCTGATGGATTACTCGATGCTCGGCATCAACGCGGCGGTCCGAGGGATGGCTGCCGCCCAGACCGCCCTCAACACCATGGGGCATAACGTCGCCAACGCCAACACGGAGGGCTATTCGCGCCAGCGGGTGAACGTCTCGCCGGCCTCGCCGCTCCCGACCCCCGGCTTCAACACCCCGGTTCGCCTGGCGTCCCTGGGAGCCGGCACCCAGATCAACGGCATCAATCGCCTGCGCGACGAGTTCCTCGACCTCCAGGTCCGGCGTGAGAACGCGGTTCTGGGGGCCAACGAATCGTTCGCCGAGAACGTCAAGCTGATCGAGGACATCTTCCACGAGCCTTCGGAGACGGGGCTCTCCAGCCTGATGGACAAGTTCTTCAACTCCTGGCACACGTTGACCTCCAATCCGGAGGCGCCGGGGGTTCGGGCCGTCGTGCGCGACCAGGCCGCGACCCTGGCCACGGCCCTCAACGATGCCTCCCAGCGCTTGATCACGCAGCGCAAGGAGCTCGACGCGCAGGTCCAGAACAACATCACGGATATCAACCTTTTCAGCCGGCAAATCGCTCAGCTCAACGTTCAGATCGCCGAGGTGCAGGTGGGTGGCGGGTCTGCCAACCAGCTTCTGGATCAGCGCGATCTCTTGCTCGAGAAGATGTCGAAGCTGATCAAGGTGCACACGGTTCAGCATGAGGACGGCAAGGTCTGGGTCTATCTTCACGGTCGCGCCCTGGTGGCCGGCAACGTGCCGACGCCGCTGGACTACCGCCCCAACGCCGAAGGTGGCTATTCGGACGTCGTCTTCGAGGGGAAAGCGATCCCCAATGACGAGACCGGTGGGTCGGTCGGCGCCCTTTTGGAGCTGCGTGACCAGATCATCGGCCGGGAGCGTTTCCAAACGCCGTTGCCGGGCGTGGACCCCACTCCGAACGGGATCCTTTACCGCCTCGATTCCTTGGCCAATCAACTGGCTCAAGAGGTCAACGCCTTGCATCGGGCGGGATCGCTCACGGACGGGACGGTCAGCGGGCTGGATTTCTTCGTGAACCGCCGCGATCCGCTCTCGCCGACCATGGGAGCGGGGCAGATCGAGGTCAACCCGGACATCATGAACGGCACGGCCGGGCTGGCGCTGATTGCGACCGGCGGCACTCCCTCGTCGGGTCCTGGCGACACCGGGACCGCCAAGCTGATCGCGGCGCTCCGCAACAAGCCGACCATGAGTCCGACGGCGTCCTTCGAGGACGACTACCGCAATTTCCTGGCGGCCCTGGGCGTCACGGGCCAATCGGCCCAGCGCATGGTCAAGAACCAGGGAGAGGTGCTCCAGCACCTCTCGGAGCGCAAGGAAGAAGTCTCGGGCGTCAACATGGACGAGGAGATGGCGGACATGGTCCGCTATCAGCATGCCTACCAGGCTTCGGCGCGGGCGCTCAACGCCTTCGACGAGATCCTCGATCGGATCATCAACGGCCTCGGGGCGGGCCGCTAAGCGACTAGGGCGACTGCCAGCGGCTAACTAGCGCCAGCGGCTAATTGAGGAGGTTAGGGGCATGCGCGTTACCAACAACATGATCTTCGGGGCGACCACCCGCAACGCGAAGGCGCACCTCGAGAAGCTCTTCAGCCTGCAAAACCAGCTGGCTACCGGCAAGAAGATCACGCGCCCGTCGGACGATCCCACGGCGACGGATCGCGCCATGCTCCTCCGGGGGACCCTGAAGCAGCAGGAGCAGTACCAGGAGAACATCCGGGATGCCGGCACGTGGTTGAAAATCACCGATGGCGCCCTCGACGAGGCCCACTCCGTCATGGACCGGGCCCGCGAACTGGCGGTCCGCGGCGCCAACGATCACCAAAAGGCGGACGAGCGCCGGGCGATGGCCGAGGAGGTCAAGCAGCTCCGCGAGCAGCTCCAGGTGATCGCCAACTCCGAGATCAACGGCCGCTTCGTCTTCGGCGGCACCAAGACGATCGTCCAGCCGACGGCGGTTCCGCCCTTCAGCTTGCCTTATCCCGATCCCGTCGCTCCGGCCACCGAGATCATCTATGCCGGCAATGATGTCGGCATGGACGTCGAGGTGGTGCCTGGCGTGACGCTTGCCTTCAATACGACCGGTACGTCCGCGTTCGGCGTCGATGCGGCCACCGCCGTCCGGCTGGGCCTTCCCGCCGATGCCGATCCCGCCTTCAAGGTCCTCGAGGATCTCGAGAACGCCCTGCTCGCCGGTGATGCGAATCTCATCAGCACCCAGATCGGCCGTCTCGACCAGGCGATGAGTCGGGTGACGACCGAGCGCGCGGTGGTCGGTAGCCGTATCAACCGTTTGGATTTGCTGGAAGAGCGCTATGCCGATGCGGCGATCTCGTACAAGGAGCGCCTTTCCGAGACGGAAGAGCCCGAGTTCGCGGACGTGGTCTCGCAGGTGATGCAGCAGGAAGCGGTCTATCAGGCCTCCCTGGCGGCGAGCTCGCGCATCATCCAGCCGTCGCTGTTGGACTATTTACGGTAGAATAGAGCGGAATCCCGCGTCACGACCGAGGTCACTTCATGAAGCTCGAAACCCGTCAGTTTGGTCCGCTCGAGATCGAACCGGCCAGCATCCTCACGTTTCCCTCGGGGCTTCTCGGTTTCGAGGAGCTCAAGCGCTTCGTCCTGCTGGAGCGTCCGGAAATCGCTCCGCTCGAATGGCTCCAGTCGGTGGAGAACCCGCAGATCGTCTTCACGGTCATCGATCCCTCCGTGGTTTTCGGGGATTACCATCCTGAACTCACGTCGGAGGACTGGCAGGCGCTGGATCTGCCGGAAGGCGCCCCCGTGCAGGTGCGGGTGCTGGTGACCGTCCCCAAGGACCCCGCCGAGATGACCGCCAATCTGCTCGGGCCGCTCGTGATCAGCCCTGAGCGCGGCAAGGGGCGCCAGGTGGTCCTGGTCAATTCGGAGTACCCCGTGCGCCAGCGGCTGCTTTCCGAGCCGGCCGCGGTCTAGGAGGTCACTTGCTCGTCCTGAATCGCAAACCCAACCAGAGCATCATGATCGGCGAGGACATCGAGGTCGTCATCCTCGAGGTCAAGGGGGACAACGTCAAGGTCGGCCTGAAGGCGCCCCGGAACGTGCCGGTCTTCCGCCAGGAGCTGCTGGCCGAACTGAAGGCCGAAAACCAGCGCGCGGCGGCCCAGGCCGCCCCCGAGGCGGCTGCCCAGTTGCTCAAGCAGGCCATCCAGAAGCCCCAAGCCTAGCCGTTTCCTGGCATCACGTCGTGCAAGGACACCGCTCCCCGAGGGAGCGGTGTCCTTGCTTTGCTTGACCTTGATAGGACTCCGAAGCCAGTGGTATAAAGGGGAGGTTGGCCTCCCTTTAGACCCGTGATCGAGGCAGCAGCGCCTGTGGCACTACCGCAAGGTAGCGCCTGAGGCCCAACCCGCTGACGAGGCGAAGCCGAGTGCCGGCGGGTGAACTTAGCTGAGAATGAGGGTGAATTAGGTGATACCGCGGCGTCTAGACTGGCCACTCGCGGTCCTGAAGGAAGGACGTTCGCTCTCGTGAAGATCCGCCAATTTACCGCCTCCACCATGCAGGAGGCGCGGATGAAGATCAAGATGGATCTCGGCCCCGACGCCGTGATCTTGCACTCGCGCACCTTCAAGCGCGGCGGCATCTTCGGCTTCTTCGGCAAGGAGCAGGTCGAAGTCCTGGCGGCAATCGACACTCCCGAGCGCCCCTTTACCCTGCGTCCCTCCGCGCCGGCGGCTCCCCCGACTCCGGCGGCTCCCCCGGAACCCGTCGTGCGGGTCGCCGAAGCCCCCGCGCGCGCGCCCGCTCCTCAGGAACCGCGGATTGAAATGGCCGCCACCATCCCGATTGCGTCCCGCGGAGCGGAGAACGCCGAACTCGCGGAGATTCGCGAGGCGGTCGGCGAGGTCAAGCAAATCCTGAGCACGGTCAAGACCCAGCTCGATTTGCCGCGCGCCGCCGGAGCCGCACCGTGGCCTGAGAAGTGGCAGCCCTTTTACGAGCGCATGGTCGCTTCGGAACTGGATCCGTCCCTCATCCAGACCCTGATGACCCGGCTCCAGCAGGAGTCGGAGGTCGAGGCGGGCGTCCGCGCCCTCGAATCCACCATCGAGGAGTGGCTGAAGGGGGGCGGCCCCATTCAAACCGCCACCGGTTCCGGACCGACCATCGTGGCCCTGGTCGGCCCCACCGGCGTGGGGAAGACCACGACGATCGCCAAGCTCGCCGCCAACTTCCGCCTCCTCGCCCAGAAGGACGTGGGCCTGATCACCATCGACACCTACCGGGTAGCGGCCGTCGAGCAGCTGAGAACCTACGGGGACATCATCGGGATTCCCGTCGAGGTCGTGCTGACTCCCAGCGCCCTCAAGCAAGCCTTGGATCGCTTCCAGAACAAGGACCTGGTCCTGATCGACACGGCGGGGCGATCGCCCACCAACCGCATGCACCTCAACGAGCTCAAGGGCTTCCTCGATTTCCCCCACCCCAAGGAAGTCCACCTGGTCCTCTCGGCCACCACCAATCGCGCCAACCTCCAGAAGGTCGTCGAGGCCTTCACTCCGGTCGGCATCGATCGCCTGGCCTTCACCAAGATCGACGAGTCCGTCGCCTTCGGAGGCCTCGTCTCGACGGCCTATGCCCTGGGCAAGCCTCTCAGTTACCTGACCACGGGGCAAAGCGTTCCGGATGACATCCGCGAGGCGGATCCCCGGGCGATCGCCAAGTCCCTGATCGACGAGCTCCTGGCATGAGCGATCAGGCCGAGAAGCTGCGCGCTCTCGTGCAGCAACAGAGCGAAAAGCTCCCCCCATCGGTCTCCGACGCCCCGCGCCCTCGCTTCAAGACCCGCACCATCGTCGTCACCAGCGGCAAGGGCGGCGTCGGAAAGACCAATCTCACCGTCAACCTCGCCCTGGCCTTCGCCAAGCGCGGCAAGAAGACCCTGCTCTTCGACGCCGACCTCGGCATGGCCAACCTGGACGTCCT
The DNA here is from genome assembly GCA_036676495.1 of Candidatus Sericytochromatia bacterium. Classification (GTDB taxonomy): domain Bacteria; phylum Cyanobacteriota; class Sericytochromatia; order S15B-MN24; family UBA4093; genus UBA4093. The sequence goes on from JAKFCT010000023.1 coordinate 36,134, forward strand.
GCTGGGCATCTCGCCGCCGCATACCCTGGTCGACGTGATTCACGACCGGAAGCGCCTCGAAGAGGTGATCTTCCCCATCGGCGAAAACCTCGAACTGGTCCCGGGAGGCTCGGGCATCAGCGAGCTCGCCAACCTGCCGGCCGAAAAGATGGAGCATCTCCTCTCCCGGCTCTCGGAAATCGAGGGGCGCTCGGAGATCCTGCTGATCGACACGGGGGCGGGAATTTCGCGGCAGGTGCTGGACTTCGTCCTGGCGGCCCACGAGGTGATCGTCGTGACCACGCCGGAGCCGACGGCCATCACGGACGCTTACGGGATGATCAAGGCGCTGAACACGCAAAACCCCGGAGCGACGGTGCACTTGCTGGTGAATCAGGCCGATTCGGAGCAGGAGGCCCGCTCGGTAGCCTCCAAGCTCACGATGATCGTCGAGCGCTTCCTCGAGATCAGGCTTCACTTCCTGGGCTTCGTCGAGAAGGACGTCAACGTGGGGCGGGCCGTCCTTCAGCAGCGGCCGTTCTCGGCGCTGTACCCGTACGCGGTGGCCACGCGTCGCGTCAACATCCTGGCCGGCACGCTGCTCGTCCAGATCGAGGAGCCGGCGGCGCGTGAAGGCTTCTTCTCGCGCTTCTTCCGCCGGCTCTCCAAGTAGCGCGCCCGCGCCATATGCTCCTCATGGAATCGAGCGCCGACGATGTCGTCGGCGCTCGATTCTATTGAAGGCCTGGAGCCAGCTTAAGCGTCTTGGTGCTTGTTGCGGCGGCGGCAGCGCCTGCGGCTTACCCGCCGCCATTACCTGGCCTGCTTAAGCTTCTTGGTGCTTGTTGCGGCGGCGGCTTTGAAGGTAGGCGCGGCCGTTGCGGACCGTCTGCAGGGCCCGGCTGACTTCCGACTCCAGCTGAGCGAGCACCTGATCGGCGTAGCGCTCGGCCGAGACCCGCATCTCGTGGGCTTCGCGCTGCGCGCTGGCCACGATCTTCTGGGCCTCCTGCTTGGCCCGGGTGATGTCCCCTTCGGGATCGGTGCTGGGGGGGACGCGCTCGGAAAGGAAGCTGGGAAGGCCGTTATCTCCCACCGGAGCGATCCGGGCCGGCTCCTCGTAGCGAAGCTCGGGCGTCATGGGGGCGACGTCGGGACGCGGGGGGAGGCTCGTCTGAGTGACCAGCGGCTCGGCCTTGGGGACCGCGTGCTCGGTGTAGGATTCCTCGGCCACCGAGGGCTCGAGGGGGACCAGGGTCTCGTAGCGCCGATCCGAGCGGGAAGCTTCGTCCCGGGCGATCTCGGCGAGGTAGTTGGAGGCGGCCGCGCTCACCGTGAGCTTGGGCGAAAGCTGCTGGCTCTGGTCCTGCTGGTACTGCAGTACCAGCTCGCTCCCGTTCAGGCCCATCAGCTTGGCGTACTGACGAATGTAGCCATGGATGTAGACGGGGGCGGGAAGCTTGGAGACGTCTCCCTCTTCGAGGGCGACGAGATAGGGAAGCTTGATATAGGTCCGCTGGGCCACTTCATCGAGGGAAATTCCCTTGGCTTCGCGGGTTTGACGTAGGATCTGGCTGACAGAGGGCATATACCGGTCACTCCTACCGTATGTTGCGGCGTTCAAGAGGCTAATCGAGCGGTCGGGGACCATTCTAACATAACGCGATCACTTGCCAACCCCTCTCCATGTCGCTCATGCGACCTATCGCCATGGAGACATGTGATGGATGCACCAACGAGGCGCTTTTGCTTGGATGTTAAATTTTGTTTGCCCGATCGCTGCGCCCCGCCGTGAGCCGGGCTGCGGGGTACAATGAGCCCATGTTGAAGACGCTGAGGATCACCAACTTTATCCTGATCGAGTCCCTCACCCTGGACCTGGCCGCGGGCATCTGCCTCTTGACCGGTGAGACGGGAGCGGGCAAATCCATCATCATCGACGCCGTGCTGGCCGTCCTCGGAGGACGGGTCTCCACCGACCTGATCCGGGCCGGAGCCAACCGGGCCTCCCTCGAAGCCACCTTCGCGCTGGAGCCCTCCGAGAGCCTCCGGGCCCTCCTCGATACCCACGGCATCGAGCTGGCCGTCGCCGGGGAGCTCACGCTCTCGCGCGAGGTCACCCCGAAAGGCAGCCGCTGCCGTATCGAAGGCCAGCTGGTCCCTCAATCGGCTCTCAAAGAGGTCGGAGAGACCCTCGTCGACGTGCTGGGCCAGCACGAGAACACCCTTCTGACCCGCTCGCGCGAGCACCTGCGCATCCTCGACGAGTTCGCGGGAAGCGAGGCCATGGCGGCCCGCGTGGAGACCGCCCGCCTTTACGCCAAGCTGCTCTCCCTGCGCGGAGAACTCGCCGCGCTGGAGCGGACGGCGGCCGAGCGCGAGCGGCAGCGCGACTTCTGGCAGTATCAGCTCGCCGAGATCGAGGCCGCGGAAGTCCATAACCCTACGGAGGCCGATGACCTCAAGGCCGAGCGCCAGATCCTCGCCAACGCCGAAGACCTCAAGCGAGAGCTCACGACCGCCTATGCGCGCCTCTACGACGGGGGCGAAGACGCTCCCGCCGTCACCGACCAGATTGACGAGGTGCTGTCGACCCTTCGGGACGGCGCCGAACTGGATGCGGAGCTGGGGCCGCTGGCCGAGGCCGTGGAGAGCGCCCTCTCGACGCTTCAAGATACCGCTCGTGAAATCCGCCGCCGCGCCGAGCGCCTGGAAGCCGATCCCGAACGCCTGGGCGAACTCGAGGGCCGCCTCGACCTGCTGCGCGATCTGCTTCGCAAGTACGGCCCGACGGTCGAGGACATGTGGGCGCTGGCCGACCGCCTCCGCCAGGACCTGGGCACGGCGGAGAGCGACTCGTCCCGCCAGGAGGCGATTCGCGCCGACCTCTTGCGGGTGGAGAAGCAGCTGGAGGTGACGGCTGGCCGTCTCACCGCCCTTCGCGAGGCGGCGGCGGGCCGGCTGGAAGCGGCCGTGGGCCAGGAACTCCGGGACCTGGGCATGAAAGAGGCGCGCTTCTTCGTCGAGTTCAAGCCCCACGCCGGGATCACGGCCGAGGGCGCCCAGTCGGCGGAGTTCATGCTGGCCCCCAACCCGGGAGAGCCTCCGCGACCGCTAGCCAAGACGGCTTCCGGGGGTGAGTTGGCCCGCCTCATGCTCGCGCTCAAGACGGTCCTGCACCGCGAGGACGGGACTCCCACGCTGATCTTCGACGAGGTGGACACGGGGATTTCCGGACGGGCGGCCCAGGTGGTGGCCCAGAAGATCGCGAGCCTCGGCTTGCGCAGCCAGATCCTGTTGATCACGCATATGCCGGCAATCGCCGCCATCGCGGATCGCCACTGGCATATCGAGAAGCGCATCGCCGAAGGGCGCACCTCGGTGGCCCTGGAGCGTCTCGACGGAGATGCGGTGGTCCGGGAGTTGGCGCATATCGCGTCGGGCGACGCCGCGTCGCCGGCGGCCCTCAGCCATGCCCGGGAGCTGCTGGACAAGGCGCGACAGTTCAAGCGTGAAGCCGCCGGCGCTCCCGAAGCCGCCGGTGCGCGTGACGCCTCGGGCGCGGCTCCGATGGCTTCGGGCGGTAAACGGAAATGAGCGAGTGCCGGGTTCGGTTGAAGAACGGTGCCCGGGAGCTCGAGCTGGAGGGCGATCGCCTCTTCGTCGAAGAGCAACTCGCGCGCTACGCTCCTTGGGTTCAGGCCTCCGACGCTCCCGGGGACGCTTCCGCCGATCCCGCCGCTCCTCCGGAGCGCGAAGCCGTGGAATTGCCGCGGGTTTCCCCGTCCTTCCGGGTGCAAGCCGCGATCAGCTTCGCCGACTTCCTTCAGCTGAAATCCCCCCGGACCCCGCTGGGGCAGTTGCTGGTCCTTGCGTACTTCGTCGAGAAGTACCAGCAGCGGCCGGCCTACGCTCCCTCGGAGCTGGTGACCTGGTGGCAGGAGCGCTGGCCGACTGAGACGCTCGATCCGCAGCTCTGGCAGGAAGCCATCGCGGAGGGCTTCCTGGAATGGGAGACTCCCGAGGCGCTGACGCTGACGTACCGCGGCCAGCTGCATGTCCGCGACGGGCTTGCCTGAGAGCCACCTGAAACCGTCTACCGAAACTCCCGGATCAATCGTCGTTAGCCATCATCCCTCTCGTCCGAGTTGCGCGAACCCGGATCCCCTGCGTCACGCTAGGATGGAGACGCGACGTCCGGGATCTCGGAGGGGGCGCTTTGCGGCGATCAACGACGCGATCAAAGACGCGGCTATCGGCCGTTTTCCTCGTCGTCGGCCTGGGGGGCTGCTCGGAAGGCACGCCGCAGCCTCCGGCCCTTCCGGATTCCCCTCCGGCTCAGAATCAGCGCCTCGATGAACCGGTTCCCTTGCCGTCGCCTTGGCCCCGCGTTCTGGGGAAGGCGGGTCGGCTCGACGAGCGGTTCCGGCAAGGCCTCGCGGCTTGGAAGGATGTCCGACAGGATGGGCATGACGCCGCATGGCTCTTTCCGGGAGTTTGGGTCGTCACGCCCCAGGGGCTGCTGCACGACGAGATTCGGCGCCCGCCGGCCCTGTCGTTTCGCCGCTACGCCGGGGGGGCCTTCGGGACTCCGAACGGCGAGTTGCCCGCCCGGTACCGCGTAGCGTTGACGCTGACTCCCCTCGACGCGCATGCCCAGAACTACCCGCCGGTCGGGGACCTGGGCGTGCCGATCTACTACCTGGATCCGCTGCATTACGTCGAGGTGGTCTTCAAGCCGGAGAGCTTCGAGATCTGGGCCTGTGACGGGGGGCTGCCCACCAAGTGGCGCGGCTGGCACCCGCTTTATCAGACTGCGCTGGAGACGAAGGCCAAGCAGGCGCGCCGGCTCATGGCCGAGGTCGATTCCGCGGCGGGGACGCTGGCGGTCACGGTGGACGGGACGCTCATGGCGACCGTTCGGCACGGCTTGATTCAGCCTTATTCCCACTTCTTCGCCCTCAGGGCGACGGGGAACAAGGTCCTTTACTCCGAGCTGAAGCTTGAGAGTCCTTGACGCGCCTAGAGCGGGGGCGGCTCTTCGGAGAGCGGGAACATGATGGCGCCGGTCTCGGGGTCGCGATGCGCGATCAGCGCCGAGAGATCGGGAGCCGCATGGGCGAGGGCCTCGGCCGGAATCTCGATCTGGGTCGCCGTCTCGCGGATCGGAAGCACCAGGGGGATGACCAGTGGCTTGCCCTTGCGGATGACCTCGTAGGCCAGCACCTGCTGGCTGTCCAGGTCGAAGATCACGTCGGTGATGGCTCCGAGCGCGCGTCCGTCGTCGGTCACCAGCAGCTTGCCGAGCCCGGCGGGCTCGGCCTCCGGGACGAAGGCCCCCTCGCCCGCGGTGATGGTGATCTGCCCCGGCTCGATGGCCGCGATCTGCTCCTGGGCCACCACGTGATCGGCCTGCTGAGGGCCGCCGACCTTCAGCCCCAGCAGTTGCCCGCTGGTCGGATCCCAGATCACTTGCTTGACCTTCCCGAGACGCTTCCCGGTCTTGGCGTCGACCACCATGCGGCTCATCAATTCGCGTCCGTAGTAAATCACGGCATCCTCCCGAGGGCTCTCGAGCCCATGGTAGGAGCTTTGACCCACGCGGCCTTGGGAGGAATGCCCAAAGGGTTTCTGCGGCGAGGGCGAGAAACCGAAGGGCCCGCCGGATTCCGGCGGGCCCAGGGGCGGTTTAGTCCTGGATGGTGACCTTGTCCATCTTGTCGCCCTGCTTGATGGCGTTGACGACGTCCATCCCGCTCTCGACCTCCCCGAAGACGGTGTGAACGCCATCGAGGTGGGGCTGGGGGCAGTGCGTGATGAAGAACTGCGAGCCGCCCGTGTCGGGGCCCCGGTGGGCCATCGAGAGGGCGCCCGTGCCGTGCTTGTGGGGGTTGCCCTTGGTCTCGCAGGGGATGGTGTAGCCGGGGCCGCCGACTCCGGTGCCCTGCGGGCAGCCACCCTGGATCATGAAGTTCGGGATCACCCGGTGGAAGGTCAACCCGTCGTAGTAGCCCTCCTTGGCGAGCTTGGCGAAGTTCGCCACGGTCCCAGGGGCCTCCTGGGGGAAGAGCGTGAGGGTGATGTCGCCCTTGGCGGTGGTGATGACGGCTTTCATCGCGTGGGATCTCTCCTCGTACGTGTCTTGGCGGGGTCGGAGCCTTCATTGTCCCATCTCCCCGGGCGAACCCGCAAGCGCTAGGGGCTCTCGATCTCCACCCGGTTGTCCACGTCTTGCACGCCCCAGGTCATCCAGACGTCCTCCTCGGCCATGTTGCGCTCGGCTTCCGAGCGCGCGAGCCCGTAGAGCGTGACGCAGCCGTTCCGGACCTCGACGTGGAAGCGCAGGGCGTCGACCAGCTTGTCCTTGTCGAAGGCGACCCGGATGGAGTTCAGGATCTCCTGATCGGAGTCCTCCTCCTCGGGAACCACCGCGATCGCGTTATGCACGTCGGTCACTCCCGGCACCCACCAGGCCACCAGCCCCGCCAGCCGCTTCTTGGCCAGCGCGTCCTGATGCCCCGTCAGCGTCACCACGCCCTCGTTCACCGTGATCACGAGGTCCCGCTCGCTGAGGTAGGGATCCTCGGTCAGGGCGTCGCGGACGTGCATGGCGATCACCTCGTCCGTGCGCTGCGGCATCGCCCGGACCCGCAGCCGATTCTCCACCCGGGAGACCCCTTCGACCTGACGGATCACCTGCTCGGCTACCCGCATGGCGATCACGCTCTCGGTGATCCCTTCCAGCAGGACCGTCCCTCCTTGCACCCGGAAAGAAATCGCGCCGCCCTCGCTCCGGGAGCGCACCCGCGGATCGCGGGTCAGGGCGGCGCCAATAGCCTCTTGGATGTCGACGTCGGTCTTCATGGGGGGCCTCCTCTCGCGGTCGATCGCGCGCCCCGTCGACGGCGGACTCTGGAGTCGGGCCGCCGGGGCGCCCTCAGGGCGATCTTACCTCCGAACGGGAGGGCCGGGATTGGGAGGAGGAGACGAAAAAGGCGGGCTTAGTCGTCGTCCGACGCGTTCTGCGGGCGGAACTGCCGGATCTTGGAGCCCGCCGCCGGGGTCGGGGCCGGCGTCGGCTTGGGAGCCGCGAACTTCCGCTCGGCTTCACCCACCATGCGGGCGAACTGCGCGAAGTCCTCCACGCTGAAGTAGAGGGCCGCCTGGTAGGCGTTCACCACCACCTTGTTCTCGCCCTCGACGTACCAGATGGTCCCGAAGTCGCACTCGCCCAGGGTTCGAAAGTTGTTGACGTCCACGGCTCTCTCCTTTGCTCAGTTCACCCGCCGCCCCTCAGCTTCGCCTCGTCAGCGGGTGGGGCCGCGGGCGCTGCTCAGTTCACCCGCCGCCCCTCGGCTTCGCCTCGTCAGCGGGTGGGGCCGCGGGCGCTGCTCAGTTCACCCGCCGCCCCTCGGCTTCGCCTCGTCAGCGGGTGGGGCCGCGGGCGCTGCTTCGTTCACCCGCCGCCACGCGGCGTCGCCGCGTCAGCGGGCGCGGGAGTCGATTCTATCACGCGCGGGGCGCCGAGCGAAGTGCGCCTACCCCTCGATCAGGATCTTCGCCTTCCCTTGCTTGTTGGTGACGCGGGCCGTGGTCACCCCATTCGACTGGATGAACTGAAGATCGAGCGTGGTCTCGCGAATCCGCAGCCCGCGCACGTGGAGCTCGTCCAGCCAGGGCGGAAGGGTCGGCTGCACGATGCGCAGGGCGTTGCCGGGAGCGTCCGGCTGGATCCCCAGCGCCGCCTGCAGCATCAGGAAGAGCGTCCCGGCGGCCCAGGCCTGCGGAGAGCAGGCCACGGGATAGGGCACCGGCCGATCCAGCTCTCCCATGCGGGAGAAGCCGCAGAAGAGCTCCGGCAGCCGATAATACGGGAACTGCAAGGACGCCTGGAACAAGGCGTCGAAGAGCCGGATCACCTCGTCCTTGTAGCCATGATCGGCCATCCCCTTGATGATCAGCGAGTTGTCATGCGGCCAGATGGTGCCGTTGTGGTAGCTCATCGGGTTGTAGACCGGGCTGTCCGCCGACATGGTCCGCAGCCCCCAGCCCGAGAACATGGCCGGGGCCATGAGCTGCTCCACCAACCGCGGGATCCGCTCCTCGGCGATGATCCCGCACCAGAGCGCCTGCCCCGGATTGGAGGTCATGACGTTGACTTGCCGCTTCTGCCCGTCGAGGGCCTCCACGTAGAAGCCGTCCGCCTCGCTCCAGAAGGCCTGGTTGAAGGCTTCCTTGAGCTCGGCGGCCTCCCGGGAGAGCCGATCGCCGAGAATGCGCAGGTCCATGAGGTAGCAGAGTTCGGCGGTGCGACGCTTGGCGTCGTAGACGTAGCCCTGCACCTCCGCGAGGGCGATCGCCCCCTCCGCCAGGGTCGCATCCGGGAAGATCACCGAGTTGACCGAGTCCTTCCAGCCCTGCACCACCAGCCCGACCGGGCTGCGCCGCTGGTACTCCACGAAGCCGTCCCCGTCGAGGTCCCCGTAGCCCTCCAGCCACATCAGGGCCCCTTCCACCGCGTCCCAGATCTCCCGGACGAAGGCCACGTCCCCCGTCCAGCGGTAGTACTCCGACAGCAGGATCAAGAACAGGGGAGTGGCATCCACCGAGCCGTAGTACGGGGTATGCGGCACCAGCCCCATGCGCGCCAATTCGCCGGTGCGAATCTCGTGCATGATCTTGCCGGGCTCCTCGTCCTTGAACGGGTTGTCCTCCTTGCCCTGGTACTTGGCCAGGAAGCGCAAGGTCCCCTTGGCGATCTCCGGCGTCAAGAGCAGGGTCTGGTAGGCCGTGATCAGGGCGTCGCGCCCGAAGGGGGCCGTGAACCAGGGGATGCCCGCCGAGGGGAAGAAGCCGGTGTCGTAATCGAGCGTCAGCGAGGCGATGTCGCGCATCGAGCGGTTGAGCATCAAGTGGTAGATCTCGTTGCTGCTCCAAAGGTGGGTCTTGGTCTCGGACTTCCGCTGGGCCTCCGCGTCGAGATCCGCGACGAAGGCCATGAACGGCTTGAGATTTTGGTCCTGGGCCTGCTCCTCCCCGTGCAGGGTGGAGAGCGTGTACTCGAACTCCGCCTGGTCGCCGTTGGGGCCCAGCGAAAGCTCCAGGTGGGCGATCGCCCGCGTCGAGAAGTGCTCCGTCGGCAGCACTTCCAGCCGCTCCAGGGGGGCGCCTTCCAGGAAGCGGATGCGGGTCTGGCGAAAGAGCCCGTCGCCTCCCATGTAGCTCAAGACGAGCCCGCACTCGCCCTCGACCTTCGGCTGGAGGAAGGTCCCGTGCCGCTGGCGGTGCATGCCGCGCACCTCGAAGATGTCCGCGTAGTCGGCGGCGAACTCCAGGCTGAGCCGCAGCTTCAGGGGGAAGGGGTTGTAGTTGACCACCCGGATCTGCTCGCGCAGGTAGTTCTCGATGGCCCGGATGCTCGAGACGTAGATCGTCTCCTGGGCGATTTCCGTGCCGTCCGGCAGCGAGAGCTTCTGGTTCATGTACTCGACCTGGCTGAGGAAGTTCCGCTCGGCCGAGAAGCTCAGAAGGGTCGGCACCTCCCCTTCCAAGCGCAAGATCAAGCCCGACAGGAAGCGGGTGTCCGAGGCGTAGAGCCCCATGCCGCAGCCGGTCCCGGGGTAGACGTTGCCGTCGTCCGCCGAGACCAGGAACAAGGACTCCTGCTTGATGACCTGCCGGCCCTCCCGGCAGGCCGTGAGCACGGCCGGGATCCCGCTCGACAAGACCGCGGAGAGCTCCCGGTCGATCTGGTAGATCTCGTTTCCGACCTGGATGGTCTTGGGCTCTCCGGCCTCCGTGTCACTCGGGGCCATGCTCCCGGTCCGGGGCAACTCGTCCGCCATGTGGATCCTCCTGCTGCCGTCCCGTCGGGGTCGCGTTCCCGGGCGCGGCGTCAGCCGTCGGCGCCCGCCAGCTCGTAGCGCGAGGCGATCGCCCCTTGCCCCTCCCGCAGCCGGGTCAGCATGAAGCTCAGGTACGCGCTCAGTTCGGGGGTATCCGTCTCGAGGTAGATCTGGAGGATGTCCCCGTACTCCCGGAAATCGAGCTGGACATGGGGCTCGTGCTCGCGGGCCAGGTCGAGGAGCAGCAGCACCTCCGACTTGGAGCAGACGGAAAACTGGTGGGTCTTGCTCATCCCGTCACCCCCTTCAGGCGGGCGGCACCGGATCCGAGGCCAGGCGATGGAGAGGCAGGTTCGGTGGAGCGGGGGGACGCGGGCATGTCGCGGCCTTCCGGCGCGCCGATGCGGATCGCCCCGATTCTAGGGCGCGCCCCCGGGGAAGTCAACCTTCGCAAGCCCCTCCCGGAGACTTGCCGATCCGCCATGAAGAGGTTAATATCGTTTTAAAGGGGGGTTAAGATTTGAGCCGAACGGGCCATGACATCCACCTCGGACGCGGCGCGGCCTGGGCCGCTGCCCTCGCCCTCCTGGCGGCCACCACCGGGGCGGCCACGGTCTCGCCCTGGGCCGCCGGCCTCTTGGCCTCCGGGGCCGCGCTCGCCGCCATGATCCGCATGGGCCGCATGCATGCGCAGCTCCGGGCCACCCAGCTCGCCAGCCGCCTTCTGGCGCGCCATGCCTCCGAGGTCGCCACCGAGCTCATGGCCGCGCGCATGCAGCATGGGGAGTTCCGCTCCCGCCTCCAGGCCGTGATCAACAGCCTGGAAGCCCCGCTCTACCTCACCGATCGCCACTTCCAGCTCGTCATGGCCAACAAGGCATGCTTTCGCTTCTACGGCCTTCCCTCCACCGCTCACCTCGACGAGCTGCGCCTGCGCATCGGGAGCCATGAGGACGCCTCCGGCCTCAGAGGCTTCATCGACCGGGCGGTGAGCAACCCGGACCGCTCGATCGTCGCGGCCATGACCCGCCCCTCGGGTGAGGACTTCTACAAGGCTTACGGTGCTCCTATCCTGGTGGCCGGCAAGGCCGAAGGCCGGGTGGTCGTCTACCAGGACATGAGCCTCGAACAGCAATTCTCCCTGCGGGTCGAGGCGGAGGTGGCCCTCAAGACCCAGGTCTTGCAGCAGGCCCTCCAGGAGCTGCGGGAGCAGGATCAGGCGCGCGCGGCCTTCATCGCCAACATGAGCCATGAGCTCCGCACCCCCCTGCACTACCTCATGACCCATGCCTCCGCCCTGGAAGAGGGCCTCCTCGGCCCCCTCAACCCCAAGCAGGACGAGGCCCTCTCCAAGATCCTCGAGGGCATCGGCCGCCTGACGGACCTCATGAACGACGTCCTGGACCTCTCCAGGCTGGAGGCGCAGCGCATCGCCCTGGATCTCCAGCCCACCGATCCCCTGGAGCTCATCGCGGCCGCCATGGAGTTCCTTTGGGCCCAGGCCGAGAAGAAGGGAGTTCGCTTCTCGGTGCTGGCTCCGAGCGATCTCCCCCTGATCCGGGCGGACTTCGGCCGCATGCATCAAGTGCTCACCAACCTCTTGTCCAACGCCTTGAAGTTCACCCCTGCGGGAGGATCCGTCACGGTCTCCGCGGCGGTCGAGGGGCGGGTGCTGCGGGTCGAAGTGGCCGATACCGGCATCGGCATCGCCGAGGTGCACCATGAAAAGCTTTTCGACCGCTTCTACATGGTGGACGATCCCGAGGCCCGGCGGGTACCGGGGACGGGCTTGGGCCTGGCCATCTGCCGTCAGCTCGTGGAACTGCATGGCGGCGTGATCGGCCTGGAGTCGGAGCCGGGCCGGGGCTCGCGCTTCAGCTTCTCGGTTCCGATCGTCCAGGAGCCCTCCGAGCCGGAGGGAAGGGCCGCGAACCGCGCGCCCACCGGCTCGCTTGCCACGTAAACCTTCGTCGAGGTCGCCCAAGCCTTTTTCCCATCTTCGCCTTTCCTTTCGCCCCCCGCCGCTCTAGGCTGGGGGCGAGTCCGCGTGAGCGCCTGCGGCTGACTGGGGAGCGCCCGCGGCGGACGGGGGAATCGAAAGGAAGCGACGCTTGGGCATGCTCGTGATGCCCGGGAAGCGAGTCCCGGGAACCCGAATCCGCATTCTTCAGGTGCTGGCGAGCGGCGCGGTGGGGGGAGGTACGACGCATCTCTTGAGCCTGGTGGGGGGGCTCGACCCCGCGCGCTTCGAGCTGCATGTCGCATGTTCCGATGACGGGCCGTTGCTCGAGGATCTCGCGCGTTTCGGCGTGCGGACGCACCGGGTGGCGATGACCCGGAAGCTCAACCTCACGGCGATCGCCCAGCTGGCGGCCATCATCCTGCGCGAGCGCATCGACCAGGTGCACTTCCACGGCACCCGCGCCGGCCTCGCCGCCTGCCCCGCGGCCATGCTCACCGGGCGTCCCCGCATCTACACGGTGCATGGCTGGTCCTTCCACCCGCGGGGCTCGGCCCTGCTCGAGTCGCTCGCGCGCATGCTGGAGCGCATGATCGCCGCGCGCGCTCAGCGGGTGATCTGCGTGGGAGGCTCCGATCGCAGCCTCGGCATGCGCCTGGGCATCCTCGACGAGGCCCGGAGCCGGGTGATTCCCAACGGCGTGCTGACGGAGGCCTTCATGCCGCGCCAGGAAGATCGCGTGGCCATGCGCGCGGAACTCGGCCTGCCGCCGGACTGCGTCCTGGTCTCCTTGTTCGGGCGCCTCACCGAGCAGAAGGGCCAGAAGACCTTCCTGGAGGCGGTCAGCCGCCTCTCGGGGCATCCGGCGCGCTTCATGCTGGTGGGAGACGGCGAGGACCGTGAGATGCTCGGCAGGTTCGTGCAGGATCGGGGCCTCGCGGATCGGGTGATCTTCATGGGCTTTCGTTCGGATGTGCCTAGGCTCCTGGCGGCCACCGACGTGGTGGTCTTGCCGAGCCTCTGGGAAGGGTTGCCGATTTGCCTCCTGGAGGCGATGGCCGCGGGCCGTCCGGTGATCGCCTCGGCGGTGGACGGGTCGGTGGAGGTGGTCGTGCCCGGTCAGACGGGTTTGCTGGTGCCTCCGGAGCATCCGGGGGCCCTCGCCGAGGCGATCGCCTTCCTGATCGCGCATCCGCAGGTCCGCGAGCGTTTCGGGGCGCGGGGACAAGAAAGGGTCCGCCAGCGCTTCTCGCTGGCGGAGATGCTGCGAGCGACCGGGGACGTCTACCGGGAGCTTGCTAGAGGGCGAGCAATCGCCGAGAAGGGGGGCATGATCGATGTTTGAGGGGGTCATGGGGCCTCTGAAGGCGGGAGCTGCCGTCGTTCAGGCCTTGCTGCTCTTCAACCTGGCCTACCTGCTCTTCGTCACCGCCGGGGCCCTCCTGGCCCAGCGGTTCCCCCGGCGGGTTTCGCGCTTCCACGATCCCCGGCCGCAGCGCATGGCCATCCTGATCCCCGCGCACGACGAGGAAAAGGTGCTCGGGCCCTTGATCGACAGCCTCCTCGCTCAGCATTACCCCGAGCATTTCAGGACCTGCTTCGTGGTGGCGGACAACTGCCGGGACGGCACGGCCGCCGTGGCGCGCGCGCACGGGGCCGAGGTCTTCGAGCGCCAGGCCTCCGGAGCGAGCTCCAAGGGACAGGCGCTCGCCTGGCTCTGGCGTCAGCTCGCCGGGCGCCATGATCGCTTCGATGCGGTAGTCCTCCTGGATGCCGACAACCTGGCCGATCCGGGCTTTCTCGCGGCCCTCGACGCCCAGTTGGGGCGTGGAGCCGCCGTGGTGCAGGGCGTTCGCCGATCCAAGAACCCCGATCACAGTCCCGCGTCGGCGCTCGATTCGCTGGCGGAGGCGCTCAACCACCAGGTGGTGGCCGCAGGGCGCCATTTCTGGGGCCTCTCGGGCCTGCTTTCCGGCTCGGGCGTGGCGTTCCGGCGCGACGTCTTCGACCGTCTGGTCGGCCGGACCTCCACCCATGTGGAGGACTGCGAATGGCAACTCCAGCTCATGCGCGAGGGCACCGAGATCCGCTGGGCTCCCGAGGCCGTCATCTACGACGAGAAGATCTCCGACTTCTCGGACATGGCCAGCCAGCGGACCCGCTGGCTGCAAGGGAAGTTCGGGCTGGTCGCGAGCCAGTTCGTCCCCTTGCTCTGGAGTGCCATGCGCCGGAAGGGGCGATCGCTCGACGCCCTCTGCTACGTGCTGGCCATCCTGCCGCGCTCGGTCCTGCTGGTGGGCCTCCTGAGCGCGGGGATCCTGGGCTTCCTCTGGCCGCAAGGCTTTCTGCCGTGGCCGGTCTGGGCGATCGCCCTCTCGGGCTTCGTCGCCTACATCGTCGCCGGCCTCATGCTCGAACGCGCCAATGGCCGCATGATTTCGGCCCTGCTCTATTCCCCCTTCTTCATTCGCCACCTGCTCGTGGCCAGCCTGCGCGCCCTGGGCCGCCGAAAGGTCCACTGGGTGCCCACCCGCCACGACGTCGCCACCTCGATCAGCGATCTCGAGGGCAAGGGCCGGCCGAGCCCCTGATCGGCATCGAGGGCCGGAGGCGTCCCCCTGGACGCTTCCGGCCCTCTTGCTGAGCCTTGCGGCCGCAAAGCGGCCCCGACGAGACGGCCCCGAGGCTAGACCAGGCCGTACGTCTTCATGATCGAGATGAGCTTGTCGCCGTACTTCGGATCCGTCGCGTAGATCCCGGTGATGTTCCGCGCGAAGAGGAAGGGATCCGGGTTCGTCTTGTAGGCGTTGATCGCCTTGTTGTAGTACCCGTTGTGGAAGCGCTTGCCGTGCTCGGAGACCGCCTCGTAGAAGTTGTGGTACTTCGCGAAGTTGGCGGTGATGGTGACGTCCTTGCCGTTGTAGTGCTCCCAGGTTTCCTTCGACACGGTGCCCGCAGGCCCCTTGCCCTTGATCCCGAAGATGTTGTAGCCCGGAATGATGTGCTTGCCCCATCCCGTCTCGAGCGCCGCCTGGGCCAGGGTGACGGCGGCAGGGACTCCGTGCAGGCGCTCGGACTCCTCGGCGGCAGGACGCAGGATCTCGAAGAATCGCTTCTTGTCGGTTGCCCCGAGCTGGGTGAGCTGTGCCGGCGTCAGCTTCTTCAGGGCCTCGATCGCCGCGTCATGCGCCGAGGGCTTGGGCTCCGGCTTCGGCTCGGGTTTCGGTTCCGGCTTGGGCTCCGGCTTGGGTTCGGGCTTCGGCTCGGGCTTCGGGGCGGCCTGCGGGGGCTGGGGCTGGGGCTGGGGTTGAGGAGCGGGCTGCGGAGCCGTGACCCAATCGATTCCCAGAGGGTTCTGAGTGGCAGGCTGCTGGGTGAGCGGTTGCGGAGCGGCAACCCAATCCATGCCCAGCGGATTCGACTGGGGCGCGGGGAACGGTTGGAAATTGGCTTGCGGAGCGGGCTGGGCGACGATCGGCGCGCGCCTCCAGGGGAGCTGCCCCGCGAAGACAGCCATCATCGTCTGGAAGGCGGCCATGTCGAAGATGCCCGTTACCGGGAGGCCGTAATCCATCTGGAAGTACTTGACCGACTCGATGGTGCCGTTGGCGTAGAGTTGGTCGGGTGCGCCCGCGAGATAGCCGAGCGACGCCAGGTGAGTCTGGAGGGCGGCGACCTGAGGGCCGTAGTGGCCGGGCAGGAAGCTGCCCGTTTGAGGCATCTGGAAGCCGTAAGTCCGCACGAAGGTATCGGCGGCCATGACGGGTGCCGCGGCGGGAACCGGGTAAGCTGCCGGAGGAGCCGCCGGTGCCGCGGGAGCCGCCGTCGGGGAGACGAGGGCCTGCAGGCGTTGCAAGATGCCGTTATAGCTCGTGTTGGCAGCGCTGGACATCGTTTCTCTCCCCGGGAAAAGCTCTGGAGCTCATCCGCCCTCTGCGGGGCAGGAGCCACCCAAGGAGCATATCGCCCGGAGGCCGGGAGGATCCGGTAAATGTCGGTTTAACAGTCGCTAAAGCATGGATTAAAGCTGTGGCTAGACGACCGCTTCGAGGATGCCGTCGACGTGGGAGAAGAGCTCGTTGGGCCCATGGGCGCGGAGGGATTCGGCCGTCGCGAAGCCCCAGGTCACGGCGCCGCAGGCGAGGTTTTCGCTTTTTGCCGCCATGATGTCACGCGTCTCATCCCCGATGCAGAGCGTTTCGTGGGGGGAGATCCCGGTTTTCGCGAGGATTTCCCTGAACTTTGCCTGCTTGCCGAAGAGGGAGACGCCGCAACCGAAGTACGAGATGAGGGCGGCGTTCGAGGGGCCCAGGACGCGCAGCACGTTGGACTGGGAGTTCGAGCTGACCACGGCCAGGATGACCCCATCATCGGAGAGCCGTCGCAGGACGTCGCTCACCCCGTCGAAAAGCGAGATGTGGTGAATGTCCCCGGCCATCAGCTTGCGTACGTGCCGGGCGATCATGGGCATCTTCCACCAGGCCACGCCCAGGTGCTTCATCAGTTTCCGGGCGTCGTAGCCGCGCAGGGTATCGATCTCGTGATCGGCGATCTGCTTGAAGCGGTACTTGTCGGCGATCTGGTTGACGATGCCCACGAACCAGGGAAACGAATCGGCCAAGGTGCCGTCAAAGTCGAAGATGACGAGCTTGTACTTCATGAGGGGACTCCCTTGCGCTACGGCGTTTCCATACGACTGCAAAGGATAGTTTTAACTTATTTGTACTCACTTGACCAGGGGGATCCTCCGAGACTTGCCCTGGCGAACGTGTGCCGGGCGCTGGCCGGCGCGGGATTCCGGCCAGTTCGGCCACAGCATGGCTATCCAAATCCAGGGGCAGGGAGAACCGCTTGGTTCTCCCTGCCCCTGGATGAAAATCGCTGCTCGTCAGCGGTTCGAAGGGATTACCCCACCCACTCGACCCCGAGGGGGTTGGGGGCCTGAACGGCTGGCGCCTGAGCCGGGTACGGCGATGCGCTCGGGTAGGTGGCGGGTGCTGCCGGATAGGCTTGTGCCACCATCGGACCGCTCCAGCCGTTGGCCGTCGCCGGGTAGTAGGGTGAGGGAGCGGCCACCGTGGGGGACGCGACTTGCGGCATGGTTGCCTGAGGATAGGTGACCTGAGGGTAGGTCGTGGGCGCGTAGGCGGTCTGAGGGTACATCGCCTGGGGATAGGTCGGCTGTGCGTAAGCGGTCTGGGGATAGACGGGTGCCGTGACCGGCGGGTAAGCCGCCTGTTGCTGGGGGTAGGTCGTCGCAGTCTGGGGGTAGCTCACCGACGGATAGGGCTGGTAGGCGATTTGAGGCAGGGGCTGATAGGCCACCGGCGGCATGGTCGGGGTGGTCACAGCAGGGGTCATGGCCTGGATCTGCGCCCAGACAGCCGAGGGAGCGACGCCGAGGAGCACGGGGGTCGACGGGGGCAATGCCGCCTGGGGGGCCGGTTGCGGAGCAGGTTGAGGCGCCGGCTGGGGCGCAGGCTGAGGCGCCGGTTGCGGGGTCGGCTGTGGTGCCGGCTGGGGTGCAGGTTGAGGGGCCGGCTCCGGCTTCGGCTCGGGTTTAGGCTCCGGCTTGGGCTCGGGTTTCGGTTCGGGCTTGGGCTCGGGCTTGGGTTCTTCGGCCTTGCCGGGCATCTTGAGCGTCATGCCGGCGTGGATCAGGTTGGGGTTGGAGCCGATGACGCCCTGGTTCAGGTCATAGATTTCGCGCCAGCGGTTCACGTCGCCCAGCACATCGCGGGCGATCTTGGAGAGCGAATCGCCTTTGCGCACGGTGTAGCTGCCGCCGGGTCCCGGATTGGGGGCGGGATTGGGAGCGGCGGCCGGGGCGGAGGACTTGCCGTTGATCTTGGCCTCGACACCACGGCGTACCCGTCCCCAGTCGAAGTTGTTGGAGGGATCGGACTTGCGGCCCCGGGGCAGTGCGACGTCCTTGTGGCCCGTGAGGCGATCCATGGGGACGCCATGCGCCTGCACGAGGTAAGCGACGAGATCGATGATCGCATCGTACTGCTTATCGGTGTAGGGGTCGGAGCCGTTGCCCAGGTTGACGATCTCGATGCCGATCGAGAAGTCGTTGACGTCGCCCTTGCCCTTGAACTCGGAGGTGCCGGCATGCCAGGCGCGCTTGGAGTCGGGGACCGACTGCACGATGGCGCCGTCCTTGCCGATCGTGTAGTGGGCGCTCACCTCGGCGGCGGGATTCTGGAAGAAGCTGCCGACGTTCTGGGCGCTGCCACCGGTCGCCGTGTGATGCAGGACGATCGTGTCGATGTCCGTGCCCGCCGGACGCGAGTTGTAGTTCGGCGAGGGCATCGAGATGACCCGCGGCTTGGCGATGCCGCCCGCCAGGACCGACTGGACCTCGGGGACGTGA
>JAKFCT010000024.1:0-11378 GCA_036676495.1 Candidatus Sericytochromatia bacterium
GGTCGCGATCTCGCCGGTGGCCTTGGCGGAGCGCTCGGCCAGCTTGCGGACCTCGTCGGCGACCACCGCGAAGCCGCGGCCGTGCTCGCCGGCCCGCGCCGCCTCGATGGCCGCGTTCAGGGCGAGCAAATTGGTCTGCTCGGCGATGTCGTCGATCACCGAGATGATCTCCCCGATCTCCTCGGACGACTTGCCGAGATTGCCGATCACCGTGACGACGTCCGACATGGCCCGGTTGATCCGCGTCATGCCATCGATGGTCTGGTTCACGGCCTGACGGCCCTTGGCCGCGATCTCAGCCGACGTGCCCGCATACTGGTTGGCTTCCGAGACGTTGCGGGCGACCTGCTGCACGCTGGCGGCGAGCTGCTCGACCGAAGCCGAGGTCTGGGAAACGGCGGCACCCAGGGTATCCGCGTTGCCGGCGACCTGCGTGATGCTGGCGGCCATCTCCTCGATGGAGCTGGAGGTCTCCTCGACGGCAGCCGAGAGGGAATGGGCGTTGCCGGCCACCTGGGTAATGCTGGCGGCCATCTCCTCCATCGAGCTGGAGGTCTCTTCCACGGCGGCCGCCTGGGACTGGGCCGACTTCGCCATCTGCTCGGCGCTCGACGAGATCTGCTCGGAGCCCGCGGCGACGGTCGAGGAGGCCATGCGCACCTGGCCGACGATCTGGCGAAGGTTGGCGATCATGGTCTGGAAGCTCTTGGCCATGTCGCCCAGCTCGTCGTTGGTCGTGACCGAGACGCTCTGGTTCAGGTCTCCCTGCGCCAGGGCGTCCGCCGCCTTGGCCACCTGGGAGAGGCCCGCGGTGATCTGGCGCGAGATGAAGACGCCCAGGCCCAGGGCAATCAGGAAGACGATGATGATGACGGCGACGGTGACTCCCAGGGCGGTGCGGAAGGTCTCCGCCGCGTTGCGGGTAGCCGCCTGACCGCCTTCGAGGTTGTAGGTGACGATCTCCTCGATGTTCTTGTTGGTCTCGACGAAGCGGGGGAAGACCTTTTCCCGCAGGTATTCGGCGCCCTCGGCCTTGCGGTTGGCCCGGCTCATCCCGAGCATGGTCTCGAGGCCCTCGCGGTAGGTGCCGTAAGCGCGCTGGAGGGCGTCGAACTTCGACTGCTCGTCCGCCGCCGTGATGGTCTTCTGGTAGGCCGCGGCACTCTTCTCGTAGCCGTCGTTGAAGCGCTGGAAGTCCGACTCGAGCTTGGCAAGGATCTGGGGATCGCTCTCCAAGAGATGGCGCAGCAGCACCCGCTGGGCATCCGTCGCGTTGGCCTTCATGGCGTCCGCATAGGAGGTCGCCGGCAACCAGTTCTCACCCAGCTCGACCGCCGATGCGTTCACCTTCTGCATCTGGATCAGGGAGAACAGGCCCAGGGCGAGGGCCAGCACGGCGACGATCAAAAAGCCGCCCACCAACTTCTTAGCAACTGTGAGTCTCAAATGGCCTCCTACAACTCAGTCAAAACGAGCCATTTCCGGCAAAGGAAGGGCCGGAATCGTCCAATGGTCATCGTATGGGCCGAGTCAAGGAGCACCTAGGGACATTTGTCCTCGGTAGAAATTACGGATCGTTACAGCGGGAAGGCGTCCAGCCCGAAGTGCCGGTAAGCGACGATGGCCTGGGAGCGGCTGGTCACCTTGAGCTTCTCGTAGATGGCCGTGAGCGCGTTTCGCACGGTCTTCTCGCTCAGGTCCAAGCCCCGAGCGATCTGCAAGTTGGAGTCCCCCTGGGCGAGCCGCGAGAGGATTTCCTGCTCGCGTGGGGTGAGGGTCTCGACGAACGGGGGGCATGGCAACGGTGCGGTGGCATTGGCCGTCCGCGGGCGCTTGCGGCGCCGCTCCAAGGCTTGCTCGATGACCGCGTTGACCTGGTGCAAATCCGTGACCGGCTTGAGCAGGAAATCGAACGCCCGCCCCTGCCGCAGCGCGGCGATGGCATCGTTCATCGTGGCCACTCCGCTCAGGAAGATGACCTCCAGGGACGGATCGCGGTCCTTGAGGAGATCCATGAGCTCGAGGCCCGGGATGCCCGGCATCTTCAGGTCGATCAGGGCCACGTCGAAGGCCCCCGGACGCATCAACGCCAAGGCCTGCTCGCCCTCCGAGGCCATGGCCACCTCGCACCCGCACGCGGAGAGCCATTCGTGGAAAACCTCGAGATGCAAGGTATCGTCGTCAACGAGTAGGATTCTTGCTCGATAAAGCGTCATGATGGCACCCTCTGTACTGACTCGCTTGTACCCCGCTGGATGCGGCCTCTATCGCGGATCAGGGCGATTCATGGCAAAAGGCATGCCCCGCGCGTGGTACGCTGAGGGGATGATCACGAGGAGGCCCTCATGCCGCTCCCGGACAGCTCCCCCGATCGCCGCTCGCTTGGTGGCATGCCGGCCGCCCTGGGAGTCTTCGCGCTGGCCATGTTACTCACGGCGGGCTTCACGGCCTTCGCCCTGCAAACCACCCAGGAGCAGGAGCGGATTGCGTTCGACGCCCTGGCGCGCCGAACCCAGACCATCATCGCGCAGCGCATGCAGATCTACATCAATCTGCTCTACTCCAGCCGAGCCTTCCTGGAGGGCAGCCGGGAGGTCACCCGCAAGGACTGGCGCGACTTCGTGAACGCGCTGGATATCAGCGCGCGCTTTCCCGGCATCCAGGGAGTCGGCTACACGGTCCGCATCCCTCCCGGGCACCTCGCCGCGCATGTCTCCCAGGTCCAGAGGAGCGACCTGAGCACGTACCGGGTCTGGCCGGCGGGCGATCGCCCCGAGATCACCTCGATCCTCTACCTCGAGCCCATGGACGAGCGAAACCAGGCCGCCATCGGCTACGACATGTACTCCGATCCGGTACGCCGCGTGGCGATGGCCCGCGCCCGCGACACCGGAGAGCCCGCCCTCTCGGGAAAAGTCCAGCTCGTCCAGGAGATCACCCAGAACAAGCAGGCCGGATTCCTCATCTACCTCCCGTTCTATCGCGACACCCATCCGCCCGAGACCGTCGCCCAGCGCCGGGAGCTCCTGCTGGGCTACGTCTACGCCCCTTTCCGGGCCGACGACCTCTTCACCGGCCTCTTCGGAGCAAGCCCCCACCCGCAGATCACCTTCGAGATCTACGACGGCCCGCCCTCTCCCGAGACGCTGCTGCACGACCATAACCCCGCCATCATGACCATGCCGCCCCCCAAAGACGCCTTCCGGCTGAGCCTCCCCGCCACCGTCGCCGGCCGCACCTGGACCGTCGTCTACACGTCCACCCCCCGATTCGCCAGCGAGGCCGACCGCGGGCTGGTATTGGTCGTCTTCCTGGGTGGAACGCTCATCAGCATGCTGCTGGCCGGCATCACCTGGTCGCTCGCCAGCAGCCGCAGCCGCGCCCTCGACATGGCCACCGAGATGACCGCCGAGCTCCGAGAGGCCGACAAGGCCAAGGACGAGTTCCTCTCCGTCATCAGCCACGAGCTGCGCACCCCCCTCAACTTCATCATGGGCTTCGGCTCCATCCTGGAAGACGAGGTCCCGGGACCGCTCAACCCCCAGCAGAAGGACTACCTCGGCAAGATGCTCAACGGGGTCGACCGCATGCTGCTGCTCGTGAACGACCTGCTCGACTTCGCCAAGATTCAATCCGGCAAGCTCGACCTCATGCCCGCCCGCGAGGACTTCGTCCCCCTGGCGGAGGAAGTCCGCGCCACCTTGACCCCCCTCGCCGATCAGAAGGGGCTCTCCCTGTCGACCGACCTTCCCGAATCGCTGGAGCTGACCATGGACGGGTCCCGGATCGTCCAGGTCCTCACGAACCTGGTCGGGAACGCCATCAAGTTCACGCTTCCCGGAGGCACGATCGTCCTCAAGGCCCGGCGCGATGACGACGACCTGCTGGTCGAGGTGGTCGACACCGGCATCGGGATCGCGCCGGAGGACCTGCCCAAGCTCTTCACCCGCTTCCGGCAGCTCGACATGAGCTCGACCCGGCAAGTCGGAGGAACGGGCCTCGGGCTCTCGATCAGCAAAGCCATCGTGGAAGGGCACGGAGGCCGCATCGGCGTCCGGAGCGAGAAAGGGCGAGGCAGCACCTTCTGGTTCCGCCTCCCCCTCGACGGCGCAACCGCCTAGCGCCAGCATCGTGCTTCAGGCGCTAGGCTCCCGGGTCTACCTCGGCGCCGTCCCGCCCGTCACGGGGATCCTCGGCGAGCACGGCCAGGAGATCGTCGAGGAAGGACTCCTGTAACTGGGGAAATTGCCCGTCGATGGCCTCCGCGACCACGCCGAGCTTCTGCGCCAGGAGGCGCTCGATCTCCTCGTCAAGGGTTCCAACCGCCGACAGGTAGGTCACCGTCACCGCGTTCCCCTGTCCGATCCGGTACGGGCGGTCCTCGGCCTGCAAATGCTCAGCCGGCACGAACGAGTAGTCCACGAAGAGCACCTGGGTCGCCGCCGTCAGCGAGACCCCGACTCCCGCGGCGACCAGGTTCCCCACGAAGACCCGCACCTCGGGGTCGTTCTGGAACGCATCGACGGCCGCCTGTCGCTGCGAAGCGCCGTCCTCGCCCGTCAGCCGCACGGCCTGCGGCCCGAAGCGCTGCATCAAGGCCTCGACCACTCCCGTGTGGCAGGTGAAGACGACGACCTTCTGCCCCGTCTCCAGGACCGCTTCGACGTGGGCGATCGCCGCCGGCAGCTTCGCGAGGGCCGCCGCATGCCGCAGCTTGGCGACCTCCGCCAGCAGCAGCGCCCGCGGGATGCGGCGCTTGCGCGTGGCGAGAAGCTGCACGTAGTCCAGCCAGACCTTGCGGTACGCGATCAGGTCCACTTCCACCGGCATGTAAGTTCTCAGCTTGGGGGGGAGATCCAGCACCTCGTCCTTGCTGCGCCTCAAGAGCACGTCGCGGAGGCGGTCGTGAAGCTCGTCGAGGTGAGAGGCTCCGCCCATGTCCCAGCCCCACTCGGTCTGGAACGCCGCGCAGTAGCGCAAGGCGTAGCTCAGAAGATCGTCTCCGAGCGGGTGGCCGATGGCCCTCAACAGGGGAAAGAGATCCAGCGGGCGGTTGGTGATCGGCGTTCCGGTGAGCAGGATGACACGCTCCGAGCGTTCGACCAATCCCCGGATGCGGCCGGCCGGGAGCTTCCCGTGCTTGCGGGGACGATGCTCGCCGCCGAGTACGAGCAGCGAGCGCTGAGAGTGGCGATTCTTGAGGTAGTGTGCCTCGTCCAGGATGAGGCAACTCCACTCCTCCGCGCTCAGCGTGGCCTGGTGAGTCCGAAGCCGGTCATAATTGATAATCGTCCAGCGCGCCAGCCCCTCATCACGCCCCAAAACGCTGATCTCTTGGGCGCCCAGCACCGCCTGGATCTCGCGAGCCCAGGTGAGCTTGAGGGATGCGGGGCAGATAATGAGGATGCGCCCGTGAGGATGGGCCTCCTGAGCGGCGATGATGGCCTGGCGGGTTTTCCCCAGGCCCATGTCGTCGGCAAGCAGGGCCCCTCGATAAGGGCGGGGCTGGAGCAGGAAGTCGATGCCCTCTCGCTGATGCTGGAAGAGGCCCGGGTAGCGTTCGGCGAGCTGCGGCATGGCGCGTGCGTAGGCTTCGACGGCGCGGACGTTGGCGGCGGCCGTGCGGCTCAAGGCCTCGCCGGCGATTTCGCGAAGCTGCTCCAGCGCTTCCGGAGGCGCTTCCGCACCTTCCAGGTGCGCCAAGAGATCCGGGGCCAGGCGCTCGGGAACGACCCAGGCCCGGGTCTCGGGGTCGAAGGCCCGGGCCTTCAAACGCTTGATTGCCTGGACCCAGGGCGGGTGAAAGGGGAAGGCGAGGAAGATCTCGCCGTCCCGCTGCAAGACGTCCAGGCGAGGCGGGTCAGCGGCCACTAGAACAGCAGGCGCGGGGCGTCGCCCAGGCGCAAGGGCTTCGTCGCATAGGGGAGGCGGTTCAGGTAGATCAAGCGCGGACCCTTGAGGGTCAGGTGAAGCTCGGTGCACGAGGCGTTGGCCAGCTCGAAGTCCAGGTGCACTCCCGGATCCAGCGCGAGCAGCTTGCGAATCATCCGCCGGAGAATCGCCCCGTGGGCGACGATCGCCACGCGCTCCTCGGCATGGTTCTCGCGCAGTTTGACGAGGAAGCGCTCCAGGCGCGCCTGAGCCGCCGTCTCGCCTTCCGCCTCCGGCACGACCGACCAGTCCATGGAGGACGCGAGGAGGCGCTGGTACTCCTCGGGGTAGCGCTCGGAGATCTCGGTCCAGCTGAGGCCCGTGAAACAGCCGATGCCGATCTCCCGGAGATCCGGATCGACCTCCAGCGGCGACTCCCTCCGGGCGCAGAGGATCTCGGCGGTTTCCCTGGCCCGCAGGAGATCGCTCGTGAAGACCTTCGCGAAGCGGTCCTCCTGGAGGGCGCCCGCGAGCTTCTCGGCCTGCTCGCGCCCCGTCTCGTTGAGCGGGGAGTCGAGGTGTCCCTGGAGGATGCGCTGGCGGTTGGCCACGGACTCCCCGTGCCGGATGAGCAGGAGTTGCATGGCGCTACTGGCCTCCCTGGAGGACCCGGCGGCGGCTCAGGGAGATCCGGCCGCGCTTGGCATCGAACTCGAGCACCTCGACTTCCATGACGTCCCCGACGGAGACGACCTCCATGGGGTTGCGCACAAAGCGGTCGGCCAGCTCGGAGACGTGGATGAGGCCATCCTGCTTGACCCCGATGTCCACGAAGGCTCCGAAGTCCACGACGTTGCGGACGGTGCCGGTGAGGCGCATGCCGGGCTTGAGGTCCTCCATGCGGAGCACGTCCTGGCGCAGATGGGGTTTCGGCAGCTCCTCGCGGGGGTCGCGGCCCGGCTTTTCCAGGTTGGCCAGGATGTCCTGAAGGGTCGGGAGGCCCACGCCCAGCTCATTGGCAAGGCTCGGCAGGTCAAGACTGGGTCGCCGTTGGGCGATCGCCTTCCCCAGCTCCTTGTCGGACGGGTCGAGGCCCAGCTTCGCGAGCAGCTTGCGGGTGGCCGGATAGGATTCCGGGTGGATGGCGGTGTTGTCGAGCGGGTCGAGGCCACCGGCGATGCGCAGGAAGCCCGCGGCCTGCTCGTAGGTCTTCTCTCCGAGCCCCTTGACCTTGAGGAGCTCGGCGCGCTTCTTGAAGGGGCCGGCGGCGGCCCGCTGGGCGACGATCGCCTTGGCGACCTTCTTGGACAGACCGGAGACCCGGGTCAGCAGGGACGCGGAGGCGGTGTTGAGGTCGACCCCCACGTGGTTGACCGCATCCTCGACCACGCCGTCCAGGGTGGCTCCCAGGGCCTTCTGGTCGAGGTCATGCTGGTAGAGGCCGACGCCGATGGCTTGCGGGTCGATCTTCACCAGCTCCGCCAGGGGATCCTGAAGCCGGCGGGCGATGGAGATGGTGCCGCGCTGGGTGGCGTCGAGCTCCGGGAACTCCTCGCGCGCCACCTCGGAGGCCGAGTAGACGCTCGCTCCCGACTCCGAGACGATCACATAGCCGACGTGGGGGGTCTCGCGGATGGCCTCGGCGACCAAGGTCTCGGTCTCGCGGCTGGCCGTGCCGTTTCCGATGGCCACCACCCCGACTCCGTGCTTGCGGATGAGGTTTCGCAGCGTGTCTACGGCTTCTGCCCAGCGTTTCTGGGGCTCGTGAGGGTAGATGGCGATGCCGTCGAACAAGGGGTTTCCGGTGGGATCGACCACGACCACCTTGCAGCCCGTGCGATAGCCGGGATCGATCCCGAGGACGGTCTGGCCGCGCAGGGGCGGCTGCAGCAAGAGCGCCTTGAGGTTCGAGGCGAAGACGGTGATCGCGTGCTGCTGAGCCTTCTCGGTCAGGGCGGCGCGGATGTCGCGCTCGAGGGCAGGAGCCAGGAGGCGCTTGTAGCCGTCGGCCAGGGCCAGTTCGACTTGGTCGCGCCAGAGCGAGGGCGCGACGCGGGGCAGGGCAGCGCGCATGAAGTCGAGGATGCGCTCGTCGGGAAGCGTGACGCCGACCTTGAGGACGCCTTCGGCCTCACCGCGGTCGCATGCCAGCACCCGGTGGGGCTGGACGCGGCTCACGGGCTCCGAGAAAGCGTAGTACTGGGTGTACTTGCCCTGGGGGTCTTCGCCCTTGGGGGCCTTGGCGGCAGTGATCAGGGCCTCGCGCATGGAGAGGGTGCGGGCGCGACCGCGGACCTCGGGGTCCTCGCTCACGGTTTCGGCGAGGATGTCGCGGGCTCCGGCCAGGGCGTCCTCGGGGGTGGCGACCTCGAGGGCGGGGTTCACGAAGCGGGCGGCGGCCGTCAGCGGGGGCTCGCCCTTGGGCTGGCGCATGAGGTCGGCCAGGGGGGCGAGGCCGCGCTCCCGGGCGATCATGGCGCGGGTGCGGCGCTTGGGGCGGAAGGGGAGGTAGAGATCCTCGAGGGTCGTGAGCTTGTCGGCCTGCGCGAGGCGGCTGGCGAGCTCGGGAGTCAGGTGCCCTTGCTCCTCGAGGGCCTTGTGGATCTCGGCGCGGCGCTCTTCGAGCTTGCGGCGTCGGGCCAGGCCGTCCTGCAAGGCGCGCAGCTGGACCTCATCGAGGCCGCCGGTGACTTCCTTGCGGTAGCGGGAGATGAAGGGGATGGTGTTTCCGTCGTCGAAGAGGGCGATGACGCGCTCGACCTGAGGGGCGCTGAGACCGAGGTCCCGGGCGAGCTCCCGGGCGATCTGGCTTTCGATGGCATTTGACATGCTCCTAGCATGCCATATGCGACGGGGGATCGGCCATCCCCCGCGCGGCATGGGCTGCCGCCGGGGGAGAGGCGACCGGGTTTCAGACCTTGGCCTTGGCGTACTTCTGGGAAAGATAAGGTAGAATCTTCTCCTCGTCGTCCAGGACCGTGTCGCCGTCCACGAGGACCGGGACGGCCCGCTGCCCGGAGATCTGCTCGACTTCCTGGCGCTGGCTCTTGTCGCGCGGCACGTTGATGTTAATGTAGGTGATCTGCAGCTCGCTGAGCTTCTCGCGGACCTGCTTGCAGTAGGGGCAGGATTCGAACTGGTAGAGCTTCATCATGCTTTCAGGCATACGATCCTCTCCTTTCGCACCGGCCTCAGCCTATCGACATCGGGCGCGCGGCTCAAGGTTCTCCTGGCCGGCTTCGCGAGAGGCCGGGCCGATTTCCGAGGCCCGAGTGTTTTCATCTTCCCCCCGACCTGCTCTCATGGGAGGGGATCGGTGAAGATGAGAGGAGGCCGTCATGGCGGAAACCTCAGCCCGCAAGATCAACGTGGCGCACTCGGAGCAGGGCTCTCGGGGGCAGAAATGCCTGGCCTCGGGAAGCAGCGTGGGGATGCGGCTCTGGGAGAACGAGAGGCCCGGCGAGTCCAAGCCGGTGACCCGGCGGGACTACGAGACCGTGGGCTACGTCCTCTCGGGACGGGCCGAGTTGCACATCGAAGAGCAGATGCTCAAGCTCGAGCCCGGGGATTCCTGGGTGGTGCCCCGGGGCGCCGCGCACACGTACAAGATTTTGGAACCCTTCACGGCCATCGAGGCGACGGCCCCGCCGTCCAGCCAGCAGCCGGAATAACCAGCCCGGGGGCGATCGCCCGCCCCCACTCAAGGAGGAAGATTGGACAACCTGTATAACTACCCGCTTGGCGATCGGTTCCCCGAGGAATCCGCCGTGGTCATCGAGATCACCAAGGGGTCCCGCAACAAGTACGAGTACGACGCGACCTACGGTGCGATCCGGTTGGACCGCGTGCTCTCCAGCCCGCTTCACTACGTGGCCGAGTACGGTTTCTTCCCCCAGACGCTCGCCGGCGACGGGGACCCCGCGGACGTCCTGGTGCCCATGGAGGAACCCACGTTCCCCGGCTGCATCATCGAGGTCCGGCCGGTCGGACTGCTGAAGATGGAAGACGAGAAGGGGGAGGACTACAAGATCCTCGCCGTGCCGGTGGGCGATCGCCGCTACGCCGAGGTGACCCAGCTCGATCACCTGCCTCCGCACCTCCTGCTCGAGATCGAGCACTTCTTCACGGTCTACAAGAACCTCGACGGCCTCTACCCCTCGGTTTCCGGCTGGGAGAACGAGCGTAAGGCCAAGGAGTACCTGAGGACCTGCCACGAGACCTACCTGAAGGTCTGCGCCGAGTCGCAAGCCTGATCCGCGAGCCCGCCAGAACCTCTGGCGGGCTTCCGCATCTCCCCTGCCTGCCCCCTCGAAGGAGACCTCATGGCCCTGCTCAAGATTGCCAAGCTCGGAACCCCGATCCTGCGGGAGGTCGCCCAGGAGCTGAGCCCGGAAACGCTGGCGCTTCCGGAAACCCAGGCCTTCATCGATGATCTGATCGAGACCTTGCGGGATGCCAATGGCCTCGGCCTGGCCGCTCCCCAGGTCTACCGGTCGATCTCCATCGTGGCCATCGAAGGCAAAGGGCGAAACCCGCGCTACCCTGACGCTCCGCCAATTCCCCTCACGGTCCTGGTCAATCCGCGCTTCACCATGCTCTCCGAGGAGAAGGTCTGGGGCTACGAGGGGTGCCTGAGCATCGACAACCTGCGGGGCAACGTCGCCCGCTCCACCGAGGTCGTCGTCGAGGCGCTCGATCGTCACGGCACCCCCCTGCGCATCGAGACCGGCGGCTTCTTCGCCGTGGTGCTCCAGCACGAGATCGACCACCTCTTCGGCACGCTCTTCGTGGACCGGGCCGATCCCACGACCTTCGCCCACCAGCGCGAGTTCGACCGTCACGTCCTGCAAGCTCCCGTACCCATCACGGAGTAGCGCACGTGGTTGATGGCTCGGTCCGGAATGGAGTGGCTCGGTCCAGTCGGAACCGTCCTCCACGGATCTCGATAATGAAGTGGCTCGGTCCGGTCGGATCGGTCCTCCGCGGATCTCGAACGCTTCCCCAGGCTAGAGTTTGGATTCTAGCCTGGGCCTGGGGATCCGGGCCTTGCTGAGGTGGCCTGGGGGTCGGGGCCCCTGTCTCTTCGGGCCAAAGCGTTGGGTATCAAGCCTATCCCCGGGCCCTCGTGACCTCCCCGACTCGTTGCGGCCCGGCACGCTAGTCGAGAGTCCGCTTGAGGACTCGACCGCCCTTCCCTCGCCATCATTGCCAAGATTCCCCTTCGCTTCGGAAACATCCGGCGGGGAAACACCCGACGGTGCCCGTGCCTGCCTTCGGGCACATGAAGGAAGGCTGCCGGTCACACTCTCGGCGGGCTCAGCTTCGAGAGCTGCCGTGTTCTTCGTCAAACGGATCACGAAAACTCCGATGGCCACCCGTTGTGGGAGGGAAGGGCGGTCGAGTCCATCAGCGCCCCCTCGACAGCGGGCCGGGCCGCGACGGAGTGGCAACGCGCAGGATGCGCTAGGGCGGCGAAGGCCACGGATGGCCGAGAGCCGCCGTCTCGG
>JAKFCT010000025.1:0-28784 GCA_036676495.1 Candidatus Sericytochromatia bacterium
ATCCTCCGCGAGGAGGACGAGGACGGTCAGCTGACCCTGTCCAAGCGGCGCGTCGATCAGGCTCGCGGCTGGGTGCAGGCGGCCAAGGACTACGAGGAAGAGAAGGTCATCAACGCCCGGGTCACCGGTGTCGTCAAGGGTGGCGTGATCGTGGATGCCTACAAGCTCCGCGGCTTCGTTCCTGCCTCGCAGCTCCGCACCAAGGGCTCGCACGAGGAGCTGGTCGGCACTGAGCTGCCGCTCAAGATCATCGAAGTGGATCAGCGCCGCAACAAGCTCATCCTGTCGCACCGCCAGGCGGTCGCGGCCGAGAAGGGCAAGCTTCGCGCCGAGGTCCTCGCCACGCTCGAAGTGGGTCAGATCATCACCGGCAAGGTCGTCCGGATCGCCGACTTCGGCGCCTTCATCGACCTGGGCGGCATCGACGGCCTGCTCCCGATCTCCGAGATCTCGTGGCAGCGCATTCAGCACCCCTCGAACGTGCTGAACATCGGCGACGAGCTGACCCTCAAGGTCCTCAAGGTCGACCGCGAGGCCCACAAGATCTCCCTGTCGCTCAAGCAGCTTCAGGAGGATCCCTGGACCACCCTGTCCGATCGCTACGCCGAGGGTCAGGTCATCCCCGGTCGCGTCACCAAGCTCGCCACCTTCGGCGCTTTCGTCGAGATCGAGCCGGGCGTCGAGGCTCTCCTTCCCACCGCCGAGATGTCGGATCGTCAGGTTCGCCCTGAGGAGATCGTCGAGGTCGGTCAGGAGATCCAGGCCCTCATCAAGCGCTTCCGTCCCGAAGAGAAGCGGATCTCGCTCTCGCTTCGCGACCTGAACCGCGGTGAGTACGCCGACACGGATGAAGTCTAACGGCGGACTGATCACCAGCATCGAGCCCGGGGGCCTCGCAGAGGCCGCCGGGCTTCGGCCTGGGGATACCTTGCAAGCTATCAACGGTTACGAGATCCTCGATCTGATCGACTACCGCTATCAGATCGCCGAGGAGACCGTCACCCTGCGCGTCCTCCGCGGAGAAGAGACCCTCGAGCTCACCCTCTCCAAGGAGATCGATGAGGACCTGGGCCTGGAGTTCCAGGACGCGGTCTTCGACCGGATTCGCCCCTGCGCCAATAACTGCGTCTTCTGCTTCATCCACCAGCAGCCGGCCGGAATGCGTGAGTCCCTCTACGTCATGGACGATGATTACCGCCTCTCCTTCCTGCAGGGCAACTTCATCACCATGACCAACATGCCCGAGCGCGAATGGAAGCGGATCGAGGAGCTGAGGCTCTCCCCGCTCTACGTCTCGGTCCATGCCACCAACCCCGAGCTGCGGGCGCAGATTCTCAAGCAGCCCCTGGCCAAGCGCCTTTTTCAGCACCTCGATCGCCTGGCGAACGCCGGCATCCAGTTCCACGCCCAGGTCGTCCTGATCCCCGGGGTCAACGACGGAGCCGAACTCGACCGGACCATCCAGGAGCTCTCCGAGCGCTACTTGCCCGACCTTCTGAGCATCAACATCGTCCCGGTGGCGCTCAACCGCTTCCGCGAAGAACTCGGCTTGCCCGATCTGCAGGCCCCCACCCCCGAGTGGTGCGCCCGCATGATCGCCCAGGTCAAGCCCTGGCAGAAGCGCTTCAAGAAGGAATGGGAAGACCCCATCGTGCAACTCTCCGACGAGTTCTACGTCCTCTCGGGAGTGCCGCTTCCCAAGGCCAGCCACTACGGCGACTTCGACACCGTTCAGGACGGAGTCGGCGGCGCCGTCCTGCTCGGCTGGGAATGGAAGAAACTCGCCAAGAAGCTTCCCGCTCAGCTGGATAAGCCCCTCCAGGCGCAGATCGTCACCGGCAAGGCGGCCGCCCATATCGTCCAGCCGCTGGTCGACGACCTCGAACGGGTCGCCAACCTGGATGCCGAACTGGTTCCCACCCCCAGCCGCTTCTGGGGAGATCTCATCACCGTAACGGGGCTGCTGACCGGTCAGGATCTGATCGACGAGCCGCGCCTCCAGGCGGGCGTCGGAGAGATCTGGATCCCGGACATCATGCTCAAGGCCGGCACCGAGGTCTTCCTCGACGACAAGACGGTGAGCGAGGTCGAGAGTGCTCTGGATCGGCCGATCCGGGTGATGCCGACCACGGCCCAGGGCCTCTTCGACATGGTGGCGGGGACCCGCAAGGCCTCGCGCGAGGATACCCGGGCGCGCTTCGGCAACTACGAGCCGGCAGCCGCGGCCACGCGTCCCAGACGGGCCTGACCTTCTTCACTCCAGACCTTCCAGGAGACGATCATGCGACGATTCTTCCTTTCGGCGGCGATCGCCGTTTTTGCCGCACCAGCCCTGACCAGCCAGGCCCTGGCCGAGGAATTCTCCCTGTCGAAACCCCGGGTCTCCACCCCTTCGGTGGTGATTCCGTTTTCGGCGAAGGACTCCTTCGGCCAGCCTTTGGCCCCTGGGCCGGACGCCTTTCCGGGGGAGCCACGCGAGCAGAACGTCGAGTTCCAGATCCGGGGCGATGACAATGCGGGCGGGAGCTTTCCCGGCGTGACCGTCACGGCCACCCGGAGCGCCTATCCGTCCCCGACTCCGCTTTTCCGGCGCTGAGCGGGACGGCCCCATCCCCTCTTCCACCGCCTTCCACAAAGGACAACGTGCCATGAAACTTCGCTATCTCGCTCCCCTGCTCGCGCTCTCCTTGGCGGGATGCTTCGACTCGCTGACGCTGTCGGACGTGCCCCCGGTCAGAGGGGCGGTTGAGGTGGATGTGGCGGTCGCGCCAGGTCTCCTGCAGGGCAACCGGATCGATCACCTGGTCACGATTGAGATCGAAGCGCATCACCCGAACGACGAGTTGGATACCTCCCACACGGAGAATTACCGCGGCGTCAACGTCAAAAAGGCGTTTTCGAGCGTTCCTCCCGTCAAGGCCCTGGTGACGGCCCGAGCCACCCGAGAGGGGACCAAGGTGGCGGAGGCCACGGCCTCGGTCACGGTCACCTCGTCGGCGACCGCATCGGTCACGCTTTCCCTTTCGGCCGCCAACTAAGCATCAGGGGGCGACGTGCCGCGCGCAAGGACTGACCTCGACGGCTTGCGGACCTCCCTGCGCCAGGTCCTGGCGCTGCCAGAGGCCACGCTGGACGCCGTCCTGGCCACCGTCATCGCCGGGGGCCACCTCCTGATCGAGGATGTCCCCGGAGTGGGCAAGACCCTCCTGGCAAAGACCCTGGCCGCGGCCCTGGGGCTCGGTTTTCGCCGCGTCCAGTTCACTCCGGATCTCCTCGCGGGGGATCTGCTCGGGGCCTCCCTCTACGTGCCGGGAGACGGTAGCTTGCGCTTCGTGCCGGGTCCCGTCTTCACGCATGTCCTGCTCGCCGACGAGATCAACCGCGCTTCTCCCCGGACCCAATCCGGCCTGCTGGAAGCCATGGAAGAGGCCCAGGTCTCGGTGGAAGGCCAAACGTATCCGTTGCCGGATCCCTTCTTCGTGATCGCCACCCAGAATCCGCTGACCTTCGAGGGGACCTTTCCGCTTCCCGAAGTTCAGCTCGATCGCTTCATGGCCACGGTCAGCCTCGGCTATCCCAGTTACGAGGACGAGTTCGCGCTGCTGGAGGGCCGGCACGGGGCGGCGGTCCCGATGCCGTCCTGGCCGAGCGAGGCGCTTATGGAGTGGAAGCGCGCCGCTAACGGCGTCCACGTCAGCCCGTCGCTCAGGGATTACTTGCTCGCCGTGGTGCGCGCGTCCCGCCTCTGGCCGGGCGTGAGGCTGGGGATCAGCCCGCGCGGCGCGCTCTCCTGGCAGGCGCTTGCCAAGGCCCACGCCGTCCTCAAGGGCCGTGACTTCCTCACTCCGGACGACCTCAAGGCGACGGCGCCATGGGCGCTTCCCCATCGCTTGGTGCTGGAGGGCGAGGGATCCTTGCCTCGCAAGCGCCAGGTCCTCTTGGAGATTCTCGGGCAACAGCCCGTTCCTCGCTGATGCTGCGCATCCGCCTCACGTTCAAGGGTGCGATCACGGCGTTCCTCGCCTTGCTCTCCTTTCTCGTGGGCGGGGCCCTGCAACATCCCTACCTGAACCTGAGCGGATACGCCCTGATGACGGTCCTTCTCGTGGGAGGAGCCATGGGGACCTTCGCCGTGCGCGGGGTACGGATCCGGGGCGTGGCACAGCGCCGGGAGCCGACGGCCGAGGCAGACGTCTGGGTCAGCCTGGAGGCCCGCCGTGACCTGGGCCCCTTCGGGCTCGACCTCGACGGCAATCCGGGTCGGGAGGTCCTCGTGAGGGCTCCCGATCGGGTCGGCCATGCCTTTCGCCTCACCCACGCTCCGGAGCGGCTGACGCTTCGTCTGAGAGCGCTGCCGCTCGGGCTGGTGGAGGTCATGCGCGTGGCTGTAGTCACCTGGCTCGATCCCGCTGTGGGCGAAGCGGGCCTCGTCCGCGCTATCGGGCCAGCGCCAGGCGTGGCGGATCCGGACGGTCAGGTGCGCGAGCATCGTCAGGGCGAAGGGATGCGCCAGGTCCATTGGCCGCTCAGCGCGCGTTTGCAGCGCCTGGTCGTGAGGATGCGGGAGCGCGAACCGGAGCCGCTTTCGCGTCCGGCGGCGGCATGGACCGCGGGAGTGGGGGGGAGCCGCGACGTTCGCCTCGATCATGCGCGCGCGTTCACGCTGGCGGCGACGCTGGGGGCGATCGCCTTTCTCTGGCAGCAGGGGGCGCTGGCGCTCGGGGCGGTCGTGAGCCTCGTCCCGCTCGTGGTCGTGGGAGGCCTCTTCAGCCTGCGCCGGGCGGGATCGCCCTCGAAGCCCTTGCTCATGGCCCTCTACGTGGGCATCCTGGCAATCTTGGCGTGGTTCGTGTCGGACCTGCGCGAGCACGTCCTCTCCCGAGGCCCCATTGCCCTCACGGTGGTGGGCATCGCGGCGCTCTTCGCCTGGGACCTTCGCGATCGCCCCTATATCCGCGCCCAGCTCTTTCTGGTCACGTTTGCTTCGCTCCTCCTTCCTGCGTTCTTTGCACCGCGCGACGGCCAGGGCTCGGGGCTCGCTTTCGCGGGGCTCATGATCGCGCTCTTGCTCGCGGCCTGGGCGGAAGGGCGCCATGCGATCGGTGCGACGCACATCAGGCTTTCCGAACTCGGCTCGCTGACGTCCGCGATCCTGCCGCTGGGCTTCTTTGCCGCGATGGTGCTCCTGTTGCATCCCTGGCTTCCGGCCGTTCCGTTGCCGAGCTTGCCGTCATTCGGCTTGTCGCCGGTCCGGTCGGCAACGGAGGATGGGAAGGCTCGCATGCCGGGCCAGGAGGGGCGACTCGACCTGGATAGCCGCTGGCCCCAGGGCAGTGCGCCGGTCCTCGAGGTCCGGTCGCGGGACGCGCGGATGCGGGCCGAAGTCTTCGACACCTACCGCCAGGGCGCATGGTCGGCAAGCCCGAGAGCGGTGGTCGCCTGGCCCTCGGGGACCGGGGCCGAAGGCTGGGTGCGCGTCACGTTGCGCGCGGACGCCATGCGCGTGCTGCCGTTGCCGCCGGGCGCGGAGGGCGTCCGTGACGCCCTGCTCGATCCGCAGCGGCACGCGGACGGCACTTTTCGGTTGAGCCGCCCCGCCTGGATCGGGTACTCCTATGAGACCCAGAGGGCCGGGACCCAGAGGGCCGGGACCCAGAGGGCCGAGGACCGGGACGGCGAAGAGCCGCCGCCGATCCCGTCGGAGCGCCAGACGGAAGGGAGTCCCCGCGAACTCGAGGCGATCGCCAAGCGACTCGCGGGCGATGCCTCCACGCCCCTCGAGGCCCTGGAACGGATCGCGCAGCACCTGCAAACCGAGATGCGCTACGACCTCCAGGCGCCGGAGGCCGTGGCCGGGGTGGATCCGGTCCTCTACTTCTTGCGCGATTCGCGGCGCGGCTTCTGCGTGCACTTCGCGAGCGCGCTCGCCCTGCTCGGGCGGGAGATCGGAGTGCCGACCCGCGTCGTCGGCGGCTATGCGGGTGGGCATCAGGCGGGAGACGTGACGGTCTTCGACGAGCGACACGCGCATGCCTGGGTGGAGGCTTACGTGGACGGCCGTTGGATCACGCTGGATCCCACGCCGGGGGGAACGTTCATGCTGGGGCGCAGCGCGGATCACGGACGGATCGCGCTGGCGTTGGCCTTGCTGGGGGGAGTGGGGCTGGCGCTTTGGCGTCGCCGCCGGGAGCCCGAGCTCGTGAGCCGGTATCGCCGCATGCTGGAGCGCCTCCGGAAGGCGGGAGTCCCCGTCACGGAGGCGACCACGCCGCGCGAGGCGCTGGACTTGGCCCGCGAGAGCCTGGATGCAGGCGCGTGGGAGGAGTTCAGGGACCTGGTGGAGCGGTACGAGGCGGCGCGATTCGGCGGATCGGTTTAGCGCCCGCGGCTGTTGCGTAAGGCAGCGAGCGTTAGCCGTGAATGGCATGAACAGGGCCTTAATTTCAAAGCTCGCTGACCTGTAGCAACGTTTTGCGCTCTAGAACACCCAGGGCTGGTTGAAGCGGAAGGAAAGTCCCAGGAGGTGCCGGTTGGCCCAGTCCGGGTAGCGGGTGTTCTTATAGAGGTTCACCTTGTAGCTGATGGCCGTGATCTTCGTGAGCGGGATGACGAGCTCGAACTCGGAGTCGGTGAGCAGGCCGTCCTTCTCGAAGTCGAGCGTGCTGAAGAGCTTCAGGTCCTCGCGCAGCGAGAAGTAGCCGAAGTCGCGCTTCCAGAGCAGGCCGAGGGTCGCACCGGTACGGTCCGGCTGCTGGTCGCGGTCGAGGAAGTGGCGGCGGTGTTCGATACCTTCCCGGATGGTGAGGCCCATCCAGGAGAGGTCATGGCTGAGGCCTCCGCCGAGCTGTCCGAGGAAGTACTTGGGGGACTTGTCCTGGACGAAGCGGGTGGTCATGGTGAGGTTGACGAAGGGCCGGGTCGCGGCCAAGAGCACGTCCGCCTGGTAATCGCTGGAGAACTGGATGCGGTCCGAGGAGATCTGGGTATTGCCGTCGGCCAGCTGATCCGTGCGGTAGGAGAGGGCGAGGCCGTGCTTGACGTCGTGGATGCCCCAGGTGGCGCCCAGCTTGAAGTCCATGTCGCCGCCGTAGGCGAAGCCTGAGCGATCGCCCTTCCAGGAGAGGTCCGGGTACTTGTCGCCGGCTTTTTCGACCGCTCGGCGGGTCATGTCCATGTTGAGGACGAGGGTCGAGCGCCAGAAGGGGATCTGGGTGAAGTCGGGGAAGGACCTGAGGGAGACCTTCTTGCCCAGGGCTCCCTGGACCCGGAGGAAGTTGAGGACGCTCTGGCGGACGGTGAACGGGTAGCGGCGCATCTCCTCGTTGAGGAGGTCCGTGAGGCCCGCGACCTTGCCTTGCGCGACGGGAAGCGGCACGGCCACCAGGTAGAAGTTATCGGACTTGATGGGCCGCCCGTTCAGGCGGGCCTCGTCGCCCACCATGCTGAGCCCCGCCGAGAAGAGCTTGGGGCGCGTTCCCTTCGTCTGGGAGGCGAGCGTCGTGAGCACGGAGCCCTTGACCTGGATGGAGACCAGCGGGTCCTCCCAGGGCATCAGGTAGTAGAGCGCGCGGGCGCTGGCGACCTCGCCGAAGGCTCCTCCGTCGTGGAAGTGGGAGCGCGGGATCAGGCTGGCTTCGCTGCGGGCCGTTCCGCGCATGATGTTGGCGACCATCTGCATGGCCTCGTTGGCGCTGAGCGGGCCTTCGAGCTCGGCGGCCTTGCCGTTGTCGCGCTTCCAGGCCTCGGAGACGTTGCGACGCGCGTCGAAGGTCAGCGTGACGATCTCGGGAGCCTTGGTCATGAGGCTCCAGGCGGGAATCAGGTCTTCCTCCAGGCGCAGGAGATCGGGCTCGATCCGTGCAATCCGGTAGCGGCCTCCAGGACTCTGATCGAGGGTGAGGCGGGCTTTGCCGAGCATGGTGCCGTAGCCTCCGGCGTGCAAGGCGCGCTTGCCGTCGATGCCCGCGACCTGGTGGACGGCGATGTCCTTGGGGTCGGTGCTGTTGAAGCCTCCGACGACCATGTCGATACCGGAGTCCGCGCTCAGGAGGGGCATTTCCTGGTCGAGGCTGAGGTGCGTGAGCGCGATGATCAGGTCGGCCTGATCCTGCTCTTGGATGATCTTGACCCACTTGGTGGCGGCCTCGCCGGGGTTCTGGAAGATCAGGTGGTCGGCCTCGTCGACGTTGAGGTAATCGCGCGAGCGGGTGTCCGTTAGGCCCAGGACGGCGATCCGGAGGCCGTCGCGCTCGAAGATCGCGTAGGGCTTGGCCAGGGGCTTGCCGGTCTTCTTCTCGAGGACGTTGGCGAGGACGACCGGGAACTTGGCTTCCTGGATGCGGGCCTTCAGGGCGGCGATGCCGTAGGAGAAGTCGTGGTTGGAGGGCAGCCAGGCATCATAACCCATGCGGTTGAGGGCCTCGACGATGGCTTTGCCCTGGGTATGCGCGCTGGTGGCTCCGGGGCCCAGGATGTTGCCCGCGCTCAGGACGAGCGTGGGGATGCCGGCTTCACGGGCCTCGACGATGGCCACGGCCTGCCGGGGGAGGCCCCCGATGGTCTTCGGCAGGGCGGAGTAGGGGTCGACCGTGACGGGCTCGAGGATCCCGAAGGTGTCGTTGGTGTGAAGGACGAGCACGCTCTTGGGCTTGGGGACGAGTACCGTGCCCAGCGGCTCGGGTTCGGGCGAGACGTCGAGCGACGGGCTGGCCTCGGGGGCCTCCGTCGAGGGGCTCGCCAAGGTGACGGCTGAGGAGGCGCTGGCCGGGATGGCCGCCGGGAGCGAGGCGGAGGCGTCCGCCGATGGGGTCGCCGGAGTGCTCGCAGCCGCGGGGGGGGCGAAGGCGAGGGTTGCGAGCAGCAGGCAAGTCCCGATCAGGACATGCACAACTCGTGCTCCAGCTGGCTCATGCGCACTTCCAGGCCCACCAGGCGGGTCCGCAGATCCGCGGAAAGGCCCTTCAGGTCCGGGTTCTCGCCGTAAAGCGCGAAGAGTTCCTGGTGCAGCGTCTCATGTTCCATCAGCTTGGCCTTGAAGGCGGCGTAGGAAAGTTTTTCCGTGCGGCCCTCGCCGTAGCGCGGATAGGTGTCCTGGCAGTAGTGCACGTACTCCTGGCGGATGGTGCGGAGCGTGAGCGGGGCTTGGGGTTCGAGTCCGTGGTCCATGATTACCTCTTGCGGTGGGAGCGTTTGATCTTGGTGGTCAGATCGGCAACCACCAGGTGTTCGTATTCGGTGAGGTACTCGATCTCCTTGAGGGAGCCGCCGACCTTGGTGTTGGGCGGGTATTCCTCGGGAATCGCTCCCCAGTCGGGAATCAACAGTAGCTTGGTGATCTTGCCCTCGTCGAGCAGTCCCTTGAAGATGGTGCGCCGGCCGTCCGTGAAGACGGGCTCGAGGATCGGGGTCTTGAGGACGGTGCGCTTCCAGAGGGTGGCGATGATCTCCGTGAAGCCTTTGGCCTTGACGACGCGCTTGGCGGCGTCCTTCTCATGCTTGGCCTGCCAGGCCTCCATCTCTTCGGGGGCTTCGAAGGCCGTTTCGCGGGCCTCGCTGAGGACGAAGCGTCCGCCCTGGGGCGTCTTCATGACCACCAGGGTGGTCTTGGGAAGGTAGCCCAGGGAGCGATCCGAGCCGGGGTCGGCCGCGAGGAAGGTGTCGGTGAAGGTGATTTCCTGGCCGATGTGATCCTCCCAGATCTCGAAGGAGTAGCCAGGGGCCGCCCCGCGTGCGGCGAGTCCGCCGGTCCGCTTGAGGCCCGGGATCTTCGGCAGCAGCCCATCGAGCGAATCGCCGGGCTTGGCTTCAACCGGTGGAACGAACGCTCCCAAGAGGAGCGCGAGCAGCAGTAGCGGGCGAATCACGGTGTTTTCTCCTCTGAAATGGCGTCGTCACGCACTTTAAAAGCTTACCAGACCTGGCCTCGACTGCAAAGGATCGCCGAGAGTACGCAAGTTTATCGGTCTCTTAATCTATAGTTAACACCACTGCGATCACGCGGCGCCCCGGCACCGGCGGGCGCCGCCGGCAACCCGGCATACGAAGGAGAATCGATGCGCATTAAACTTGGACTGCGTCTGGCGCTGGCGGGAGCGATGGCCTTCTCGCTGACGGCATGCGGCATGCCTGCGGGCAGCCTCACCCCCGCGCCGAGCGGGGCTTTCGCGGCTCAGAACACCGAGGATCCGTGGCGCGTGAGCACGGGCAACCGGATCACTCCGCTGATCGATCGCGCCGAGGTCTTCCCCGCGGTGCTTGCCGCCATCCGCAGCGCCGAGCGCTCGGTCCAGGTCGAGTGCTTCCTCCTGGGCGGCAAAGTCGGGCGCGAGATCGCCGAGGCCCTCGTCGAGCGCCACAAGGCCGGCGTGGAGGTCCAGCTCCTGCTCGATCCCAAGCTGGGAGGGATTGGCTCCGAGAAGAAGGACATGAAGGAGGTCGCCGACTACCTCCAGGCCAACGGCGTCCAGTACCGCACGTTCCCGATCAACCTGCTTCCGCCGGGCCCCCGCTGGCTGGGTCGTGCCAATACTCTGGCGCACGCCAAGCTGGTGGCCATCGACGGCAAGTTCGCCATCGTGGGTGGCATGAACTTCTCGGACGGCGGCGCCGACGGCCATGACTTCATGGCGCGGATCGATGGCCCCGCGGCCATCCACGTCTCCGAGATGATCGACGAGGACTTCACGGCGGCCGGCGGCCGGGCGCTCCAGACCGCGTTCGCTCCCAGCCGTAGCGTCGGCGCCAAGGTCGCCCTGGCCGAGGTCGGTCCCCAGCGCCGCAACATCCGCTCCTTGATGCTCACCCAGTTCAACCAGGCGAAGCAGTCCATCGCCGTCGAGGCGCTCTTCCTGGATCACGAGGAGATCATCCAGGCGCTCATCCGGGCCCACCAGCGGGGCGTCCAGGTCCGGGTGCTGCTCGACGGGGACTCCATCCGCCGCTTCGCCCCGAAGCTGCCGTTCATGGACAAGCTGCCTCTCGAGGCGCTGGGCAACCTGGGGGCGATCGCCGACCTCAACGCCGCCGGCGTCCCGGTGCGCGTCTACGTCCCCCACGGCGAGTTCGAGTACCTCCACGCCAAGCTTGCCATGATCGACGGTCAGGTGACCCTGGTGGGCTCGGCGAACTTCACCTTCCAGGCCACCACCCGCAACCGCGAGGTCATGCTGGCCGTCGAGGACGCGGGAGCGACCCGCAGCTTCCAGCGCGCCTTCGAGCAGGACTGGGCGCAGCACAGCAAGCCCATGGAGAGCCTCTCCAAGTGGCAGAAGGCCATCGCCGGCCTGCTCGACAAGATCCGCAACGGCGCCTACGATCCCGCGCCGACCTACGAGGACGAGATCCTCGGCGCGCGCTGATTCCACGCGGGAGATCCGGGTATAGAGGGGGCATGCGCTCCCTCTTTCTCGCGTTCTCCCTGATGCTCTGCCTCGGCATGCCGGCCGCCGCCCAGGTCGTCGTCGCCGACGACGGCGAGCGGGATACCTTGCAGCAAGCCGTTTCGCGCACCCGGGCCTACCTCGCGGCGTCGCGGCGCGAGACCATCCCCATGGGCGATCGCCAGGTCCCCATCAGCCTCGCGCGCCGCAGCGCCGATCGCTTCTCCGAGCTGCTCTCCCGGCATGGGCTGACGCCTGCCTTCTACGAGGCGGTCCAGGCCGAGTTCGACTGGATCTCCGTGCCGGGCAACGACGGCCAGGGCACGGTCCACGTGACCGGCTACTACCTGCCCTTGCTCGAGGCGCGCAAGACGCCCGACGCCCGCTTCCGCTTTCCTCTCTACGCGCTGCCGCCGGATCTCGTCCGGGTGAACCTCGGGGCCTTCAACGCCCGCTACGAGGGCCAGAGCATC
Organism: Candidatus Sericytochromatia bacterium; assembly: GCA_036676495.1. Lineage (GTDB taxonomy): Bacteria > Cyanobacteriota > Sericytochromatia > S15B-MN24 > UBA4093 > UBA4093. The sequence goes on from JAKFCT010000025.1 coordinate 11,852, forward strand.
GTGGCCCGCCTCCAGGACGGCAAGGTCCTTCCGTACTTCAGCCGCACGGAGATTGACGATCGCGGGGCGCTTTCCGGAAAGGGGCTCGAGCTGGCCTGGGTGGACGACGAGATGGCGCGCTACTCCCTGATGGTCCAGGGCTCGGGCCTCTTGCGTTTCGAGGACGGGCGAATCGTCAACGTCAACTACGCGGGAGCCAATGGCCACCCCTACAAGAGCCTGGGCAAGGCCATGATCGCGGACGGGAAGATCCCCGCCGAGCAGATCTCGATGCCGGCCATCGAGGCGTACTTCCGGGAGCGTCCCGCGGAGATGCGCGAGATGCTCAACCGCAATCCCAGCTACGTCTTCTTCCGTTTGTCGGCGGAGGGCCCCTACGGGTCGGACGGGATCGCGCTGACGGCGGGGCGGGCGATCGCCACGGACAAGCGTCTCTTCGGGTCCGGCCTGGTCGGCTTCTTGACGTATCCGCGGGCGCGCTTCGCGCCGGACGGTTCGGTGTCGGCCTGGGAGACGGGCAGCCGCTTCGTCCTGGATCAGGATACCGGCGGGGCCATCGTCGGGCCAGGGCGGGCCGACGTGTACTGGGGGGGAGGCCGCGAGGCCGCCCTGCGGGCCGGCACGCTCAACGGCAACGCGCGGCTGTGGTACCTCTTGCTGAAAGAAACGCCCCGTCCTTAGCGCCCGCGGCTAGGGCTGGGAAAGCGTTGCTGACCTGTAGAAACGCCCCGTCCTTAAGGACGGGGCGAGATGCGGGCTAACGGAACCGGATCAGGAGTTTCCGCGCCGGGATTCGCCTTCGAATTCCTTGCGCAGGAGGAGCTCGAGCTTCTCGCGGTTGCGATCGGTCGACATGGTCGTGATGCCCATCAGCAGGTGAAGGGGCATGATGTTATGCGCCACGACGTTCTCTTCCTCGTCGAACGCATCGAACTCCACGTAGTCTTCCCCGACTCGGGTCACCTTCGCCAGGTAGTAGTTGTTGGACGGGGCGAAGTAGAGCTCGATCAGGTTGCCGTCATCCAGGAGTCTCTTCAAGCGCTCACGGATCGTCATCCGATACCTCCTCTCGAGGGCGTCGCCTCTCGGCGAGGGGTATTATTCCCGGATTCCCCGTCCTCTATCCATTGGGGGCGCGGCCCGACGTCCGAAAGCCCGACTCGAGGGCGCTTGCTTGGCCGCTTTCCAGCGGCGCGCGCGTCGCGACGCATGCGGGAGTTGATGCCCCCCGGGGCGGGGCTTATAGTGGGCATGCCGAGAGAAGGAGGTGTCGGATGAAGACGACCGCCTATCGCCTTCAGCAGATGGTCGTGGAGCGCCTGGGGCCAGGACCGGGGCCCGAGCAGTTCTACATCGAGGAGATCGTGCCCGGGATCTATGCCTGGCACCTGATCTCCGACGGAGAGATGATCTCCCCGCTCCAGGCCTCCATGGCCTGGAAGGCCTACGCCAAGAAGGCCACCGAGGTGCTCAAGAAACCCGGCACGGGAGTCGTGGTCTGGGATACCGAGGCGGAGCGCTAAGCCGAGCCGAAGGCCGGATCCCGGCCTTCCGGGATCGCCAGGTCAGGGGTTGAAGGGGGCCGACGGGCTCTCTTCAACGCGTTTTAGGGGAGGTTTAACCTCTTCTTGGTCCGCTTCGGGGCAGATCCGGGCGATAACTCTGGTAAGGGAGTTTTCAGCATGAAGACTTCCGGACGGAGGAGAAGCCCTTGAAGCCGCAAGATCTGATCCCGATGATCATGGCCGTCGTGATGGCACTCACGACGGGCTGCGGCGTGACGGCCCCCAGCATCTCCGGTCATTCGGTCGGTCTCCATCAGGTTCAGCAGGCCTCGCTCAAGGGTGCGGCCAGCCCGCGGGCCGTCATCCAGTTCCGTCCTGGAGCCGGCGGTCGCGGCCTTTCCGAGCTGATGGCCAAGCATGGCGTGCGTTCGGTCGGTTCGATCCCCGAGCTGGGAATGAACGTCGTCTCGCTTCCCAAGGGCCAGGACCGGGCCGGCCTCCTCAAGACCCTCGCCGCCCACCCCGACGTGGCCTCCGTCGAGGCCGACGCCCGGGTCCGGGCCACCTACATGCCCACCGACCCTCAGCACCGCAGCCAGTACGGAAACGCCGCCCTGCGCCTTCCCCAGGCCTGGGACGTCGCCCGGGGCAAGGGCGTGATCGTCGCGGTGATCGACACCGGAGTGGACCTCGGGCATCCGGATCTCCGCGAGAACCTGGTCTCCGGCATCAGCTTCGTCAACCAGGTCGAGGTCGAGGACTGGGACAACCCCGGCCAGACCCGCGTGGAGCCCTTCCCCAACAAGGGCCCGATGGACGATCACGGCCACGGCACCCACGTGGCGGGCACCATCGGAGCGGCGCTCAACGGGATCGGAGTGGTGGGAGCCGCCCCCAACGCCCGGATCATGCCGATCAAGGTCCTCAGCTACACCCGCAGCGGCTTCGGTTCCGACGTCGCGGCGGGCATCGTCTGGGCGGTCGAGCACGGAGCCAAGGTCGTCAACCTCAGCCTCGGCGTCTACGGCGGCTCCAAGCCCGTCGAGCGGGCCGTCCGCTACGCCCTCGCCAAGGGAGTCGTGGTGGTCGCGGCGATGGGCAACGACCGCGAGGACGCTTACCTGGAATATGGCATCCACCCCAGCTACCCCGCGGCCCTGCCCGGGGTGATCGCGGTCGGTGCGACCGACGACCGGGACCAGGTAGCCTCCTTCTCCAACGCCGGCAAGTGGATCTCGGTCTCGGCGCCCGGCGTGGACATCCTCTCCACCACCCCCACCTACGAGGTCTCGGACCCCCTGCCTTACGAGTACGGCTCGATGAGCGGGACCTCCATGTCGACCCCCTACGTTTCGGGAGTGGCCGCCCTCCTCTTGAGCCTCTACCCGAACATGACCCCGGCCCAGGTGAAGGCGCGCCTGGAATCGACCGCCGACGACGTGGGCCTGCCGGGCTTCGACTCCTTCACGGGACACGGCCGGATCAACGCCGCCCGCGCCCTCGGCCTGAAGTAAGGCCGCATCCCCTTTCGCAGGATTTTCTCTAGGCTTAAGCGGATCATAAGAAGGATCCGCGCCTTTCTCCGGGATAAAGCCCTTACCAGGTGTCACGGACACCGAGACGGGAAACCCAGGGGGAAGCCATGATTCAGCGAACGATCGCATCCAATCTGCGTCAGCCGATCGTCCGGCAAGCCGGGCGAGACATCGGGCAGGCTGCGGCCAAGGCCACGACTCAGGCCTCGACCCAGGTGGCCGCGAAAGCGCTGCGGAGCGCCGAGAAGCCGATCGCCTCGATCTCCCGTCTGGCCGCTCCCCAGGAATCCGCCTGGTACCGCCTCAAGAAGACGATCATCGAGTTCTTCTCGAACCTCGACATCGGCAAGCGCGAGGTCCACGGCGTCACCTCCGACATGGCCCGCCAGGTCCTGCCGCAGATGCGCCCCGGAGACATCCTCTTGCGGCGCACCGAGGGATCCTCGGGCAACCTCTTCATCCCCAGCTGGTGGAAGCACGCCGGGGTCTACGTCGGAGAGGGCGAGGTCGTCGACGCGGTCTTCAAGGGCATCGGCAAGGATTCCTTCGCCAAGTTCATGACCGAGGGCGACTCCATCATGATCGTCCGCCCCAAGAACCTGACCGCGCAGCAGCGCGAGGCGATCGCCGACTACGCCAAGAGCCAGGTCGGAAAACCCTACGACTTCGATTTCGACTTCCTCGACGAGGCCCGCCAGTCTTGCACCGAGCTCGCCAACCATGCCCTGAAGGCCGGATCCGGCAAGGAGCTGGTGGAGAAGAACTGGTTCGGCGCCGTGACCGGAGACGGCTTCAAGAACTCCAACTTCGAGCTGATCTGGTCGAACGTCCCCGACCAAGCCGTCTTCTAACCCGAAAACGCCTCAAACGACGCGCGCCGGGCCCTTGGGCCCGGCGCGTCGTTTACTTTTCGAGGGTCACGGTGTCGAAGGTCTTGCCGTCCTTGTCGATGGCCGTGAAGGTGAGGCGATCGCCGTCCATCTCCGCTCCGATGAAGTGGTAGATGTCCCGGTAGATTGACGCTCGATCCGCGTCCTTGTTCTTCTTCCGGCCGGGGCGCAGCCACGCGCCGCCGCCGCCGGTCACGATGAAGCGAACCCCGTCGTCCGGATCCAGGAAGCGCTCGTAGTTGTGCTCATGCCCGTTGATGTAGAGGTCGACCCCGTGGCGCTGGAAGAGGGGCAGGGCGCGGCTCTTCAGGAACGGCTTGCCGCCGTCCGCGCCGTTGGAGTAGACCGGATGATGCCCGAACGCGATCTTCCAGGTGGCCGTCGAGCGCGCGAGCGCGTTTTCCAGCCAGAGCACCTGGGGGCTGCCGGGCTTCAGGAAGTCCCGATCGGTCGTGTCGAGGGCGAAGAACTCCGCCTGCCCCCACCGGAAGGAGTAGTAGCGCTCGGTGCCGCTCGCCTGGGAGGGCAGGTCGAAGGCCCGCAGGTACGCAGCCCCCTTCTCCGCCTTCACGTCATGGTTGCCGATCACCGGATAGACGGGGGCGTTGGCGATCATGGGCTGGAACGGCGTGAAGAAGCGCTGCGGGTAGAGCCGTTCCTCGCCGTCGTCGTAGACCACGTCACCCACGTGCAGGACGAACTCCGGGCGGTACTCGGTCATCCGGGCGGCGACGGCCCGCTGATTGGCGTTGCCCGAGCCGGTGTCCCCGACGACGATGAAGCGTGCCTTCCCGGAGCCCTGCGACGGCGTGCGGAAGGAACCCTTGCCGATGCCGGGAACTTCGTAGGCGATCGCCGAGCCGGGCTTCAGCCCGGTGAGCGCAACCTGATGGTGGGTGGTGGCGTTCCCCAGGCGTACCTCGCGGCCTCCGACCTTCACGACGCTCTCGCGCGGCTCGGCGGTCCGCCACATGACGACGGCCGACGTGGGCGTGACGTTCTGGAGGTACGGCGCGACCGCCTGGATCGGCTGGGCCGCGTCACCCTGGGCCGAGGCGCCGACGGTGGGCAACGACAGGGCGAGCGCAACGAGTACGAGCAGCGGAGCTTTGCGGGCCTTCGACAACGGATCCTCCTCAACAACACGGGGAACCCCCCGAAACTGGACCGGATGAACCCCTCGATTGTTCCCGGGCGATCGCCGCTCCTAACCCGCTGTTCACGGGGGATCCTCGCCGCTCGGGGAGGGCGCGCGGCGTCCGCGTCGCTTGACGCCTGGCCCCCACGTCCCGGACAATTGAAGGACTGAAGCCCCTCGCGCTTCCCCGGCGCCCTGGAGTCCTACGGCTCCCTTCTGGCGCCCCCGCACCCCTTTTGAGCGTATGCAAGAATCGAGGTGATCGCCGTATGTCCGTTTCTCAGCTTCTCTTGAGCCTCGTGTTCATTTACATCGCCGCCAAGGTGGGCGCCGAGATCGCCGCCCGCATGGGACAGCCCCCCGTGCTGGGCGAACTCGTCGGAGGCATCGTCATCGGGACGACCGGCTTCAAGCTCATCGACCCCACGGCCGAGATCATTCACCTGCTCGCGGAACTCGGCGTCCTCATCCTCCTCTTCGAGGTGGGCCTGGAGACGAAGCTCAGCGACCTCACCAACGTGGGCTTTCAAGCCCTCACGGTCGCGCTCATCGGCATCGTCGCCCCGATCCTGCTCGGCCTCGGCCTCGGCCTGTCCTTCGGCCTGGCCCCGATTCCTTCCATGCTCATCGGGGCCGCGCTCTCGGCGACGAGCATCGGGATCTCCGCGCGCGTCCTCAGCGACCAAGGAGCGCTGACCAGCGTGGCCGGCTGCATCATCCTGGGAGCCGCCGTCATCGACGACATCGTCGGCGTCTCCCTGCTGGCCGTCATGACCAAGGTCGCCGAGCTCGGCACCGTCAGCCTCACGGATATCGCGCTCGTCACCGCGAGCTCGATCGGCTTCGTGATCGCCACCCTGCTGCTGGGCAAGCACATCGCAAAGGCCCTGCTCAAGCTGGTTTCCTTCCTGCGGAGCCGCGGGATCCTGCTCGTCTCCTTCCTGACCTTCGCGTTCTTCCTGGCCTACCTCGCGCAGACCGTGGGATCGGCCGCGCTGATCGGAGCCTTCGCCGCCGGCCTCCTCCTGGAGGAGACCGAGCACCAGCACACCCTCGAGACCCAGCTGCGCCCGGTCGCGGACATCTTCACCCCCATCTTCTTCGTGAGCGTCGGCGCCTCGGTCAACCTCTTCGCCCTGAGCCCGTTCGACCCCGCGACCCGCGGCATGCTCGGGTTCACGGTCCTGCTGACCGCGGTCGCCATCGTGAGCAAGCTCGTCGCGGGCCTCGGGGCCAACCCGAAGGAGTCGAGCCGCATGGTGGTGGGCGTGGGCATGCTGGCCCGCGGGGAAGTGGGCCTCATCTTCGCCGGGGTCGGCCTGACCTCGGGGGTTCTCGACGCGGGCCTCTACGCGGCGCTGGTCACGGCCGTCATGGTGACGACCCTCATGGCCCCGCCCTGGCTTCGCTCTGTCCTCGCCAAGGCCAAGCCGGCCGCGGCCTAGCGCGGTCATGCCGGGGGCGACCGACGCCGATCACCCCCGTACGCTAGAATAAGAAGCCATGATAGTCGACCTCTATGCCCATCACCCGGCCCTGGCGCTCGTCCTGACCACGGCGCTCGTCCTGGTCGCCGGAGTCTTCGCCCAGATCGTGGCCGCTCGCTTCGCCGTGCCGGCGATCCTGCTCCTGCTGGCTTCCGGCATCGTGCTCGGCCCCGAGGTCCTCGGCCTGGTGCATCCGGAGTACTTCGGCATCGGCCTGCGCGCCCTCGTCTCGATCTCGGTCGCCATCATCGTCTTCGAGGGGGCGATGATCATCGATGTCCGACAGCTTCGCCACTCCTCGCGCTCCGTCCTGGGCCTGATCACCGTCGGGGCCGGCGTCACCTTCGTGGGCGCCGCCCTCGTCTCCCACTTCCTGCTCGGGATCCCCTGGAAGATCGCCGCCCTCTTCGGCGCCATCGTGAGCGTCACCGGCCCCACCGTGATCGCCCCCATCCTCAAGCGCCTCCCCCTGACGCATCGCCTGAAGACCACCCTCGAGGCCGAAAGCGTCCTGGTCGACGCCGTGGGAGTCCTGCTCACCGCCGCGGTCTTCAGCTACATCACCGCCTCCAACCTGGGAGTGATGGGGGGCCTCTGGCAGCTCGTCAGCAACCTGGCCATCGGCTCCGCCGTGGGCCTCGCCACGGCCATGGGCCTGGCCTTCGTCCTGAAGCGATCCAAGGTCCTGCCCGCCTCGCAAGTTCGCTTGCTGGTGCTGGGCGCGACCCTTCTGGCGTATGCCGTCGCCGAGGTCCTGGCGCATGAATCCGGCATCGCCGCCGTCGCCGTGGCCGGCCTGATCGCCGGATCCATCAAGTTGCCCTACGAAGAGACCATCATCCAGTTCAAGACCGACCTGACCCTCATGGCGCTCAGCCTCGTCTTCATCCTGCTCGCGGCCAGCATGGACCTCGACAGTCTCGTCTCTCTGGGATGGCAGGCTCCCATCGTCGTCCTGATCCTGATGTTCGTCATCCGGCCGCTGGCCGTCACCCTTTCCACCTGGGGCACGGATCTCACCTGGGCCGAACGCGCCTTCATCTCCTGGATGGGCCCCCGCGGGATCGTGGCCGCCTCGATGGCCACCCTCATGTCCCTCGAGCTGAAGGCCTGGGGGATCCAGGGAGGCGCGGTCATCGGCCCGCTGGTATTCCTCACGGTCATCATGACCGTCTTGATCGAAGGGAGTGGGGCCGGCTGGATCGCCCGCCGGCTGAACGTCATGCCGAAGAAGATTCTGATCGCGGGCGGCGACGAGATCGCCCTCAAGCTCGCCAAGCAGCTCTCCAGCGAGGGAGAGGCCGTCACCGTGGTCGACCGCGACCCCGAGCAGGTCCAGAACGCCATTGCCATGGGCCTCAACGCCATCCTGGGAGATGCGGCGGAAGCCGCGGTCCTCTCCAAGGTGGACGCCGGCTGGTGCTCGGCCCTGGTGGCCGCGACCCAGAGCGACAAGTCCAACCTCCTGATCTGTCAGAACGCCCGGGCCAAGTACCCCGAGCTGCGCCTGATCGCCCGGGTCAACGAGTCGCGCAACGCGGAGGCCTTCCAGAAGTCGGGCATCGAGACCCTGGCCACCAGCGACGCCGCCGCCATGACCCTCTCCACCCTGGTCACCCGCCCGATGGTCCTGCCGCTCCTGCGCGCCTCGGAGTTCGGGGACGTCATCGTCGAGGTCAAGGTGGGCAATGCCCGGCTCGCCAAGCAGCCCCTGGCCTCCCTGGGCCTTCCCAAGGATTGCCTGATCGCCCTCCTGAAGCGCGGGCGCACCGTCATGATCCCCGATGGCAAGACCCATATCGAGGTCGGGGACACCGTCACCCTGATCGGCCTCAAGGCCGCGGTGGCGCAGAGCCGTACCCTGCTGGAAAGCGATATCTGACCCGAGGAGGGCCCATGGATCTAGATCGCCTGCGGACCTTCGCGCTGGCCGCCGAAGAGCTCAACTTCACCCAAACGGCGCGCATGCTGCACCTCTCGCAGCCGGCCGTGAGCCAGCAAATCCGCGAACTCGAGGACTCCTTGGGGGTCGCCCTCTTCGAGCGGCGCGGCCGCGGCCTCGCCTTGACGCCTGCGGGTGAACGCCTGAAACCCCTGGCTGGAACTCTCCTCAGGGATGCCGAGAACCTCAAGGAGGCCCTCGGAGAGTTTCGGGGAGTGCCGCAGGGAGTGCTGCGGATCGGCGCCGGAACCACCATCGGGATCTACCTCTTGCCCTTCGTCCTGGGGCGCTATTCCCGGAGCTTCCCGGCCGTGCGCGCCAGCCTCCGGATCGCCGACACCGACGCACTCGTCCGCGCCCTGCGCGAAAGCGAGATCGACCTCGCCCTGGTCGAGGAGGATCTCTCGCTCGGCCGCATCTACGGCTGGGAGAAGGTTCCCCTGATCGACGACGAGCTGGTGCTGATCGCGGCCGCCGACCACCCCTGGGCCCGGCGCGCGGCGATCGCCGTCAAAGAGCTGGCCGGCGAAGCCTTCATCATGCGCCAGCCCCAATCCTCGACCCGACACCTGATCCAGGAACGCCTCGCCGAAGCCGGCATCGACCCCCAAAGCCTCACCGTGCGCTTCGAACTCGGCCATACCGAGGGCATCAAGCGATCCGTCATGGCGGGCCTCGGCCTGGGCTTCGTCTCCCGCTACGCGATCGCCGACGAGCTCCGCGCCGGAACCCTCGCCGAGATTCGGATCCGCGACTTCCGCATCGGACGCACGCTCTGGCTCGTCCGACCGGCCGAGAAGAAGCTCCCCGTCCACGTGCAGCGCTTCATCCAGCTCCTCATGAGCGCCGACTGGCTGCCTCCCTGCCCCGGGGACGCGCCGTGATTCCCATCGAGCGACCTTTTGACATGCTAGAATGGGCCGCATGATGACGACGGAAACCTCGATGCCGATGACTCCTCCCACCCCGAATCCGGGCCTCCCCGCCGAACCGGCGACGGAAGGCCGGATCTTCCAGTTCAACCGCGACCGCGACGCCATCGTCTCCGAAGTGGTCTCCCGCGAACTCGCGCGGGTCGGAGGATCCCGGGACGCCCTGGAGCTGGCGCTCAACGACGCCGCCTTCTCGGAGATCTCTCGCCTGGAGAAGGCGGGAGGCCGCTCCTCGCCCGAACTCAACACCTGGAGGGAGCTGCACCGGACGCTCGGCGGCAAGCCCATGGCCGAAAAGGAAGCGGTCTACCGCCGGCTCGCCACCGAGTACGCCCGCGACATCGTGGGCAACTTCGATCTCAAGGCCTACCGCGTCGCCACGAGCCTCGTGCCCATGGGCCTGTCGCTGATCCTGCGCCCCCAGGGAACCTCCCGGCGCTTCGTCAACATGAACTCCACGCTCACGGAGCGCGTCCGGGTGCAAGGCCACGTCTCAACCCTCCAGGCGCTGGCCCGAAAGGGCACCGTCATTTTGGTCCCGACCCATTCCTCCAACCTCGACTCGATCGTGATCGGCTGGGCCATCTACCAACTCGGCCTGCCGCCCTTCACCTATGGCGCCGGCAAGAACCTCTTCACCAACCCGATCCTCGCGTACTTCATGCGCAACCTCGGAGCCTACCGGGTCGATCGCCGGCTCACGCACGGCCTCTACAAGGACGTCCTCAAGACCTACTCCACCGTCCTGCTGGAGCGCGGGTACCACTCGCTTTTCTTCCCGGGAGGAGGCCGCTGCCGCTCGGGTGCCATCGAGCAGAAGCTCAAGCTGGGCCTCTTGGGCACGGGCCTTTCGGCGTACATCAACAACCTCCAGCGCGGCGCGGAGAATCCCAACGTCTACATCGTCCCCTGCACGATCAACTACCCGCTGGTGCTCGAAGCCGCCACCCTCATCGACGACCAGCTCCAGCAAGTGGGCCGCTCGCGCTACATCATCGAGGACGACGAGTTCTCCCACGCGACCCTCGTCGGGCGCTTCATCCGCCAGGTGATGAGCATGGACGTCAGCGTCGTGATCCAGATCGGAGAGCCGCTCGATCCCTTCGGCAACCGGGTCGGCCCTGACGGCCTCTCCTATGACAAGCGCGGGCGCGAGATCGACCTGCGCAAGTACGTGGAGGTGCACGGCGTGCCGCAGCACCAGCCCTCGCGCGATCAGCAGTACACCAAGGAGCTGGGGACGGCGATCGCCGACGCCTACATGCGCAACAACGTCATCCTCCCCTCGCACCTGGTCGCCTTCACGCTCTTCCAGGTCCTGAAGCGCCGGCATCCCCGCCTCGACCTCTTCAAGCTCCTGCGCCTCGACGAGAGCGAGGCCACGGTGCCGCTTCCCGAGTTCTACCAGCAGCTGGATTTGCTGCGCGACGAGCTGCTGATGATGGCCGAGCAGGGCCGCATCATGGTCTCCGGGGTCGTCCGCAAGGGCCCCGCCGAGGCCATCACCGCCAACGCCCTGCGCTCGTTCGGCATGTTCCACGCCGTCCCCCCGCTGCGCCGGGCGGACATGGCGATCTCGGCGGGCGACATGAAGCTGCTCTTGTTCTACCAGAATCGCCTCTCGGGCTACGGCCTCGAGGCGCTCTTCGCGGAGGAGGTTCAGGCATGACGGTCTTGGAAGCGACCGGACGCGCCCGGGTGGGCGTCGTCGGCGGCGGGTCCTGGGGCACGGTGCTCGCGCACCTGGCCGCCTCGAGCGGCCACCCGGTCACGCTCTGGGTGCGCGATCCCGAGATGGCCGAGGCCCTCAACAAGACCCACCGCAACTCCAAGTACCTGCCCGAACTCGAGCTCCACCCGGGCATCACGGCCACCTCCGATCTCTCCGACCTGGGAGCGACCTGCGGCGTGATCCTGGTCGTGGTTCCCTCCCATGCCCTGCGCGAGACCATGGGGCGCCTGGGCGACACCCTCGACGGCAGCCACATCCTGATCCATGCCATCAAGGGGATCGAGCCCGACAGCTTCATGCGCATGAGCCAGATCATGCGCGAAGAGACCTGCTGCAAGAAGATCGGCGTGCTCTCCGGCCCCAACCTGGCCAAGGAAGTGGCCCTGGGGCATCCCAGCGCGACGGTCATCGCCTCGGGCTATCAGGAGGTGATCGAAGCCGGCTCCGAGATCCTGCGGTCCAAGACCTTCCGCGTCTACGGCAACCCCGACGTGGTCGGCACCGAGATCGGCGGCAGCCTCAAGAACATCATGGCGATCGCCTCCGGCATGGCCGACGGCCTCGGCTTCGGCGACAATACCAAGGCCCTCCTCCTGACGCGCGGCTTGGCCGAGATCACCCGCCTCGGCGTCGGACTCGGGGCGGATCCCATGACGTTCAGCGGCCTCTCGGGGATCGGCGACCTCATGGCCACCTGCTTCAGCCCGCTCTCGCGCAACTACCAGGTGGGCAACCGCCTCGCCAAGGGCGAAAGCCTGGACGCCATCCGGGCCGATATGCGCCAGGTCGCCGAGGGCGTCAGGACCACCCGGACCGTGGCGCGCTACGCTCGGACGAACGGCATCTACATGCCGATCACCGAGGGCATCTACCGGATCCTCTACGAGGCGGCCACCCCGAAGGAGGCCCTGTCGGGCTTGCTCGACGTCTCGCGAAACCCCTACGAAGGGGATGCCGCCAAGCGCAAGGTGAGCCTCTTCTAACGCCAAGTCGCCCCGGGGCTTTCGCCTCCTCGGGGCCCTGCCTGCCGGAGGTTTCCGGCCGGGTCGAGCGGCATGCTCGCCGCCGCGATCCGTGGTATCCTCATGTGTCCCTCGTTCGTCCCGCCCCAGCGGCCACGCGGCTGCGACGTCCATCGGAAGAGCCTCATGCTGACCCACCCGCAAATCGATCCGGTCGCCCTCAGGATTCCCTTCGACGGGCAACCCCTGCAGCTCCCCTTCTCCCTTCCCCTGATCGGAGACACGTTCGGCCCGCTCGCCATCCACTGGTACGGCGTCATGTACGGCCTTGCCTTCATCATCGGCTACTTCGTGGTCAAGGCCCTGGCGCGCCGCCGCGAGATGGGTCTCAGCGACTCCGACGTCATGGACTTCGTGACCTACATCGTCCTCGGCGTCGTGCTGGGAGGCCGGCTCGGCTACATCCTCTTCTACGGACTCTCCGGCTACCTCCAGAACCCCGCCGAGATCCTCGCGGTCTGGAAGGGCGGCATGAGCTTCCACGGCGGAGCGATCGGCGCCATCCTCGCGGGCTGGCTCTATTGCCGCAAGCAGCGGATCAACTTCTGGCAGATGGCCGATGTCACGGTGGTGACCGTCCCCATCGGCCTGGGCCTCGGCCGGCTCGGCAACTTCATCAACGGCGAGCTCTGGGGCCGCCAAACCGACCTGCCCTGGGCCATGGTCTTCCCCACCACGGATCCCTTGATGCTGCCGCGCCACCCGTCGCAGCTCTACGAGCTCGGCCTGGAAGGCTTCGTGCTCTTCGCGATGGTCTACTTCTTCGCGCGCCGCAATCCGCCCACCGGATCGGTCTTCGGCCTCTTCCTCGCGGGCTACGGCGTCTTCCGCTTCTTCGTGGAGTTCTTCCGGAATCCCGACTCCCACCTGGGCACCGTGCTCGGCCCCTTCTCGATGGGCCAGGTCCTGAGCTTCCCCATGGTCGTCGTCGGGATTGCCCTCATGGTCTGGGCATACCGCCGGAAGACCGCCGTTCCCGCCGCCGCCTGAGCCTCGCCGGCGCCTTCGGCTTCGCGCCGGGGCGCTGCTGGCCATTCCTCGGAAGGAGTTCGCCATGCCCAAGGACTTCTCGCGCGACCTCGGTTACCTGGACAGGTTTCTGCAGGGCCTTCGCGACCATGCGGCCTCCCTGGGGGAGCCCGCGGCCGCCCGCCTCGGCGCGCTGCTCGATGAGCAGGATCGCGCCTGGACCGAAATTCGCGGCTTGCTTTCCGGCGGATCGGCCAGCGGCGCGCCACAGACCGCCCAGCCCGCCTTGGCGACAAAGACCGAGGCCCCGTTCATCGAACCCGGGGTTGCGACGAACGAGGCCAAGGCCAAGCGGCTCACGGTCGGGAGCCTGATGTCCTGATGCGGTCTCGCGACCGCGTTTAGTGTGCTCCCAGGTACTGCCGGTACAGCACTGACGTCAAGCGGCCCATGTCGCGCTCGGAGAGCTTCCAGCTGAGTTCTTCGGGGCCGCGATCGCCGTAGGTGTTGGCGCGGCCGTCCATGATCAGGTTGAGAAGCCGCTCTTGGGCGTCCTGGTCGTCAATCTCTCCCCGCTGCAACATGGAACGGATGTCGCTGAACGCGTCCGACTTGGAGATCTGATAGCTCAGATCGTCCAGATCGGTCTCGTAACTCCGGCTGATCTTGACCACGTCTTACCTCTCTCTGCGATCCGGGACGGTGAAAAATCGGGTGGGTTTCGGGCGTCTTATCGGGTCGGGGTTCGGGAGCCCTTGGGCGGAATACGCTCGGCCTCGGCGCTCCAGAACAGCAATCCCCATGAGCCCCGGGTGGGATGCGGGTGGACCTCGTTGGGGGATGAATCCAGCGTGAGGGTGATGGTCGCCCCGCGGTAGGTCGTCGACATGGATCTCCGCCCGGACCCCATGATACTCCCGCGCATGGCGCGGGCCTGTTCCATGACGGCGCGGAATTCGTCGGGATGTCCCGCGAACTCGCCCAGGAACCGGCTGATGATCACCAGGGCGTAGTCGTCGCGCTTATCGGCGGGCAAGGCGACCTCGATGCGCTGCCGGACGATCTTTCCCCCTTCGGTATGGACCCGGAGGATGGTCGAGAACTCCGCCAACCTCCCGGCGTAGAGAATTCCGGGATGACCCGATTCCGGGACCCGCTTGAAGTTGCTGCCGGGCAGGGTTCGGAGGTAGCGCTCGAACTCGGGGATCGTTCCCCCCATCCGCGCGTCGGCAGGCTGAATCGAACCGAGCCCGAGGAACCCGGCGAGGAAAAGGCTGGCAAAGCGGAAGCGGCGCATGGATTCCCTTTCTCTGCGTCTACGAAGGGATCTTACACCAACCCATCGCCTGGATAACAGCCCGATAGCCAAACGAAGCCGGGTTCCGACGCCGCCTCACTCCTTCTTCAGGGGAAGCGGGGGGGCGGCGAGGCCCGCCAGCACGGCCCGATACAGCTCGGTGGCCAGGCTCGCGGCCTCCACGTTCCGCCCCATCATCCGATCATGCGCGGCGTTCCCGTAGACCATGGCGGTGAGGCTCAGCCCCATCACCTCGGCATCGAGATCCCGCCGAAAATCCCCCGCGATGATCCCGTTGCGGAGGATCTGGGTGAAGAGGGTTTGGCTTGCTTTCCAGCCTTCCGATGCGGGGCCTTCCCGAAACTGCGCGATGATCGCGTCGGCATGCCCGTCCAGCACGCCGAGCATGCCTTCGAGCGCTGTCAACAGGGCCAAGGTCGGGCTCGGGGCATCCGGTTGAGCCTTGAGCTCCTGCTGGGCCCAGGCCCTCAGATCCTCATCCAACATGGGGGTCCTCCTTCGTGTTGCTCCCATTGTAGGCGATTTTCCGCCATGTTTTAGCCCGTTGAAAAACCAAGTTTAATCCGGGCTTTACCGGATCGCAGCGTGAAACCGGGATAAGTCCAGTAGTCGGTCTGATGACCCGGAGGAGGAGCACATGCTGAGCGTCAAGATGATTCCCTGGTTTGCGGTCGTTTCCGCGCTGATGGTCATGGCCAGCGGCTGCGGCGGATCCGCGAATCTGGTCCCGGTGAGCAGGGTGGATCAGAAGTCGTCCAAGAACATCACTCCCTCCTCGGCTCCCATCGTGGTGCAGCCCTCTCCTTACATGCCGAACCCGAACCTCCCGCTCACTCCGGGTGCCTCCAACCAGCTTCAGGCGACCAAGACCGTCAAGAACGGCATCTTCAGCAAGATCGTCGTGACCGTCGAGGTCACGAACCCCACCAACTATCCCCTGACCGGCGAGGTGAAGGTGGTCTTCACCGACGGCGGCAAGCCCACGGCGAAGACCCAGTCGAAGTCGGTCACGCTGCAGGCCATGGGCAAGGAGACGTTGACCTTCGAGGATCCGTCCTGGGGGCTGGATGATGCCACCGTCGAGGTGCGCACGCAGAACGCCGGCTACGATCCCCACGGCTCGGCCAACGGCCAATCGCCTTACGGGCAGTCTCCTTACGGTTACTAGGGGCTTGGCTTCGGGCCGTTGAGATGAAATAATGGCCGCTATGGCCTGGATACTTGCATTACTCGGCCTCGTACTGGTTTACGGGGCCGTCGTCTTTTTGAAGTTCCGCTACCTGCGCTGGCGCGGCAAGCGGCGGCTGCGGCTGGCCCTGGCCGCCCGTCCCGCACCCCGTCCCCAGGGGGGCAATCCCCAGGGGGGCGATCCCCAGATCACCTTTGTTTGCCCGGTCACCAAGCCGGCGGTGCTCGCCGCCTGGCTGTCGGCCGGACTGGACGAGCTCGACGACCCGCATGCGCGGATCTTTCATCCCAATACCGGGGCAGGCGCCATGGTCGCCTCCCGCCTCTTCAATCAGCTCGCGCAGCAGGTGACGACTCCGTACGTGGCGTTCGTTCACCAGGACTGGCGGCCGATCGACCGCGACTGGGTGGCGAAGACGCTGCGGGTCTTCGAGGAGACGGGCTGCGAGATGGTGGTGCAGGTGGGCATCGGGGAGGACCGGGAGCGGCTGGTGGGGCAGTTGCTGGATCCGTTCGGCGGCGGGGGAGAGCCTGGGGTGCACCGGGTGCATGCTCCCGACGAGCAGTGCTTCGTGCTGCGGACGGAGGCGTTGCGGCAGCATCCCTTCGACGAGGAGACGCTGACGGAGTTTCACTTCTACGCGGTGGATTACGCCCGGGAGGTCGCGGCGCGCGGGGGGGCGATCTATACCAACGGGGCGCTGGCGTACCATGACTCGGCGATCGGGGATCTGAAGCATCCGAGCTTCTTGCGGGCGCGGGAGCGCATGCGTCGCAAGTGGGGCGCAGGGGCGATCCGGGCCACGACGGGCTGGGTTTGATTACCGGAAGAACCGGACGGCCAGGTTGAGCAGCACGGTGAGCAGCAGGCTCAAGAGGATCGAGGTCGCCAGGGGGAAGTAGACCTTCCAGTTGCGGCCCTCGACGACGAAGTCCCCCGGAAGGCGGGGCAGCCCCAGCCGGGCGAAGACGAAGAGCAGCGCTCCGGCGGCCAAGAGGGCCAGGGCGACGAGGATGAGGGTCTTGGCGAGACTTTCGAGGGGCATGGGCGGGTCCTTTGTCGGGAAACTCGGCCGGGATTGACGCCTAGCGGCTATTAGCCAGCCGAAAGATGCGCTATGATGGGGCGTGAGGCTTCGGCCATGACTGTTGTAACCCAACGCGAAAGCGTTTGAAAGGGAGGACCGATGAAGTTCTTTCTCGACACCGCCAATCTCGATGAGATCCGCGAGGCCGCCAGCTGGGGCCAAGTGGACGGCGTCACCACCAATCCCA
>JAKFCT010000026.1:0-21956 GCA_036676495.1 Candidatus Sericytochromatia bacterium
TAGGATTGAGATACGCATGAAGTTCACCAAGAAGCTCGACCTCAGCGTCCTAGGCTGGTTCGCGCTGCTCTCCTGCGTCCTGGTCGTCCTCCTCGGCTTCATCGCCTTCAAGGAGGAGAACCGGGAGTGGAAGAACGTCCAGAAGCAGTACTACGCCGTGGAGCAGAAGGTCGCCGCCGCGCAGGGCCGCGAAGTCCCTCCCCAGAAGCTCGCGCTCAAGCAGGTCATGGTCAAGGACCTCGGTGCGGTTGATCGCTGCATCACCTGCCACGTGGGCATCGACGACCCCAACATGACCAAGGAAGCGGTCGTCGAGGCCGGCGGAAACTACAAGGTCTTCGCCCAGCACCCCGACTTCGACACCTTCATGGGCAAGCACCCGGTCGACAAGTTCTCCTGCACCACCTGCCACCAGGGTCAGGGACTCGCCACCACCGAGGCCGACGCCCACGGCTTCGTCCACAAGTGGGACTTCCCCATGCTGGGCGACAACCACAAGGACGAGATGACCAAGTATGCGCAGGCCTCCTGCGCCACCTGCCACTCGAACCCCAACGACTGGGAGAAGATCGGCGCCAACAAGCTCGCCGAGGGCCGCAAGATCGTCAACGACTACGGCTGCGTCTCCTGCCACAAGATCGAGGGCAAGGGCGGCATCATCGGCCCCGACCTCACCACCATCGGCGACAAGCTCCCCAGCCAGTTCCACGCGGCCCTGGCCTTCGAGCCCATCAAGGAAGCGATCAAGGAAGGGAAGTTCCAGGGCGTCTCCAAGGATCACCAGATCCACGACGACGCCGCCACCTGGCATGACTTCCACTTCATGAACCCCCAGGCCGTCTCCCCCGGCTCCACGATGCCCGCCTACGGCTTCACCAAGGAGCAGCGCGAGGCCCTGATCACCTGGATCTTCGCCCAGAAGAAGCGGAACGTTCCGGCTTCCTACCTGATCGAGGGTGCCTCCGGTGGGGGCGCCACCCCGGCCAAGGCCGCGGCGGAACCCGCCAAGGTCGCGGCGGCTAGCACCAAGGGCCTGGATCTCTTCGGAGCCAAGACCTGCGGCGCCTGCCACGCCCTGACCGGCGTCCCCGGCGCGGTCGGCGCCGTCGGCCCCAGCCTCGACGGCATCGGCAAGACCCGCGACGTCGCGTTCCTGACCAAGTGGCTCAAGGACCCCGCGGCCGTCAAGCCCGGCACCACGATGCCCAACCTGGGTCTCACGGACGACGAGTCCAAGGCGATCGCCGAGTTCCTGGTTAGCAAGTAGCCATCCCTCGCCGCCGGCGCTCGCGCCAGTCAGCGGCAACCCAAGCAACGAGGCCGGATCCCCGCGGGGATCCGGCCTCTTGCCTTGCTTAACGGTTCAGATCCCGGCCGTAGGTCACCTCCTGGCGTCCCCGCTCCTCGCGCTTGATCATGTCTTCGCGCAGGTGACGGTTGTAGTCGGCGACGGCAATGCCGCCCGCGATCGGGTTCCGCGCCACCTCATTGAGGTGCGCCCGCATGCCGAGCCAGGTGCCCAGGACGGCGACGCCGTGGATCAGCAGGACGCCCAGGCTGAACCAGCCGACGTTGCTGCCCAGCAGCCGGATCGTCGCGGCGTCGAGCCCGAGACCGGTCGGAAGGTTCAGGTTCGGGGTGCCCGGAGCCACCGCCGCCTGGCCCGCCGCCACTCCCGACGCGACCGCCGAGCCCAGGCTCAGCGCGAAGATGGCCAAAAGGACGGGCAGCGAGGAGATCAGCGCCCCCAGCACGAACCCGTTGAGGATCGAGCCCCAGCTCGATCTCAGGTTGGCCGTCCAGCCCGTGATCAGGGCTCCCACGAAGGTGGCCAGGAGCAGGACGAGTCCGGTCACCACGCCGGCCGTCGTGGGAGCGACGCCCGGAGCCGCCCCCGGAGCCGCGCCCGGCGTCGGAGCCACCGTCGCGGCGCCGATCGCCACGGCCAGCGCCCCCAGCACCAGAGTCAACGCGAAGTAAGCGAAGAAGCCTCCCCAAATCGACCCCCAGCGCATCTCATCCCCGGCCATCGGGGAGATCTGCTCGTTACGCGTGAAGGGCAGATCGACCTCGCGGACGTCTGCCGTCGTGTCCAGGCCTCTTCCCATGATCATGCTGCGCCGCAAGTCGGGTTCGGTCCCGACGTCGGCGCGCGGCGCCTCGATATTGCTCCGAGGCATGTTGACGTCGCGGTCGCGATCCATAACGTGAGCCTCCTTTCACCCAGGGTGATACGACCATGTCGTAGCGCGAGCTTAATGTATCTTCACAATGATGACAACCCGCGCCTCTTTTCTGAAGCGGGTTTGCGGGATCCCGCCCCCCTGAAACCCCCAGCCGACAGCGAATCTGGTATTCTGAGGGGGGTCAGGAAGGCCCCGCATGGAGAACGAGAGCGCCATGAGCGACAAGATGAGCCGGCAGCAATTCCTTCGCGAGGGGTTGAGCCGTTTCCTACAGGGGCTCTGGGGGGAGACGGAAGACGCGCCCGCAGGCCCCAGCTGGCAGCGGCCTCCCGGCGCCCTGCCGGAAGCCGAGTTCTTGCGCGCATGCACCCGCTGCGATCTCTGCGTCAAAGTCTGCCCTCACTGGGCCCTCAAGGTCGCCACCCGGCATGACGCCCCCCCGCCGGGGACGCCGTTCCTGCATGATCCCGGGGCCGACGCCTGTGCGCGCTGCCCGGAACAGCCCTGCATCGGTTCCTGCCCGACGGGCGCCCTGCGTCCCCTGGGAGGCTAAGTATTTTTCCACAAATGGCTTGCTGGGCGGCTGTTATGGTAGAATGGAGCCGAGTTTCCCTGTCAGGGAGCCTGATAAACCCAGGCCCTTCGGGGATTAGCAGGAATGGGGGGCGCTGACCCCCGCCCTACCGCCCCAATCAGCGGCTTTAAGGAGAACGACACCCCATGATGACCGCGCTCGCCGCCGGAGCCAAAGTCGTAGAAGGGTACTGGTACCCGGATGCTTTGGCGCAAATCCTCTTGCTGTTTGGCTTCACCATCTTCTTCACCTTCCTCGGGAACTTCTGGTTCGCGCTCGCTAACAAGCGCCGTTCCATGAAGAGCTGGATGGTCGCAGCCTTCAAGGCCTCCATCGCCTGGACGGGCTTCATCTTCGTCGCCATCGTCCTCCCGATCGCCATCTACGGTCAGGGCCTCAACCTCCTTCAGAACAAGACCGTGGGCGGCATCTTCTTCACCCCCTTCCTCGCGGAGAGCGTGGCGGGAGCTGGAGCCTTCGGCCTCTGCATCGCCCTGATCATCGGCTACGTGGCCCTCTTCTACACCAAGAACTTCCGCTGGTTCCTCAAGGCCTAGCCTTAATCGGCAGCCGCAGACGCTAGCGTTCGACGAGGCCGCCCTTCGGGGCGGCCTCGTCGCGTGGGTCCCCGCCTGAAACAAACGGTTCCGGAGCGCGCCGAGGAGGTATAATGGCCTTTCGGCATCCGTCGCGCCGGCGACGCTGAAGCCCCCCCCCACAGCAACACCCCCTTGGAATGGAGATCCGCGATGGACGGCATTACGCAACTCGGTCGCCCCACCCACGTTCCCACCTCCCCGGAGGAGGCTCGGCTAGAGGCATTCCCCAACCCGAACCCGGCCCGCAGCTACACGATCGAGTTCACCTGCCCGGAGTTCACCGCCTTCTGCCCCATCACCCACCAGCCCGACTTCGCCGAGATCCGCATCTCCTACGTGCCGGACGAGCGCTGCGTGGAGCTCAAGAGCCTCAAGCTCTACCTGGGCTCCTTCCGCAACCAGGGCATCTTCCATGAGGCCGTCACCAACCGGATCCTCGACGATCTGGTCGCCGTCCTGGCCCCCCGCCAGATGACCGTCGTCGGCGACTTCTCCGTCCGCGGCGGCATCAAGACCGTCGTGACGGCCACCTATACCAAGCCCTAAACGCCTGCGGCGCGACTCCGCGTAGCCCCGGTGCCAAATCGGCGCCGGGGCTAGGTTATGCCCGTCGCTTCCCGCGCGTAACCTGACAGGGTCGCCCTTTCGGGACTTGCTCAGTTTGCCGAGCGGCTGGGTACAATAACCTTGCAAGCAATGGTGCTAGCAAGGAGGGGCGCTCCATGGGCAAGATCGGATTGGTCCTTTGCGGCGGGGTCGCCAAAGGGGCCTATGAAGCAGGTGTTCTCAAGGCCCTGGCGGAGCAGCAGATCTACCCCGACGTGATCGTCGGCATTTCCGCCGGCGCCATCAACGGGGCCTTTGCCGCCCAGATGCTCGCCACCGGACAGTTCACCGCCTCCGTCGTGGAGCGCGAGCTCCTCTACCACTGGCGCGAAACCGTCGACGCCCATCACCTCTACCACGGCTTCGATCGCAAGGACCTCCCGCCCCTCGAGCAAAAGAGCCTGAAGTCCCTCTTCCAGCGGCTCGGCATCGACCCGCTGCGCCGCCAGTACCGCCCCCGCATCGGCTTCGACTCGCTCTTCGCGTTCGAGCAACTCGTCCGGGGCGATTTCATCTCGCTCATCAACCACGACTTCATCCGGGGCATGCTCGAGTCCTACCTGCACTTCCCCCCGGTGGTCAAGCGTGACGTCACCCTCTCGGTGGTCACCTCCGACCTCAAGGGCAGCACCACCTTCACCGAGGACATGAAGCTCAACACCGAGTACTCGTCCTTCGACGAGTACCGCTGGCATGCCGGCATCACCGAGGACGACTGGGAGGAGATGAGCCCCCGGATGCAGGACATGATCCTCGCGTCGAGCTCCTTTCCCTTCATCTTCCCCCCGCTCGAGACCTCGGAACCTGACGGCGGCCATTCGAGCTTCCTCGTCGACGGCGGCTTGATGGATTCGGCCCCCATCGGCCGCGCCATCAAGCTGGACCCTGAAATCGACACCATCCTCGTGGTCTCCGGAGTGACGGTAGTGGACCCCCCGGAATCCGATCTCCAGACGCTGCATCAGGTGCTCGGCCGAGTCTTCTCGCTGCTGGCGGGACGCTTCCTGATCCAGAACTACCACAAGGTACTCCAGTGCAACGACCGGATCACGCGCCTCGACGCCATGGTCAAGCGCGGGAAGAACGGCAGCGTCCTGCACAACGCGCATAACGAGGACCTCTCGCGGCTCGCGGGCTTCAAGGGGCTCGACGACTACCTGAGCCGCCGCGTCGTCCGCCTGGTCCCGATCTTCCCGAACCCCGGCCTTCCCGGCGACGTCTTCGACGGCTTCTTCCAGCCCGAGTTGCGCGCTCAGTACATCGATCAGGGCTACATGGACGCCATGGCCGCGGTCGGCCGCGAGGCCCGGATCACGGCCAGCGAGCCCATCGCCTCCCCCTTCCAAAGCCTGGTCTGAGATGCTCGACCGCAACCACCTGCTTGCGGCCCTCGAATCCCGTGCTGCGGACTTCAACCGCTTCGACCGTAACCGGCACGAGGCGATCGCCCGCCTCCAAGAGGCGCTTTCCAGTCTGGAAGCCCAGGGCCGGCTCGCCCTCGAGGCGAGCCTCGGCGACGCCGCGGCTCCCGGCGCTTTGCCCACCCCCGAACTGGACCGCGGCCTCGTCCATCCCTTTTCCGAGACCTTCCAGCACCACCCCGATGCCCTCTCCTGGGCCCAGCGCCAGCTCGAAGGCCTGACGAGCTTCGCGGCCGACGGCAGCCAGATCGAGCCCGACAACCGCTATGACGTCCCGGTGGCCCTCATCCAGGTGGGAAGCTTCGAGAACCGGCATCAGAGCGAAGGCTCCTACCGCAAGGAGACCGAACTCCAGGTCCTCACTCCCGAGGAGCTCGACGGCGAAGGTCCCGTCAAACGCCTGGTCGACCTGGCACGCTTCGAGCGTGAGCTCTCCGCGCTCATCCGCTTCATGACCGAAGGCGCGCCCGGGACGGGACGTCGAAAGCTGGTCTTCATGGACGGCTCGCTCATCGTCTCCTTTGCCGAGAAGCAGGGCAAGGACCCGCATGCCTCGCGCTACGTCTCGACGATCCTCGCGCTCCTCGAGGCCTCCGAGGCGACCCGCACCCCGCTCGTCGCCTATGTCGACGGCTCCCGCGCCAAGGATCTCGCCCGGATGGCGGGCCTCGCCTCCGGAGTGGAGGGCGGGACGGTCAGCGACGCCATGCTGCTGGAGGGAAGGTTGCGCTGGGGCGATCGCACCGCGGCCTTCCGCTGTGCCCGCGAGGGGATCCTGGACTCCTACGGCCGCCACCGTCGGGACATCGCCTTCACGTACCTGCAGGTGCGCGAGGGCCACCCACCGGCCCGCCTGGAATTTCCGGCCTGGATGCTGGACGGGATCGACGGCGTCGTCGACGCCGTGCGCGCCGACGCGATCGCCGGGGGAGGGTACCCGTACACCCTGGCAGCGGCCGATGCCACGGCGGTGCTCACGACCGGCGATCGCGACCGCTTCCAGCGCACCCTCGAGGACTTCCTGGAGCGCAAGGAGATCCCCCGCGTCTTCTCGAACAAGGCGCTCTCCAAGGTACGCCGGCGCTGAGAGGGCCGGCACCGCCGCGATCCGGCGGCGATCGCGCTAAGGTATACTAGGAATCAGCCGTTGCCCGCGCTGAGCGCCCATCCGCCAGAAAGGAACCCGACTTGAAGCACTCCATCCAGTTTCAACCCGCCTACTCTCTGGCCGTCATCCAACTCGACGCCGGAGAGCGCGTCCGCGCCGAAGCCGGCGCCATGGTCTCCATGTCCGGAACCATCGAGCTGGAAGCCAAGTTCAATACCGGTGGCAAGGGCTTGATGGGCATGCTCAAGCGGACCGTGCTCGGGGGAGAGAGCCTCTTCCTCTCGACGCTGACGGCCAAGTCGGGCCCTGGCGAGGTGACCCTTGCGCCGTCAATGCCCGGAGACATCCTTCCCCTGACGCTCAGCGGGGAGACCCTGCTGACCGAGCGGGGAGCGTTCCTGGCGGCGGCCGACGGGGTCGAGATGGACGCCCAGTTCGCCGGCCTGAGGGGCTTGATGGGGGGAGAAGGCCTCTCCTACCTGCGCTTCTCCGGCCATGGCCTGCTGCTGCTCGCCGCCTTCGGCGGGATCTACGCCCGGGAGCTGGCCCCCGGCGAACGCTACATCGTCGATTCCAGCCATCTCGTGGCCTTCGAGGAGCGGGTGAGCTACCTGGTCCGCAAGGCCGCGTCCGGCTGGATCTCCAGCTTCACCAGCGGAGAGGGCCTCGTCATGGAGTTCACCGGTCCGGGCCGCCTCTGGCTCCAGACCCGCAACCCCCGGGCGAACGCGGAATGGCTGAGCGCCTTCCTGCCCAAGCCCAGCGCCGAGTAAGCCCATGCGCCTCGGAAAGGTCGTTTCGTCGCGCTCCCACGTCGACGTCCTCTGCCAGATCGACAAGCCCCACGAGTCGGAGCACCCGCCGGGGCCGGCCGATACCACCTTCGGGCGCTTCGTCAGGGTAGGCGAGACGGCCGTGGGGATTCTCTACGACTCGCAACTGCAGAACCCCGATTTCGGCAACTTCGGCCCCCGGCTCGCCAGCAGTCCGGCCCAGGTCGGGGTCTTCACCCCGGACTTCTACGACGAGCAGGCCACCCTCGTGAGCGTGCTCCTGCTGGGCGCGCTGGACGGCGCCGGAGGCCAGCAAGGCGTGCCGCATGAGGTCGTGCCCATCCACGCGGAGGTGCGGATCATGGACGAGCGCGAGATCGTGAGGTTCCATCACGATCCGGCCTCCTCCGTCCAGGTGCGCTACGTGCCGCTGGTGCTGTCCCACGCCGGCCCCGTGGCGGTCCCGCTCCTGACGGGGGTGCTGGACCGTCTGGCCGGCCTTTTCCCGCAGGATCGCCCCCGGATCGAGGTCCTGCGCAAGGCGCTGCTTTGGCAATCCACCATGACCGCGATCCGCTGAGGAAGATGAGATGGATCACCTGATCGGAACGGTCAAGGGCCCCGGCGAGTCCTCGCATGAGTACCGCTTCATCACGACGGACAACCACCAGAGCAAGATCGGAGAGTTCGTCTACTACCCCGTGCAAATCGACGGGGAGATCTGCCCGATCCTGGGGAAGATCACCGAGCGGAAGCTCGTCCGCTCCCTGCCGGACGCCTTCATGGCGGATCCCTCCATCTCGCCCCAGGACGTGGCCGCGCTCTTGGGTGGAGAGCTGGGCGAGGCGGAGCTCTTCGAGGTGACGGTGGCGATCGCCGGCCGCTTCGATCCCAAGCTCAAGGGCTTCCTGAACCCGCGCATCCCGCCCGATCCCGGCGCCCGGGTCTACGTCGCCTCCAACACCTTCCTCACCCAGGTCCTCAGCCCCCGGGCGCAAGACCAGGTCGGCTCGGCCCACCTCGGCTCGCTGCTGACCCGCGCGCCCGGCGAGGTGCCGATCATCCTCGACGTGAAGAACCTGGTCTCCACGCACCTGGCCATCCTGGCCTCCACGGGCTCGGGCAAGTCCTACACCGCGGGCGTGCTCGTCGAGGAGCTCATGAAGCCCTACAACCGAGCAGCGGTGCTGATCGTCGACCCGCACGGGGAGTACGGCACCCTCAACGCCCTGGAGTCGCACCCGGCCTTCGCGGAAGGCGGCTACCGGCCCCGGGTCAAGGTGATCCCGCACGATCGCGTCAAGATCCGCATCTCCTCGCTCACCGAGGCCGACATCAAGGCCCTCTTGCCGATGATGAGCGAGAAGATGATGGCCTTCATCGGCAAGGCCTTCGACCGCTTGAAGCGGCGGGACACCCACCTCTGGGGCATCCGCGACCTCCTGGCCGCGCTCGACTCGCTGCGCGCCGAAGGCGCCGAGGACGACCCTGCCTCCAACGCGAGCACCATCGAGGGCCTGCGCTGGCGCCTCGAGGACCGCTTCGCCCGCTCGAGCATCTTCGATGACAAAGACCATATCCCCTTGCCCGAGCTCTTCACCCCGGGCCAGGTCACCGTCTTGCAGCTGAACGAGATCGATCAGGTCGAGCAGCAGATCATCGTCGCCACGGTCGCCCGACGGATCAACCGCGCGCGCATGGATACCAAGACCGGCAAGGCGCTCGACGGCGAATCCTTCATTCCCTACCCGGTCTTCATGCTGTTGGAGGAGGCGCACCGCTTCGCTCCCGCGGGAGCCTCGGTCGTGAGCACCCCCATCCTCAAGACCATCCTCGCCGAAGGACGCAAGTTCGGGGTGGGAGTGGGCCTGATCACCCAGCGTCCCGGCAAGCTCGACGCCGACGTGCTCTCCCAGTGCATGACCCAGTTCATCATGCGGATCGTGAACCCCATCGACCAGCAGACCATCGCCCAGAGCGTCGAGGGAGCCGGCCGGGACCTGCTCGACGAGTTGCCCGCCCTCACCAAGGGGCAAGTGATCGTCTCGGGAGTGGCCGTGAACACGCCGGTCCTCTGCCAGGTTCGCGCACGGCTCACCGAGCACGGGGGAGAGACGATCGATGCGCCGGCCGAGTGGCTCGATTACTTCGGCCTCTCGCAGGTGAGCGCCCGGGAGCAGGACTCCGCCATCCTGGCCTCCCCCGCCAAGGCGGAGCGCTACAACGGCTATTCGATCTGAGGGCGCAGCCGCTTGCGCCTCCCCGCGCCATCCCGTCACCCACTTTCCAGCGTCACGCTAGCATCATGTAGACAAAGAGAGACCTGAGGGCCATCACGTTGAACCGCGAGATTTTCGTATTCTGGACCGGGGACAATCCCCTTTCGGAGAACCGCCAGCGCGCGCTGGAGAGCATGAAGAACACGGGACTCGCTCCGGTCCTCGTCACCGGCCGGAACCTGCATGAGTTCGTCCCCGAGGACCGCCTCCATCCCGCCTACCCGCACCTCAACTTGGCTCACCGGGCGGATTACTTGCGGTGCTACTTCATGAAGCACCACGGCGGCGGCTACTCCGATCTCAAGACCAACGAGGCCTCCTGGCTGGCCGCCTATGACGCGCTCGAACGCGATCCCGAGGCATGGGCCTGCGGCTACCGCGAGGTCTCCCCGCGCGGCGTCGCCGATATCTACCTCTCGTCGCGGCAACGGAAGGAGGGCCTCGCCGCGGCCATCCGGGCCCAGCTGCAATGGCGCTACCTGCAATGGCACTACAAGTCGCTGATTGGGACGTGCGCCTTCATTTTCAAGGAGGGCACGCCCCTGGTCGATGCATGGTGGGAAGCCCTCAATCAGCGCCTGGACACCTTGCATCCGGAGCTCGAGCGGCACCCCGCGAAGCACCCGAAGGAGCTGCCCGGCGTGATCTACGACGGGGAAAAGTCGCGCTATCCCGTGCCCTGGACCTACCTGCTCGGAGATATCCTGCACCCGCTGATCCACCAGTACCGCACGCATATCCACGCGGATCTTCCGACCCCCGATTTCTCGAACTACGCCTAGGCCTCGCCGGTTTTAACGAACTCCAAACAAAGACTTCATCGGCCCTTGCGAATCTTCTTACGCAGACGAGCGGATAACTCGTCAGGTGGGCCACGCGGCCTCGACACGACATTTCCCACCAGGAGGACGTATGAGCATTGGCGGCATTCAAGGAAACGGCCACGGCCTGCACGGGTTGGGCAAGGCCCAAGGTGCCGCGGGGGGCGATCCCAAGATCAAGCAGCTCGAACAGGAGCTGAAGCAGGTCGAGGAGGGCATGAAGCTTGCCGCCATGACCGGCAACTCCCAGATGCTCGCCATGCTGCAGCAGCAGCTCCAGGGCATGCAGCAGTCCGCCGAGAGCGGCTCCGGTCAGGACCAGGGCGATCAGCAGCGGGGCGGCGGCCGCGCGCAGGGCTTCGAGGCGCGCAAGCAGCTCGAAGGCTTCCAGCAGAAGGCGGAGTTGCTGGCCCAGGAGATCCAGTTGCAGCTTCAGAGCGTGCAGGCGCAGTCCGGCAACCAAAGCTCCCAGGGCAGCGGCTTCCAGCAGGACCAGAACCAGGCCCAGGGGCGCGACATGCGCAACATGTATCCCGTCTAGGAGGAGCGTCATCCCCGCGAAGGCGGGGATCCAGAAGGAAAGGGCCGGGGAGCGAATCGCTCCCCGGCCCTTTCGGCGTTGCTTCGGTTTAGAAGCCGAGGCTCACGCCGGCGTTGACGCCGGTGTAGCCGAGGCCTGCGACGGTCTGATTGACGCCCTCGACGTTGAGGCCGAGCGAGTCGGTCAGGCTGAAGCGCGCGCCCAGCACGAGGCTGGTGGCTTCGTCGCCGAGCGCGGAATGGGCAGCGTCACTGCTGGAGGAGTTCTTCCACTCGCGGGAGACCGAACCCTCGGTCTTGCCAGAGGCGGTCCCGACCTCGGAGTAGGTGATGGTCCGCTTGAGCGACTCGGTCATGGTGGAGGACTGGGCGCGGTTGCCGATCATCGTAGGGGCGTAGCCGAACTTGCCATAGAGGCGGAAGCCGTCGTTCACCTTGAAGGTGCCGCCCAGGCCGATCATGGGGCCGACCATGGTGGTGGTGCTCAAGGCGTCGTTCTGCCTCTTGGCCTCGACCGCGATGTCCTGGGTGAAGTTGTTGGCCGTGTTGGCCACATCGACGTGCTTGACCCGCTGGGTGGCGGCACCCGTGCCGTCCTCGCCGGTGATCACGGAGGTGGTGACCGTCCGCTGCATGACCATGGGGATGGTGACGCCCGCAAGCAGGTGCAGTTCGCCGCGCTGGTTCGCGCCGATCACCGTCTTGGTGAGGGCATCGGCCATGTGCAGGGTCGTGCTGCGCGCTTCGTTGCCGCCGATCTTGCCCTTGGCGGTGAACTCGTTGGTGGCCGCATTGGCCGCCGCGGAAACGGGAACGGCACCATTCGAGTTGATGAAGGTATTCTGGCCCGCGAAAACGACCCCCGCGTTGTCAGCCGTGAAGATGGGGTTGCCGCCGCCGATGAGCGTGCCGAAAGGATGGGCGGTAATCTGGGTCCGGGTGACCTGGAACTCCTTGTAGTCGGGTTGCCCACCGGTGCCCAGGGTGAAGGGCGTGTTGGAGGTGCTCACCGAGAAGCCCATGCCGCTCAGGGCCGTGTTGGCCCCCTTGATGCTGGTCGTGGTGCCATCCGCGGGATCCGTGTCGAAGGTCCGGGTGTTCATGGGCTCGAGGGCGAGCGTCTTGAACGTGTCGAGCGTGGCGCCGGTATGGGCGAAGGTGTAGTCGAGCCCGAGGCCGAAGCTGTTGTCGAGCCAGTAGGTGGCCGAGCCGGAGAGGCTGAAGCCGTGCTGGAGGTTGCTCGTGACGTTTTTGTTATCGATGCTCTGCGTGTCGACCTGGCTGTCGTTCTGCTTCGGGGGGGTGCCGGGAGCGGCGTTGTTCACGTCGCTAGAGCCGCTGATGGCAGCGGTCGTTCCGAGGTTCATCCCCGTGCCATGCATGAAGCGGTAGCCGCCCATGAGGGTGAACTCGATGCGGGGCTTGGTCATCTCGGTGGCCGAGAGGCTGGTCGCGGCGATGCGGGTCGGGGCGGGCTCGGTCTTGCGCAGCTGCGCGAGCGCCGGCGACGACGCCAGGGTGACGAGGCTGAGGCTGAGCGCCATCGTTGCGACGGGTTTAGACAAGTCGAAATCTCCTATTGCTGTGTTGACGACTACTTTCCTGACAACATCATTGCCAAGCGGTGGTTTGACGCCCATCATAGCACAATTCCTCAGCTACAACCGTGACCCAGCAACGATCCTAGGGTTCTGGGTCGCGGAGCGCTCCGCCCCTGGTCATCAGGCGCGGAATGCGCGATAATGAGGGCTCGCCGTCCCACGGACGGCTGGACCCCGCGGCCGCGTGAGGCCCGACTAACGTGGAGAGAAGCGACAATGATCTGTCCAAGCTGTGGCTTCAACGAGAACAGCAAGTTCTGTAAGCACTGTGGCGCCCCGATGGTTACCGAGACCAAGGCCAATTACCTCGGCACGCCCCAGTTCACCGGGATCACCATCCCGCCGCCGTCCGCCTCGGAAGGCTTCAAGGCCGAGGACATCGACGAGGTCGGCCTCGAGGGGCGGGACTTCGACGATCCCGACTCCGAATCCAAGGATTCCTGGTTCGGCCTGGTGCTGGTCGGCATCATCGTGGTGGCGCTCATCGCCTGGGGAGTCTCGCGCGTTTCTGCCGTGTAGTTGCTAGCTTTCCTTTTTGCAGTTACTATCAAAAAGAAACCGACCCGCAAGAGAGGGAGATGAGCCAATGACCGAGCAAGGCCTACAAGGGAACTGCTGTCTGCAGAACCCGCCTCGCGATCCCGTGGAGATTTGCCTGGAAATCAACGAACGGGCCGCCGGTCACCCGCTCTACCAGGATGCACGAAAGGGGCTCGCCCCCGGCTCCAACCTCGCGTGGAGGCTTTCTCCCGAGCCCTTCTGCATCTCCAAGGAAACCTTCCTCTACCTCAAGGGACTGGGCAACCATCTCCTGAAGTTCTACGAGGCCACCAACCGCCTCTACTTCGAGAGCGTGAAGGGGCAGCAACCCGCCTGGATCCATCAGCTTCTCGACCAGGGCAAGCCGGACTCGCTGATCGACTACGGCCGCATGAACCGCTTCAAGCGCCAGTTGCCCACCGTGATCCGGCCCGACCTCCTCTTCACCGAATCCGGACGCGCGGTTGCCAGCGAGCTGGACTCCATCCCCGGCGGCCTGGGCTTCGTCGCAAGCCTCTCCCACGAGTACGCGCGGCTCGGCTTCGAGCCCGTGGGCGGCCCCACGGGCATCGTCGAGGGCTTCGCCAAGATGATGCGCGCGCAGACCTCGGAAGCCGATCCGACCATCGCCATCGTGGTCTCCGAAGAAGCCAGCGATTACTGGCATGAGTTCGTCTGGCTGGGCCAGGCGCTCACCGAGACCGGCCTCGAGACCCTCGTCGTGCGCCCCCTGGACCTTCGCTTCACCGAAGAGGCCTTCGAGGTCGCGCTTCCCGGCGGCCGCATCGCCACTCCGCACATCATCTACCGCTACTTCGAGCTCTTCGACCTCAAGAACATCCCCAAGATGGAGCTCATCCAGTACGCCAACAAGAAGCAGCGGGTCTTCGTGACTCCGCCCTTCAAGGCCTACCTCGAAGAGAAGCTGCTCTTCGCGCTCTTCCACCACCCCATGTTGCGTCGCTTCTGGGAAGGAGCGCTGGGAGACGAGACCTGCAACGCGCTCGACAGCCTGATCCCGCGGACCTGGATCCTCGACCCCACTCCCCTGCCTCCCCAGGCGGTGATCCCGGGCCTGGAAATCGACGGCATGGCCGTCAACGACTTCCGGCAACTCTTGCACACCACCAAGAAGCAACGGGATTACGTCGTGAAGCCCTCGGGCTTCTCGGAACTGGCCTGGGGCTCGCGGGGCGTGGAGTTCGGCGCGGACCTCTCCGCGGAGGACTGGGAGCGCACCCTCAACCAGGCGCTCGACTCCTTCGCGCAGACCCCCTACCTGCTTCAGGAGTACCACAAGCCCGCCAAGGTCACGTCGCGCTACTACGACTTCAACCGCCAAGAGATTCGCAGCTTCGACGGGCGCGCGCGGCTCTGCCCCTACTACTTCGTCTCGGGCGACCAGGCTGAGCTGGGCGGCATCCTCGTCACCGTTTGCCCTGCCGACAAGAAGGCCATCCACGGCATGGTCGACTCGATCATGGTGCCCGCGCGGGTCGAGTAACGCAGCCTCCAGGCAAGAAGCGAGCCCTCGGAAAATCCGAGGGCTCGCTCGCGTTGGACCTAGAAGCTATCCTTGACCTCGTCATAGAGGCACTGGGCCATGAAGTAGAGGAGATCCTTCTCGCGGTCGAACTCGGCATACCCGATGGCGGTCGCCAGTTCGCGGGCCAGCAACATCACGGCGAGGTCGTCCTTGAGGATGTCCTGGCCGTCCACGTAGAGGGCCACCGGACGATGACCGGTCTTGAAGGGGCGGCGGGCCTCCGGATCCGAAACGACCTCGCAGTCCATGGTGACCGAGCGGTCGTAACCGATGGGCTGACCATTCTCCTGGCCCCAGAGCCAGTAGTTAAGCGAGAAGCGCTTCCCTTTCCCGCCGGTGGGCAGGTTCATCTCCACCCCATGCCGGACCATGATCCGGGTGACCGAATTGGGCTTGCCGGCAATCACCCGGTCCTTGAGGTGGATGATCGTGAGGCGGCTGGCGGCATCCACCTGGGCGTCCGGGACAGCTTGCGGAGCGAGGGAGGGCGCCCCGCAACCCGCGAGGAAAACGAGCGAGACGGCGCAGAGCGATATGAACGGCTTCAAAGCGGTAACATCCTTTACGAAACGGGCTCCGGACGGCTCCGGCTCAAGCGGCCAAGAGGCCGTCAGGCCACCCAAACTACTTCACATTCCCTCATCATGTCGCGTAAAGGATAAAAGACACTTATGTCAAATCTAAGAAAAGGTTAAAGCGCAAGAGCTCCCGAGACGATGCCAGGGGAGCTCTCGTCAGGAAGGCTGGCGCCTGCCGGATCGGAGATCGCGCTGGCGCCTGCGGCTGTTGCTCTAGGGAAGCAGCTCGGCTAAGTCCCCGTAGGTTTCCGGCCGGCGATCGCGGTAGAACTGCCAGGTGTCACGCACCTCGCGGATCACGTCGAGGTCGAGATCCGCGACGACCAATTCGTCCTGGCTGCGGCTCGCCACGGCGACCATTTGACCGCGCGGATCGCAGAAGTAGCTCTGGCCGTAGAACTCTCCGATGTTCCAGGGGGCTTCGGTCCCCACCCGGTTGATGGCTCCCACGAAGTAGCCGTTGGCCACCGCATGGGCCGGCTGCTCGAGCTTCCAGAGGTACTCCGACAAGCCCGCGACGGTCGCCGAGGGGTTGAAGACGATCTCCGCACCGTTCAGGCCCAAGAGGCGCGCGCCTTCCGGGAAGTGGCGGTCGTAGCAGATGTAGACGCCGATTTTCGCGTAGCGGGTCTGGAACGTGGGGTAGCCGAGGTTGCCCGGCTTGAAGTAGAACTTCTCCCAGAAGCCCGGAAGCAGGTGCGGGATGTGCTGCTTGCGGAACTTGCCGAGGTAGGAGCCGTCGGCGTCGATGACCGCGGCCGTGTTGTAGTAGACCCCGGTCATCTCTTCTTCGTAGATGGGGACGATCAGGACCATCTGGTAGGTCTTGGCGAGCTCGCGCATCAGGGTGACGGTCGGGCCGTCGGGGATGCGCTCGGCCATGCCGTACCAGCGGGGGTTCTGCTCGGCGGGGAAGTAGGGGCCGTAGAAGATCTCCTGCAGGCAGAGGATCTGGACGCCCTGGCGCCCCGCTTCATGGATCTGCGCGACGTGCTTGTCGATCATCGCTTGCTTGATGCGCGCAAGCGGCTCGGAGGGATCGACCACGTTGGAGGCCTGGATCAGGCCGCATTTCACGATTCGGGACATGGGCTACCTTTCTTGCGAGGACGGAGAAAACCTACCGCCATGATAGCCCAAGCTTAGCCAAGGAGCCAGTTCCGGCCGACCAGGGGGAGCGCCACATGCCTCGAGGGGCCTGGATTCCCGCTTTCGCGGGAATGACGCCCAAGCATGCGTTGGCTGGGGTCAGTTCCGGTATTCGAGCGTCTGAGGCAGCTGTCGAGGCACCACCCGGCTGAGAACGGTCAGGTTCTCGTCCATCCCGAAGCTCGTCCTCACGAAGTAGAGGGGACGATGCTTGGACTCGTTGTAGATTCTTCCGATGTACTCGCCGATGATGCCCAGGGCCATCAGCTGAGCCCCCCCGAGGAAGGAGATCATCACCATC
Source organism: Candidatus Sericytochromatia bacterium (assembly GCA_036676495.1). Lineage (GTDB taxonomy): Bacteria > Cyanobacteriota > Sericytochromatia > S15B-MN24 > UBA4093 > UBA4093. The sequence goes on from JAKFCT010000026.1 coordinate 16,623, forward strand.
AAGGAGGGATAGCCCGCGACCGCATTTCCGTAGAGCAAGGTGACGATGACCCGATAACCCGCATAGAGGATCGCCAGCAGGGCGATCAAGAAACCGGCGTAGCTCGCCACTTGAAGGGGGACGATGCTGAACGACGTGATCCCCTCGATCGCGAAGTTCCAGAGGCGCCAGTAGTTGAAGCTGCTTTGGCCGGCAAAACGCGGCTCCCGGTGATAATGGATGCTGGTTTGCTTGAAGCCGACCCAGCTAAAAAGCCCCTTCATGAAGCGATGATGCTCCCGCACCCCCCGCAGCGCCTCGACGACCTGGCGCGACATCAGGCGAAAGTCGCCCGTGTCCGGGGGAATGGCCGTAGGCGATATCCGCTGGATCACGCGGTAGAAAAGCAGCGCGGTCAGCTTCTTGGGGGCGGATTCGCCCTCGCGCGTCAGCCGGGTGGCGTAGACGACGTCGTAACCTTCCCGCCACTTCGCGAGCAAGTCGTGGATCAACTCGGGGGGATCCTGGAGATCGGCGTCGATAGGCACCACCACCTCGCCCAGGGCGTAATCCAGGCCGGCCGTCAACGCAATCTCTTTGCCGAAGTTCCTCGAGAGGTCGATGACCTTGATCCGGTCGTCTTGCTCATGCAGGGCGACGAGCCGGTCCAGGGTATCGTCCCGGCTTCCGTCATTGACGCAAACGATCTCGTAGGGACAGCCAGTCCCCTCCAGCACGTGCGTCATGCGCTCGTAAAAAGGCGTGATGTTGGCCCCCTCATTATGCATGGGGACCACGACCGAGATGAGAGGTGCAGGGGATCTACCCAAGGGTCGCCTTCCTTCCAAGGACTCGATGAAAGCCGATCAACGACGGAGCTGGTAAACCCTCAGGTCCGGCCGCTCCTCCAGGGTGATCTCGGGGTAGCGGCCCTTCAAGGAAGGGACTTCCCCATGCCAGGAGAGGTAGTAATCGATCGGGTGACGCTCCAGCTCCGCGCGCAAAGCCTGATCGTCGGAGCCGAGCTTGGGAACTCCGTAGAACTTCGAGCCCGTCTTGAACGCGATGTAGAGGACTTCGCCATAACGGTCGGAGGCGAGGTTCCCGGTGATTCCGTACTTCTTCTCGAGGGCCTCGCCCACGTCATGCAGGTCCTTGTTCAGATGGACCGACTGAACCAAGTCCGTCAGCGGAATGGTGAGGAAACTGAGCACGAAGAGCGAGACGACGGCGACGCGGCGGCCGCCGGACAGGCCGTCGCGAACCCACGATCGAATCAGCCCCAGGCCGGTGACCAGCAGGAGCAGATGGAGCGGCCAGAAGTAGCGCATTTCGACATGCAAGATGGCATATCCCGCGGCATAAATCCCGAACGTCGCCAGCAGGAAGGCCGCATCAAGCCTATCCGGCGAAGGCCGTCGCAGGCGCCAGGCAAAGGCCACCAGGAGCAAGAAGGCCAGGGGAGGCAGCAAGATGAAGACGATCCAGTAGAAGTTCTCGGCGAACAACCAAAGTTGATGCTTGAAACTGCGCCACGACTCCAGCGCGCTCCACTGGCTCACCGGAAGCAGCGACGGATCTTCCCAGGCGCTCACGGCGCCAGGGTTGGGGGGCGGCAACAGGCCCTCGGTAAGGATTGCCTGCCCCTTGGAATCCGGTCCCACCACCCCGTGATTGTACGCACCGGCGGTGCTGGTCGTGAAGCCGCCGTACTTCTGGCTGAGCGCCATGATCCAGGGCCCGGACACCATCGCGAAGATCAGCATGCCGACGGCGTAGTGCCTGAGGAGCCCCGGCCATGCTTGCCTTCCGGAACGAAGCCCATGGAAGACGGTCGCCAGGATGAAATGCGCGAGAAAGAACGGGAAGGCAAACCCCTTGGCAAGGTACGCGATGCCCGCCGCCAGACCCGCCAGCATCCCAGAGAATCGCCTCTCGGGATAGCGGGGATCGAAGATCACGGCGAAGTAGGCCACGAAGGCCGCGGTGTTCAGCAGATCCGGCGTCGTGGTGATGAAGGCATAGGCGAGCATCGTCGGGACAAGCAGGACGGCCAGCAAACGCCGCCAACCGGATTCGAGGCCGAGCCGGCCCGCGAACCAAAGCGTCAGCGCATACACCCCCAGCCCCGTCGCAAGCAGAACCACTTTCGCCGCCACATGGGAGTCGATCCCGAGCGCGAGCAGGGGGACGATCAACCACGAGAACAACGGGCCCCAGAGCCCGTTCACGGCGTTCGAAAAGTCCCCGATCAGGTACTTCTCAGCAATGGTCAGGTAAGACGTTCCATCGGGGTTCAGCTGGTAACGGTACAGAGGAAAAAGCAGCGCCCCAAGCACGAGATAGAGTGCGCCACCTAATGAAAACCACCCTTTATCCGCGAGCCTGAAGGCCGTCAGGGAGGTGGAATGACCGGAACGAAGCATGGATGACCTCATGTAACGCCGCCTCAGTGGGTGAAGACGGGCTTTTGCCCCCCATCACGCGTGGGCATGCCCCATGGTGAGCATAAAGCAGGCGTTCGTCAACCGATGAGACGGACTAGCCGCTGGCTTGCGCCAGCGGCTAGTCCGTTTGACGTGTGGCCTCGGCCAAGCCTTGCGGGCGGCCTGGGTGGGCGGCCCGATCACGAGTCGCGGTAGAGGTCCGAGACCTGGAGGCGGCCGTGCTTGGCGAGGTCGATCAGCTGGCCTTCCAGTTCCACCACGGGAAGCTGGCAGGCCTCGCGGTTGACCTGGACGACCTTGGCGACCTCTCCCGAGTTGAGGACGACCATCGCGTTCTTGGGGTAGGGGACGATGAAGTGCTGGAAGGCCCAGACCATGCGGCGCTCGAAGTGGGTGTCCATGCCTTCGAGGATGATCTTGTAGGCACGCTCGGGGGGCATGCCCTTCTTGTAGACGCGGTTGGAGATGAGGGCATCCCAGACGTCGCAGACCGCGACCACCCGGGCCATCTCGGGGATGTTCGTCCCCTTGAGGTTGAAGGGGTAGCCGCCGCCCGCCCACTTCTCATGGTGGTGCATGACGATTCCCTTGATCTCGGGAGTGGCCCAGCGGTAGTTCTCGATCAGGCGAAGGCCCTTCTCGGGGTGGGTCTTCATGACGTTGAACTCGGCCTCGGTGAGCTTGGCGGGCTTGTTGAGGATGAAGTCGGGGATCTGGTTCTTGCCGATGTCGTGAAGCAGCGCACCGATGCCCAGAACCCGAAGCTGTGCGGGGGTATAGCCCAGGGTCACGCCCATCAGCAGGGAGAGACTCATGACGTTGGCGGAGTGGGCGTAGGTGTACTCGTCGTAGACCCTGAGATCGCAGAGGCTGTTGAGCAGCTCCTTGTTGTTGACGATCTGGGTGATGGTGGACTGGACGCAGTCGTCGGCGGCCTGGAAGTCAATGGCGGCCGATTCCTTGTACTTCTGCTGGATCGAGCGGATCGAGGTGAGGTTCTGGGTGGTGACGTCCTTGGCGAGCTTCTCGAGCTTGGATTCGGCAAAGCGGCCCGCGAGGGGGTTGGGCTTCGCGGCTGCCGCGGCCCGCTGAGGGAACCCCAGCGCCCTTCCGAGGCTACCGGTCCCCAGGCCACCGGTCTTGGGACGTTGGGGGGCTGGGGCGGGAGGCTCGGCGGTCTTGAAAGGATTCCCCAGGGGTCCGGTCATGGCCCGCCGGGGTTTCGGCTCGGGCTCGGGCTCGGGCTCGGGTTGAACGATGGGGGTATCGGCGGTCTGGAAGGTGAAGACCGGAACGTTCGTCACCCCGCAGCGCAGCAGCATGTAGATGTTGGTATGATCGAGGACCGTGCCAGGACCCAAGAGTTGCTGAAAACTGGTGGGGTGGTAGACCGGTTCCGCGAGGACCATGCCAGGCTGCAACTCGCCTATGGGCGCAAGAATGGAAGTGCTCATGCGCAACGTCCTCGAATGATGCCATGTTGGCCGCGTACAGAAACTGAATCCTTTATACCCAAGCCCCTGTCTTTTTGACATCTTCACAACCAGGCTTCCAAGTGACGTTTCGCGGGGCTTTCTGGTAAGATCAAGGAAGAGAGCGAGCACCTGACCGGATTCTGGGTCACCCCGCCCTTCCTTACCCCAGGTTGCGCTGCCTGACGCCCGCCCTGCGCGGCGTTCGAGCAGCTTGGCATTCACAGTTTTCAAGGAGACGCGATGAAGCTCAACGTCAAAATCGGATCCCTAGCCAGCGAAAAAGCGGATCTCGTGGTTCTCGGCCTGTACGAGGAGCAGAGCAAGCTCACCGAGACGGCCAGCGCCATCGACAAGGCCCTGGGCGGGGTGATTGCCGATCTGCTGAAGAGCGGGGATTTCAAGGCCAAGCAGCACCAGACCTTGCTGCTCCCCACGGCGGGTAAGCTTCCCGCCAAGCGCGTCCTGCTGCTCGGACTCGGCAAGCAGGATGGCTTCACGATCGAGCGCCTGCGCCAGGCTGCCGGCAAGATGGCGACCGCCGTCCGGGATCTGGGCGTCAAGTCGTTCTCGGTCGACGTGGGCGAATGGGGCGAATTCGAGGCCCCCGAGGCCTCGCAGGCCTTCGCCGAGGGTGCGCTCATGGGCACCTACACGTTCGGCAAGTACCAGACCACCAAGAAGGACGTGAAGGAGCTCGACTCCATCACCCTGCTCTCGGCCGACAAGGACGAGGCCGCCGAGTACAAGGACGGCATCGAGCGGGGCCGGCTGGTCGCCGAAGCGGTCGCCTTCAGCCGCGACCTGGTCTCGGCTCCCCCGAACGAAGTGACCCCCTCCGAGATCGGCCGCCGCGCGCAGGCCTTCTCCAAGGAGCTGGGCCTCACCTGCAAGGTCCTCGACGAGAAGGAAATCGCCAAGCTCAAGATGGGCTCGTTCCTGGGCGTGGCGCAAGGCTCCATGAAGGATGAGCCGCCCCGCTTCATCATCGTCGAGTACATGCCCCTCGGCGCCAAGGAGGCCCCGCTGGTCTTCGTCGGCAAGGGCATCACCTTCGACTCGGGCGGTATCTCCATCAAGCCCGGCGCGGGCATGGAGAAGATGAAGTACGACATGGCCGGCGCCGCCGCGGTGCTCGGAGCCATCCGGGCGATCGCCGCCCTCAAGCTCCCCCTCAACGTCGTCGCCCTCGTCCCCTCCACCGAGAACATGCCCGGTGGCGACGCCATCCACCCCGGTGACGTCCTCACCTCCATGTCCGGCAAGACCATCGAGGTCATCAACACCGACGCCGAGGGCCGCCTGATCCTCATCGACGCCCTCACCTACGCCGAGCGCTACAACCCCAAGGGCGTCGTCGACCTCGCCACCCTCACCGGCGCCTGCGTCGTCGCCCTCGGCAACAACGCCATCGGCCTGATGGGCAACAACGAGGA
>JAKFCT010000027.1:0-86679 GCA_036676495.1 Candidatus Sericytochromatia bacterium
ATCGAGTCCATCATCAAGAAGACGCGCAGGCCCTGGTCGCGGAAGTACTCGGCGATGGAGCTCGCCACCAGGGGGGCCTTGAAGCGCATCAGGCTGGAGGTGTCCGAGGTCGCCACGACGACCACCGAGCGTTTGAGGCCCTCTTCGCCCAGCGACTCCTCCATGAACTCGCGGACCTCGCGGCCACGCTCTCCGACCAGGCATAGCACCGAGATATCCGCCTTGCAGTTTCGCGCGATCTGACCCAGGAGGGTGCTCTTGCCGACGCCCGAGCCCGCGAACAGGCCGATGCGCTGCCCTTCTCCCAGGGTCAAGAAGCCGTCGATGACCCGGACGCCGGTGGGCATGACGGTGTCGATGCGCCGGCGGGTCATCGAGTTGGGAGGCTGGTTCATCAGGGGGTAGGTGGTCTCGGCGATCAAGGGCCCCTTGCCGTCAATCGGGTTGCCGAGGCCGTCCACGACGCGACCCAGGAGACCGGGACCGACCTTGACCGAGACCATGCGGCCGGTGGCGACGACCTCGCAGCCGGCCCCGAGGCCCTCGATCTCGACCAGGGGCATCAGCATGACGCGGCGGGCCTTGAAGCCCTGCACCTCGGCGGGGAAGACCTGGGACTTGTCGATCGAGTAGATGTAGCAGAGCTCGCCGTAGCGAACCCCTTGCAGGATGGCCTCGATGACGAGGCCCACCAGCTGGACCACCTGGCCGCGCGGCCGGATGGCCAGGGTGTCCTGAAGGGCGAAGTTGTAGGCGTCGAAGCCGAATTCCCGCTCTGCCACGTTATCCTCCAAAAGCCCCGGTCGTCAGGACATGCACGGCGCTAGCTCGATCCGGTCATGTCGAGGGGCTCCTCGGCGTATTCCTTGCGCACGAACTCGAAGGCCTCCTGGATGACCGAGAGCTGGGTCTTGATCTGGGCGTCCACCGTGCCCGAGCCGGTCTCGATCAGCACGCCTCCGCGCTGGATCTTGGGGCTGGAGGTGAACTCGACCTTGCGGACGCTCTTGAGGCGATCGCGGAAGGCCTCTTCCTGGGTCTGGACGACGGGAAGGTCCTCGGGGTTGACCTTGACGATCACCTCCTCGAGGTCGGAAACCTTCATGAGGGCCTCGTCGAGCGTCTTGAGCACGGTGTCCGGGCGCAGGACGATCTCGTCGTGAAGGATCTTCTCGGCGATGCCGATGGCCAGCTGCAGGATCTTCTCCTCGTTTCGCTTGACGGCCTCGCGGAGGGCTCCGGCCATCTGGTCGAGGCTGTCGGTGGCCTCGTTGATGATCTTGGCGCCTTCCTCGTCGGCCTGAGCGCGGCCCTCCTGATAGCCCTCCGAGTAGCCTTGCTGCTTGAGCTCGTCGAGGATCTGCTGGCGGCGGGTCTCCACCTCCAGGATGGTCCGAGCGGCGCTGGATTCGGCCTCCTGGACGATGGCGGCGGCACGGGCCTGAGCCTCCTGCATCGTCTGCTCGGCGGCCAGGCGGGCCTCGGCCAGGATCGCCTCGCGCTCACCCAGGAGCGAGACGAGCTGGTCTTCGAGGGGGGGCGTTTCGCTGAGATGGGCGTGGAAGTTGTCGAGCAGGGCTGCGATCTGCTCCTCGGCAGAGGCCATTTGCAGCCAGCGGTTGCGGTTGACCTCCAAAATGGCGTTGCGGCGGGCGATCGCCTGGGCCGCGCGTTCGACGTTGCCGGCGACGGCGTCCAGAGCGGCCTGCGCCTCCGGGCTTCCCGGCTCGTGGACCGCCCCGATGACCGCCTGCGCCTCGCCCATCTGGGCCTCGACGGTCTGAGCGAGCGCGGCGTCGTAGCCGACCTGAACCTCCTCGAGGGCGGCTTGCGCGGCGCCTTCGGCTTGCTCCAGGATCGCGTCTCGGGCCGCGTCGACCTCCGCCATGAGGGAAGGCTCCGGGGGAAGGTCATCGGCATCGAAGCCTTCCTGGGGCTCCATGGCCGGGTCGAGCGCCGGGACGGTGGATTCCAGTTCCCGATCGCCAGTCTCGTCGCCCCCGTCCCCCTGGAGACCGTCCCATTGGGATTCGTCTCCCTGAAAGTCGATGCCGCCCACGGGATGGCCCAGGTCGACGCCCAGGCCGACGTTCCCCTGATCGAGGGGCGCCGAAGGCGCGGGATCAGGGGTTTTGGGGACCAGGGCTTCGACGTCGGCGGTCTGGATGGAATCGCCCGCGACGACGGCCGTGCCCTTTTGAACGAGTTGGCTGGACTTGATCAGTGCCACGTGGCCACGCTCCCGAGAGGCTCTTCCTATCTACATTCTACCCGGAAGCGGGGCGAGCGTAGCCGATTCAGACCACGCGCGAGATCTTCTGGACCAGATCGGTGACGGAAAGGAACTCGTCGGCCTCCGTGCGCAGCAGGATCACCCGCAGCTTCTCGCGGGATCCGCCGCGCAGCTCGACGTCTTGATCCCCGCGCGTGGCCATCAATTCCTGCTTCGAGACCGGGAAGGCGCACCCTTGCACGGCATCGAGGACCGTGCTCACTCCCACGTCCTGGGGCTGGTCCGCGTTCGAGTCGGGGTTCAACGAGGCTTCCTGCTGGCCCTGCATGCGATCGCGATCCATCGATACCCTCCTTTGCTCCCAAGGGAAGTCCCCGCTCATCGTAGAGCAAAAGCTCCGCGCAAGCAGCAGGGAAGTAGGGATGGCGGGCGCGGAGGCCCGCCCCACTGCCCCTAGAAGCTGGTCACGAGGTAGGAGAAGCCCCAGCCCTGGATCAAAGGCTTGTAGTTGAAGTGAACGCTCACGCAGCTGACCTGATAACTCAGGTTCAGGGTCATATCGGACTGCACCCAGTCGAGCGGTCCCGTGGCGCTGTACGGCCGGGCCAAGACCGCATCCGCCCCCGCGCTGAACGGCCCGAAGAGCGGGCGCTGGAAACTGCCCACCAGCCGATCCTGGGAAGCGATCGCGTCATGCCCGAAGGGCGTGCCCAGGCCGTTCGCCGGGGTGGACGAGGCCACCCGCACCAGCTCCGCCGAGCCTCCCAGGCGGAAGCCCAGCCATGTGGTCGAGGCCGAAAGACCCGCCTGAGCGACTCCCCGGGCCATCCGCCCCAGGAAGGCGTCTCCGAGCGCGCGCTCCGAGTCGGTCAAGGCGCGGTACGCGTTCCCGCGCAGCGATCCGAACGTGCCCAGGCGAATTCCGCCCGGCAGCCAGAACTCCGGACCGCTGCCGCTCAGGGCCAGCTCCGCCAGGGGCGAGGCGGCTCCGGCCTCCTCGATCAGGTAGCCCAGGCGGGCGGTGGGAGACCAGCGGAGCGGGCCCGCCGTCTGAGGCAGGCCGAAGTAGGAGAATTCGGGCAGGCGCGAGACCGGGGCGTTGCTGAGGGGAGCGAAGGGCCCGATCCGGAAGGGATTACCGACGTCGGTCCGGTAGCCCATGCTCATGACTCCCGTGCCGCCGGGAAGATCGCGGAAGAACGCGAGATTGGCGCGCGGACCGGGCAGGAAGGAGTTGGGAGCGCCCAAAGGCCCGGGAGTCCCGGGGAAGGGCGTGGTGTAAAGCGCATCGAAGCGGCCTTCGGCAATCTCCAGGGGGAGTCGCTGCTCGACCCCGACCGTGATGCCGCGCTGGGTGGTCGCCCGGATGGGGACCCGGCCGGTCCACCCCGGCGCGAGCTCGTAGGTCCCGGACGACGTCAGGTAAAACCCGTCGAACGCATCGTAGCCCGCCTGGAGCTGGCTGCGGATCTCGGGCCCCTCGAAGAACTTGGGCAGCTTCGGGAGGGGCAGGTTGGCCTGGAAGAAGGGAAGCCAGAAGACCGGCACGCCGCTCAGCCGCACGATGGCGTTCTGGCCCGCGACGGTGCTGCCGCCGGGGCGGGGCTTCCACTCGAAGCGCGCGAAGTCGAAGCGGTAACCGGGATCGTCCGCGAGGCAGGGGGTGAACGAGGCGTCGAACGCCACCGAGCGAGAAGCCTCCACCGACAGCAAGCGCCCCTGCGCCTGCACTTCTCCGTCGATCCAGGCGCGCCATTGATGGGCTTCCGCCGTCCGGGCATCCGCGTCGAAGGTCAGGGACTCGGCCACGAGGCGATACGGAGGGCGCGTCACGACGACCGAGCCCGAGGCGAGCCCTTCCCCGGTCCGGCGATCGAATTGCAGCCGCTCCGCCTGGAGTCTCAGATCCCCGTACGTCGCGATCACCTCGCCTCGGGCTTCCAGGGGACCGTCGTCGAGCATGCCCTCGATGGTGTCGGCTTCCAGGCGCAGCGTGGCTCCGTCGAGCGCGACGGTCAGCGTGGCCGGGTTGCGCCGCTCCGGTTCCTTGGCCCCCTGAGCGACGACCTCCGGCGGGGGATCGCAGCCGCAATCGCCCGGATCCGCCGCCGGCGGGCGCACCTGGGCGGGAAGCGGCTGCGCCTGACCAGGAAGCAGCTGAGCGGGAAGCGGAAGTGCCGAATGGGAGAGCGGCTGCGCCTGGAGCGGCAGGCTCATGGTCAGGAAGGCAGCGGCAGTCAGCATGGGAATCGCCCTCATGTCGCCCTCCTTCGCCGGACCTGACGCAGGGCGCGGCGCTCGAAGAACTGCGCCAGCGGCTTGATGTACGACTGATCGGTCCTGAGGACGAGCTCGTCGACCCCCAGGGACCGGAAGATGGCCGAGCGCCTCTCCGACAGCTCCAGGGCCCGCTCGGCGTAGCCCTTTCGAACCCGGGGGTCGCTGGTGTCGATCAGCATGGCCTCGCCGGTCTCGGGATCCCCCACTTCGATCATGCCGACGTCCGGAAGCTCGCGCTCGCGCGGATCCGACAGCGTCACCGCGATCACGTCATGCTTGGAGCAGAGGCCCTTGAGCGGGGCCTCGAAGTCGAGCGAGAGGAAGTCCGAAAGCAAGAAGACGACCGCGCGCTGCTTGACGACCTTCTGGAAGTAGTCGAGCGATTGCGGGTACGAGGTCCGGCCGCTGGCCGGCTGGGCGAGCAGCTCGCGAATCAGCTTGAGGACGTGCGGGCGCCCACGCTTGGCGGGATGGAAGCGCTCCGGGCGATCGCTGAAGAGATAGAGGCCGACGCGGTCGTTGTTCTGAAGGGCGGAGAGGGCGATCGCCGCCGCGAACTCCGCAGCCAGCTCCCGCTTGAGCCGATCGACCGACCCGAAGTCGAGGCTGGCCGAGACGTCGACCAGGAGCATCAAGGTCAATTCCCGCTCCTCGACGAACTTCTTCACGAAGAGGCGGTCCATCCGGGCGGTCACGTTCCAGTCGATCAACCGGACGTCGTCGCCTTCCTGGTACTCGCGCACCTCGTCGAAGTCGATGCCCCGCCCCTTGAAGACGGACTGGTACTCCCCGCCGAAGATGTTGCTCACCAGGCGGGTGGTCTTGATTTCAAGCCGCCGGATCTGCTTGGCGAGGCTCTGCGGGTCGGGCATGGCGTCGTCGCGCGGAGGCTCGGGCTTGGGGCGGGGTCTTCTCAATCGCAGCATGACGTTCAGCATACCCGAAAATCCGTCCCCATCCCGGCCGTTCGGGGTGCTAACGCGCTAACGAGGGGGTGAATGATTGTAAACCGAGGCGATAACCGTGTAATTTCCTGCCAAGCAGGGAATAGTTGTTCAGAACTCCCCAAACCATTCGGTGAGGTTCCATGCTGCTAATTATTGGCTTACTCGTCGTCTTCGTCTCGGTCCTCGGCGGCTACGTGATGGAAGGAGGCAATCTCGGCGTCCTCATCATCATCCCCGAGTACATCATCATCGGAGGCGCCGCGGCCGGCGCATTCCTGGCCGGGACGCCCCCGGAGATCCAGAAGCTCCTCCTCAAGGACCTGCCCAAGCTGCTGGGCAAGAACCCTTACGGCCGGGAGTCCTTCGACGAGCTCTTCCAGGCGCTCTTCGCCCTCTTCAACAAGATGCGGCGCGAGGGCCTGCTGTCGATCGAGGGAGACCTCGCCGAGCCCGAGAACTCCGAGCTCTTCAAGGCCTACCCCGGCCTGCTGGGCAACCATCACGCCATGGCCTTCCTGACGGACTCCATCAAGCTCTCCGTCAGTTACGGCGGTGAGATCTCCCAGGTGGAAGCCGCCATGGACATCAACCTCGAGGCCCACCACGAAGAATCCGCCATGGAAGTCGGCTCGCTCTCCAAGATCGCCGACGCCCTGCCTGGCCTCGGCATCGTCGCGGCCGTCTTGGGCATCGTCATCTCGATGGGCTACCTCGACGCGCCGATCGAGGTCCTGGGCCACAAGATCGCCGCCGCGCTGGTCGGAACCTTCCTCGGCCTCCTGCTCTCCTACGGCATGATCCAACCGATCGCCTCCGCCCTGGAGTCCCGCAAGAAGGACGAAGAGCGCTACCTGAGCGTGATTCGCGAGGCGGTCCTGGTGTCGCTGTCGGGTTCACCCCCGTCGCTGGCCCTCGAAATCGCCCGCAACGCGGTGTTCAGCCACTCGCGGCCCACGTCGGCTGAGCTGGAGAGCATCCTCGAGGGTGGCGCGGCTCCCGCTCAAGGAGTGGCGGCGAAGTAATGGCACGCAAGAAGCGCGGAGGCCACGGCGGAGGCCACGGCGGCGCCTGGAAAGTCGCCTACGCCGACTTCGTCACCTCCATGATGGCTCTCTTCCTGATTCTCTGGCTGATCAACATGATCCCGGTCGAGAAGCGGAAGGAACTGGCGGAGTACTTCCGCGATCCCCTGACCATCAGCGGAGGGCAGGCGGGAAGCGGCGTCCTCTCGGCGGGAGCCGGAGACGGCGAGCTTACCTTCGAGCCCCTGGCGCTGCCCAAGAGCCAAGAAGAATACAAGAACGCCCTCGAAAGCTTCCTCGAAGACCGCATGCCTCAGTACATGGACCAGGTCGAGCTGCGAAGCACCGCGGAAGGCGTCGAGATCTCGCTCGTCGAGCATCAATCCCAGGTGCTCTTCCCGCTGGGCTCCTCCGAACCGATCCCGCGCTCGCGCCGGATCCTCGGGGAGATCGCCCAGCTGCTCAAGCGGCTTCCCAACGACCTCGTCATCGGCGGCCACACGGATGCCCTTCCCTACCAGGGGGACGGGGGCGCCTCCAACTGGAGCCTCTCGGCGGATCGCGCCGATCGCGTGCGCCAGATTCTCGAGAGCGAGGGCTATCCCGCCTCGCGGGTCGCCGGCGTGATCGGCTATGCCGACCGCAAGCTCTTCGATCCCAAGCGCCCGTACGCCGAGGAGAACCGCCGGATCACCCTGCTGCTCAAGCCCCACAAGGACGCCGCAAAGGTCGACCTCGGCCCGCCGAGCCCCATCGGAGCCCCCGTCGGGCGCCCGGTCACCGGCCCCGTGCCGGTCCCGCCGAAGAAGGCCCCGGCCGCAACAGCCGCGCCGGCCCAGCCCGGCCCCGAGTTCAGCCCGGACTTCCAGGCGCCCGGAGTCCAGTAAAATTCATCCCCCGCTCTCACTGGGAGCGGGGGATGGCTTTTGGATTCCCGCTTCCGCGGGAAAGACGGGCGAATGGCTTTCTTACGGCACCTTGATGCCGGCCAGGATCCGGCGGATGACGTCGTCCACTGAGACCTCCTCGGCCTCCGCCTCGTACGAGAGCAGGATGCGGTGACGGAGGATGTCCGGAACGACCGCCTTGACGTCCTCGGGCATGACGTAGGCGCGCTTCTTGAGGAAGGCGTGCGCCTTGGAGGCGAGCGTCAGGTAGATGCTCGCGCGGGGGCTCGCTCCGTAGGCGATCAGCGGGGTGAGGTGATCGAGGCCGCAGTCCTTGGGTTGCCGGGTCGCGAAGACGATGTCGACGATGTAGCGCTTGATCTTCTCCGAAACGTGGATCCGCGCCACCACCTCGCGGGCCTCCTTGACCAGCGCCATGTCGGCCACCGGCGAGAGCTTGGGCTTGGGAGCCGTCATGCGCTCGATGATCTCGAGCTCCTCGGCCTTGGTCGGATACCCGACCTTCACCTTGAACATGAAGCGGTCGAGCTGCGCCTCGGGCAGGGGATAGGTCCCCTCCTGGTCGATCGGGTTCTGGGTCGCGAGCACCAGGAACGGCTGGGGCAGGTCCCGGGTCTCGCCGCCGATCGTCACGTGCCGCTCCTGCATGGCCTCCAGCAGGGCCGATTGCACCTTGGCGGGCGCGCGGTTGATCTCGTCGGCCAGCAACAAGTTGGTGAAGATCGGGCCGTGCTTCGTCTGGAAGCGGCCCTTCTTGGCGTCGAAGATGCTGGTGCCCAAGAGATCGGCGGGCAGGAGATCCGGGGTGAACTGGATGCGCCGGAAGTCGGCGGCCAGCACCTGGGAAAGGGTCGAGATGGAGAGGGTCTTGGCGAGACCCGGGACGCCTTCCAGGAGAATATGCCCGTCGGCCAAGAGGGCGATGAGCAGGCGGTCAAGCAGATGGGACTGGCCGACGATGACCTGGCGGACCTCGTCGAGAATGGTCGTGAACTTGTCGGAGATCCCGCGGACCTTCTCGTTGGCCTCGAGGATGGTGTTGTCGATCATGCGCCCTCCTATGGAGGATTCTATCCCAATGAAAGCCCGCTAACAAGGCAAATCGGCGCTTTGCGGGCGATGGGGGCGAATGGCGATCAACTTTCCCCTTTACTTTTAATAGGGGTTTAGCTTAAGCTTAAGCTCTGGTTAAGAGAATAGAGGAGGCGACTTCATGGCCAATCGATTCGCGTGGCGCTCCGGGATTGCTCTCGCCCTGACCTTGGGCTTGCTCACCGGCTGCGGCTTCAGCACCCCCTCCAACGGCGGCATGCGCACCGGGACCGAGGCTCAGCTGAAGGCGAAGCTCGCGGACGGCCAGACCGACGCGACGGTCATCGTCGCCACCTCGGGCCCCGCCCAGATCGGCAAGCTCGCCGAGGCTGGCATGGACATCTGGGGCGTCGACGGGAAGCGGGTCATCGGCTCGATCACCCAGCGCCAGTTCCAGCTCATCAAGCAGATGAAGCTCGACGTCACCTACCTGCCCGGCAAGACCGGCCTCGACAACACCTTCGATCCCGGCTACCACACCAACGCCGAGATGCTCGCCGAGCTGAAGGCCCTGGCCGCTCGCTACCCGCAGCTCGCCCGCCTCGAGGACTTCGGGGATTCCTGGGAGAAGCAGCAGGGCGGCAACGGCCATGACCTCTGGGTCCTCAAGATCGGCAAGGGCGACACCTCCAAGAAGCCCGGCGTGATCTACCTCGGCCTCCACCACGCCCGCGAGCTGGTCACCCCCGAGATGGTGCTCAACCTCGCCAAGCACCTGCTCGAAGGCTATGGCAAGGACGCGGAAGCCACCCACTACGTGGAGAACCGCGAGATCTGGCTGGTGCCCATGGTGAACCCGGACGGCCACGCCCTCGCCGAGCAGGGCAGCGACTGGCGGAAGAACACCAACACCTCCTACACCAACTTGAAGCCCGGCTACGGCCCCTCGGGTCCCGGCGTCGACCTCAACCGCAACTACGGCTACAAGTGGGGCGGCCCCGGCGCCGACGCCAACCCCAAGGGCGCGACCTTCCGCGGCGCCGAGGGCTTCTCGGAGCCCGAGACCGCGGCCGTCCGCGACCTGGTTCGCCAGCGCAAGTGGTCCTTCCTGATGACCTACCACTCGTTCTCGAACCTGATCCTCTGGCCCTGGGGCCATGCCAACGTCGCGCCCCCGGATAACCGGCTTCCCGCCATCGGCAAGAAGCTCGGCGAGATGAGCGGCTACGACCCCAAGCAGTCGGTCAACCTCTACCCGACCTCGGGCGACACCACCGACTGGGCCTTCGGCGAGCTGGGCATCCTCTCGTACACCACCGAGATCGGCACCTGGGGCGACGGGTTCGATCCCCCGTACTCCAAGGTTCCCAAGTTCTGGGACGAGAACCGCCCCGGCGCCCTCTACATGCTGAAGCTTGCGGACAACCCGTCGGCGGTCTTCGGCCCCGAGCTGAAGTCGGTCACCGTCCAGAACGGCCAGCTCAACGCCAGCGCGGCGGCCTCCCTGTCCGAGGTCGAGGTCTTCGTCGGCCAGCCGGGTCAGGATGGCACCGGCATGCGCCTGAACGCTTCCGGCATGACCGCTTCGGGCATGCTGCCCGCCACGGCCATGAACGGCAAGCAGCTGCTCTTGGTGCACGCCCGCGGCGCCAACGGCCAGTGGGGCCCCTTCGAGGCCGTCTGGTCGCGGTAACCCCGCTCACGCAAATCCCCCCGCTCCGGCTTCGGAGCGGGGGGATTTCGTTTGAGCGGGGAGGGACTAAGAGGATGAGAGGGCCAAGAGTTTTTCGGCGGGCGTATAGCCCGGGAAGACGTCCAGGAGGGCCTTCAGAGCCTCGACGTAAGCCTCGCTCCAGCCCAGCTTCCGCATCGCGAGGGCCTGGCCCATCCGGGCCTCGGGGATGTCGAAGCCCTTCCCGAGGGCCGACCGGTAGGCCCGCTCGGCCTCGCTGAAGAGCCCCTGGCTCAGGGAGATCCAACCCAGGAGCGCGTAGGCCTCTCCGAATTCGGGGGCCCTTTCGAGCACCTGCTGGAGGTACTGGCCCGCCTGCGTGAGATCCCCGCGATGCGCCCGCTCGCGGGCTAGGTTGTAGGTGGCCACCAGTTCGCCCGGACAGAGGGCCAGGATCCGCTCGAAGCAGGCGATCGCCCCCTCCGGATCCCCCTGGACCGTCAGCAGGCAACCGAGGTTGCTCAGCGCCGGCAGGTACTCGGGATCCTTCTGAAGCAGCACCTGGTACTCCCGGATGGCCTCCGGCAGCCGGCCCGCCTGCGCGAGCGCGGTGGCCAGCTGGTAGCGCAGCTCCAGCCGCTCGGGCTCAAGGGCGATCGCCCTCTCCAGATAGGCTCCCACCTGCGCCGGCTGCCCGGAACGCTCCGCGGCCATCGCCGCCAGCACCCAGGGACGGGCCGACTCCGGGGCAATCCGCCCCGCCGCCTCGAACTCCGGGATCGCCTCGGCGAAGTTTCCCGCCAGCACGTAGACATGGCCGATCAAGAGGCGGGGCTCCGCGTTACCTGGCGCCTGGTAAGCCGCCTTCCTGAAACAACGCACGGCCTCCTCGAAGTCTCCGGCGATCAGTGCCCGGTTTCCCTCATCAATGGCCAGCATCAGCCCTCCTGCGCCGCGCGGAGGTCGGCAAGGAAATCGTCCCACCCCGGATACCCGGGATCCACTCCCAGGAGGCCCCCTTCTCCGCGCCGCAGGAAGAGCGCCCGCAAGAGCACCCGTCCCAGATCCGCCGACAGGAAGAGGCTCATGTCCTCCAGGCGCGGGATATGGCGCAGCGCCCGGGCGAAGCGCTCGCGGCCCAGGGCGCGCAGGCCAGCCATCCAGGCTTCGAAGACGGGGCTGACGGCCTGCACGGGGTACGGCGGGTCGTCCTGGATCAGCGCCACGCCGGTCATGGCCTCGATCAGCATCAGCGCGAAGGCGGGACGGTCATCCGGGGTCAGCAGGGGGTAGTAGCGCGGCGTGGTCACCCGCCCCTGCTCCGAGGGGATGCCCGAGGTCGGGTCGAGCAGAACGGCTCCCCCCTCGGGGGTGACGATCACGTTCTCGGGCTTGAGATCCCCGTGGAAGGGCAAGCGCCCGGACTTCTGCAGCCGCGAGAGGGTCTCGCCCAGGCGCATGAACCACTCGAACGGCGGAGGATCCCGGTCGTCCAGGCAGGCCCTCAGGGTCTTGCCGGGCACCTCCTCGAGCATGACGTACGTGCGATCGACCAGGGTCCCGGTGGAGATGACATGCGGCAGCGCGGAGTCCTTGCCGGCCTTGAGCACGGCGATCTCGGCCTGGAGGATCTGGTTGGGGGTGAGCCATGACGGGCCCACCACACCGGTCCGGAATTGCAGGGCGACGGCAAAGCCCACGTCCATGGTGCCACCCGCCAAGGGGTCGACCGCCGAACCGCGCGCGAGCTTGATCAGGGCGCGATCGCCGTAGGGAGTCTCCAGGCGGTAGAGGGTGGCTTGCCCGCCGCTCGCAAAGGGCTCCGTGACCGTATAGCCGTCGAGGCGATCGCCGGGGTTGAGGCGGCCGGTCTGTCTCACCGCTTTACTCATCATGGGTGGCCCCTCCCGGCGCGAGGTAGCAGGCTCGGATGGCCGGGTGATCCGCCGGCGGGAAGGCGTAGCCGGGGGGTGGAGGCAGCACGGAGAGGTCGATCAAGAGCGGTCCCCCTTCCGCGGGCATGACCTCGCACCAGACATGCCCGCTCATCACTCCCGGCAGCACCAGATCGCCCCGGACCAGGGCCGTGCGCAGACCCGCCTCGGTGGCCAAAACCGCGAACATCAGGGCGCGGGCGAGGTTGCTCCCCGCCCCCAGCATCCGCGGCACGTCTCCCAGCAATACGCCTTGATCGTCGCGAGGACCGACGCCTCCGAACAGGGTGGCGGAAGCCGCTTCCCCCATGAACTGCCAGACGACTTCCGCGAGCCGGTGAATCCGCTCGAGCTCCGGGCGCTCTCCAATGGCCCGAGCGAACGCCAGGCCCGGAGCCAGCGCCATGTCCTTGCCGCGATGCACGACGAAAGCAGGCCGCCCGCCCGTGGGAGCCCCGTCCCAGTAGCCATCCACGATCCGCTCCTCCAGCCGGCCCCACTTCCGGAAGCGCGCCGCCTGGGCGAGTCCGTCCTCGGAGGCGAGCTCCGGCCCCACCGCGGAGGAGACCTCGTTGAGCAGGCGATCCCGGTTCCAGGCGAGCAGGTCCTGGGGGAGCACCGCCTTCTCTCCGACGTCGGGCCGTTCGAGGGCGACCTGATCGCCGGCCATGCCTCTCACCAGCCAGCCGTCGTCAAGCGAGCCGTTCGAGCGCTTCACCCGCAGCGGCAGGTCCTGAGGGATCAGCAAAGGGTTGTCCTGGAGCAACTCTTCGAGGGCGATCGCCTTCTCGAGGACGCCCTCGAGGGTCTCACGGCGGACGGGGACTTCCATGCCGTCCAGGTGGTCGGCGACCACCCAGCCGGACTCCCACTCTCCCGTGGAGCGGCGCACCCTCACGGGGCTTCCCAGCGCGGGGCTCACCAGCGAGGTGGTGACGTCCTCGGCGTCGCTCATCACGAGGGTGGGGTTGGCGCCGAAGAACTGCTCGGGAGTGAGACCCTTCGTTCCAATGCCGGGTTTCGATACGATCAGCAGGCCGCGCTCGATGCTCTTGACCGCCCAGCCGGTATCCAGGGCTCCGCTGGAACGCGGAACCCGCACGGGGGTGCCGACGGGGACGAGCTCGGGATTGAGGGTCATGAGCTCGATCAGGTCGATGGCCTTGGTATAGGTCCCCCGCTGAAGGAGGCTGCGGCCGCGCGTCTCCATGCGGGCCAGCACCCAGTTCTCCTCGATGAAGCCGTTGGAGCGGCGCACGCGCACCGTGCTCCCGACCGGGGGCACGAGGCGTATCGCCGGGACGTCACCGGCGAGGGCGGTCTCGGCTTCGCCCGCCAGAACTCCCTTTCCGGACGCCTGAGCGGAACCCGTGCTCTCCGGCTCATGCGGGGCCTCGGAGGCGAGCGCCATCCGTCCCAGCACCCCGCCGAAGCTCTCCTGGGCATAAAGCCGGTAGGATTCCCCCAGGATCGATTGCGCCTCGCGCCAGAAGGCCTCCTCGTCCCGCATCATGCGGCCGGCCACGGCATCCCCGGCCCCCTGCGAGGCGAGAAGCGGCTCGCACGCGAGCGATTCGTAGGTCAAGCCGCCCAGGGCCAAGGGGGCTGCTGGGAAGAGGGGGGATAGGGCGCGGGGATCCAGGGTCGACATGAGGCTCCTGACGGAAATGACGCGGCGGACCCGAGCGCGTCCAAGCCGGCCCTTCGGAGGAGAACCGTTGGACGCTTTACTCTCTATACCGAAAAAGGGCCGGCTTGATTCACCTAATCTTCATTGTCGTGCCCCCCTGGATGGGAGGCACGACCGGAAGAATCAGATCAGGGTCAGGGCGTGGCGCAGGCGCTTGAGGACCAGGTCCTTGCCCATCAGCTCGGCGGTCTCGTACATGCCGGGGCTGACCTTCGAGCCCGCGAGGGCCACGCGGGCCGGCTGGATGACGCCGCCGGCCTTCAGGCCCATCCGGGTCGCCAGGTCCTTGAAGATGCCTTCGATGCGGGCGGCCGTCCAGTCGGTCTCGGCCGAGAAGGCCTCGAGCAGGCCTTCCAGGATGGGGCGGTTCTCCGCCGTGAGGAACTTCTGGACCGACTCGGCATCGTAGTCGAGCGCGACGTCGAAGAAGAACTTGGCGTAGTCGGCCATCTCCTCGAGGGTCTTGGTGCGCTCCTTGGTGAGGTCGACCAGGGCGGCGAGCCAGGCGTCGGACTTGCCTTCCGCCGGCTTGCTGGTGTCCAGCCAGCCGCGCTTGACGAGGCGCGGGCGCAGGAGGGCGGCCAGCTCGAGCGAGGGCGTCTGCTTCATCCACTGGGAGTTGACCCAGTCGAGCTTGACATGGTCGAAGACGGCGGCGGTCTTGTTGATGGCCGGGATGTCGAAGAAGTCGATCAGCTCCTGGCGGGTGAAGATCTCCTGGTCCCCGTGGCCCCAGCCGAGGCGCGAGAGGTAGTTCACGAAGCCGTCGGAGAGGTAGCCGGCCTCCTCGTAGGCCATGACCGAGGTGGCGCCGTGGCGCTTGGAGAGGCGCGCGCGGTCGGCCCCCAGGATCATGGGGATATGGCCGAAGCGGGGCAGCGCGTAGCCGAGCGCCTGGTAGATCAGGATCTGCTTGGGGGTGTTGGAGATGTGGTCGTCCCCGCGCAGCACGTGCGAGATCCGCATGAGGGCGTCGTCGATCACCACGGCGAAGTTGTAGGTGGGAACCCCGTCGGTCTTCATGATGACGAAGTCGTCGAGCTGGTCGTTGCGGAAGGTGATCGGGCCGTGGACCAGGTCGTCGAGCACGATCTCGCCGGTCTTGGGGACCTGGAAGCGGATGACGGGCTTGCGACCTTCGTCGAGGTACTTCTGGACGATGTCGGGCAGCAGGTTACGGCAGCGGCCGGGGTAGGAGAAGACTTCACCCTTCTCGGAAGCGGCCTGGCGCAGCTCGTCGAGCTCTTCCTTGCTGCAGAAGCACGGGTAGGCATGGCCCGAGTTGAGCAGTTGCTTGGAGGCTTCCTGATAGGTGTCGAGGCGCTGCATCTGGTAGTAGGGGCCGTAGGGGCCGCCGACCTCAGGGCCTTCGTCCCAGGTCAGGCCCAGCCAGCGCATGCCGTCGAGGATCGCCGTGACGGACTCCTCCGTGGAGCGGGCGACGTCGGTGTCTTCGATGCGAAGCACGAACGTTCCGCCCAGATGGCGGGCATATAACCAGTTGAAGAGGGCAGTGCGCGCGCCGCCCACGTGCAGATAGCCGGTGGGGCTGGGCGCGAAGCGCAAGCGCACCGCGGGGTTGGTCACGCCGGCGGCGGCGGAGTTCTGCTCGGAAGGTTGGGGCTGGTTTCCGGTCACGGTCATGGGGTCTCCCTCGATGAAAGGCTTGGTTCAATCCCCATTCTACCAAACCGGAGGGCCAGGATGCGCACGTGAAGGCGAAGAGACGCATGGGCGTTCCTGGCCTTCCCGCGAAAGAGGGGGACGAGGGTTGCCGTCGGGCTTTACTTTTTGTAACCTGTCGATGGTTGAGGATGGAGGAGGACTGCATGAACACGCCGGCGAATGACATGTCCGCGAAATCACCGAAGAACATGAGCGCGCTGGATCACATGCCCGGAGCCGAGATCGTCTGTCCGGACGGCATCGCCGGCCAACTGGACATGCTCGGCGTCCGACCGCATTCCGACGAGATCACGCACCTGATCGTGAGACGCGGATTCCTCTTCCAGCGCGACGTCCTGGTGCCCGCCGACTGGGTCGATCAGGTCTCGCCGGAGACCAACCAGATTCACCTGAAGGCGCGGGTTTCCCAGGTGGCCGCCATGCCCGAGTACCGCCGGGGACCTGACCTGGCGGGGATCGCATGGAACCTCGCCACCCTTCCGCTTCGCCTGCCCTTGCAGTTGCTGCTGCGGCGCTGGCAATCCGGGCGCATGGAGACCCAGGAGCGGATGATCCGGACCGCCCGCCGCCAGCGCGCGCAGGACGACCTGCGCATGCGCGAGATGGACCCCAAGGCCTTCGACAAGGCCGCGCGCAGCGGCGCCCACCTGATCAACCTGAACACGGCCAGCAAGGAAGAGCTCGAGGAGATCAACGGGATCGGGCCGAGCCTGGCCCAGGCGATCATCGAGATGCGGCCGATTTCTAGCCTGGATGAGGTGCTGAACGGACTTCCGACGATCTCGCCACAGACCTCCGAGCGATTGAGGAAGGTGACGACCCTGTAAGACCGTTTCTGGCCCCCCGCGTTCGCGGGGGTGACGAGTGGTTGCTCACCAGGGCGACGAGTGGTTGCTCACCGGGGCGACGCGGCCGTCATTCCCGCGCAGGCGGGAATCCAGGATGACGGCTAGGCGTCGTTCTCCGGCTTCAAGGAATCGAGGTGGCGCTCGATGGTTTCCTTGTCGACCTTGAAGTAGTCCTTGAACTTGGGGGAGGTCTTCAGGAGGTAGGACCGCCCCTGAGGCTCCTTGGCGATCAGCCCGTGCTCGATCAGCTCCTTGATGTGATCGTAGGCCGAGCTGCCGCGCAGCTCGATCAGCATCGTCTGGAGGATCGGCTGCTTCACGGCGATCAGCGACAGCGTGCGCAACGCGCCCTGCGAGAGCTCCATGGGCACCAGCCGCTCCACGACCTTGCCGTAGGAGGTCTTCACCGCGAGGATGTAGCCCGCGTCCGACTCGTCGATCTCGAGGGCGGTGTTGGGACGGGACTCGTAGTCCTCCATCAAGCGATCGAGAGCGATCTTCACCTTGCGCTTGCCCTCGCCGAGCATGTCGGCGAGTTCGTCGAGGCCGATCGGGTTGGCCGTCGCGAAGAGCGCGGCCTCCACGTAGGGCTTCAGATCTTCAGCGGTCAGCAGCGGAAGCTGGGCGTCTTTACGCCGCGCGGTCCTGGCCATGGGCAATCAGATTCTCCGGGGTGATGGCGATGTCGCCGTGGTAGAGCTCGTCTTGGATCAGGTTGATCTTACCACGCGCGTCCAAGAACAAGAGCGCGAGGAAGGTCCCGCGCGGATCCGCGTGGTACTCGAACAGCTCCGACAAGGTGAGCGCGTTGCCTGCGGTCAGCCACTCGGTGAGCAGGACTTCCAGCCGTCCCACGTCCCCTTCCAGGTCCTCGCTGTGGACCAGCCGCTCCACCATCTGTTCGGTGGTCTCGGAAACCTGGCGATCGCGCCGCATGGCCCCGACCCGCTCCATGGCCCCCTCGCGCTCCAACTGCTCCAGGCGTTGCAGCTCGGCGATCAGCTCGACCAGGGTGGTGGGGCGCTTGCGGGGCTGCTTGGCGCTGGTGCGGCGGGCGATCGCCCGGTCCAGGATGTTCATCGCCGGCCGGATCACCATGTCGCCGTCATCATCCTCGCCGTAGTCGAGGTGATCGTCCTCGAAGCCGTTGGCGGCTTCCTCGTCGGCCTCATCGATGGCCTCGCTCTTGAGGCGCAGGAGGACGGCCGCGTAGAAGAGGGCCCGCCCCGAGAGGCGCAGGTCGGCCTCCTTGGTGACGTCCAGCGTCCGAAGGTACTTGTCGGTGACGTCGATGATGTCGATGTTCCAGGGATCGATCTGGCCGGCCTTGGCGAGATCGACGAGCACGTCGATGCCGCGATCGCCGGTCAGGGCCGCTTCCGGCACGTCTGCTCCCGGTGCGCCGGCGGCTTCACCCTGAATGGCCTCGGTGTTCGCTACCGCGTCCATGCTCCCCCTCTAATCCCGTTCCTCGTCACGTCTCCCCATCCCGGGGGACAAACTACGTCGCCGCCCCTTGAGTCTCGGTCCCCCGGGTCTCTGTCCCCTGGACCTCGGGCACTTGGGCCTCGGCCCCCTGGGTCTCGGCCGTCTTGGCGCCGCCCCACTTCACGCCCAGCACCCGGGTCGCGCCGTCCGAGCGGGCCGAGATGCCGAGGGTCTGGTCCGAACGCTCCAGCATGGGCCTCCGGTGCGAGATCACGATGCACTGGGCGTGCTGGGTCTGCTTCTGGATCATGATCGCCAGCCGCTCCGCGTTCACCCCGTCCAGCGCGGCGTCCACCTCGTCGAAGGCGTAGAACGGCGCCGGCTGGTACCGCTGGAACGCGAAGAGGAAGGCCAGGGCCGTCAACGACTTCTCGCCGCCACTCATGGCCTCCAGGCGCTGCATCTTCTTGTCTTTCGGTTGAGCCCGAATAATGAGCCCCCCGTCGAACGGATCCTCGTCGTTCTCCAGCACCAGCATGCCGGTGCCCGCCGCGAGCTCGGCGAAGATATCCGCGAAGTTGCTGCTGACCTGCTCGAAGGCCTGCATGAAGCTGGTCTTCTTCTGGAGGCTGATGGCCTCGATCCGCTCCAGGATCGAGAGCCGCTCCTCGCGCAGCTTGTCGACCTTCTCATGCAGGTCGGCCTGCCGGGCGGATTCCCGCTCGAACGCCTCGATGGCCAGCATGTTGACGGGCTCCATGTCCCGCATGCGGCCTTCCAGGCGCGAAATCTGTCGCTTCAGCTCCTCGGTGGGCACCGGGGCCGGAGGCTCCTGGGGAGGCTCGATCCCGGCCATCCAGAGCTCGTTCTCCATCTCCGCCAGCTGCGGCTGCAGCTCGCCGACCTGGGCCCGGGTGGCGTTGACGCCCTCCATGAGGCGGTCCATGTCCTTCTGCTTGTCAGCGACGACCTTTTCGGCCTGCCGAACCTCTTCGGCCTTGCGCTCCCGCTCCACCTGAAGTTGTCCGAGCCGCTCGCGCATGGCGTCGCGCTGGCGCTCCAGGGCGTTCAAGGTGTCGGCGCAGGCCTTGAGGGTGGCATCGATGGTCTGGGCCTTGGCCTCCAGCTCGCCGAAGGCTTCCTTGCGGCGTGCCGTCTCGTCCGTCAGCTGGGCGATCGCCTGCTTGATAGTGTCTTCCTCGAGCTGGATCTCCTTGAGCGTGAAGTCGCAGTTGTTGCGGTTCGACTCCAGCTGCTTGACGGTGAAATCATGCCGGTTGACCGTCGAGCTCAGCTCCTCGACCCGGGCGTCGTCGATCAGCTCGTCGATGTCCGAGATCGCCAGCTCCAGATCGACCTGCTCCTCGTCCAGCTTGGCGAGCTGCTCCTCGAGCCCCGTGAGCTTGGCGTCCACGCCTTCCTGCTCGGTCTCCGCGAGGGTCATCTGCCCCTCGATGCCCACGATCTGATCGCGAATCTGCTGGATGCGGCGCTGGCGATCGGCCAGCTCGAACTGCTTCTCGCGAATGCCGTCCTGCGATTCGCGCTGGCGGAGCTTGATGGCCTCGCCGTCCTTCCCGATGGTCTCGATCAGCTCCTTGCGGCGGGCGAGCCGCTTGAGGGAAGCCTCGAAGACCTCCTTGGCCTCCTCGAGCTCCTTGGCGATCGACGCCGTGAAGCGCAGGCTGGAGGTACGGCCGTCCGAGCCACCGGTCATGGCGCCCGAGCGCTCCAACAGGTCGCCCTCGAGCGTGACCATGCGGTACTTGCCCATCAAGGGGCGGGCGAATTCCATGTGCCGAACGATCAACGTCTCGCCGAAGGCATGGTGGAAGGCCGCCGCGTACTTGGAGTCGAACTCGACCAGGTTGACCGCGTAGCCGATCACGCCGTCCGCCCCGGTGGGCATGAGGCGGCGCGGGGGCTGAAGCTTATTCAAAGGCAGGAAGGTCGCGCGGCCCGCCCGGCGCTCCTTGAGCAACTCGATGCAGCGCGCGGCGATCCGGTCGTCGTCCACCACGATGAAGCGCAGCTTGCCGCCGGCAGCCACTTCCAGCGCCGAGGCGTACTCATCCGAGGCCGATCCTAGCTGGGCGAGCGTCCCGTGAACCCCCTGGATACCGGCGTTGAGGATGGTCTCGACCGCACGGCCGAAGGAGCCCTCCTCGGAGGCCTTCATCTTGGCGTCGGCCCGGAAGTAAGCGTCGCGCGCCTTGTTGGCGGCGGCCTCGAACTCGGCCAGCTCGCCCTGGGCTTCCTGCTGGCGCACACCGATGGCGGCGAGGTCCTTCTCGTCTTCGCGCAGGCGGCTCTGGAACTCCTCGACGGCGGCCTGCAAGGAGGCAATCTCCTTGTCCAGGGCCTTGATGCCGTCCTGATGGGTGGCGAGCTCGCTCTTCCAGGCATCGATCCGCTCGGTGGCGCGGTGGCTGGAGTCCTCGATCCGCAGCTTCTCGCGCCAGATCTCGTTGTAGCGATCCTTGACCGCATTGTAGCGGCTGCGCAGCTCGGCGCCCTTCTTGGCGGATTCCTGGTGCGTGGAGTAGAGGGCCTCCAGCTCCTTGTTGGCCTCCTCGTAGGTGAGCTTGGCCTTGACCAGGTCGTCCTCGTAGCGGGCACGGCGCTCGACGGCGTCCTTGCGGCGGTCGTCGAGGTCTTCCAACCGGGCGTGATGGCGCTCGATCTGCTCCTCGTCGCGCTCTTGCAAGCGTTCGAGGTCGGAGCGTTGGGTGTTGAGGAACTCGCGGGCGGAGCGCTCGCGCTCGATCTGGCCCTTGGTTTCCTCGAGCTGGGTCTGGAGCGCCAGCAGGTCGTCCTCGCCCTTCTGGCGAATCTGCTCGGAGAGCGCCTCGTACTCCCCTTGCTTGACCTCCAGGGCCCCCTGGGCTTCGCGCACGGCGGCGAGCAATTGCTCCTCGCGGGCGGAGGCGGAGGTGATCATCTCCTCCAGGCCGGCGATCTTGGCCTTGAGGTCCCAGACGACGGAGAGCTTGCAGAGGGCTTCGAGGCGATCGCGCTCCTCGCGCAGGGTCTTGTACTTGAGGGCATGGTCGCGCTCGCCCTGGAGCTGCACGAGGCGCTCGGTGATCTCGCTGAGGATCAGGGCGAACTTGTCCTCTTGCTCGTTGACCTTGTCGAGCTCCTTCTGGGCCTGGTTGACGCGGGCGTCGAACTCGGCGACGCCGGCCACCTCGTCGATGATCTTGCGGCGCTCGGTGGCGGTCATGGTGATGATTCGCGAGACGTCGCCCTGCATGACGACGTTGTAGCCGGCGGGGCTCACCTTGAAGCGCAGGAGCGTGTCGTGGAGCTCGGTGAGGGTGCAGGTCTTGCCGTTGAGGTAATACGTGCTGACGTAGCCGTTGTCGTTCTCGCGGATGCGGCGGGCGGCCTCGAGCGTCTCCTCCTCAGGCCCGTCCCCGTCCGGGCTCGTCCCCGCGGCCCCCGGCATGGTGCCTCCCGAGGCTGTGCCTCCGCCGAAGCGGATGGTGACCTTGGCTTCGCGCTTGCCGGTGTTGTGGTTGATCAGGTCGGTGAGCTTCTCGGCGCGCAGGGCCTTGGAGTTGGAGAGGCCGAGGCAGAAGAGGACCGAGTCGATGACGTTGCTCTTGCCGGAGCCGTTGGGCCCCGTGATGGCCGTGAAGCCCTCCAAGAATGAAATCTTGGTGGGCCGAGCGAACGACTTGAAGTTGTCGATCTCGATTTCTTTGATGCGCAAGAACAATCTTCCTTGTTTTGCCCCCCCTTGACGGGGGGGCGGGGCGAAGCCCCAGGGGGTGTTTGGCGGCGAAGCCACGTCGTTCCTCGTCCCCAAGGAACCTGCACGAGGGGACTGCCGACCCCAGGCCCCAGATAAAGGCCGGATCGGCCCCGGGAGCAGATCTCCCCGACAAAACATAACATTGTACATGCGCTCGGACTGTGCCAAGCCGCACAATGACAAAACTTAACACGGCTGGCCCCCTAGAGAATCCGCTTCCCGGTGCGGGCGTCAATCCCGATCTCATGGAGGAATTGCCCGTCCTCCGCCCCCACCCGCCAGACTCCGTCCCGAGTGAGCTGCATGTGGAACTCCTCTCCGACGGGCAGCTCGGCCCCTATCACCTGCTCGGCCACCGCAGGGCTGTCGATTCGCCAGCTTTCGATCGGCTCCTCCCAGAGAGCCTGCCCCTGGAACTCGGACGCAGGGCCGGCATCCACCGTGCCGCGGCCATCCCGCCTGACCTCGTAGAGGTCTCCATCCCCAGGGCGGCTGAACGTGTAGACCCAGAGGCTATCGGGCTTCTCGGCCAGCCGCCCGTCACGCCTCACTCTCCAGCCCTCCACCCTCACCAACTGAGCCGAGGCATCCCAGCGCGACGCCAGCCCTGAGGCCAGCTTTCGACCTTCGAGCGCCGTGCTCGCGGGACGCATCGCCTCACCGCTGAGAAAGGCCTCCCCGCCGCAGCCGTACGCGACTCCGAGCACCATGAGAGGAATGCCGAGATTCAAGAACCACGCCCAGCCCACTCCACCCTTCGCTCCCATGTCCACCTCCTCCATGACAGATCTCACCAACCTGACATGATATTACCGCACATTGTCATTTTCATATCAAATAACCGAACAGGCGCAACCTCGCAACGATCTCAGCCAACGGAAGGTCAAAGCCGCACCCCTCCCTGAACGCCCCCTCCTGATTCCCGAGCGGTAAAATCCGAACACGCCATCCATACTGGCTAGTGATTTTTTCCGATCGGAAAAAATCCACCCATGTCGCCCGCGTTCCGGCTCCTGCGGCGTGGGCATGTGCTTCATCAAGGAGCTTGATAGAGGACAAGACACCCGAACAAGCCCCAGTACCTGAATTGCCGTTCGCAACCGGGTAGGGTAGGCTTACTAGCGAGATGACGTTCTTCACGGATTCCGGAGCGTAGCCATTCCATGAGAGTTTCAACCCATTGGTTCTTGAGTTGCTTGCTGATCGCGAGCATGGCGTTCACGCCCTCCGCCTTGGCGCAGAGCCTGACGACCGCCCCCAGCGAAGCAGGAGTTTCGGCATCTGCGGTAATGACTCCCTTCGCCGTCCCGCCCTCCGACGAGGCGATCGACACCCCCGGAGCCATCCTCGATTACCCGCTGGGCATCAACGACACGCTGGCCATCAACATCTGGAGCAACTCCATGCGGTTCGGCCATACCGTCGTCGTCCCCCTCGAGGGCCGCATCTACCTGCCCCAGATCGGCGAGATCGAAGTGGTGGGCCTGACCACTACTCAACTTAAGGATAAGATCAGCCGGACGATTGCCGGACGAGTCAAGGACGCCAAGGTCTCCGTCCTCTTGGTCAAGACTCACACGATCAAGGTCTACGTGACCGGCCTCGTGAAAAGCCCCGGCGCCTACTCGATGAACGCCCTGGGCCGCTTCGCCACGGCCCTCTCGCTGGCGGGAGGCCCGCTGCCCGAAGGCTCGCTGCGGCAGATCACCCTCAAGCAAGGCTCCAAGACCCGCACGCTCGACTGGATGAAGTTCGTCCGGGACGGCGACGCGTCTCAGAACCCGCGCTTGCAGGCAGGTGACATCATCATGGTGCCACAGGCCAAGCACATCGCCCGGATCGAGGGCTCGGTCAACAAACCCGGAGCCTATGAATTCCAGCCCGGCGAGACCATCGAATCGCTGATCAGTTTCGCGCATGGCCTGAGAACCGGCGCAGCTCCGGCACAAGCCAGTATCGCGAACTTTCCGACTGATGCCGTGACCCCACAAGCGGAGCACCCAATCGACCTCTCCAGCACCAAGGGCCTTCAGACCAAGCTCGCTCATCGGGACCACATCACGCTACCGGCAAACACCCTAAGCTACGTCGAACTTCGCCGCACCCGGGTCAAGATCACTGGAGAGGTGGGCAATCCGAACGAATACACGCTGACGCTTGGAAATTCGCTCCGCGATCTCCTCGTGGCGGCCGGTGGCCCCAAGCCCACGGCGGGTCTACGCGAGGTCAAGATCTACCGTCGTTCAGGATCGGGGGAACTGCGAAACAGCGACGCGCAGGTGGTGGATGCCTACCGCTTGCTCTACGACAACGACGAGTCGCAGAACGTCGAATTGAAGGACGGAGATCTGGTCGCCGTCCCCGTGAACAAGAGCCCCACCGAGGACAGCGCGGTCTACGTCTACGGCCACGTTGGCAAGCCGGGTAAGATCGCCTACCGGACGGGCTACCATCTCTCCGACTACCTCAACTCGGCGGGCGGCCCTTTGCAGAAGGCCAACCTCAGAGGGGTGACCATCACGCGCGGAGCGTCCAACTCCAAGAAGAGCCAAACCCTCAAGGTGGACGCCTACCGGATCATGCATGAGGGGCGCCAGGACCTGGACCCCGTTTTGCAGGAAGGGGACGTCGTCCATGTCCCGGAGTCGTTCTTCTACATCGCGAATTTCCAGGACGTGGTGAACACCATCCTCGCGGCGGCAGCCGTCTGGGCGATCTTCAAGTAAGCGTTCTCTAGACAGGAAGCAGGGCGGAAGGGTATACAGCCGGTATGCCTTTCCGTCTTTTGCTACTTACCGCCTTCCTGGCCTTACAGCTCCCGCAGGCGGCCTTCGCCCAAGCGACTGAGACCTCGTTTCAAGCGACCTCCACGATCCTGCCTCGACTTGAGTCGTTGGGGTTCGAAAACCTGGCCCTTGAGGAGGATAGTGAGACCCTCACGATCTGGTACGAGAACCGGCGCTGGTTACTTGAGATCGACGCCATGGGACGACTACTACGAGAAGCTACTCAAGGGCTAGGGGCGGATCAAATCGTAAAGGTGATCCCGCAGCGGGACCGTGTGCCACTGATGACCGTGAGCACTCGCACGGGTGATCTCCAGGACTTCCTTGAGAAACGAATGACTCCTGACGCGTTTCGAGCCGCGCTCGGCATCGGACCGCCTCCCGCGCATCGCCCAGGGCGGAATCTCAACTCCAGCCTGTACCGTATGGATCTGGACCTGACGCCGGGGTACTTCTTCTCGGTGGAGTTCAAGGGATGGGTCAACGGCACCCTGAGCATGCCCGTTGCCGAAGGCCTTGCGGCCACGGCCCGGGGACGCTACTACCTAGCTCCCTGGGGAGAAACCGCCGTGACGTTCGCCCAGCTCCAGGGCCATGGCTGGCTACGGCCAGGCCTGTTGGGCACCTGGGTCGCGGGGCGCTGGGATGCCAACAACTACGGCGCACACGGGGAAATCGCCTCACTGCTCGACGAGGGGAACTGGATCTGGCGCCTCAGCGGAGGAGCAGGGACGGGGATGGCGCCGTTGGCGGCGAGCAGCATCGAGTGGCGGTTTCATCCGCTCGACGTCGTGCTCTCGGGAGGCGTGGGATTGTTCCAGGGAGGCGACCGGGCCATCTTCGCCCGCTTCATTCGCTGGTTCCCCCGATCCACCGTCGAAGGCTCCATCTGGCGCAGTGATCTGGGCACCCAGCTCCGGATGGGCCTCTCAATTTACCTGGGGCCGAACCCCCTCCCGCAACCCGGCCCGTTACGGGTCTTTGCGCCAGGCTTGTTCATGACGGATTACCGCGCTTCTTCCCCTCCCTCGGCGATCATGCCCTTCCCGGAAGCGGATGTGGACCTCATCTGGCAACGGCTCTCCCCAAGTTATATTCGCGCGCATGTCGAGGACTGGCGTAGGCCCTAGGCGATGCCATTCTAGTTTCAGTCGGCCATGCTGCAAGAACTTCCACTTTGATGGACCAAACATCGTCGGGTGAGCGGCAATACTTCGTGACGACCCACCCGCTGCAATAGCCCGAGATAACGTTAACCTATTGGATCCATAAACTATTGCAGCGCATCGGCGACGATCCAGGTACAAGGACGCATAGACGTGGGCTTGCCTGTTGATCTACACTTAGACGTGGCGTGATCGCAGCAAACAAGGGAGCGAGATGTTTCAGGACACGCTTCTGAAACCAAGAGCGAGTAGGCAAGCATCACATCACGATTGAGACCCCGCTCACACGTCACGCTGGATGAATCCTCCACAATATCAAAACCTCGATAGGCTGAATGGCGGAGGCAACAAACGAGTTTAAGCGCTAGAATGTTACGTACAAAGCCTAAAGCAATCTCTCAACAGATTGATCCAAAACGGAGAAGGCGATTGTCTACGGAATCAATTCATCTTGGCTCACCCAAGCTTGGGCGTCCGCATGCCATTCACTCGCCACACTCCTCCCTCCGAGGGATCCGTGGCAGTGCCAAACGAGCCTTAGATGTCATCGGCGCGGGACTCGGCTTGCTCCTCCTCGGCCCGCTGCTCCTCATGATTGCCCTCTTGGTGAAACTTGACTCACCAGGGCCGGTTCTCTTCAAGCAGAAACGGGTCGGACTCAATGGCTGCGAGTTCTGGATGTACAAGTTCCGCTCAATGGTCATTGACGCTGAGGCACAGCTTGAAGATCTCAAGGCCAAGAATGAGGTCGAGGGTGGAGTGACCTTCAAGATTGCCCAAGATCCACGTATAACGCGCCTAGGTCGAATCCTCCGCAAAACGAGCCTGGATGAGTTCCCGCAACTTTTCAACGTTCTACGCGGAGAGATGAGCCTTGTAGGACCTCGACCGCCCCTCCCGAAGGAAGTCGTCTTGTACACTGCTGAGCAAAAGCGACGCTTGACCGTGATTCCCGGCTGCACGGGACTGTGGCAAATTAGCGGACGAAGCAAGACGACGTTCAAACGGATGATTGAACTTGATCTCGAGTACATTGAAAAGTGGTCGCTACGTCGAGATATTCTGATCATGTTCAAGACCATTCGTGTGGTCTTGAAGATGGAGGGATCGTACTAGCGATGACACCTATGCATGTTTAGCAGGCGTAGGTTCGCGGTAAATACGTTCAGTCCCCATGTTATCCACGAAAGGAAGCACCTCCTCATGAAGAAAATCCTTCTTGCCGCCGCTGCTTGCTCGCTGCTCGCCCTCGGTCTCACTGGCTGCCCCAACAATCCTGGCACTTCCGCCAGCACCGGCAACAACGGCACCAACGCCGGCAGCAACTAAGGCCCTCTCCCAATGAAACGGCGCTCCGCGGGGGTCATGAGCCTCTGCGGAGCGCTTTCCCTTTTCGCCCCTGAAACCTGCCATGCGAAACTGGCACACCCTGGATACAGCGGGCTCATCTCCACCCCGAATGCCGAGGTTCTTCCGCAGGGCCACTTGGCTATAGGATTTAGCTGGGTTGACGGGCCGGAGACCTTCCTTTTCGCCCCCCGAACCAATCGCCTCTATGTGTTCACCATTGGCATCTTGCCAGGACTAGAGGCCACCTTGCGGCAGACCCAGGTTATCGGCTGGCATGACCCCGAGGCCCCTGGCGTCCAGCATGCCTTTGATCGAATGTTCAGCGCCAAGTACGCGATCCCCATGCCAGGAGGCTTTCCACATGTAGCCATCGGCGTGCAAGACATTGCCTCAGGCAACATCCTAGCCGGAACTCCGGGGGTAAAGCCGGGTTCCACCCAGTACGGCCAGTCCACTGCCTATGGAGTCCTCGGGGGAAGTCATGGCCGCTGGAGTTGGCATAGTGGGATTGGTATCAGCCAGGCATTTATCAACGGCCCCTTTGCGGGCATAGTTTATCAGCCCCTTGAATCACTGAGCCTTCACGGGGAATGGGACAGTCGAAGCCTAAACTGGGGAGCGAGAGCCATGCTCCCGTTCGGTCTATGGCTTCACTTTTCCGTCATCAAGCAAACCACACTGGCACTAGGAACCGGACTCGAATTGGCCTTGTGATCGTGTAGTCAGACCTTCACAATGGCGCCCTACGCGTGTCTGGCCGTGATGAGACCCCTTGGCCCTGAATACATAGGCCAGCAAGTGAATGACTCAAATCCTTGCAGCTGTCACGACGACAAAGACGAGGCTTGCCGGTTGCTGCTCGACGCAGCACAAGGTGGTAAACTGGTTTCAGCGAGTTTCGCCCTTACTTGGCATATACGAGTGGAAATGAAACCCGAAGAGCGCCTGGCCATCGACCAGCACTTTTCCCTGCCAACTGGAATGGAAGCAACATGCAAAAGAAGATCCTAGTTACAGGTGCGGATGGCTTTATCGGGTCACACCTTACCGAAGAACTCATCCGTCGCGGAAACGACGTCCGCGCCTTTGTTCTCTACAACTCGTTCGGATCTTGGGGATGGCTGGATCAAGCGCCCGCGGAAATCCAGAAAGAGCTTGACGTCTTCGCGGGAGATATTCGGGACCCTCATGGCGTTCAAAAGGCGATGGAAGGTTGCGACGTGGTCCTTCACCTAGCCGCGCTCATCGCGATTCCGTACTCTTACCATTCGCCCGATACCTACGTCGACACCAACGTCAAGGGAACCCTGAACGTCTTGCAGGCAGCACGCGACCTTGGCGTCTCGAAGGTGGTCCACACCTCCACGAGCGAGGTCTACGGCACCGCTCGGTTCGTTCCAATCACCGAGGAGCACCCGCTCCAGGGACAATCCCCCTACTCGGCGACCAAGATTGGAGCAGATCAACTCGCGCTCTCGTTCCATAGCTCCTTCAACACCCCCGTGGCTGTGATCCGCCCATTCAACACCTACGGGCCGCGCCAATCCGCCCGCGCCGTCATCCCGACCGTGATCACACAGATGGCCAACGGAACGGACCGACTCAAACTCGGCTCCCTGCACCCCACGCGGGACTTCAACTACGTCAAGGACACCGTGGCCGGCTTCATCGCCGTCGCCGAGTCGCCGCGCTCGGTCGGCGAGGTCATCAACATCGGTTCCAACTACGAGATCTCAGTCGGAGAGACGGTCCAGCTCATCGCCGGCCTCATGGGGAAGTCCATCGAAATCCAGACGGACGACGCGCGCCTCCGCCCGGAGAAGAGCGAAGTCGAACGCCTCTGGGCGGACAACGCGAAGGCCAAGCAACTGCTCGGCTGGGAGCCGCAGTACGGAGGCAAAGAGGGCTTCAAGCGGGGGCTCTCCGAAACGATCGCTTGGTTCACGGACCCCGCCAACCTCAAGAGCTACAAGAGCCACCTCTACAACCTATGACAAACCTCTCGCTCGCCCAGACGGTCCTGAATACGCTACACGAGGTCCTGTCGAAGGATGAAGGGTTCATCGGACTGCATGAGCCCCAGTTCTCAGGCAATGAATGGACCTACGTCAAGGAATGCCTGGATACCGGCTGGGTCTCCTCGGTCGGCAAGTACGTCGATCGATTTGAGGCAGATCTGGCCGCCTACACGGGCGTCAAGCATGCAGTTGCCGTTGTAAACGGCACAGCTGCATTGCATGTTTGCCTCTTGCTGTCTGGAGTTGCTCCCAACGATGAGGTTTTGATCCCCTCTTTGACCTTCGTCGCGACGGCAAATGCCGTAGCCTATTGCGGGGCCATCCCGCATTTCGTCGATGTCTCGACGGCGAGTCTCGGAATCGACCCGCAACGCCTGGATGCCTACCTTGAGGCGATCGGGGAACCGCGGCCGGACGGCTTCTTCAATCGACAGACCGGGCGCCGAATCAAGGCAGTTATCCCCATGCACACCTTTGGGCACCCCGTGGATCTCGATCCTCTGGCCCAGGTCTGCGCCCGGTTCGGCCTCACCCTGATCGAGGATGCGGCGGAAGCGCTGGGCTCGCTCTACAAAGGACACCATGCTGGTCACTGGGGAAGCGTCTCGGCCCTGAGCTTCAACGGGAACAAGATTCTCACGACGGGTGGGGGCGGTGCAATCCTGACCAACGATGCAGAAATCGCACGCCAGGCGAAACACCTCACTACCACGGCCAAGTTGCCTCACCGATGGGCCTTCCAGCATGACCGGATCGCCTATAACTACCGGCTTCCAAACCTCAACGCGGCCTTGGGCTGCGCCCAGCTCGAGCAACTCGACCGTTTCATCCAGGATAAGCGGCAGCTATCCGAGAAGTACCGGGCCGCTTTCGCGGCGGTGGACGGGGTGACCTTCTTCACGGAACCTGACTATGCCCGCAGCAACTACTGGCTGAACGCTCTCCTCTTCGATGAGCCGGTCTCCCACCAGCGGGACGAATTCCTGGAGCTTTCAAACCAGCACGGCGTCATGACGCGGCCCGTCTGGTCCCTGATGCATACATTGCCCATGTACACATCGTGTCCGCGCATGGACCTGTCGGTATCGGAATCCGTCGAGAAACGGCTTGTCAACATTCCGAGCAGCGCCAAGCTGGGGCAGCAGCACGACCATGCGTAAGATCGCGGTAATCACAGGAACCCGGGCAGAGTATGGCCTGCTCTACTGGCTCATTAAAGCCATCGACGCCGATCCCGACCTCGAACTCCAGGTCGTAGCGACGGGCATGCACCTCGCCCCCGAATTCGGCTCAACCTACCGTTCAATTGAGCAAGATGGTTTCACCCTTTCCGCCAAGGTCGAGATGCTGCTCTCCAGCGATTCCCCGGTCGGCATCGCGAAGTCGATCGGGCTGGCGACGATCGGCTTTGCCGACACCTTCGAGCGCTTGCAGCCCGACATGATTGTCGTCCTAGGAGATCGCTTCGAGATCCTCGCCGCCGCGCAGGCGGCCCTGGTCGCACGTATCCCCATCGCACATATCGCAGGGGGGGATGTAACCGAGGGTGCGTTCGACGAGGCGATTCGGCACAGCATCACCAAGATGTCCCACCTTCACTTCGTCACCAATGCGGATGCCCATGCCCGCGTCCGACAACTCGGCGAAGATCCCTCCCTCATCTTCAACGTGGGTAGCCCCGGCCTCGACCAGGTCCGGAGGCTCGCGCTGTTAAGCCGCAAGGAACTGGAGGAATCGCTCGGCTTCTCACTCCGAGCCAAGAACCTCCTCGTGACCTTTCATCCCGCCACCCTCGATCTGATCGACCCCAGCGAGCAGTTCCAGGCCGTGCTCGACGCCCTCGATGCCCTGGGACCGGAGGTCGGCCTAATCCTGACCAAGCCGAATGCGGACAACGGCGGACGGGCCTTGATTCAGATGATCGACGCGTTTGTCGAGAGCCGCCCCCACGCCAAGGCATACACCTCCCTGGGCCAGCTGCGTTACTTGAGCGCGATCGCCCACATGGACGCCGTCGTCGGGAACTCCTCGAGCGGGCTCTACGAGGTTCCTTCTTTCAAGAAGCCCACGATCAATATCGGGGATCGCCAAAAAGGCCGCCTCCAGGCCAACTCGGTCATCAACTGCCCCCCCTCCTCCGCCGAGATTCATGAGGCTATCTTGAAGGCCTTCAAACTGGATTGCTCGAACGTGATCAACCCTTATGGCGACGGTCGAAGCTCCGAGCGCATTCTGGCGCACATCAAGCAGGTGGAAGACCCCAAGCAGCTGCTCAAAAAGCATTTCCACCCATGGGAGGTTTCATGACAGCATCCGTCTACGTCATAGCCGAGGCGGGAGTCAATCACAACGGCTCCCTGGACATGGCCAAGGAACTTGTCGACGTGGCAGCCTCAGCCGGAGCCGATGCCGTAAAGTTCCAGACTTTCAGGGCCGAGAAGCTGGTGACCAAGTCAGCCTCCAAGGCTGAGTACCAAACGCGAACCACCCAGCGGGATGAATCCCAGTTCGAAATGCTCAAACGCTTGGAACTCAGCGACTCTGCTCACTTCGAATTGATCCAGCACTGTCTTTCACGTGGGATCCAGTTCCTGTCCACACCTTTCGATGAGGAAAGCGTCGACCTGCTCGCACTGCACTTCGACCTGCCCCGATTGAAGCTCAGCTCCGGGGACCTCACGAATGCGCCCCTGCTCCTCAAGTGTGCAACTACGGGAAAACCGCTCATTCTGTCCACGGGCATGAGCTCCCTGGCCGAGGTTGAGACCGCACTGGGAGTACTCGCCTTCGGCTATCTTGACCTCGACCTCGCGCCGGGGCAAGCAGCCTTCAGAACTGCGTTCGCCTCTCCGGAGGGGCAGAGGGTCCTGCAGAGAAACGTCACACTCCTGCATTGTACGACGGAGTATCCGGCCCCGATCTCGGAGGTGAACCTCCGGGTCATGGATACGCTTCGGGCTGCCTTCGGACTACCCGTCGGATATTCGGATCACACGGAAGGCATCACCATCCCCGTGGCCGCGACCGCACGAGGTGCCTCAATCATCGAGAAGCACTTCACCCTGGATCGATCTTTGCCAGGCCCCGATCACAAGGCCTCGCTCGAGCCGGATGAGCTCCGGCAAATGCTCCAGGCCATCCGACAGGTGGAAGCAGCGCTGGGGCATGGGCTCAAGGTTCCAACCCCGGCCGAGGCAAGGAATGCCGAGGTCGCGCGCAAGAGCCTCGTGGCCGCTCACGAGATCCGGCAGGGAGAGATCTTTACTCCCGAGAACCTGGTGGTGAAGCGGCCGGGAACAGGAGTTTCGCCGATGGCGTACTGGGAAATGCTGGGCCGCATCGCCAATCGCGACTACGCGCCGGACAGCGTGGTGACGCCGTGATATCCCCCCTGCTGATCATGGGAAGCGGGGGGCATGCGAAGGTCCTCCTTGAGGCGCTTCAGGGCTCCGATCAACCAATCCTAGGCATACTGGATCCTTCACCAGCACGGCGAGGGGCGGAGATCTGGGGGGTGCCGGTGGTGGGCGACGACTCCCGCCTCGCGAAATATGCCCCAAGTGCCGTGCGCCTAGTGAATGGGCTTGGCTCGGTGGGTTCCACCAGGAATCGCCGCTTGCTGTTCGAGCGGCTTCAGCTTCAAGGCTACGCCTTCGCGGAAGTGATACACGCCACGGCCCTCCTTTCCCCGCATGCCGAGGTGGGAGAAGGCGTGCAGATCATGGCGGGGGCGATCATCCAGAGCGACAGCCGGCTCGGCCGGAATGTGCTCGTTAACACCCGGGCAGTGATCGAGCATGATTGCATCGTGAGCGACCACGTGCACGTGGCCACCGGAGCCATCCTCGCAGGAGGGGTGCACGTCGATGTGGGAGCCCACATCGGGGCTGGCGCCGTCCTTAAGCAAGGGGTACACGTCGGAAAGGACAGCTGCATCGGAGCCGGAGCGGTAGTTATTCGCGACGTGCCAGCAGGAGCTACGGTAGTGGGGGTGCCCGCCAAGGAGGTGAATCGATGAGTCCCACAACGGGCGCGTGGAAAAAGACCTTGATCCCGCCATCGGCGTCGATCCGGGATGCGATTTCTGCCATCGAAGCAGGCGTCATGCAGCTCGCAATGGTGGTCGACGAACAAATGCGTTTGCTTGGAACCGTTACCGACGGGGACGTGCGACGCGGATTACTGCAGGGTCATACCCTGGAGTCCCCGACCAACCTGGTGATGAACTCCCTCCCCACAGTGGCGCGCTCACATGAGGATTCCCAAACCATCCTAGCCCTCATGAAGCTCAAGCAGCTCCGGCAGATCCCCATTGTCGACGAGTTCGGCAGGGTGATGGGAGTCGAACTGCTCGACGAGCTGATCCAGGATAAGGAGCGAGATAATCGGGTCCTGCTGATGGCAGGAGGACTTGGAAGCCGCCTGGCGCCATTGACCGACAACTGCCCCAAGCCAATGCTCAAGGTCGGCGGGAAGCCTCTACTTGAAACCATCCTCGCCAATTTCATCGACCAAGGCTTCCGGCACTTCTATTTCTCCGTAAACTACCTGGCGGACATGGTGAAAGCTCACTTCGGCGACGGCTCGCGCTGGGGTGTCCAGATTACCTACCTGCACGAAAAGGAGAAGCTGGGAACGGCGGGGGCCATGACCATGATCCGCGATGAACTAACCCACCCGCTCATTGTGATGAACGGGGATCTGCTTACGAAGGTTAACTTCCGCCAAATGCTCGATCTTCACGTCGAGCAGCAGGCACATGCGACCATGGGGGTCCGTGAGTTCAACTTCCAGGTCCCCTACGGGGTGGTTCGCCTCGAAAACAACCGCCTAGTAGGTATCGACGAGAAGCCCCTCCAGAAGTTCTTCATCAGCGCAGGAATCTATGTAATCAACCCTGATCTACTCGAATTACTGCCCAAGCATACGTACTACAACATGCCGACCTTCTTCGAAGAGTTGATCAACCAGCGGTACCGTACTTCGGTCTTCCCGATCCGGGAGTACTGGCTGGATATAGGCCAAATGAATGACTTCAAGCGCGCAAATGGAGAATTTTCCGAGGTGTTTCAATGACCCCTTCGTCGGTCCTTTGGCTCGTAACCGCTCGGTCAGGCTCCAAAGGCATTCCCGATAAGAACATCAAGCCCCTCAGGGGGATTCCACTACTGGGCTATCGAATTCAGACGGCCTTGGCATCGCGCCACCCTAGCGAAGTCTGGATCACCACCGATAGCCCTCGCTATGCCGAGCTAGCCGTGGCCTGGGGAGCCCGGGTGCCATTCCTACGGCCCGAACACCTATCCACTGACCAAGCCCGTTCAATCGATGTAGTCCTACATGCCATGGCATGGGCAGAAAGCAACGGATATTGCTTCAAAGCGGTCGGGCTCCTGGAGCCCACCTCACCCTTCACCAAGACAGCCTGGCTGGACGAAGCCGTCGACAACCTGCTCCAGGATCCGGACGCCAAGACGCTGGTCGCCGTTCGCGAAGCGCGCCCAAGCAGCTATTACGTGCAGCCGGCGGCCCGTTACCTGGACGACCTATATGACCGCATCCGGCTGCATGGCGTCCTTAGGCGGCAGGACGAGGCCATGGAGGTAACCCCTAGCGGAAACCTCTACCTCGCGAAGTGGGAGGCCCTCAAAGAGGAGAAGAATTTCTACTCGAGCCGAACCTTGATGCAACTCATCCCCGATCCGTACGGGCTGGAGATCGATCAGCCCCTTGATTGGGCCTGGGCCGAGTTCTTGTTGGAAAAAACTATCATCTCCCAAGCTGAGCTTGGCATACACCGTACCTAGGAGGGAGCGGATTGGCATGACCCTGTTCAACGAGACCATCACCAACTTCCAAAATTCTGCTCAGCTGAGAGAGAAGGCCCGGCGCCTGATTCCAGCAGGGGCCCACACGTACAGCAAAGGCGATGATCAATTCCCGCAGTTATCGCCGGGTTTCATCATCAGAGGCAAGGGAACCCGGGTCTGGGACCCCGACGGAAACGAGTTCATAGATTGGGGCATGGGCCTCCGCTCGGTGATTCTCGGCCATGCCTACGAACCTGTTCTCGCGGCAGTACGTGAGCAACTCGAGCTAGGCTCAAACTTCGTGCGTCCCGCCCCCCTGGAGGCGGATGTCGCTGAACTCCTGGTCGATCTCATTCCCTCGGCGGAAATGGTCAAGTTCGCCAAAAACGGCTCGGACGTCACCACGGCAGCGGTGAAGCTCGCCCGCGCATTTACCGGCCGAGACATGGTGGTACGCTGCCAGGATCAGCCGTTCTTCAGCGTGAATGATTGGTTCATCGGGGACACCCCGGCAAATGCGGGGGTGCCTCAGGTCGTGCAGAACCTTACCAAGCGCTTCCGCTACAACGATGCCGACCACCTCGAACAGGTCCTCAACGAGCACCGCGGCCAGGTGGCTTGCGTCATCCTCGAGGCGGCCGCAACGACGGCACCGCTGCCGGGCTTCCTTGAGCGCGTGCGAGAACTTACCCGGACCCATGGAGTCGTCCTGATCTTCGACGAGATGATCTCGGGCTTCCGCTGGGACCCGCGCGGGGCCCAACACTACTACGGGGTCACCCCCGATCTTTCGACCTTCGGCAAGGCCCTGGCCAATGGATTCGCCCTCTCAGCGCTCGTGGGCCGCCGTGACATCATGGAGCTGGGCGGCCTCGAGCACAGGCGCGAGCGAGTCTTCCTGCTATCCACGACCAATGGTGGGGAGACCCATGCACTGGCGGCGGCACGAGCGACCATCGAGGCCCTGCGGGACGGAGAGGCCACACGTCACATCTGGACAACCGGAAGGAAGCTGATGGAGGGCTTCAACGCGCTCGCTCATGAGTTCGGCCTGGCCGACCATGTGCGGATGGACGGGCTCGCTTGCAGCCCATACCAGGTCTTCCTCAACGCGGATGGGCAAGTGGACCTCGCGCTGCGCACATTGTACCTTCAGGAAACGATCCGTCATGGAGTCCTCATTCCCTACATCGCGGTTTCGGCCGCCCATGGCGATGCGGACATCGACCGAACCCTCGAGGCATCCCGCAAGGCCATGCCCCTCCTCCGCGAAGCCCTCGAACGCGGCAACACGGACGGCCTTCTCGTGGGCCCTGCCGTCAAGCCGGTTTTCCGCAAGTACAACTAGGAAAGACCATGAGCATCCGGACCGTTTGCGCCCTTCAGATGACGATCGTCGAAGGGCAAGGAACCCGAAATCGCGACACCCTCGCCTCCATGTTGGACGCCGCCCCTGGCGCCGACTTGTACCTGGCACCCGAGTTATGGAGCAGCGGCTACCTCCATGACCGCTGGCCGGAAATGGCGGATCAGGACACGCCTGAGGCAATGACCTGGATGGCGCGGCAGGCAGCCCATCGGAACGCTTGGCTCGGTGGGTCCCTGGTGACCCGGACCGAATCCGGAGCGCTAGCGAACCGCTTCGTGCTATTCAACCGTCAGGGAGAACTGGTAGGCTCCTACGACAAGGCGCACCTTTTCCCTCCGATGCGAGAGCCTCAGTTCCTGCAGCCCGGGAATCAGCTGCCCCTCTTCGACGTGGAGGGGCTCCGCGTGGCCCCGGCCATTTGCTACGATCTGCGCTTCCCTGAGATGTTTCGGAGACAGGCTCTACGGGGAGTCGACCTGTTCCTGGTGCCCAGCGAATGGCCACACCCACGGAGCCGTGTCCTCCGCGTGCTCTCCGAAGCTCGCGCCATGGAGAACCAGGCCTTTCTCCTGCTCGCAAATCGGACGGGGCCAGATGGCAACGGGAGCGACTTCTGCGGCGGATCGGGCCTCTTCGGCCCGTTCGGTCCCATCGGGGAGTGCCCCCAGACCGAAGGCCCCCTTGTCTTCGAACTCGACATGACCGTGCTTGAGAAAGCGCGCTCAGCCCTGGCCATATGGGGTGAGCGACGAAAGGGAATCGACTTTGACTAATCCGAACGCATCCCTCGACCGTTTCGGCCTAGACGGCAAGATCGTGGTCGTCACGGGCGGAACCGGCATTCTGGGCAGCCTTTACTGTACGCGCCTCGCCGAGGCGGGCGCCGAGGTGGTGGTCGCCGACATCGACTCGGAGCAATGCAGTAGCCTCGCCGCTCAGCTTCAAGCGCGTACGGGGCGGCGAGCATGGGGGATCTCCGTGGATCTCTCGAAGGAACCCTCCGTCGCCGCCTGGGCTCAGGAAATCCTCCAAACTTGTGGCCGGGTGGATGTCCTCATCAACAATGCAGCTACGAAATCCCCCAACTTCTTCGCCCCTCTCGAGCGCTTCCCGCTGGAGGACTGGAACCGCGTCATGGCGGTCAACGTCACCGGCATCTTCTTGACCTCCAAGCTACTTGGAGCCGCGATGGCCGAGCGGGGCTCCGGAAGCATCATCAACGTCAGCTCGATCTATGGCGTGGTGGGGCCGGATCAACGTATCTACGAAGGGTCCTGGTACGAGGATCTCGGAGGAGCCATCAATACTCCACTGATCTACTCCGCCACGAAGGGAGCGGTCATCGCGATGACTCGCTACCTCGCCACATACTGGGGTCCGAAGGGCGTACGCGCGAACACCCTCACCCCGGGTGGAGTCAGTTCGGGTCAGAACAGCACCTTCATGCAGAAGTACAGCTACCGTGTGCCTATGGGCCGCATGGCCGAAGCAGAGGAAATGATCGGCGCCCTGCTCTTCCTAGCCTCGGACGCCTCCTCGTACGTCAACGGCCAGAACATGGTCGTCGATGGAGGCTGGACGGCCTGGTAGGCAGCAGATTTCGGCATGAAGATCAGCAACCTCCAGAACATCGCTATCATTTCTGGGTCCAATCAGATCGTTCGCATCCTTGCCCTCCTTACCAAGGTCTACCTTGGCAAGGTTTTCACACCTGCCCAGTTCGGGGTGATCAGCCTCGGTGAGCTCTTCCTGTTCTACGCAGACAAGGCGTACTCGCCGATCCGAGGGGGCATGGATCGGGAAGTCCCACGGTTGAAGGGAAGGGAAGAATACGCCGAGGCGGGCTCGCTCCAAGCCTTGTCCCTTTACGCGATTGCGCTGCTCTCGGTCCTCATTTCCGCAGGCCTACTCCTTGCCATCGCCGTTTACCAGCCCCAGCAGCACTACGCACTCGCGCTCTACGCCGTCATCAACATTCCCCTGGCAATCGTCAACTACTTCCGTATCTACCTCAAGACAGAACGACGATTCGACAAGATCGGCCTCTTCTACCTGGCACATTCCGCCGCCACCTTCATCCTGACGATCGCCTTCCTCAGAACCGCAGCCGTAACCACCTACCTTTACATCCTGCTGGTCACCAACCTCATCTTTTCGATCTTCCTCCTGATGCAGTTTCGCACCAGCCCAGCCCAGCGTCCGAACCGCCAGAGCCTAAAGCTGTTGGCGAGCGCGGGGCTTGCCATGGCCTCCTACGATCTGGCTTTCGCTCTGTTCGAAGGCGTCGATCGCCTCGTCATCGCCTCGGTGCTCGGCAGTACGGCCCTCGGGCTTTATGCCTTTCCCGTCCTCATCGCGCAGAACATCCTGATCATCCCGAACTCGATCAACAGCGTGATCTTTCCGGAGTACTTCGAAGCTGTGGCCAAGAAAGACCAAGGGGCTCCCCAACTCCTTGAGAGTTCCACAGTCCTGGCACAGGCCATCACCCCCATGGTCATCGCAGCGGCCTGGTTCGGATACCCGGTCCTGCTGGATTTCTGGCT
Source organism: Candidatus Sericytochromatia bacterium (assembly GCA_036676495.1). Taxonomy (GTDB): domain Bacteria; phylum Cyanobacteriota; class Sericytochromatia; order S15B-MN24; family UBA4093; genus UBA4093. Next base: position 38,486 of record JAKFCT010000027.1, read on the forward strand.
GTCCAACTTTGCTCAAAGCGAGGAGTTCGGCAAAATCCTCTTTCTCTCAGCCTTCTGGAGCGCTTCCTTCACGTTTGGCAGCATCGCCCTGCTCGCCCACAAGCGAACTCGGACTCTCATTTCCGCCATTCTGGTCGCAACGGCTATTGCTGTCATGCTTTTCTTTCTGACCGCCTCCAGCCAAGCTCAAGGACTTCCCCAAGTCCTCGAACGGGTCGCCTGGGCCTCGACCGCAGCGGCGGCGACCTTGTCCATCCTGCTATCGGTCTTGGCCGACCGCTGCCATCGTCGCGCGGCTTGGTTCTCGGCATCAAAGCTGTTAAAGCAAGCTGGCTTGTTCGCCTGGCTCGCCATCCTACTGCTTCAGATCGATACACTCGCCATCCGTGCCTTGGACCATGTCCTGCTACAGGCCATCGTCGGAATGGTGGTCTTCTGCTTAGGTTATTACCCATTGCTCGCCGTCGCTGAGATTAAACCGCTTACAGCCTGGGTAAAGAAAAGGATGCCCCCGGCCCCTATTTAGCAAGCGTCTCAGCCCGTTCTCCACCCCGAACATCAATCCGGAAGCCAGGTTTCCTTTTCTCGTGGTTATTTCATCCCGGAACCACCATCAGCCGTTCCGCTCTAGGTGATCAACAGCATGAAGACCAAGATATCCTTCAACATCTCCGAGTACTCCACCAACCAACTCTATTTCTCACTTAGGGATATCCTCTCTGCGCACCTCGACGCCGAGTTCCTCTACCCTAACAACGTGAAGCCGGCGAACTTCTCCAAGTTTATGGCCCCCAGCATCACCTCCGAGAACTCGCTCAACTACTTTGAGTTCACAAAAAGCCTACGTATCACCGACCTCAACCAAGAACTGGACGCAGCCGAGAAACTTTACGGCAACCCGTTTCTGGGTGAGTACATCTTTTCGGACCGATGGCTGGCCGACAAGAGCAGGGAGGAGATCCGTCTGCGCATCCTCCAGTACGTACGTTTCTGGGAGCACTTCTTCGAGCGCTTTAGACCGAACTACTTCATCGCTGGCGGCATTTCGGGCGCTTATCAGTACATCGCTCATGCGGTCAGCCGACACTATGGCGTCACGCCCCTCTACCTGTTCGGCTCGCAAGTGCCCGGACACTTCTCGATCACGAGCCAACCCTCGCTTTATCGAAACCGCCGCACATGGCTCACCCTGCCCGACCGCGAGGCGATTCGCGCCTCGGTCGACGGCTACCTCGCGACGGTCTTCGCCAAGGGTGGCAAGGTCGACCTTGATCAGGGCTTGCTCAAGACCGCGAGTTTCAACACCCTGATCAACCGCGACAACGTGTCCCGGGCCCTCTCGAAGGTAGCCAGACTGGAAAGCCCGCGGCGTATCCTCACGGCACTTGCCACCAAGCTTACCCCCCCGGTCCGGTGGAGACTTGCACAGCGCTACTTCCAACTTGACTTTCACCCGGGCTCCGTTCCATTCGTCTACTACCCCCTCCATTTTCAGCCGGAAGCTTCGACTCTGGTCTGGGCGCCCTACTTCGATAACCAGCTGGCCCTCCTAGAGAACATCTCGAAAAGCCTTCCGGTAGGCATGTCCCTCGTCGTCAAGGAGCACGTCGTAGGGAAGGGGACCCGTCCACTTTCCTTCTATCGGCGCCTTACCGAGTTGAAGAACATCGTCATCCTTTCCCCTGAATTCGACGGCATGGAGCTAGTGCGACACGCCCACCTGGTGTTGACCACCAGCGGAACCACGGCCTGGGAGGCCCTGCTGCTCAAAAAGCATCCGATCATCTTCGGCAACTACTGGCTGGAAGAGAGCCGCCACGTTACCAAGGTCACGGATCTCACGACCCTGAAGCACCAGATCTGTCGGTTGCTGGACCAGGACTTCGAGGCCGACGATGACTGGTATCGCTTCGTTTACCAGGAAATCAAGAGTTGTTATCCTGGAGTCTTCAACGAACCCAAATCCCTCCCGCGGGTCCTCGACCCCGAAAATGTCAGACTCATCGCGGACGCCTTGCTCGAAGAGTTCAATCATGCTCCCCGGGCCATGAGCACCGCTCAGGGGAGATAGCTTTGCTCAGAAACATCCTGATTGGCGGCGATATCTACGGGCACCAGAACATCGGCGATGAAGGGATCCTGAAATCGATCGTCGATGAGGTCCGCAGGCGCCTACCAGATAGCGCGTATCGTGTCCTGACCAGCGACCCGACCACGTCTGACTGGCTGAACGTCAAGGCCTACAACCGCCGCTCCTACCTTCAGACGGTGCAGGCGTTCGCTGGCGCCAACTTGTTCATCTGCGGCGGGGGCACCATCCTTTCCGACGGCCCAAGGTACGCCCTCCGGCTCACGCAGTTCGCCTCCTACCTCAGGGTCCCCACCGTGATCTTCGGAGTCGGTATGGATCCGGTGGCCGATCCCGAGATGCGACGTTTCATCGTTCGGGAGTGCAACCGCGTCGGACTCATCCTCGCACGGGACAAGGATGTCCAGGCCCGCCTTCTCGAGTACGGGGTGACAACCCCCGTCGAGGCCTACGCCGATCCGGCCATGCTTCTCGCTCCGGCGCTCGACACAGAGGTCGATCGGCTCCTGGCTCAGGAAGGGATCGACCTGTCCCTGCCCAGCGTGGGATTCTGCATCTCTGGGGAGCCGCACCTCCATGCGCAGACCCCCTACCACGAGCTAGCTCACTATGCGGATACCCTGAACGCTGAGTTCGGCCTCCAGGTCGTCTTCATTCCCACCAACTATCGCACCGACCAGGACAACCTGATGATCTCTCGCGTCATGCGCGAGATGAAGCATCCGGAACGGGCCCGGCACTTGAAGGGAGAATACCGCCCCGAGGCCATCGTAGGGCTGACGAAGCGGCTCTCTTGGCTAATCAGCAGCCGCCTCCACCTGATCATCTTCGCCGCCAGCGTTGGGGTCCCCTCCATCGGAATCAGCCGATCAGCCAAGATCGACAGTTTCCTCTCCCGACTGCACGAGGTCCCGGTTTCCGGCATCGCAGACTTCGATGCGCGCCAGGCGCTGGAATTCACGCGAGACTTCGTCTCACGCCACCAACGCGCTCAGGTGAGGGAGCGCTTCGCTCAAGACATCTCGCAGATGAAAGACGATGCAACGGCCCTTTTCGATCGCTTGGCACAGCATGTGGCAAGCATCTAGCCCTTCTCCCACGAGCGCACGGTGATGGCTCATGTCAGGGTCTGGCTCAAGCCCGAATATCTTTGGCTGAGCGTAGGGTTGCTATTAGCCGCACTGGTGGGTGCGACCGCCGTGGTCGCACCCGGCATCCTCGCCGGCCTGACATACTTGGCCCTCGTACTCGGCACCCTGGCACTCACCATGCGGTTCTGGGGGGAATTCGGGTTCGTCATCACCATCACCCTGCTCATCGTCCTGCAGAACATTCTCATCATGAGCGGGACGCACCTCGGCGATCCGATGTTCGGACGGGTCGTGCTCGTCACCAAAGAGCTGTTCCTCCTCGGTTTCCTCGGTTTGATCGCCCTGATGCGCCCGCGCTCCTCTTTACGAATCGCGCAAAGAGAACGATGGCTGCTCGTGCTTGGAGGCATCCTGGCTGGTGCCACCGGGCTGACCTTTCTCGTTCACCACCTTCCGGTGGCCTCGGTGGTCTTCGGGCTCCGCTCCCTCACCACCCCGATCCTCTTCTACCTGCTGGGACGCTTGATCTGGCTGCGAACCGCGTGGCGTATGCCGCTCGACGGGCTCTTCCTGACACTCGCATGCGCCCTCGCCCTCTACGGATTCGTTGAGGCCTACATGCTCCCGCAGTCCTGGGCCATCAACCTCGGACTCCCCTTCATGTACGCCATTAAGGGACTGGACGTCCTGGAGTTCCGCAACTACGGGCTCTTGCCCAACAACTTCTTCTTCACCGACCTGGACGGCCCGATCCGCCGCATGACCTCCTTCATCTACGAACCCTTATCCTACGGCTACATACAAGGCACGCTGCTGCTCTTCATCATCGCGCGCACCTTCCGGAGGGGGTTTCAAGCCGTCCTCCTCAACCCTCTCATCTGGTTGCTTGGCCTGTCGCTGTTGCTGAACTTCGGCCGGGGCCCCATCCTCTTCTTCATCATCGGCCTCACCTTCCTCCTGGTGCCGACCCCCCGCCGTGCTGTTTGGCTGGCACTGCTGCTCACGGCATTCGGTGGCTCCCTCTATGCACTCGGGCTCATCCGAGACAACACCGGGGGAACCCACATCCTAGCCCTCTTGTCTGGCTTCTCGTACGCCATGCAACACCCGTTGGGCCTCGGTATCGGCAGTGCCGGCTTCATGGCCCAGTACTACCTGAGCGACGGCACCGAGACGACGGCTGCCAATGAAAGCTTCGTCGGCATGCTCGGGACGCAACTCGGCATGATCGGCCTGATCGCCTATCTGATTGTCCACATCAGCATCGCTAAACGCCTGCTACAGGGGCACAACCCCAGGAGTTACGGAGCAAGAGCCTATTACTTCCGGGCCGCCGCCGGCGCGTTGATTGGTCTCAATGTCTCGGCGCTGTTTACCGCTTCGTCCCATGGCTTTCTTTCCTGCGGCTTGGTGTATATGCTGGCAGGAATGATGATGGCGGTCCTAGAGAACGACCTCGACGACGCCCCCGTGAAAGGTGATGCATGAGAGCCTATTACATCGATCCGCTTGCTTTTCATGGAGCGCTCCAGTACGACCATGGGCTCTGCAACGCGCTCAGCAAGCACGCCTCCCTGACGCTCGCGACCGCCAGAAATAACCCATTCCTCCCCAGAGCGACCTACGAGGGCCTCGAGGTTTTCTCAACTAAGGATGGCCTGGGCCTCGCAAGCAAGGCGCTGCGCTATGCGGCCGAGCTCCTGGCCATCTTCTGGCACATGACGAAGAACAAGCCCGCGATCGTCCACTTCGAATTTCCTTTCTTCACTCCCGCCGAATTTCTCTTCCTCTGGCTTTCAAGCAGAGTGCTTAAGGCCAAGCTCGTCTTCACGGCGCATGACCTGATCCCCTTCAACGAAAAGCCTTTCGATCGCTGGTTCATGAAGCGAATCTACCAGCTATCGGATGCCATCGTGGTGCATTCCCAAGCCAATCGCGCTGAGCTACTCGAAGAACTCCCCGACCTCAAGCCCCCTGTGCATGTCGTGCCTCACGGCAACTACTTCCCCTTCATCTCGGTCACCCATGCCAAGGAGGCCGCCAGGTCCCACCTGGGCCTTCCCCAAGGCCATGAGATCATTCTCTTCTTCGGCATGATCAAGCCCATCAAGGGCTTGGATCACCTCCTGAAGGCCATGGCCCTCATCAAGGATCAGCACCCCAACGCGTGCCTTCTGATCGCCGGGAAGGTCTGGATGGATGACTTCTCCCGATACCAGACGACGATCGAAGAACTGGGCCTGGCCTCACATGTCATCAGCCATGTGCGTTTCATCGAGGACGAGGACGTCGCGCATTACTACGCCGCAGCCGACGTCGTCGCCCTCCCATACCTGAAGATTTACACGAGCGGGGTTGCCGTTCTGAGCTCCTGTTATGGCAAGCCGATCGTGGCCTCTGCCATCGGAGGCATTCCGGAGGTCGTCGAGGATGGCGTGACGGGTGTGCTTGTCCCGCCCGCCGATCCGCAAGCTCTCGCGGACGCCCTCGGGAGGATTCTCGCCGCCTCCCCGCAAGAGCGCGAGGCCATGGGCGTCCGGGCAGCGGAGAAGATGCGCAACGAGTTCTCCTGGGAGCGCATTGCTGGCATCTTGTCATCTCTCTATCAAAGCTTGACCAAGAGCCCGATTTCTCATAGGAATACACATTCAATTGGGGGATAAATGTTAGAAGAGCAAAGGACATCGGGAGTTGCCACTCTCCAGGAGCAGGAACTCTCTCTAATAGAAGTCACCCGCATCATTCTCAAGCGAAAAGGACTGATTGCCAGCCTGGCCCTGGTCGCCACGGTCATTGCAACCGGCCTAAGCTTCCTTCTTCCCGATCGGTTCACGGCGACGGCCACCCTCCTTCCCGTTGAGAAGTCGGCCAACAACAACTTCGCAGCCATCGCCAGCTCGCTGGGAGGCGGCCTGGGCATGTTCGCTCCCGCAGGCCTCATGGGCCGTGGTGCGACCGACAAGTTCGAGACCATCCTGAGAACCCGAACCCTAACCGAGAAGGTAATCACGCGGCACGATCTGATGCCTGTCATCTTCGAGAAGCACTGGGATCCAGCCCGCAAGGCATGGAAAACCCCAAAACCACCCACCATGCAGGCTGCCGTGCAGGCCATGAAGAAAAGCGTCCTGATTGAATCCGAAAAGAAGTCAGGTGTCATTTCCATCAGCTACACGGCTACGGATCCGGAGATGGCGGCCCGCATCTCCAATGCTTACGCGGAAGAACTGGAAGACTACCTGAAGAGCAACACGCTTTCCACGGTAAAGCGAAATCGTCTATTCATCGAGGAGCAGTTGGACAAGAACGTGCAGGAGCTCAACCAGTACGAGAGCGCCCTCAAGAACTTCCATCTCCAGAACAAGATCGTCTCGCTGGATGCTCAAACGCAGGCCTCGATCAAAGCTTATGCCGACCTCAAGGCACGCCTGGTGTCCGCCGAGGTCGACCTAAAGCTCCTCCAACGGAGTTCTCTTCCTGGCGATCCCAAGGTGCAGCTGAAAGAACAGGAAGTTGCTGAGCTAAAGCTCCAGCTCAGTAAAATCGAGAACGCATCCGGCGACGGACCGACTGTGACTTTCCAGAAAGCCCCGGAGCTCGGTTTGAGCCAGGCGCGCATCGAGCGCGAGCTCGCAGTTCGGCGCAAGGTCTTCGAGTTGCTCACCCAGCAGCTCGAGATGGCCAAAATCCAGGAAGCACAGGAAGAAGCCTCGTTCCAGGTGCTCGACGCCGCCATCCCGCCCGAAAAGAAGAGCGGACCGAAGCGGGCCATCATCGTGGTCATCGCCCTGCTAGCCTCGACCGTGCTCGGTACCATCCTCGCGTACGCGCTGGAGTGGCGAAACAGATCGAACTCCCAGCCGAGCAATTCGAACCGCGTGACACTATGAAAAAGCTCAGGATCTTAGGGACCCGAGGCATTCCTGCCAAGCATGGTGGCTTCGAGACTTTCGCCGAACACCTAGCCCGCTACTTGGTCAAGCAAGGCTGGAACATTACCGTGTATTGCCAGGCTGAACCTGGGAGCCAGCTGCACGAGGAGCACTGGCAAGGCATTCGCCTCATCCACATTCCCGCCGCGCTTTCCGGCGCAGCCAGCACGATCATTTTCGACCTCAAGTCTGTCCTCCATGCCCTGAGGCATGATGGGGTGGTCCTTACTCTCGGCTACAACACGGCCGTCTTTTGCGGGCTTTTCCGGATCTTCAGGATTAACAACCTGATCAACATGGATGGCCTTGAATGGAAGCGGGAGAAATGGAGTCACCTTGAGCGTGCCTGGCTATTCGCCAACGAGCGCTTGGGTTGCTGGTTTGGCAACCACCTAGTGGCCGATCACCCCGAGATCAAGCACCACTTGATGAGCCGCGCACCAGAAAGTAAGATCACGATGATCCCCTACGGGGCCGATCGGGTTTCGGCAGCCGATCCCACTCTGATCGAGCCTCTGGGAGTCCGTCCAGGCGAGTATGCCATCGTCATCGCACGCCCCGAACCGGAGAATTCCATCCTGGAGATCGTTCAGGCATTCTCGGCCAAGCCCCGCGGGCTCAAGCTCGTCGTCCTTGGCACCTTCGCTGCCGATAACCGCTATCACCAGCGAGTGCGGCAGGCGGCAAGCGAAGAAGTCGTCTTCCCCGGAGCCATTTACGATTCGCCGGTCGTTCAGTCCCTACGGTTCCACGCACGGCTCTACATTCATGGCCATCAGGTTGGTGGAACAAACCCATCCCTCGTTGAAGCCCTCGGCGCCGGTTCCGCAATCCTGGCCCACGACAATCCCTTCAACCGCTGGGTAGCCGGACCAGGGAACCATTACTTCACCGACGCCGAGGAATGCCGTCATCATCTGGACGCCATGCTTGACGATGAGACGGAGTTGCAGCTCATGAGGACCGCCAGCGTGGGACGTTTCCAGCAAGACTTTACCTGGCAAGGAGTTCTCGAGAGCTACGAGTCCCTACTGGAACGCTGGTTGCCCAACGCGAAGTCAACGACCGGAAGCGCCTCAGGGCGAGCGGAGTCTGCATCTGAAGGCCAGTGAGCGGCAGCAAAGCTTCGGCAAAGCCCTGATTGCGATGCTCATCAAGAAACTGGATAGGGTAACGGGACGCTAATACTTGACCAGAAGGCGACTCGTCTGGAAGAGCAGTTCGCCGGGGCGCATCTCTTACAGGCGACTCTCACGGCGTTGAGCGGTGCGGTAGTCTACGTGGACTATCAGTTCTCGAAGGAGGTGGAGCACTCCACCAGGAATACAAGGGTCCGCTACGGCTACGTCCAATGCCTCACAGGCTCGACCGGCGGATTCGAGCGCATTCACGCGCACAAGGTGACCGAGCACGCCGGTCGCAGAGGCAATGCTCGGAACTCGCTGAAGCGGACCTAGCATCGAGGAAAAAAGCGAGATGCGGCCCAAATCTTGAGTCCTGGTAGGTGGAAGGAGACACTCAAAACCCAACAAGAGGCAGGTATCATGAGCCTTCCAACCCTGTATCAGAGCGATTACTGACGAACCCGCGTGTGAGATGACATCTAGATGTGGTGCCCTGCGCTAAGGCCGATCAAACGGTCGAACTCTAGCCAATATCCAGGAGCTTCGCGGGTTGGATCCCGCTCGATTCCTTGCTATAATGGCCCTGTTTGCCCGAACAGGGCCTTTTCCAGACTATCGAGGGGAATGATGAGCAAACTCACGATCGTAGGGTCCGTCGCACTCGACTCCGTGCGCACGCCCTTTGGCGAAGTCACCGATGCGCTCGGCGGCTCGGCCACCCACGCCTCCATGTCCGCCAGCTTCTTCTGCCCGGTCAACATGGTCGGCGTCGTCGGCACCGACTTCGCGGAAGATCACATCGAGCTGTTCCGCAACCGGCAGATCAACGTCGAAGGGCTCCAGCGCGCCGACGGCAAGACCTTCCGCTGGAAGGGCTACTACGAGCAGGACATGAACCAGGCCCACACCCTGCTCACCGACCTCAACGTCTTCGCCGACTTCCAGCCCACCCTCCCCGAGAACTACTGCGACTCCGAGTTCCTCTTCCTGGGCAACATCGACCCCAAGCTCCAGCTCTACGTGCTCGACCAGATGGAGCGCCCCAAGCTCACCGTCTGCGACACCATGAACTTCTGGATCACCAGCAAGCGCGCCGAGCTCGTCGAGGTCCTCAAGCGGGTCGACGTCGTCTTGCTCAACGAAGGTGAAGCACGCCAGCTCTGCGACACCACCAACCTCCTGACCGCCGCCAAGCGCGTCCTCGACCTCGGCCCCAAGGCCGTCGTCATCAAGAAGGGCGAGCACGGCGCGTTCCTGGTCCAGCAGAACGGCCACATCTTCATCTCCCCCGGCTACCCCCTCGAAGAGGTCTCCGACCCCACTGGCGCCGGTGACTCCTTCGCGGGCGGCTTGCTCGGCTACCTCGCCTACACCGACGACCTCTCGGACGACAACTTCCGCCGCGCCATCATCATCGGCTCGGTCATGGCCTCCTACAACGTCGAGAAGTTCTCGTGCGATCGCCTCCGCAGCCTCACCCACGACGAGGTGATGATGCGCTACAAGGTCCTGCGCAAGATGAGCGGCTTCGAGAAGCTGCCGGAGACCACCATCTTTCAGCCCGCCCTGGTCTAGCGCCCGCGGCTGTTGCGAAAGGCAACGAGCCTCGCTCTAATAGAAACGGCCCGCCGAATCGGCGGGCCGTTCTCGTTTAAGGCTGAACCGGGTCCTGCGGCGCCGGATCCCGCTTGAAGAGCTTGTTGAGCCCCGCCGAGAGGAAGCCTCCCAGCCCGATGGCCGCCGAGCCCAGGGCGCCGCCAATCGCCGCCCCGATGGGACCGCCCAGCGCGAAGCCGATGCCTGCGCCGGCCAAGGTCGTGCCGGGGATGATCATGTGCTTGCCTGCGAGCTTGAGGTTGAAGCCGTTGTCGGTCTCCTCCTTGCGCGCGACATGGCCCAGGTGATGAGCCACGTTCTTGGTCGCGAAGGCGAGGCCCGGAGCCGAGCCGCCCAAGGAAGCTCCGATCGCCGCCCCCACGGGACCCGCGATGAGGAAGCCCCCGAGTGCCCCCACCACGCTGGCGACCGGCGAGAAGATCATCGTCGAGACCACCTCGCCCAGGTCGTTCCAGCCATCGGAATGGGCAGGCTTCAGCGGCTGCTGGGCGGCGGCGTTGGGGCGCGAGAGTTGAAGAGAATCCCGGGTCGCCTGGGGCGCGGCCACGGAGGCCGCCGCCTGGGCCGGAAGGGTTCGCACGGCGATCGCGGGCGACGGCAAAGCCGACGGCGCTGCGGACGAAACGGATTTGAGCATGCGATCCTCCTGGGGGACGTGCGTCGGGATTCACTAACTCCCTTGTCGTGAGAAGCCGGCATGATCTGACGCGAAATCCTTTCTCCCGGTTGCCTCCATTTGCTTCATAACTTGTTATAATGATTTGAAAATCCCTTGGTCGATCCCAGTGTCAACGCCTTAGTAGCAAGGGAGCCGCCATGAAGATTCTCGTCACCGGAGGCGCCGGGTTCGTCGGATCGCATTCCATCGACCTCCTGCGCGCGCTCGGACATACCGTGGTCGCCTTCGACAACCTCTCTACCGGAAAACTCGAGAACCTCACCCATCTCGACGTCCCCTGGATTCGCGGGGACGTTCGCAACCTCGACGCCCTCACAGACGTCCTCGCGGATGGTTTCGACGCCGTCCTGCACCTGGCCGCCGTCGTCTCGGTGCCCCTCTCGGTGGCCGATCCGATCGGCAGTCATGAGACCAACACGCGCGGCACCCTGAACGTGCTGGAAGCCGCGCGGAGGCACGGAGTTCGGCGCGTCGTCCTCGCGAGCTCGGCAGCCGTCTACGGCGAACTCACGCCGCCGCTACACGAGGAGATGCTGCTCAAGCCCCTTTCGCCCTACGCGGCCCAGAAACTTCAAAACGAGATCGACGCGGGGGTCTACGCGCGACTCTACGGGATGGAGACCGTGTGCCTGCGGTACTTCAACATCTTCGGCCCCCGGCAAGATCCCAAGAGCCCCTACTCGGGGGTGCTCTCGATCTTCATCGACGCGCTCTCGGAAGGGCGGCGGCCGGTGATCTTCGGAGACGGCCTGCAAACCCGGGACTTCGTCTACGTGGGGGACGTGGCCGGAGCGAACGTTCTGGCCCTCACGCGGGAGCTCAGCGCCAAAGACCTCGCACGCCATGGGCCCGACCGTGACCCTTGCCACCAGGCGAGTAAAACCGGGGTCTTCAACGTGGGCACCGGCAAGACGACCACCGTTCTCGAGGCGTACCGGGCGATCGCCCATGCCATGGGCGTGCGCATGGACCCCGAGTTCGGGCCGGAACGCGGGGGCGATATCCGCCACTCGCTCCCCGACCTCTCCCGCATCACCACGGTCCTCGGCTACCGCCCCGAGACGGCCTTCGCCGACGGTATCCGCAAGACCGTCGAATGGGCCACGGCCTCCCAGACCTCCCGCGTCTAATCGATCCCGCGACTCGCCCATCCCGCGATCGCCTCGCCCGCCGGGGCGGGGCGATCGCCCCGCAGCGCCGTACGGCTTGCTCCATGCCGGGTATAATGCCCAGGATTGCCGTAGATAGCGCTGCGAGGATTTCATGACTTACCTCTCCGAACTCCAACGACGGGTCCTGGTCTACGACGGGGCCATGGGCACCCAGGTCCAGGCCGCCAACCTGAGCCCCGAGGACTACGGCGGCAAGGAAGGCTGCACGGATATCCTCGTCCTCACTCGTCCGGACGTGATCGAAGGCATCCACGTCCGCTACCTGGAAGCCGGAGCGGACGTCATCGAGACCAACACCTTCGGCGGCAACCGCCTCAAGCTCGAAGAATACGGGCTGGGCGATCGCCTCTACGAACTCAACTACACCGCAGCCCAGCTCGCAAGGAAGGCCGCGGATCGGTTCTCCACGCCTGAGAAGCCCCGATTCGTGGCCGGCTCGATCGGCCCGACCGGCATGCTGCCGTCCTCGGACGACCCCATGCTCTCGGCGATCACCTTCGACGAGCTGGAGGCTATGTTCCATGAGCAGGCCAAGGCCCTGGTCGAGGGCGGCTGCGACGTGCTCCTGATCGAAACCAGCCAGGACATCCTGGAGGTGAAGGCCGCCGTGGTGGGGATTCACCGCTACCTCAAGGAAGCCGGCCTGACGAGTAGCGCCTGCGGCCAGGAGAGTAGCAAGCGGATCGCCCTGCAAGTGCAGGTCACGCTCGACGTCTCCGGCCGCATGCTTCTGGGAACCGACATGGGGGCGGCGATCGCCACCCTCGAAGCCCTGCCCATCGACGTGATCGGCCTCAACTGCTCGACCGGCCCCGAGCACATGCGCGAGCCGGTCCGGATCCTCTCGGAACAGGCCACCCGCCCCATCTCGATCATCCCGAACGCCGGCCTTCCCCAGAACGTGAACGGCCAGGCCGTCTACCCGCTGGGAGCCGAGCCCATGGCCGAGGCCCTCCACGAGTTCGTCACCCTTTTCGGGGTGAGCATCGTGGGGGGCTGCTGCGGCACGGGGCCGGAGCATATCCGGGCGATCGCCGAGCGGGTCAAGGAACTTAAGAGCCCGGTGGATTCCCGCTTGCGCGGGAATGACGGGCAGGAACGCGGTATCGGCGAGCCCGCGGTCTCCAGTGCCATGCGGGCGACATCCCTGCACCAGGAGCCCAAGCCCCTGATCATCGGCGAGCGGGTGAACGCCCAGGGGAGCCGCAAGATGAAGCAGGCGCTCTTGGCGGACGATTACGACACGGTGCTCGCCGTGGCGCGCGAGCAGGTGGAAGGCGGAGCGCACGTGCTCGACGTCTGCGTGGCCCTTACGGAACGGGCCGACGAGGCCGAGCAGATGCGCAAGGTGGTGAAGAAGCTCGCCATGGGCATCGAAGCCCCCTTGATGATCGACTCCACCGAAGCCTCGGTGATCGAGGCCGCCCTGAAGGCCTATCCGGGGCGCGCGATCATCAACTCGATCAACCTCGAGAACGGCCGCGCGCGCATCGATGCGCTCGCTCCGCTGGCGGCCACCCACGGGGCGGCCCTGGTGGCGCTGACCATCGACGAGGAAGGCATGGCCAAGACCGTGGAGCGGAAGGTGGCGATCGCCAAGCGCATTCACGACATCGTGGTCGATGAGTACGGCCTGCCGCCCGAATCCTTGATCTTCGATGACCTGACCTTCACCCTGGCCACTGGAGACGCCGAGTTCCGGCCCTCGGCCCAGGCGACGATCGAGGGCATTCGGGCCATCAAGGCCGAATTGCCCGGGGTGATGACCGTGCTGGGCGTCAGCAACGTCAGCTTCGGGCTGGCTCCGCATGCCCGGGCCGTTCTCAACTCGGTCTTCCTGTATCACTGCGTGCAGGCGGGACTGGACCTCGCCATCGTCAACCCGAGCCATGTCACGCCCATCGCCGAGATCCCCGCCGAGCAGAGGGAACTGGCCGAGGCCCTGATCTTCAACCGCCAGGAAGACGCTCTCGCGCGGTTCATCGACTACTACGAAACCAACAAGCCCCAGGCGACAAGCGGAAACGCGGTCGAGGATCCCACCGCCGGCATGACCGCCGAGGCGAAGATCCACTACCAGATCCTCCACCGCAAGAAGGACGGGATCGAGGCCCTGATCGACGAGGCCCTCACGCGCCAGAGCCCGGTGGACGTGCTCAACAACGTGCTGCTTCCCGCCATGAAGGACGTCGGCGACAAGTTCGGAGCCGGCGAGCTCATCCTGCCGTTCGTCCTGCAATCCGCCGAAGTCATGAAGAAAGCCGTCGCCTACCTCGAACAGTTCCTCGAGAAGAAGGAAGGCTACACCAAGGGCAAGGTCGTCCTCGCCACGGTCTACGGAGACGTTCACGACATCGGCAAAAACCTCGTGAACACCATCCTCTCCAACAACGGCTACACCGTCTACGACCTGGGCAAGCAGGTTCCGGTGAATACGATCCTGGAAAAAGCCGAAGAAGTCGGGGCAGACGCCATCGGGTTGTCGGCGTTGCTGGTCTCGACCTCGAAGCAGATGCCTGCCGCCGTTCAAGAGCTTGCCAAGCGCAACCTCAAGTATCCCGTGATCATCGGGGGCGCCGCCATCAACCGGTCGTTCGGGCGGCGGATCAACTTCCTGGACGAGGAAGCCCTCTACGGGCCCGGGGTCTTCTACGCCAACGACGCCTTCGAGGGCCTGGCCATCATGGACGCGCTGACCTCGGAGCGGCGCGACGCGTTCATCGCGAAGATCCATGAGGAGGCCCGGAAGTCCAAGGAGCTGCAAGCCCAGCACCCCGTGGCCGCCCCTGCCAGCACGGGAGGGGAGCGGAGCGCGGTCAGGACGGATGTGGAGATTCCCACGCCTCCCTTCTGGGGGACGCGGGTGCTGCGCGAGATCCCGCTGGATGCGATCTGGCCCTGCCTGGACCTCAAGAGCCTCTTCCGGCTCTCGTGGGGAGCCCGGGACGCCAACGGCGAGAAGTGGGTGGCCCTCTTGCGCGACGAGTTCAACCCCCGCCTGGAGCGCATGAAAGCTCAGTTCGGAACGCCGGATGCCGAAGGCCGGCGCATCCTCGATCCCATGGTGGTCTACGGCTACTTCCCCTGCCAATCCGAGGGTGAGAGCTTGATCGTCTACGATCCCCAGGACCCGCGCACCGAATTGACCCGGTTCAGCTTCCCGCGCCAACCCGACGGCGAGCGCCTCTGCCTCGCGGACTACTTCGCCTCGAAGGAATCCGGCCGCATGGACGTGGTCGCCCTGCAGGCCGTCACGGTGGGCCCCGGCTCGACCCAGGAGAACGAACGCATGCAGGCGTCGGGGGATTACTCGGAGGCCTACTACCTGCACGGCCTCTCGGTCGAGGCCGCTGAAGCCCTCGCGGAGTACAGCCACCGCAATATCTTGCGGGAGCTGGGCCTAGACGAGCGGCCGGCCACCGAGCGAGGCAAGCGGTATAGCTGGGGATACCCGGCGATCCCCGACCTCGAGGACCATGAGAAGGTCTTCCAAGTCCTGCCCATCAGCGAAAGCCTGGGCATGACCCTGACCGAGTCGTTCCAGCTGGTGCCCGAGCAATCGACGCTGGCCATCGTGCTGCATCACCCGGAGGCCAAGTACTACGCCATCCGGCAGGCGCGGGGCGAGCGGGTGAGCGCACATCCCCGTCACTCCCGCGAAAGCGGGAGTCCAGTGGATTCCCGCTTTCGCGGGAATGACGGACCGAGGGGCGGGAGTGACACCTGATATGAGTCGCAACTTCCGAGCGCTTCTGGAAGGCGATCGCGTCCACGTCTTCGACGGCGCCATGGGCACGATGATCTATGCCAAGGGCGTCTTCATCAACCGCTGCTACGACGAGCTCTGCTTCAAGGAGCCCGAGCTCATCAAGGAGATTCACCGGGAGTACGCCAAGGCGGGCGCCGAGATCGTCGAGACCAACACCTTCGGCGCCACCCGGCCCCACCTGAAGGCCTACGGCCTGGAGGACCAGGTCGAAGCCCTCAACAAGCGGGCGGCAGAGCTCGCGCGCCAGGCCGTCGGCGAGAGCCTTTACGTCGCCGGCGCCATCGGCCCGCTGGGAATCCGCCTGGAACCCTACGGTCCTACCTCCTTCGAGGAAGCCAAGGACTTGTTCAAGGAAGCCGCCCGCGGCCTCCACGCGGGCGGGGTGGACTGCTTCGTGCTGGAGACGTTCAGCGATCTCCAGGAGATCCAGCAAGCTATCCGGGCCGTCCGGGAGGTCTGCGATCGCCCCATCATCGCGCAGGTGACCATCCAGGACGATGGCAAGACTTCGTACGGGGGCGACCCCGCGGACATCGCCCGGGCGCTCGACCGCTGGGGGGCGGACGTCATCGGGCTGAACTGCTCGGTAGGCCCCGCCATTCTGCTCGAAGCCGTCGAGGCGATGGCCCAGGCGACGGGCAAGCCGCTGGCAGCGCAGCCGAACGCAGGCATGCCGCGGGAGGTCGAGGGGCGGAAGATGTACATGTCGAGCCCCGAGTACATGGCGAAGTACGCCAAGCGCCTGATCCAGGCGGGCGTGCGCTTCGTGGGAGGCTGCTGCGGGACCACGCCCGAGCATATCCGCCAGATGGCCGACGCCGTGCGGGCCCTCTCGCCGCGCCAGGCCATGAGCTTCGCGACCGTCACCGAGCGCGCGCAGGCGCAAGCCGTGGAGCCGGTTCCTCCGGCCGAGCGCTCGCGCCTCGGAGCCAAGATCGCGGCAGGCGAATTCGTCACCTCGGTCGAGATCGTTCCTCCCAAGGGCTGCGATCCGCGTCAGATGCTCTCAAGCGTCCGGCTGATCAAGGAGGCCGGAGTGGACGCGGTGAACGTCCCCGACGGCCCGCGGGCCCAGAGCCGCATGAGCGCCATGGCCACCTCGCTCTTGATCGAGCGGGAAGTGGGGATCGAGGCGGTAGTCCACTACACCTGCCGGGATCGCAACCTCCTGGGCATGCAGTCGGACCTGCTGGGGGCCGCGGCCATGGGCCTGAACAACCTCCTGCTGGTCACGGGGGATCCCCCCAAGATGGGCCCCTACCCGCAGGCCACGGCGGTCTTCGACATCGACTCGATCGGCCTCACCAACATGGTCACCCATCTCAACCACGGCCTGGACCTGGGCGGGAACCCCATCGGGAAGCCGACCTCGTTCACGATCGGGGTGGGGGTGAACCCCGGGGCGCTCGATCTCGACTACGAGCTGAAGCGCTTCGCCTACAAGGTGGAGGCCGGGGCCCAGTACGCCATCACCCAGCCCGTCTTCGACCCCAAGCAGCTGCTGGAGTTCCTGCGTCGGATCGAGGGCTTCCGGATCCCGATCGTGGCGGGGATCTGGCCCCTGGCAAGCTACCGCAACGCGGAGTTCATGAGCAACGAGGTTCCGGGAGTGGTCATGCCGCCGTCGGTGCTGGAGCGGATGCGACGGGCGGAGACGCCCGAGGCGGCGCAGGCCGAGGGGGTGGCGATCGCCCGCGAGATGCTGGCCGAAGTGCGCGATGCCGTCCAGGGCGTGCAGGTCAGCGCGCCTCTCGGCAAGGTACCCCTGGCGATCGCCGTTTTCTAAGGGATCGCCAGGCGGCTTGAAGGTCGCCGGACGGCCTGGGGATCGTCGGACGGGTTGGGGGTCGTCAGACGGCCTGGACCTGCATGGCGGTGCGGGCGGCCGTGAGCATGAGCTCGACGGCGGCCGAGAGCGGCACTTCCAGGCGGGCCCCCGAGACGCGGCGGTGGCCGCCTCCCCCGAAGGCACGGGCGATCGCATGGGCGTTCACCTTGCCCCGGGAGCGGATCGAGATCTTGATGGCTCCATCCGGAAGCTCCTTGAAGAGGAACCAGACCTCGGCCTTGCCGATCTTGGGTAGCTCCGAGAGGATGAGGTCCGTTTCCTCGATCCGGGCGCCGCAGGCCGCGAGCATGGCCTGGGTGATGGTGGCCCAGACGAGCCTTCCGCCGAGGTCCTCTTGAAGGTGGCCGAGGGCCATGCCCATGACGCGAAGGGCGCCGGCGGAGAGCTGCTCGTTGAGGTAGCGGTTGATTCGGGTGGGGTTGGCTCCGGCGTCGACCAGGCGGGCGGCGAGGCGGTAGGTCTCGGAGTTGGTCTTGTCGATGACGAAGCCGCGGGTGTCGTAGAGCATGCCGGCGTAGAGGGCGGTGGCGATCGCCGCGTCCATCTCCACTCCGAGCTCGAAGCCGAGCCGCGCGACCATCTCGGCGGTGGAGGCGGCGGACGGGTCCACCCAGGTCAGCTCCGCGAAGAACGCGTTGTCGAGGTGGTGGTCGATGTTCAGCCAGACGGGCGGCAGCTTGGCAGCCGGGTGGATCCGGCGGGGATCGCCGCAGTCGAGGACCACCGGGTGCCAGCCGTGGCTCGCGCCGTCGGCTTCCGGGGGCTCGTGGTCGATCGGGAAGAGGTCTTCGAGGAAGCGGCTGTCGAAGGGGACGGCCTCGGGGGTGTAGACCCTGGCTTCCTTGCCGAGCTTCTGGGCGATCAGCGCGAGCCCGACGGCCGCCCCCAGGGTATCGGGGTCGGGATCGACGTGGGGAACAGCGATCAGGTGGTCGATCCGGCGGATCGCGTCGGCGGTCTCGGCGAGGGTCAGCGGGCGGCCCTTGGGCATGGGGTTCCTCCTTGGCTGAGCCGCTAGCGGCGGGGACTGGCGCTTGCCAGGCGCCGGAGGGTGAGCGCGACGATCTCGGCGTCCTCGGCGTGGTCGAAGGAATAGTAGCCCTCGATGCGGGAGTCCTTGAGCACGACGACGGCGGGAGTGCGCTTGAGATGAAACTCGTCGCGGCTGTAGCGCAGCGGATCGAGGACCATGGGAAGCGTCAGCTTCTCGGCGGCGGCGCGGGCCTTCACGCGGTCGGGGAGATTGCGGACGAGGGCCTTGGAGTCCAGGTTGACCGCACGGAAGCGAACCCGTCCGTCGAAGGACGCCGCGAGCTTGCGGAGCGCGGCGAACATGGCGGGAAGCGGCGCCTGATCGTAGATCGACCAGAAGAGAAGGACCTCGGCTCCCTCGGACGGGATCGCATAGGTCTTGCCGTCGAGGCCCGGAAGCGTGGTGCTCGTGATCGGCATGCCCGGGGCCAGGGACGACAGCGAGGCGTCCATGTGGGCCCGAGCCGGGGGGGGCGCCGCGGCGAGGGCGGCGGCAGTCAGGGCCGCGGTAGTCAGCGCGGCCATCCATCCTCTTGCGTTCACCCCTCCATTATTCCCGAGATCATGCCGATTCGGATAGAGGGAAGTGGCAGGTTCAGGGGGCTAGCCCCCATGGTTGACGTTCGGCGGCCAGGGTATAATTGGCTCAGTTGCTGGCAATCTCAGAGTGAAGAGTGGAGCACATGACAAAGATAATGGTGGTGGAGGACGAGCCCAACCTCCGCAAACTCCTCGAGGTGATCATCGGAAAAGAAGGCTACCACGTGATGACGCTGGACGACGGTGAAGCCGCGCTCGACCAGCTCGAAGCCTTCGCTCCCGACCTCATTATCTCCGACATCATGATGCCCCGGCTGGACGGCCTGGAGCTTTGCCGCAAGATTCGCGCCATGCCGCAGCACCAGAACACCCCCTTCGTGCTGCTGACCGCCAAGGACGACCCCACCGACAAGTACCAAGGCTTCCGCGACGGAGCCGACGACTACGTCGTGAAGCCGTTCGATCCCGTCGAGCTGCTCTTCCGGATCGAGGCCCATTTGCGGCGCTCCCGGCAGAACTTCAAGGGCGCCGCCGAAGTCATCTCGGTCGGCTCGCTCGAGCTCGACCGGCGGAACTACCAGGCGAAGGTGGGCGATCGCGCCATCCAGCTCACCAAGTCCGAGTTCGCCATGCTCCACCACCTCATGAGCCACGCCGACCACGTGGTCTCGGCCGAGTCCATCCTGGTCGAGGCGCTGGGTTACCCCCCGCAAGCCGGCAGCTCCGAGATCATCCGCACGCATATCCGCAACATCCGGCAGAAGATCGAGGCGGATCCCGCGAACCCCACCATCATCCAGACCGTCGCGCGCCACGGGTACACGATCAAGAGCGCATGAGGCCCTCATGCTCCTGATGATCGACAACTACGATTCCTTCACCTACAACCTGGTCCAGTACTTCGGGGAGCTGGGAGCGGAGGTGCAGGTCTACCGCAACGACGCCATCACCCTGGAAGCGATCGCGCAGCTGGCCCCCAGTCACCTGGTGATCTCGCCCGGCCCCGGCACGCCCGCCGAAGCCGGCATCTCCCGCGACGCCATCATGCGCTTCGGCGGCCAGATCCCCCTCTTGGGCGTCTGCCTGGGCCACCAGAGCCTCGGAGAGGTCTTCGGCGGCAAGGTCGTACGCGCGCCGATGCTGATGCACGGCAAGACCTCGCCCATCCACCATGCCGACCAGGGGGTCTTCCAGGGCCTGCCGCAGCCCTTCGAGGCGACCCGCTACCACTCCCTGATCGTCGAGCGCGAGGGGCTTCCGGACTGCCTGGAAGTGACCGCCTGGACGGAGGACGGCCTGATCATGGGGCTCCGGCACAAGACCCTGCCCCGGCTGCAGGGCGTGCAGTTCCACCCCGAGTCGATCATGACCGAAGCGGGGCATGATCTCCTGAGGAACTTCCTGGCCAATTAACTTGTCCCCCGGGATGGGGGACAAAGTAAGGAAGGTTGAGCATGCCGCGCCGCGTGATCTCCAACATGCACCAGGCCATCATCGGGCAGGACCGCGCCCTCGACCTCGTCATGAGCGCCCTCCTGGCCGGCGGCCACATCCTGCTCGACGACGTGCCCGGCGTCGGCAAGACCCTCATGGCCAAGTCCCTGGCGCAGTCCATCGACGGCATCTTCAAGCGCATCCAGTTCTCTCCGGATCTGATGCCCTCGGACGTCACCGGCCTCAACATCTACACGCCCCCGAGCGAGTCCCAGAGCGGAAGGTTCCGCTTCATCCAGGGACCGGTCTTCGCCAACGTGCTCCTGGCCGACGAGATCAACCGCGCCAGCCCCCGCACCCAGGCCAGCTTGCTCGAAGCCATGGAGGAAGGCGTCGTCACGGTCGACGGCGAGACCCACCCCCTGCCCAAGCCCTTCCTGGTGATCGCCACCCAGAACCCGGTCGAGTTCCATGGCACCTTCCCGCTTCCCGAAGCCCAGCTGGATCGCTTCGCCGTGAGGTTGTCGCTGGGGTACCCGGCGGCCGAAGAGGAAGCGGAGCTGCTCCGCCGCTCGGCAGCGGGCGCCGCGGGCGCGACGCCCGGCCATGAGGGCGAGCGGATACACCCGGTGGTGACGCCCCAGGAACTGAGCGCCTGGCAGAAAGACGTCCGCACGGTGCGGGTCGACCCCAGCCTCCAGGCCTACATCGTGCAGTTCGCCAACCTCACCCGCAACCACCCCCAGATCACCCTCGGCCTCAGCCCGCGCGGCAGCCTCACCTGGCAGCGGATCGCCCAGGCCTACGCGTACTTGCAGGGTCGGGGCTTCGTGACGCCGGACGATCTCAAGACGACGGCCGAGGCCGTGCTCGCGCACCGGTTGATCGTGTCGGGGCGCTCCTCGGGCACGCAGAGCAAGCACGCCCTGCTCGATGAGCTGCTCGGCTCCCAGCCCATCCCGGTCTAAGCCATGACGGGCCGCGCGTTCGTCCTCCTGCTCATCGCGGCGAGCACCCTCTACGCCGCCCGAAATGTCGGCGTAGGCTGGCTTTACGCTCTGGGCTACGCCTTGGCGGCCGGAGTGGCAGCCTCTGCGGCGGTCGGGGCCTGGTCCTTGCATGGCCTCCGCCTGAAGGTCGCGGCGGGCCGCCAGACCGAAGCCGGCCAGCCCCTGCTGGTCGCCGTCACCCTGGAGAACCCCGGAGCCAAGCCCCGTCGCTACCTCTCGTTGCTGGCCGGTCCCCTGGGCACGCCCTCCCGGCTCTGGCCATGGCGTCGGGCCCTCGTGCCGGAGGGCTGGGGGACGGTCCTGATCCCCGAATTGAAGCCAGGTGAGCGGCTCACCGTCCAGCTTCCCATCCCGGCCCCCCGGCGCGGCGTCCATGCGCTGCCGGCGATCACCCTGCAGGCCGCCCCCCTGGGGCTGGTGGCCTGGGTCCGAAAGGTCGCAGACGAACCCAGGGGGGGAAGGCGCGTCGGGAATCACGCCGGAAAGCCGGATGCGATCACGGTGCATCCTCGGACGCATGCCCTGAGCGGCGCGGCCGTGCTGGACCGCCGCCGCGGACAGGGCGAGCGCGACGCCTCCAGCCGCCTGGAGGACGGCGGAGAGCTGGCCAAGGCCGTGCGGCCCTACCGCTCCGGGGATGCCATGCGGCAGATCCACTGGAAGACCACCGCTCGCACGGGGCAGCTCTCGGTGCGGGAGAGCGAGGGGGACGCCCCCTCGCAGGAGCTCGTCCTGCTGCTGGACACCGTCGAGCACGATCCGGAGTCCTTCGAGCTCGCCGTGGAGGTCGCGGCCTCGCTGCTGGTGCAGGCGCATAAGCAGGGGATGGAAGCGCGGCTTTACGGCGTGGGTAGCGAACCGCAAAGCGGCGAACCGCACGGCGGCAAACCGCAAAGCGGCGAGCCGTCCTCGCAGACCCTGCGGGGACAGCTCGACTGGCTGGCCCTCGTCGCTCCGGGGTCTGCGGCCCGTTCACGGCGGGAGGAGCGGGGACTGGTGATCACGGCGCGCCCCGAGGCCTGGGAAGGGCGCGCGGAGGCGTGCATCCTCGTCGCGCCGGGCATGACGATCGCCGACGTGCTGAAAGCGCTGCCATGAGAGAAGCGACCATGAGGGGGCTCTTCGATCGGCGCGATCCCTTGCTGCACCTGCGGGTGGCCACGGCCGTCGCGGGGGCGATCGCCATCCTGGCCCTCTACGCGGTCTCGGGAGTCACCGGAGATCCGAGGCCCGGGGTGCTGGTCGCCATGGGCATCGGCCTCGTGGGCCAGTACGTCTCGCACCGCTTGCGGGGCAAGAGCCTGAAGACCATCAAGGCCCTGCTCGCCGTGGGCATGATCGTACTCTTGTGGCAGTACATGGCCAACCTGATCGCCAACCTCCAGGACACCCGCTACCCGCTGGCCGAGCTGCTCCTATACCTGGCGGTGATGAACTCCTTCGACTTGCCGCGGCGCCACAACCTCCGGATCGCCATGATGGTCTCGGTGATCCTGCTGGTGGTGACCGCCACCTTGAGCCGGGACATGGCCTTCGGGGGCTTCCTGCTCGCCTTCCTGGGAGCGGGGCTCTGGTGGGGACACCAGGACATGCTCAGCGAGCTGGGGGCATCCCCGGAGCAATCCAAAATCAGCACGAGCGCCGTGAAGGGGCTCCTTCCGCTCGGCGGGATCATCCTCGCCGGGGGGCTCGCGCTGGTGCTGATCGTGCCCCGGGACGAGGGCGGAAGCTTCAAGCAGCTGCCGTTCTCGACGATGCTCGCCCTGCCATCCCAGATCGATCCACAGGTGCGAAACCCCGCATACCCCGCGGGGGGATCCGGGAACGGGGACTCCGCTCCCGAGCTCGATCCGGAAGCCTACTACGGCTTCGCGGAGGCCCTGGATCTCAACTACCGGGGCCGGCTCTCTCAGACGGTGGCCCTGAAGGTGCGATCGCCCCGGAGGCAGTTCTGGCGGGGGATGGCCTACGACACCTTCGACGGCCGGAGCTGGCGCATGGCGTATCCCAAGGAGGTCACGCCGCTGCAGTCCAATCCCTTCACCTTGCCGTCGCGCACGGCGGACGGGGGAGGCCGGCGCGAGATCACGACCTTCTACATCGAGAAGAACCAGACCAACCTGATCCTGATGCCCGCGGATCCGAAGCTGCTTTACTTCCCGACGGGCGAGATCATGGCGGATCGCTACGATTCCTTCCGCAGCCCGCTGATCCTGGAAAAGGGGATGTACTACACGGTGGTCGCGCAGCGGCCGTCCCCGCCGCGCGGGGGGCCGGATCGCGAGCTGCCGTCGCGCGAGCGGCTCGCGCGCGCGGGCCTGGAGATCGAGCCCTACCTGAGCGTGCCGCCGAGTTTCAGCGCGCGCACCCGGCAGCTGGCCCAAACGATCACGGCGGGTGCGGCGGGTCCGCGCGAGCGCCTGCAGCGGATCGAGGCCTACCTCGAAGCGACCTACCCCTACGACCTGGAGATCCCGGCCTTCCCGGCCAGCGCGGATCAGCTCGATCACTTCCTCTTCGAGGCGAAGCGCGGGTACTGCGAGCATTTCGCGACGGCGCTCGCCCTGATGGCGCGGGAGGTCGGAGTGCCGACCCGGCTGGTCACGGGCTACCTGCCCGGCGATTTCAACCCGTTCACGGGCTTCTACGAGGTCTCGACGGCCCACGCGCATGCCTGGGTAGAGGCGTACCTCTGGGGACGGGGCTGGGTGGCCTTCGATCCAACCCCGGGCTTCGCGGGACCGGGCGAGATCTCCGAGGGCCTGAGCTTGCCCCTGGCCGATTGGGCGCGCTCGCTGCAGTCCAAAGGCCCGCTCGTCCTCCTCGGGCTGGGCGGGATCGCGCTTCTGGGGCTGGTCGGGCTGATCGCGGGCATGCGGCGTCCCCAGGGCCTGTCCGGGGCAAGCCGGGCCTACGTGCGACTCGTGGAGATCTCCGGAAAGGTCGGGCGCTTCTCGACCGACGGGCTGACCCCGCGGGAGCTGCTGGCGCGAATCGGCGAGGAGCCGGCACTGCGGGCGATCGCCCCCGAGGCGGAAGCGATCGTCTCGGCGTACGAGGCGATCCGCTTCGGAGGGGAGCCCGACGACGGATCGCTGGCGCGCGCGCTGGCCGCGCTCGAAGCCCGGCTGAAAAAATCATGAGGGTGTGCCAGCAAAAATGGGGCTATCCCACCGCGGTGAGACAGCCCCTTCGGGGTGTTTGTGGGGCGGGCCTCCGCGCCCGCCATGGCTTAACTATTAACCGACGGCGGTGAGCTGCTTCTGCTCTTCCTGGTTGAGCACCAGATTGAGATCCAGGAGGATCAGCAGGCGGTTCTCGAGCTTGGCGATGCCCTTGAGGTAGGACGCGTCGATGACGCTCGCGACCATCTCGGGGGTGGGCTCGACCGAGTCCGAGGAGATCCGGCGCACCTCGGAGACCCCGTCGACGATCATGCCGACCGTGCGGCCGCTCATGGTGACGATGATGATCCGGGTGCTCTTGGTGTTCTCGGTGATCGGAAGGCGGAAGCGCTTGCGGAGATCCACCACGGGGATGATCTTGCCGCGAAGGTTGACGACCCCTTCGACGAACTCGGGAGTGCGGGGCACCCGGGTGATCTCGGGCATGCGCACGATCTCCTGGACCATGCCGATGTCGACCCCGAACTCCTCGGATCCCAGGTTGAAGCTCACCAACTGCAATACGTCTGCCACCTTGGCCTCCTCTATCGCTTGACAGGTCTCCTGCCCGATCGCCCTCTTCGGCTCCCCGGGGGGCGCCGCGCGTGCTCGCATGCTTCCAATTTACCAGGCATGCCCGCGGATCCCAAGGTCCATTTGGGCTAGTGGATCCAGATCGCGCCGCCCCGCGGCCCGGCCCTCCCCAACCCTTGTCTCAACTTTAAACGGGGCTTAACGTTTCTCCCGCAAGATCCCGGCCCGGATCGTCCATAGATTGTTAAGAGCAAAGCATTGGAAAGGGAGGAACGACCCGATGAAAGCCAAGAAGACTCTCACCCTCTTCGTCCTCGGGGCGCTGACCATGTCCCTGATGACCGGCTGCGGCGCCCGCGGCGACAACATGGTCGATCCGGGCTACGAGGATCCGGGCTACAACGATCCCGGCTACAACAACCCGGGCTACAACGACCCCGGCTACAACAACCCCGGTTACAACAACCCGGGCTACAACAACCCCGGCACCGGCATGCCCGTCCAGCTCACCGCGACCGTGACCAAGAAGGCCAAGAAGTGGGGCGGCATCTTCCATCCCTTCACGACCTACATCACGGCGACCATCCAGGTCAACAACCCCTCTCAGCAGATGGTCCAGGGCACCCTCAAGGTGACCTTCACCAACAAGGGCCAAGCCACGGAGACCCCCGAGCAGCCGATCACCCTGGCTCCGGGCGGCACCCAGGAGTACACCGTCACCTCGACCAAGGACGCCAGCGACGCGACCGCCTACGCCGAAGCCCTCCAGAACAACACGGGAATCGGAACCGGCTCCGGCTGGGGCACGGGCACCGGAACGGGCACGGGCAGCGGTTGGGGCTCGGGAACGGGCACCGGGACCGGCACCGGCACCGGCTGGGGCACCGGCTACTAACCCAGGCATCTTCCCTCTCTGATTCCATTCCTTGCTCTGCAGACGCCCGGCTCCGGCCGGGCGTCTGGTTTTACGCTTCTCCCGCGGATCCCGGGCAAGAATCCCGGCGGAGAGCGGCCTTACCCTTGAAACCGAGCGACTGCGGGTGCTACGATAACGATAGCGCCTGCAGCTGTTGATTAAGGCTGTGAAGCCGCCCCCTTCCCCCTCAGGCGTCACCATGGAGTAGCAGTTGGTAAGCACCCTCACCCGTCCCCTGGTGAACTTTCTGACCGTGCTGGGCCGCATGGGCGCCTTCGCCGGGGAGATCGTGACGGCCATCTTCTCGCCTCCGATCTTCTGGGGCGAGACCGTGCGCGCCATGCGCGGCGTGGCCCTCCAGACCCTGATCCCGGTCATCACCCTCATGGTCGCCGTCGGCATGATCGGCGCCATGCAAGGCCTCGCCGTCATCCGGATCTTCGGGGCCGACCACGTCCTCTCCGCGCTCTTGGCCGAGTCCATCCTCCGCGAGATGAGCCCCACCCTCGCCGCCATCATGATCGCCGCCCAGGCCGGAACCGCCATCGCGGGCGAGATCGGCACCATGCGCGTCAAGGAAGAGGTCGATGCCCTGGGCGTCATGGCCGTCAACCCGGTCAAGTACGTCGTGGCCCCGCGCATGATCGCCCTGGCGACCATTTGCCCCCTGCTCAACATCCTGGCCTCGGCCGCCGGCATGTTCGGAGGCTTCGTGGTGGCGGTCTACCTCAAGGGCATGACCTTCGGCACCTTCGTCTCCAACCTCATGGCCTACGTGGACATGGGCGTCATCTACGTCGGCTTGCTGAAGAGCGTCGTCTTCGGCGTCCTGATCGGGCTCATCGCCTGCTACTACGGCTACAACGTGACCGGCGGCGCGCAGGGCGTGGGCAAGGCCTCCAACAACACGGTGGTGCACGGGATCGTGGCGGTGGCGATCGCCAACTACTTCCTCACCTCCTTCCTCTTGCAGGTGATGAACTAGTGGCCGGCGCGAAGGTCCTCGGCGAAGTCGGCCGGGTCGGGAAGTTCTGGTGGACCACCGTCCGCTGGATGTTCTCCCACCTCCCCGAATGGCGCTCGGTAATCGATCAGATGATCCGGATCGGCCTCATGAGCCTGCCCGTGATCCTGGCCGTCTGCGCCTTCGTCGGCAGCAACATCGTGCTGGTGGGCTACTACGCCTTCCAGGACTTCGGGGGCCAGGACATGGTCGGAGCGTACTCGGGGCTGATGTCGATCCGGGAGTTCGCGCCGATCATCGTGGGCGCCATGATGGCCGCCAAGCCCGGCACCGAGATGACCGCCACCATCGCCACCATGCGGATCAAGGAGCAAATCGACGCCCTCGAGGTCATGGCCGTCAACCCGTACGGCTACCTGATGGCCCCGCGCTTCCTGGCCTTCATGCTGGTCGCTCCGATGCTGATCATCTTCGCGGACTTCGCGTCCATCTTCGCGGGCTGGCTGGTGGCCGTCTTCCAGCTCGGAGTCAACTCCGGCGCCTTCATGGCGGACGTGACCCGCTTCCTGACCTTCGACGACCTGATCTTCGGCATGGTCAAGGGCATGCTCTTCGCCCTGTTGACCTGCGTGGTGAGCTGTTACTTCGGCTACACCTCCGGGCCCGGTCCGCAGGGCGTCAGCAGGGCCATCAACCGGGCGGTCGTGACCATTGCCACGCTCATCGTGGTGCTCAACTACTTCCTGTCGGAAGTGATGTGGGGGTAGCATGTCCAATCTCGTCGTTCCGGATCCCATCATCTCGTTCCAGGGCGTGCACAAGGCCTTCGGCCGCCAGGTCGTCCTTGACGACGTCTCCCTGGACATCGAGCGGGGCAAGACCACCGTCATCATCGGGCCCTCGGGCACCGGGAAATCGGTCTTCATCAAGCTGCTGGTAGGCCTCCTGAAGCCCGATCGGGGCTCCATCGCGGTCGACGGCGAGGACATCACCCGCCTCAAGGAGCGCCAGCTCTACGACGTGCGCAAGAAGTTCGGCATGCTCTTCCAGGACGGCGCCCTCTTCGACTCGATGGACGTCGGCGAGAACGTGGCCTTCCCGCTGCGCCGCCACACCAAGAAGTCCGAGCGGGAGATCCGGGAGATCGTGGCCCAGAAGCTCGCGCAGGTGGGCCTGCCCGGGATCGAGCACAAGTTCCCCTCGGAGCTGTCGGGAGGCATGCGCAAGCGGGTGGGCATCGCCCGGGCGATCGCCCTGGAGCCCGAGATCGTGCTCTTCGACGAGCCCAACTCGGGGCTGGATCCCGTCATGAGCGACGCCATCGACAAGCTGATCCTGCGCATGCAGCGGGAGCTGGGCCTCACCTTCGTGGTGATCTCCCATGACATCCCCGGAACCTTCCAGATCGCCGACCGGATCGCCATGCTCTACAAGAGCAAGCTCATCGCGTACGGGCCGTCCCAGGACCTGCAGGAGTCCCGGGACCCGATCCTGAGACAATTCTTCGACCGCAGCGCAGACGGTCCGATCCAGGTGGTCTAGCCATGCTTAAAGAAAAACCCCCGGTGGATCCCTCCGAAAAAGGGAAACAGGTAGCAGAGGAGAGGGCAAAGGTGCAACGCAAACATACGGGCGACGTCATGCTGGGGGCGGTCATCCTGGCCGCTCTGGGACTGCTCGCCTACATGGCGATCGCCGTCGGCGGTCTGAAGTTCGGAGATGCCATCCACGTGACCGCCGAGTTCGACAACGCGACCGGCCTGGTCAAGGAAGGCGCGGTCATGATCGCCGGCGTGAACGTGGGCTCCGTCGAGTCCCTCTCGGTCCGCCACGACAAGGCCGTGGTCAAGCTGCGGCTGCGCCAGGACGCCCAGATCCGCCAGGACGTGAAGGCCGCCATCCGCGCCAAGAGCCTCCTGGGCGAGAAGTACGTCGAACTGCTGCCCCAGTCCACGGACGCTCCCCTGATCGCGCAAGGCGCCGTCATCACCGACACGGCCGTGCCGGTCGAGGTCGACGAGCTCTTGACCCACCTCGGCCCCGTCATCAAGGACATCGACCCCAAGGATCTGCAAGCCATCGTCCACAGCATCGCCCAGGGCCTCAACGGCCAGGGCCCCCAGCTCGCCGCGGCCATCACCTCGGGCGCCTCCACCCTCGGCCGCCTCGACGGCATGCTCGCCCGCAACGAAGGCAAGCTCGACAGCATGATCTCCAGCCTCGACCGCGTGAGCCGCAACGCCGACGGGCTGCTCGAGCGCAACGAGAAGCGGCTTGACGCCACCCTGGCCATCACGCCCGATCTGCTGAAGCGCCTGGATCGCATGGGCACGCAGCTCGATCCCACCATGACGGCCCTGGCCGACAAGGGCCCCAGCCTCGTGAACCGCCTGGATCGCCTGGGCGAGCAGCTCGACCCGACCATGGCCGCGCTGAGCACGAAGGGCCCCGGCATCGTGAACAAGGCCGACCGGACCCTGGCCCAGCTCGACCCGACCCTGACGCGCTTGCCCAGCACCCTCGAGCAGCTCGACAAGCTGGTGGGCCGCCTCGACACCTCGATGGCCCACATCGAGGCCATCCTCGAGCAGACCAAGGGCAAGGAAATGGTCGAGCGCGACGGCGCCCTCAAGGTCAAGGCCCGCCTGTTCTAACGGATCGCAGGTCCGCACCTTATCTTGCCCCCCCGTCGAGGGGGGGCATGTAGCAGAAGACTAGACGTGACGACGCAAGACGAGATGACCGCCCTCTCCATCCCCCCCCAACCCGGCACCGCGCGTCCCGCGGTCGAGTCGGTGCACTTCGGAGCGCTTCTGATCGCCCGGGGGATCATCACCCCCCGGCAGCTCGACCATGCCCTGGAGTTCCAGGCGGAGAGCCCCTTCCTGCGCATCGGCGAGATCCTGCTGGGACTGGGCTACCTCTCCTTCACGCACCTCAAGAACACGCTGGAGGACCAGTACCACGACGTCCAGCTCGGACAACTCCTGCTGGAGATGCGCCTGGTGACCATGCCGTACCTGGAAGCGGCCCTCGAGGTGCAGGAGCGGACCGGAGAGAAGCTCGGCCCCATCCTGCTCGCCCTCGGCGCCCTTACCGAGAAACAGCTCTACCAGGCCCTCGCCCTCAAGGGAGCCTGATTCCCCCTCCAAACGGGCCTCGAAAGAGGCCCGTTTCCGCTTACTTCACGCCCTGGGCAATCTCGTCCAGGATCGCATCCGCCAGCTCCCGGTAATGGGAATGCACCTCGGGATAGAGGGTCGTCGAGGCCGAGGGGTAGAGGAGCAGGACCACTTTCTTTTGCTCGTTGAGCGCGAAGCTCCAGGTCAGCAGCTGCTCGCGCATGTCGTGCTCGTAGGTGAGGACCCCGCAGAAGGTGTCCCCATCATGGCGTTCGATCACCACGTTCGATATTTCCATGAGCGTCTCCTCTCGCGTCCTCGGGAGGCGTTTCCGGCGCTCGCGCCTCCCGATGCCGTTGCCGCGTTGCTTGCGACCCTACCTCGTTACATGTCGTAACACTGCCGGCATCTTACCACCCCGGCGCGGGGACGCAAAGGCTCAAGCAGAGCCGAACTTACGCGGAGAAGACCGGCAGGATCCGCCTCAACAGGGCCTCATGGAAGGCTGCGCCCTCGGGGGTTCCTTCGAGCGGGGCCCATGAGGCGTAGGACTTGTGGGTGGACGGGGAGAAGGCGCCCTCGATGATCTCGTAGAGGACGGTTCCCGGAGCGAGGGCGATGACCGAGTGCCAGGTCCGGGGAGGGATCTCGACCCCGCGCTGGGGGCCTTCCGCCGCGATCACCACGAAGTCCGTCACCCGGGCCTCGTCGTCGAACTGCAGCACCAGTGCGCGCCCCGAGAGGACCACGAAGACTTCCACCTTGTCGGGATCCATGTGGCGGTGGGGTCGGACGTAGGACTCCGGCTCCAGGGCGTTCATCATGCGCTGCACGGCCTCGGAGTGCTCGTGGTAGCGGACGATGGCGCGCCGGCGGGGAGATTTTGCCGACAGAGCGCGGACCTCGTCCATCTGAACCCGGCCAATCGGGCGCAGCGCGCCGCTGGGAAAGTCGAGCTTCACTGATCACCTCCGAGCCGCGATTCCAAGTCTTGGAGCCGCGGGCGCTGCCTTCCAGCCGCGATTCCGGGTTTCTGAGCCGCGGGCGCTAACTCCGGATTCCCAACGGCCGCCCCGTTGTTTACATTCCGTTACATGGTTGATAGAGTCGTCCCGTAGCGCCGGCCGAAGGCTTCATTTTAGCAGAGCCTGTCTCAGCGGAGGAGGAAGAGCATGCAGCGACGGAACGGAACGTGGATAGGACTGGCCCTCATCCTGAGCGGTTGCGGATCCCCGCTGCCGGCGGCCGTCACCGAATCCCGGGCGCTCCCGAGCGCGGACCCCGAGGCCGCCCCGATCCTGCGGCTCGTTCCCGCGGTTCATCCTGCGGGCGCCCTGCGGGACTCAGAAGCGACCGCCAGCGTGCTGATCGCGTTCCAGAACCCGCGAACCTCCTTCAGCTCGGAAAAGATCGACCTCGGCACCGGAAAACTCCTTCCCGTGGACGATGGGATGGGCCCCGAGGGAGATATTTCCTTCTTTTACGATGGTTCCCGGTTTCAGGTCATCGCCAATGCCGGTGGAGGCGCCAATCGCACGATAGCCCCCGCGAAGTCGGGCAAGGCCGTCGGAGAATTCGCCATGGCGCCGATTCCGCTTCATGAAGGCAGCGAAGTCTTGATCAAGCAGGATCACCGCCTCTACTCCGTACGAATCAGCGCGCTTCAAGCGGGTTCCATGACGTTCCTGCCCAGCGGATTGGGCACAGGGACGGGTTCGGTGGCATTCTCGTACCAGCTGCAAGCGCCCGAAGCGAAATCCGCACACCCAACCCCAGTATTTCCATACGTTATCTCAGCAACTCGTGATTAAAAGGCAGATTGCAAGGGTAAGTGAGCAAAAGCCATCATCCTCGTCGAATCGACTCGAAGGTACGGGGTTGACGTCAAGATTCTAGAGCTAACGGTGTTTCTACAGGTCAGCTGCGCTGCCTTACGAAACAGCCACGGGCGCTAGTCGTGATGCTAAAAATGCACTCAATACGGAGGGAAAACCATCGATGCCCAGGAAACCTGCTGCTGCCCCTGCGACTCAGCCCGCGACCAAGAAGAAGCCCGGCCGCCCAGCCTCGACCCGGGGCACCAAGAACGCGCGCCGTTCTCCCTATGAAATCGTGAACGAGCTCAAGGCGCGGCGCGACGAGCTGGCCAAGACCTACGAGGAGCGGCTCTCCAAGCTCGACGCCCGGATCCAGCGGCTCGAGGAGCGGCACGAGAAGAAGATCAAGGTGACCGAGCTGCTGCAGAACAAGACTCCCGAGGAGCTGGCTCAGGAGCTCGAGGCCATCAAGAAGCAGCAGGCCATCCTCAAGAAGGCCATGAAGCAGGCTGGAAAAGCCTAGCCGCCGGGCGGACGTTGTAATTCAGCTTCGGGGGCGAGCTGCCCCGGCTCGGCGAGCCGGGGCAGCTCGCCCATGGTGACCAGGGGCCGGCGCGAGGCGGCGATCGCCTCCACGCCATCCCGGTAGCCCTGCTCGATGTAGCGCAGCTTGAGCTCGGGGTAGTAGATGGCGCTGAAGATCCCGCCCCGCAGCGGCTGGGTCGGCACGATCGGGATCAAGCGGATGTAGCGCTTGCCGAGGAAGTCGTCGAGACTCCGGAAGCCCGCCGCCCGGCAGAACTTCTCGTTGCGCTCCGAGCGCGCGATCTCGCCCTCCGCGTCGCGATCCAGGACCTCGCGCATGGCCAGGATCCGCGCGTTCATGCGCAGGACGTCGTGGTAGTTCTGGATCAGGTAGCGCCCCGCGATGATCGAGAAGACCCGCCCGGCGATCTGCAGGAAGGTGCTGGGCTCGCGCGAGGGCTCACCCACCACCGTGGCGGCCAGCACCACGTAGACCGTGTCGACCTCGGGATCGAGATGAAGCGCCTGGTCGATCGGCGCGTTCTCCGTCATGCCGCCGTCCAGGAAGAGGCCCGCTTTCTCTTGGCCGTGCAGCTGCATCTTGGTGGGAGGGTAGACCAGGGGCACCGAGCAGCTCGCCATGATCATCGAGCGCATCCAGGAGAACTGCTGGTTCCAGTGCTCCGGCTCCATCCCCTGATCCCAGTGGAAGGTCTCGTAGTGGCAGTGCCGCGCCTCGATGCTCGTCTCCTCGAGGGTGGTCGTCCCCAGCAGGTTGGTGACCGCCACGGAGAAGGTCATCGGCCGCACGACCCGCTCGGGGGGCAAGAGCTGGCTCTCGAGGATGTCCTTGAGAAAGCCATGGCTGAAGATCGAGGTGAAGCGCCCGCCGATCAGCTCCCGGGCCGCCAGCAGCGAATCCAGGCCGATCTTGATCCAGGAGAGCTTCTTGAAGGGATCGATGCCGATCCGATGGAAGATCTGCTGGGTCGAGCTGGCCCCCAGGCTGCCCGGCGCGAACTCGCCCTCCGCCGTGTAGAACATGTCCTCCAGCGTGGCCCGGTTGATCCAGAGGTGGATGATGCTCTCGTCGATGCGCTGAGGAGTGAACTCCCCCGACGCCACCAGGTTGGCGACGTAGGCCCCGTTGAGGGAGCCCGCGGAGATCCCGACCACCACGTCGGGAACCACCCCCGCCTCGGCCAGCGCCTTGATGACGCCCGCTTCGTAGGCCCCCTTGAAGCCCCCGCCGCTCAGCACCAGTGCCGTCTTGCCCATTGCCGCCCCCTCCTCGTCGAGGTGATTCTCCCCGCCATTCTAGCGAAGGGGAGGGGCAAAGAGCTTGTGCAATTCGAACAAAGGAAGGAGGGTTAGCCTCGGAGGGCGTCCACGCGGATCTGGCTCTGCAGCCGGTCGACTTGCTCCAGGCGGATCGTCCCGGCGGAAACCGCCTGGGTATTCGCCGCCCCCGTCGCCGCCGCCAGGCGCGCGCACTCCTTGAGCGGCATGCAACGGGTCAGCCCCACGATGAAGCCCGCCATGAACGCATCCCCGCTGCCCACCGTGTTCACGGCCTTGACCGGAGGGGCGTAGACCCGCCAGCGCTCCCCCTCGCAGCCAATCGCCGCGCCGCGCTCGCCCAGCGTGATCACCGCGATATGCGCCTTGCGAAGGAAATAGTCGATCGCCTGGGAGATCCGGGTCTCGGTGTCGAGGTGATAGCCCAGCACCTCCTCGGCTTCCACCTGGTTCGGCTTGACCATGTACGGGTTGGCCTCCAGGCCATGCACCAGGGCCGCCCCCTTGGCATCCAGGTAAGCCTTGCCGCCCGCCCGCTGCACGATGTCGATCCACTTGCGGTAGGCGTCCGGCGGCACTCCCGGCGGCAGCGACCCCGCGAAGACCGTCGGAGTCTGCCGGATCGCGTAGCGCTGGATGATGGCCGTCAGCTTGGTCACTTCCTGGGCCGTCACCTCGGGCCCCGCCTCGTCCAGCTCGGTCACCGTCCCGCGCTGCGGATCCAGGATCGCCATGCAGGTCCGCGACTCCCCCATGACGATGCCGAAGTCGCCCCGGATGCCCTCGCGCTCCAGCCCCAGCTTGATCAGCTTCCCCGTCTCGCCGCCCACGAAGCCCGCGGCGAAGACCGGCGTCCCGAACGCCTTGAGCACCCGGGCCACGTTGATGCCCTTGCCTCCCGGCTGGGCGTGGATATGCTTGACGACATGCCGCTGGTTGACGGCAAAGCTCTGCACCACCGCCGTCTTGTCGATGGCCGCGTTGGGGGTGACGGTCAGGAACATGGCGACTCCTCAATCAAGCCGCCGAAGCGAATCCCGGCCGCCTCCATGCGGGCGATCGCCTCCCGGATCCGCTCCGCGTCCGTCACCAGCGCCACCCGGAAAAACCCTTCGCCCGCCTCCCCGTAAGCCGCTCCCGGCGCCACGATCACCCCGCAGCGCTCCAGCAACTGCTCGGCGAAGGCCGCGCTCGGCATCCCGCCCGGAGTCGGCAGCCAGACGAAGAAACCCCCGCCGCAGGGCGCTTCGGGCCAGCCCAGCGCCGCAAAGCCAGCCAGGGCGATGTCCCGACGCTCCTCGTAGAGCGCCCGCCAGCCCGGCAGGTGATCCTGCGGCCCGTCCAGGGCCGCCACGGCCGCGTCCTGAACCGCCTTGAAGACTCCCGTATCGACGTTCGACTTCAGGAGAGCCAGCGCCGCGAGCATGTCGGCGTTCCCGACGGCCATGCCGATCCGGAAGCCCGCCATGCCATGGCTCTTGGAGAGGGAATTCAGCTCGACGGCGATGTCCTGGGCTCCCGGCACCTGCAAGATCGACGGAGGGACATGCCCCTCGAAGCCGATCTCGGCGTAAGCGGCGTCATGGGCGATCCGCACGCCGTGCCGGCGCGCCCAAGCGACGACGGCCTCGAAGCGCTCCAGGGTGGCGATCGCCCCGGTCGGGTTGTTGGGGTAGTTCAAGAAGAGCAGCTTGGCACGCGAGACCACCTCGGGGCTCAGCGCCTCCAGATCCGGAAAACCACCCAATTCCGGCAAGAGCGGCACGCTCACCGGCTCGGCCCCGGCCATCACGGCGGCAGTGGCATAAGCCGGGTAGCCGGGATCCGGCACCAGAACCACGTCCCCCGGATCCGCCACAGCCCAGACCAGGTGCACGAGCCCTTCCTTGGAGCCGATCAGCGCCAGGACCTCGCGCTCCGGATCGAGCGAGACCCCGAAGCGCGTGTCGTACCAGCGCGAAACGGCCTGCTTGAAGGCCGGAGTCCCGTCGTAAGGCGGGTAGCGGTGGGACGTGGGATCGGTGGCCGAGGCCTGCAGCGCCGCCACGATATGCGAAGGCGCGGGACGGTCCGGAGCGCCGGCCCCCAGGTCGATGACGTCGACGCCCTGAGCGAGCAAGGCAGCCTTCTTGCGGTTGATCCCCGCGAAGAGGTAGGGCGGAATGCGGGAGAGGCGCTGCGCTTGCATCTACGCTCCCGTTCCCGCGAAGGCCGAAAGATCGACCTCCCCCGTGAAAACCAGTTCGGCGGGTCCGGTGAGGAAGACGCTGCCACCCACGGCCCAATCGATCTCGAGCGTGCCGCCCGGCAGCTCGACGGAGACGTGACGCTCCGTGAACCCTCGGCTCACCGCAGCCACCACGGCGGCACAAGCGCCGGTTCCGCAGGCCAGGGTCGGGCCCGCGCCCCGCTCCCAGACCTTCACGCGGATCCGCCGGCGGTCGAGCACCTGGACGAACTCCGCATTGGTCCGCTGCCGGAAGCGCGGATGCGCCTCCACGGCGGGACCCAGCTCGGCGAAGGGGAAGCGGTCGAGATCCTCGACGAAGGAGACGCAGTGGGGGTTGCCCATCGAGATCAGGCTGACGTCCAGCCGGCGATCGGCCAGCGGCAGGAGCTCGCGGCCGAGCTCGAAGGGACGCCCCATCTCGAGCCGCACCCGGACACCGGGGGCCCGGACACCGGGGGCCCGGAAGCCGGGTCCGCCCGCTTCATGGTCCTGGAGCACCTGAGCATGCCGCAACCCGGCGCCCGTCTCCACGGCCACCGAAGGCCCCGCAGTCATGCCGCGGTCATGCAGGTAGCGGACGAAGCAGCGCAGCCCGTTTCCACACATCTCGGGCTCGGAGCCGTCGGAGTTGATGACGCGCATGCGGAAGTCGGCCGGAGCCGGAGCGCCCGGGGCAGCACCTGGAATGGCGGCGACCGACGGGGGAAGGACCAGGAGCAGGCCGTCGGCCCCGATGCCGAAGTGGCGGTCACAAAGCGCGCGGGCCAAATTCGGCCAATCGCGCACATGCGCTTCCGCGGCGTGCTCGCCCGTGAGGTCGAAAAGGATAAAGTCGTTGCCGGCGCCTTGGGCTTTGGTGAAGGGGGTGGGCATGATCCTTCTTACTTCGAGCCGGCGAGCCTTTCCTGGATCAGGGAGCGCGCCGCGTCTTTCATCGCTTGCATTGTAGCATAGCGTTGGGGCTCAAGCCAGACGACGTCTGGCTCTCGGCGGAACCATGCAACCTGACGCTTGGCGTATCGTCGCGTGTTCTGCTGGATGAGGGCGATCGCCTCCTCCTGGGAGATCTCTCCCTGTTGCCAGCGCAGGGTTTCGGCATAGCCCAGGGTCTTCAGCAAGGGTAATTCGGGGCCGTAGCGCTCGGCGAGGGCCCGAACCTCGTCACTGAGGCCGGCTTCGAACATCTGGAGGGTGCGACGGTTGATGCGGTCGTAAAGGGCTTCGCGCGGCCAATCGAGCGCGAGGAAGGCCACCCGGTAGGGGGATTCCTCCTTGGTCTGAAGCTCGGAGATGGGCTTGCCGGTGAGCTCGAAGACCTCGAGCGCCCGGATGACCCGCACGCGATCGTTCGGATGCAGGCGCGCGGCCGAGACGGGGTCGACCTCGCCGAGGCGCGCGTGCGGATCGGCAAGCGCCTCCAGGCGCGCGCGCAGCTCGGGGTCGGGCGGCACCTCGGGAATCGCATAGCCCCCCAGCACGGCGCGGATGTAGAGGCCCGTGCCTCCCACCAGCAGCGGCAATCGCCCCTGCGCATGCGCCTGCGCGATCTCGGCGCGCGCCAGATCGCGGAACTGGGCCGCCGTGAAGGTCTCGGTCGGCGGGACGACGTCGATCAGGCGGTGGGGGACGGCCGCGCGCTCCGCGGCACTGGGCTTGGCGGTCCCGATATCGAAGCCCTGGTAGACCTGCCGGGAATCCGCCGAGAGGATGACGCCATTGAGGTCGGAGGCCAGCTCCAGGGCCAGCGCGCTCTTGCCGCTGGCCGTGGGGCCCGCGATGACCACCAGCGGCGGTTTGGCCTGGGCGGGATCAGCCACGGGGGTCGACATGCACGGGGTTGTCCGGCTTGAACTTCCAGCGGAGCAAGGCCGTGCCAGGGTTGCCGCGGACGTGCAGGATCAATTCGCGCGTGCGGCCGTCGATCAGGGGGCGCTTTCCCGCTTCCTGGGTCTTGAACCAGAGCCGGAAGGCCGTCGCGCGCTTGCCGCGCTCGGCGGGAACGTCCTTGCGATCCCCGAGGTAGAACGGCGTCCACCGGCGGCCGGCATCGTCCTCCAGGACGAACTCCCAGCGCGCCGGATCGAGCGTGGCCTGGGAATGGAAAAGCCGATCGAAGCGGAGCGTGACCTGGATGGGGAGGCGATCGCCCTGCGTGCCGTAAAGCGCGGCCCACATGGTCTCGAAGTAGCCGTCACGGCGAACCTCCCCCAGCCCCTCTTCCCGCGCGAGATGGGCCAGGTAGTCCGCACCGAGGCTGGGATCCTCGAAGGTCGCCTCGACCTCGCCCTTGACGCCCAGCGTCTCGCGGCGGGTCCAGGCGTCGCGATGCGCGGCGTAGCGGTCGGCGTCGCCGGCCAGCTCGGGAAAGCGCGTATCCGCGGCGGGCCGCATCAAACGATGCTCGCCCCCGCAGCCGGCGAGCGCCGCGAGCAGCAACAGGGTCAAAAACGTGGAACCAAGCCTCATCCGCACACCTCCCCCGCCATTCTAGCATGGTCAAGCCCCCGCCACCTCTGGTAAAATCAGGGTTTTACACGCTTGACAGCAAAGGACTCAGACGCTTGAAACGCCGTTTTCCCTGGGTAACCCTGCTCATGGTGACCGCCCTGACGGGCTGCCCCTCTCCACAGACCGCGGGCACCCCCCCGGCAGAACCGACCCCCGCCCCCTCTGCCTCGCCGGAACCGCCCCAAGAAGCCCTCGAAATCGAAGTACGAGAACTCGCCCTCGACGCGAACGGCCAGCTCCGCCTGGAGCTCGAGGCGCCCGAAGCCCTCGTCGTCATGCCCCTGATCGAGCCCCAGCGCTACTTCATGCGGATGGACGAGGCCCCGATCGACACGCTGCCCGCCTACCGGACCGCCGGGCTGAAGACCCTCTCCATGCCCCCCGTCCGCCGGGCCCCGGCCCCCGCGCCGCGGGCGATGGAAGCGCCGGAAGGCTACGGGCAAGACGCCTCCTTCCAGGTCGGTGCGATCACCGTGGACGCGACCCGGGCCTTCGAGAGCCCGAACGTCCTCATCTACGTCGACAAGCGCGACGCCGCCACCACGGCCGCCAAGATCCAGGCGATCGCCACGGCCTTCGAGACGCGCCTCTACCCGGCCATCACCCAGCTCCTGGGCGCGGCTCCGGGCGGCCGCGCGGACGGCTTCAACCGCGGTGACGACCGGGTCGTCCTGCTCATGTCCCGCGAGACCTCCGGCGCGGCCGTCACCTTCCCGGATGACCTCTTCCCGCCCATGGACGACAGCGGCCTCTCGAACCACGGCAAGATCATCCACCTCAGCCCGGACGCCACCCCCGAGCAACTGCTCCCGAGCCTGGCAGCCGAATATGGCGGACTGGTCTTCCTCATGCAGCGCCTGGAGACCTACAGCCGCATGGAGAACCGCAACCTCCCCGTCGGGCAGGACGCCGCCTACTTCTTCGACGAAGCCACCTTCCCCGATCTCTGGCTCCACTCCCTGATGGCGCGACTGGCCATGCAGGTCAGCGGCTACAGCGCGGAAACCGGCGATCGCGACGCCCTGGTCGCCGTCGGGAAGTACCTGGACTTGCCGAGCATGTACCGGCTCGACATGCCGGCGCTCCCAGGAGCCTACGAGGACAACGCGGGGCAGATGACCCTCTTCTCCGCGTACCTCTACGGCCAGAAACCGGACTTCGCCAAGGGCCTGGGAAGCACCGAGGCGCTCGGCGCGAAGGCCGTGGCGCTCGCCATGCAGCGCGACTTCCCCGGCCTCTTCCGGGACTTCTCGCTGGCGACGGTCCTCGATGGCCTGAAGGGCGTCCCCGCGCGCTACTCCATCCCCTTCGTGAACCTCCACCAAACCTACACGCTGGACGGCAAACCCTTCCCGTTCGCCGGAGCCGGAGCCCGCACCCCGGGCGCCGTGGGCGGAGCCGCCTCCTACCAGACGATCGCGCTCCGAGGCCACTTCCCCGAAGGCAAGCTGCGGCTGGGCCTCAGCGCCGGAGTCGCTAAGAAGGCCTCCCTCGTCCTTTTCCGTCCCTCCGCGACCGCTCGCTTCATCGGGGAGTAACCATGTTCAAACACCGCTCGACCCCCCTCCGTGCGCTGGCCCTCGCGACCGCCTGCCTCACCGCCGCCTGCACGGCACCATTCACCCCCCAGGACACCCGCTCCCTCAAGGTGCAGGTGACTGAAGGAACCTCGATCCGCCTCCAGGCCCTGGACCTGGCCTCCGGCCCCGTGAGCCTGGATCTCGAGGCCTCGGAAGCCATCCTGGCCCTCACCAACCCCACGCCCGAGACCCTCACCGTGCAGGCGGCCTTCGAGGGCACCGAGCGCCCCGAGGCGCAACGCCACGTCGCCTCGCTGGGAGGCCCGCCGCTCGCCGAGTGCGGCATCCGGCCCTACCGCCCCTTCGCAAGCCTCGCGCCCCGCGCCCCGCGCCTCCCCATCCGCGGCATGGAGGCCCCCGCTCCGTCCCGCGCCCTGGAAGCGACCATGTCCTTCATCCTGGGAGGCAACGAGTCGGACACCTCCATCCCGGTCCCCCAGGCGACCCTCCGCTACCCGGGCACGCATTGCGCCATCTACGTGGACGATCGCGACGCCGAAGCCCTCACCCCGGAAGACGCCGAAGCCCTGGGCCGGATCTTCGACGCCCAAAGCTACGACCGCCTCGTCGCGGCCTTCGGCGCCGAGCCCCCGAACCCCGGCGACGGGTTCAACTTCGGCCAGGACAAGACGATCTTCCTCTTCACCGAGGCCCTCGCGGAATCGACGCCCGGTTCGGCCGGCATGGTCGACATGGTCGACTTCCACCGCCCCGAGGTCACCGCGCAGGCGGGGCTTGAGACCAATTACGCCAAGATGGTCTACATGCTGCCGAGCGCCATGGGCCCGATGACGCCGGGGACGATGGCCCACGAGTTCGTCCACGTGCTCTTCGCCTTGAAGCGGCTGACGACCTACGCCGACGTTCACGCGGGAGGCGGCGGCTTCGGATGGAACCCCGCCTACTACCTGGATGACACGACCTACTTCGCGGAGCTGGGCATGAACGAAGGCCTCGCCGAGCTCGGCAAGTTCATCGCCGGCTACGCACCCGACGACCTGGGCATCGCCGTGGAGCGGATCGGTTACTTTCTAGGCAACCCCCAGCTTTTCGACCTGTTGAACTTCCATGGGGCCGCAGGCGCCAACTACGGGGGCATGTCGCTGTTTAACAGCTACCTCTACGGCCTGGATCCGACCTTTCCGCAGCGCTTCCTGACGGCGGAAGCGACGGGTTCGGAGGCGATCGCCGAGGCGATGGGCAAGGACTTCCCCGGCCTGTACCGGGACTTCACCCTCGCCATGGCCCTGGACGGCATGTCCCCGCTGGTGCCTTCCCGCTACCAGATCCCCATGGTCGACCTTCACAAGACCTACGCCGTGGGAGCCGGCCTCCAGCCGCTACGGGGCGCCAACGACAGCAGCGCCCCGCTGGTGCTCAACGCCCCCCGGCCCCACGGCGTGCGCTTCACCCGGGTCCGCTTCCCGAGCGGCAAGGGCAAGCTCACCCTCAGCGGGGATCCCCGCCTGAAGGCGTCGCTGATCGTGCTGAAGGAGGGCAATCCCCCCGGCTTCCAGGGGGACTAGCGCCCGCGGCTGTTGCGTAAGGCAGCGAAGCTGACCTGAAGCAACGTTTTTCGCTCTAGGAAGACGTCACGGGACTCAGAAGCGCGCCTGGATCATGGCCGCGAGCGAGCCGATGGGATCGGCCTCGCGCCGGGTCTTCAGGGAGTCGACGCCGGGAGCGTCGACTCCCGCGAGCAATTGCTGCAGCTCCCCGAGAATGCGCCGCCGCTCCCAGTAGTTCCGGGAGGCCAGGGCGCGGAGATCGCGGAGATCCCCCCAGCCCGCAAGCTGGTTGAGCAGCTGGACGGTGCGCTCCATGAGGCTGACGAGCGCGCCGAGGTCTCCGATCCAGACGCCTGCGAGCGCGCCTTCCGCCGAGGCGATCAGGCCCATGACCTTCCCGCGCAACTCGGGAGGCACCATGGCGAGCAGGCCGCGAAGCTTGGCGATCAGCGCGCGGAGCTTGC
Source organism: Candidatus Sericytochromatia bacterium (assembly GCA_036676495.1). GTDB lineage: Bacteria > Cyanobacteriota > Sericytochromatia > S15B-MN24 > UBA4093 > UBA4093. The sequence goes on from JAKFCT010000027.1 coordinate 80,455, forward strand.
TGGACATGGCCGGGGAGATCCGGCCGGGTTCGTCCTCGTCGAGCGGATCCACCGGCGATGAGCCCCCAGAGGCGCCCAACGGTCGCGTCCCCAGGGGACGCGTCCCGAGGGGGCGCGTGCCGATTGCGTCGCGGCGCGACGTGACGGTCAGATCCGGGGGGGCCATGGCTCCTCCTGTTCAAGCTTCTCCCCTATCTTATCGCGCCGGCGGCGGAGGAAGTTGCGTGACGGAGGTTACGTTCCCGCGAGCGCCCGGCGGGTACACTGGAAGAATGCGCCGCCTTTTGCTTCTGGGCCTGGTCCTCATGTTCCTAACGGGGTGTATGCCGCGGCTCGCCTCGTATGGGGAGGCTCCGCCCGGAGATCCGGTGCGCGATCCCGCACCCTCGGCCTCCCAGCTCGAGCGCGATCGCCTTCTCTCCTACATCAAGAGGCGCAATCCCTGGATCCAGCCGGATGCCGCCGACCGGATCGCCGATGGGATCCTGCGCTGGAGCGGCCAGCTGAGCCTGGACGCCCGCCTGGTGGCGGCCCTGATCGCCACCGAGAGCTCCTTCAACCCGAAGGCCACCTCGAAGGTCGGAGCCATGGGCCTGGGGCAGCTGATGCCCGGCACCGCCAAGGATCTGGGCGTCAGCGACGCCTACGACATCGACCAGAACCTGAAGGGCACCGCCAACTACCTGTCATGGCTGCTGCGCAACTGGCAGACGCATCCTCAGGGGCGTGACTACGCCCTGGCCTCCTACAACTGGGGGATTGGCCACATGAAGCGCCAGGCGGCCGCCGGCGAATCCCTCACCTCCGCCCAGCTGGGCTACGTCCGGAAGATCCTGACCCACTACGAAAACCTCTGAGTCGCCGTCCGCGGCCGCCCCCTCCTCCGGCGGGGGTGACGATCGGCGATCTTTGGCGCGCCCGATTGGTGCAATCGGCTTACCCTTCACCTACCATAGCCCTGTCAAGCCCGGGACTGGGCGAAAACGCCCCTCCCGCGCTCGCAGCTCGCGTTGGAGCCTTTCCGGCGCCCACGGCGCGTTGATTCGCCCCATGAGCCCGGAGGGAGAGGAGGGGATATGGGCGTGCGTCATGCGCTAGGGGTCGGAGTTCTGGCTTTCGCGTTGATCGGGAGCCCGGCCCTCTCCCAGGTGGGCCAGAGCGTGCAGACCTTCGAGAAGAACGCCATGCTGAAGAAGGGAGTGATCGCCTACGTCGAGCCCTTCGAGCTCAAGGACGGGACCAAGGGCAAGACCTACCGCGCGACCGACACCTACTTCCATGCCTGCCAGATCATGGTGATCACCAAGGGCAACACGATCGAGGCCGAGATCTTCGCCATGCCCCTGATCGACTCCGAGGAGATCATGCAGGCCGAGAAGCTGCTGCTCGACATGTTCCTGAGCCAGTCGGGAATGACGGCGGCCGCGCAGGACAAGGCCCGCCAGCAGTTCATCGAATCGATCGAGCGGGATCAGCTGACCCGCAAGCATGGCAGCCACTACGTGCAGACGACCATGATCGCGGCGGAGGTGCCGTTGCTGGTGATGGCGATCGCCCGCGAGTCCAGCAAGCTGCCCTTCAAGGACGCCAAGCCCCCCAAGACCCATGGCCCGTCCGCTCCGATGACGACGCCGATCTGACCATGCCCGGCCCGGCGCCTCACTCCGGAGCCATGTCATGGCCCCGGGCCTCCACCGTCTGCGCGATGATCCGCAAGAGGTGATCGAGCTTGCCGGGCACCTCCACGAAGGCCACGTAGTCCAGCCCCGGCGGCAGCTCGGATTCCGTCACGGCCATCGCCGTGAGGATCAGCGGGTAGGCGCGCGTCTCCGGGTGCTCCTGGATGGCGCTCAGGGCGCGCGCGCCGTCGACCTCCGTGTAGAAGTCATGCAAGGGAACGCCCAGGGCCTCGGTCTTGCGCACGAGGTTCACGAGGATCACGTCCGGGTCGAAGTCCGTGACGCGCTGGAGATCGAAGGGAACGATCAAGGGCTGAACCTCGTGCCCGCCCTTCTTTTGCAGCAGCAAGGCGAGCATCTCGGAATAGACCAGGTAATCGTTGATGCAGAGCACGCGCGCCATGTCGCCTCCTCGCGTCGTTCCGGAACCGACCCGGAAGCCAGAGTAGCACCCGTGCCGCCGCGTTGAAAGCGTGGAGCGGCCGTTACCCGGCCGCTCCTCAGTTCGTGATCGAATTCTCGTTCTCGGAAAAATAGCCGGCCAGCTTGGTGAAGTTCCCCTCCAAGAGCAGCGTCGGGGAGACGAAGCCATGGGTCACCTGGCCCTGCTTCTCGGCCTCTCCGAGGAGAATCCGGAGCTGGGTGGAGAACGTGTACTTCTTGCCCATGTCCTTGACGAGCTTGGCCGCATCCCAGGTGGCGGAGAGTTTCTGGCCGCTGTTCCACTTGGCGATGACCTGGCCCGCCCGCAACTCGTCGATCCCGTGCTCCTTGAGGAGGTCCTTGATGCGGGTGATCGTGGCGTTGCGCGCCGGATCTTCGTACAACTCCAAGGTCGGCTTTCCACCCCGGCTCACCGCTTGCGGGTTCTGGTTGTAGGCCGCATAGACCAACTCCGAGCAATAGTACGTGTCATTGAGGGTCGAGAAGGCGAAGTCGTAGGGCTTTCCGACCTGCTCCCGAGCAAACTGGATGGCCTCGGCGATCCGCTGCGGGTCGTCGGTCGGGCGAACGATGGCGAAGGTGGGCTTCCCTCCCACGGCGAGATCGGTGTCCGAGATGAACTGGGTAAAGGTGCTCTCGCGGGTCAGGCCCCGGGAGCCGGGGCTGCCCGTCATGCCGACCGCTTCGACGAACTTGGGGGGCGGCCCTTTCTCGACGCAGAGCGCCACGTGCGTCCAAGCGCCGTTCGTGGCATCCGCCACCAGCCCCGTTCCCTTGGCGAAGACCAGATCACCCGGCTGCACCGCCGCCATGAGCTGGTTGACGTAGCCGAAGCGCGTCGAGAGCTCCGCGGCGCGGGACTCGTAGGCGAACTGCCCGAAGGTGACGTTTTTGCCGGTAATGCCCGACGGGGCATAGTCCTGGGTGTGAGAAAACCGATCGGAGATGGCCCGATCCAGCTCGTTGGCTCCCATTTCCCCGGGGTTTCCTGCCATGGCCTGCTTGTAGATGGCCCGCCAGTAGATTTCTTCTTGCTTCTGGGCGTCGGTCGTCATCTTTGCAGGGTCAAGGCCATGCGACCGCGCGAACTCATCCCAGGTAATCCCCCCGTTGCCGTCGAGATCCCGCGCGAGGGGTCCCCGGACCTGGGCGCTGACGAACTCCGCTTCGGTCAGGCCGCCGCTGCGATCGCGATCCATGGCGGCGACCTCGGCCTGAAAATTCAGCTGGCGATTGCGTTCCCGCTCTTGCTTGGGAGTCGATTGAGGGCGGGGCAGGTTGGAGTCTATCGACATGCGGAGGACCTCCTTGGGGGGCAGTCCTTTAATTATCCCCCGTAGTCAGGTCAATCTTTCGCGACCCCGTATTAGGAACGCATCAAATCTCAATTATCACGAGCGTTCGCCTCCGGGACCGGATGGCCGAACCGCTCAGTCCCTCACGACCATGTGCCAGAACCAGTAGCCCCCCCCGAGCGCGAGCAAGGCCCCCGCCGGGATGAAAAGGGCGGCGTTGGCGAGCCAGAACGCCTCTCCCAGCCAATTGGCCTGGATGAGGGCCAGCAGGTTGTTGGTGCCGTGCGCGAGGATCGGAAGCCAAAGGGAGGCCGTGGCGAAGCGCAGCCAGCTTAGCCAGACTCCAAGCAAGAGGTAGGTGGGAAGGCCGGCAGGCTCCAGGTGGAACGCCGCGAAAAGGACGGCCGTCATCACGATGGCCGCCCAGGGCTTCAAGCGCTCTTGAAGGGTGGACTGGACGTAGCCCCGGAAGAGGGCTTCCTCGCAGGTCGCGGCGGCCAGCACCACTCCCGCGGTGAGGAGGAGACCTTCGAACGGGGTCCGGATGGCGAGGACCTCGAGCAAGGCGGCGGGATAGGGAAGGCCGAAAGCCTTCTGGTAGACGTCCTGGAGGTAGGTCAGCAGGACCGAGAGGCCGAGGGTGGCGCCGAAGACGGCGACGCCGGCAGCGAACGGCACGCGCTTGGTGGGAAAGGTCGCCTCCGGATCGACCTTCAAGAGCTGGGCCAGCGCCAACGCGGGAAAGAGGATGCCCAGGACCTCGACCAGGAGGAAAGAGGCCTTGTCGGAGAGGGCGCGGGGCAGGCCCAAGGCCGTCGACCAGTGGAACCAGCCGACGCTGGCCATCGCCGAGAAGATCAGGACCAGGGGGAGGAGGGCGGCGATGGACCAGAGGGGCGGGGTTGCGCGCATCAGGCGGACGAGAGCTTAGATCACGAGCCGGCGGAGGCGGGCGCTGAGGTAGTCCACGAGCATGACGAGCACGATCAGGACGATCACGGACATGGCGGCCTGGGGGTACTGGAACATGCGGAAGTCCGAGTTCATGATCAGGCCGATGCCTCCGGCTCCGATCAGGCCGAGCACGGTGGCGGCCCGGATGTTGGTCTCGAAGCGGTAGAGCACGAAGGAGATGAAGTCGGGGATGACCTGGGGCACGACCGCGAAGCTGACGACCTGGGGGTAGCGCGCGCCGGTGGCGGTGACGGCCTCGACGACGCCGGGGTCGATGTTCTCGATGGCCTCGCTGAAGAGCTTCACCAGGACGGTGGTGGTGTGGAAGGCCAGGGCGAGCGTCCCGGCGAAGGGCCCGAGTCCGATGGCGGCGATCAGGATCAGGCCGGCGGCGAAGTCGGGGATGGTGCGCAGGAAGTTCACCGTGAGCTTGATGGCGTGGTAGAGGATCGGGCTCGGGCTGGTGTTCCGTGCGGCGAGGAAGCCCAGCGGGAAGGCGATCAGGGTGGCGATGAAGGTGCCGGCGACCGCCATCTGGATGGTCTGGATGGTGGCGCCGAGGACGGTGTTGGGGAAGGTGTTGCGCCACCAGCGGTCCTTGACCTCGGAGAGCTCTCCTTCGAGGGGCAGGGGCAGCAGCAGCTCCTTCAGGCCGATTTCCTCGGGGATCGAGTAGCGCTCGGGGTCGGTGAGCGTGGAGACGTCCGGCGGGATGCTGCGCTGGAACATGTCGGCCATCTGGGGGGCGCCGTGGACCAGCTCCTTGAAGTCGAACTGCACTCCCGCGAAGGACCAGCCGAGGATGAGACCGAGCAGGAGGGCGATCGCCCAGCCCTTCCAGCCGTGACGCGGCGGGGCGGGAAGCACCTTCGGTTCGGTTGCCTGGACGGGGGGCTCGGGGGAAAGCGGCTTAGACGACGACACTGGCGCCTCGGGGGGTTGATGGAGCATGCTCGTATCCTTCTCGGAAATAGACTCTTTCGACTTCTTCGTCGCTGAGGGCTTCGGGCTTGCCGTCGAAGACGATCCGGCCGCCTTGGAAGCCGATGATCCGATCGCCATAGGTCTTGGCGAGGTCGAGGACGTGAAGGCTGACGAGCACCGTGATGCCGTCTTCCTCGGCCACCCGCTTGAGGGTGTCGAGGACCTGCACGGAGAGCTTGGGATCCAGGGAGGCGACCGGCTCGTCGGCGAGGATCACCTTGGGGCGCTGCATCAGGGCGCGGGCGATCGCCACCCGCTGCTGCTGGCCTCCCGAAAGGGTGTCGGCACGCTGATAAGCCTGGTCGAGGAGGCCCACCCGGTCGAGGTTATGAAGGGCCCGCTCCCGCTCGGCGCGCGGGAAGGAGCGGAAGACGCTGGCCAGGACGTTGGCCTCTCCCAGCGTGCCCGAAAGGACGTTGTCGAGGACGCTCATGCGCTTGACGAGGTTGAACTGCTGGAAGATCATGCCGACCCGGCGGCGCCAGAGGCGCAGCTCGCGCGGGCTCGCCTTGGCCAGGTCGATTGGCTCGGCGGACGCTCCGCCGTGCGTCCCGGAAGCCTCCAGGACCGCCCGGGGAACCATGATGCGACCGCCGGTAGGCTCGATGAGGCGGTTGAGGCAGCGCAGGAAGGTGGACTTGCCGGCGCCCGACAGCCCGAGTATCGCGACGAACTCGCCGGGGGCGAAGGAGACGCTGACGTCCTTCAAGATCAGGTCTCCGTCACCGTAGGCCTTGCGGAGTCCCTGAACGTCGATCATGAGGTCCATTCTGAGTCCTTGGTTAGGGCAGGCGATGTCCCACGCGGTTGAAGGCGTCCCGGATGGGCGCATACTCGGCGGGAGAGGTGGGGGCGAAGCCCTCGATGTG
>JAKFCT010000028.1:0-202831 GCA_036676495.1 Candidatus Sericytochromatia bacterium
CAGCATGATCACCTTGATGGCTTTTTCTGTGAATCTCTCAAACATATCGCACCTCTCCAGATCGCTCCGGTTTCAAATGTAGGAGGCATCTTACCATGGAATCAGGGGCCGAGGCAGACGAACCAGCCAGCTTGCGGTTTTCAGGCTCGACAAAAAACCTTGTTCCCCTTGCCGAAGTCCTTCTCACCTCTCCTCTTCCTCTAGCTGATCCTTGATCTTGGCCTGAATGACCCGGATCTCGCTCTCATGCACCTGTTTCAGCTGGGCCAGCTGATCCAGGCGCCCTTGTATCTGCCGGATCTCGGCCTCCTTCTGCACCTTGAGCTGGTCGAGCTCATTCTGCAGCCGGATGATCCGCTCCACTCCTGCGAGGTTGATCCCAAGCTCCTGGGTGAGCTTCTGGATGTACATGAGGCGCTCGATGTCCGATTGCGAGTAGAGGCGGTTCTTCCCCTGTCGCTTCGGGTTCACCAACCCTCGACGCTCATACAGCCGCAGCGTCTGTGGGTGCATGTTCACCAGCTCCGCCGCCACCGAAATGATGTAAAGCGGCCGATCCTTTGATGCGTCAAGGGGCATGGCGTCTCCTCCCTGCAAGTTAGTAAGGGTTTACCCCGGCAAGGCGATTGCAAAACCCATCATAACCCAATTGAGTCCGGACAATATATGTCGGAAAACCGCAGCTTACCAGAATCGCCCGCGGAGTCAACCACCCCCGCGGTCCCCCTCGAAAAGGGCTTGGACACCCGCTCGACACCGACACGATGCCCGAAAGAGCGCCCTGCGAGACCGTCAGAAAAAAGGGACGACCCCGGAGGGCCGTCCCCGCTCGACTAGTAACGGGTCCGCACCGTGTAGGTGACGACCTCCTCCTGGTTCGGAGCCACCTTCACCTCGAAGGCGACGCGCTGGGCATCCAGCTTCTGGAAGTTCCGCGACTTCTGCGTGATCTCCCAGTCCCCGCCCATCCGCTCGATCGCCGTGATCGTGACCGCCTCATCCTTGCGGTTGCGCAGCTTGATCTGATAGCTCGACTCGACCACCCGATCCCCGATGACCCGGTAGCCGGTCTGGACCCGCTCCCCGACCAGATCGAAAGCCTGGCCGAGCTTCACCTTCACCTTCTCGTCCTTGGGAGTGTGATCGATCGCATCCTCCCCCACGAACTGAAGCTGCCCCTCCTTGTCCGCCTGGTAGACCCTCACGACGCCCTTGGGCAACGGCATTCCGAGCCGACTGGCCTTGTCGTTGGCGAACTCCAGGAAGACGTCGACCTTCTCGGACTGACGTTCCCGGTTCTGCAGCCAGATGGGCGTGCGCCCGGCATCGAAGACGTACTGCCGCCGGGTCGGAACGTCGGTCGCCGCCATGAGGCTGAGTTGCTTGGTCTGGCGATCCTTGAGCGTCGTCTTGCGGTTCAACGCGTAAGAGTGATACTCGAAGAGCCCCTGCTCCTCGAACTGGCCGGCGGCATCCGCCGCCTTCGCCATCGCATAGGGCGCCCGCGCCACTTCCTGGAACCGCTCCCGAACCCGATTGACGTCCCCCGCCACCAGGGTCAGCTTCGCGTTCTGATACGTCGTCCCACTCTGGTTGTTCAGCGTCACCCAGCCGTTCAGGTTGGCCTTGGAGGCCTGGTCATTCACGACGAGGACGTAGTTGGCCTTCCAGCTCATGCCCCGGGTCAGGTACGAGACGTCGAGCCGATGCTCCCCTCCGCGATCGTTCTGAAGCCCCCAGACCAAGGTCGGACGGGCCACCAGGTTCTCCGGGACCTTCGGAAGCACGACCCGCCCCGGGGGATCGAGGTAGATCTTGTCCCCGATCTTATAGACCTGCCCCTCGTTGGTGCTCAGCAACTCGGCCTGCATGACGGAGGTCGGAGTGTGAATCTCAACGCGCTGCCCCACGTACTTGTCGAGCAGCTTATGCGGGGTCAGGAGATCGTATTCGTAGTTCTGCTCCAGCACCGAGAGCTCGCGCGGCGCCGTGAGCGATCGCAGGCTCACCGAGGTCGGATCGATCCCCGCCGCCACATCGGCGAAGCTCAGCTCCCGCGCCCCCGCTTCGAGCTTGACGGCACGAACCTCGCGCACCAGCCCCAGGTCCTCGTTGTAAACGGTGACGGCGACCTCGCGCTGATCCGCCAGGGTGGACTGCTCGGCCCCGGCCTGCTGAGCCGTGACCCCCAGGGTCGTCACCAGCGCCAAGGAAAGCGAGAGCAGGCCACGAAGGGCCGTGGGACGACGGAGTTTCGGATTCATCGGTTCCTCCTTTGTGGGTACGAGCTACAGACGAGCGCGGGGCCGGAAGGGTTCCGTACCCTCCGGCCCCGCCCCACTCAATCAATGGTTGCTAAAGCTTGGCTTCGATATCCTTGGCCTCGCGCAGGACGGCCGGATACTCACCGAAAGTCGCCTTGAAGCGGCCCCACTGTTCCTTGGCCTCCGCCTTCTGGCCCGCGGCGATCAAGCCGCGAATGTAGTTGGCCTGGATGGCATGGAAATAAGGCTCGGCCTTCGCGGCCTTCTCGAGCAGGGGAAGGCCCTTCTTGGGATCTCCCCCCACCGCGCTCGGAGCCTCGACGAAGTAGCGGCCCAGCGCGTACTGCGAGCGCGAGTTCGCGTCGATCCCCACGGCCTTCTCGAGGTTGCCGCGCACGCCCAACCCGAAGCGCAGCATGGCCATGAGCCCCTCGCGCTTGGACTTCAAGCCCTGCGCTCCTGCCAGGTTCACCCAGAGCCGGGAGAGCAACTCCTTGTCGGTAGCCTTCTTCTCCCACTTGGCGAGGGCTTTCTCGCTAGCAGCGATGGACTGATCGTACTTGTCGGCCGCCAACAATCCCGCCCCCAGCCAGACCTGGGCTTCCAGGGAGTCGGGATTGGCATCAGCAGCCCGCTTGAAGTGAGTCAGCGCGCCGTCGGCATCCGCGACGTGATCCAGCACCTGGCCCATCAGGAGGTTCGCCTCCAGGGACTCGGGGTCCTTCGCGAGCGCCTGCTCCACGAGTTGACGGGCCTGCGCGAAGCGGCCCTGCCGAAGGTGAGTTTGGGCCTGCGCCAGGGCGCCGTCGGCAGCCGCCACCTGAAACGGCGCCGTGGCTGCCGGAGCGGCAATCGCAGGGGTGACCAGAGCGGAGAGGGCCAAGAGCGATCCCAAGAGCATTCCGAAGTTGCGGCGATGGTTCACGTGGAAGACTCCTTCTCGGTGCGAAATGTTACCGGTGCGTCGCCATTGTACCCTCTCCCCACGGGGTTCAACCACGGAGACCCCTCGGGCTACTTGGCCTCCATCCAGCTCGGTCCGACGTTGATATCTACCTTGAGGGGCACGTCCAGCGTCATGGCGCCCTCCATGATCTCCCGGACCCGGGCTTCGAGGGGCTTCACCTCGGCCTCGGGAACCTCGAAGACCAGTTCGTCGTGCACCTGCAAGAGCATGCGGGCGGCGAATCCCTCGGTCTTGAGCATGTCGTGCAAGCGCACCATGGCAATCTTGATGATATCGGCGGCCGTACCCTGGATCGGAGCGTTGATGGCCATCCGCTCCCCGTTCTTGCGCTCGATGGGATTCGACGAGCTCAGCTCCCGGATGAAGCGGCGGCGACCCAGGAGGGTCATGACGTAGCCGCGGGCCTTGGCCTGCGCCAGCGCCTCGATCTGGTAGTGCCGGATGGCGCTGTAGTGCTCCCAGAACGCGTCGATGAAGCGCTTGGCGTCCTTCTGGGGGATGCCCAGGATGCGGGCGAGGCTGAAGGCGCCCTGGCCGTAGATCGTCGCGAAGTTGATGGTCTTGCCGACCCGGCGCTGATCCTTGGTGACCTCGGCCAGCGGGACCTCGAAGATCTGACTGGCGGTGAGGGCATGGATGTCCTCGTCGTTACGGAAGGCCTCGATGAAGGCCGGCTCCTTGGCGATCTGAGCGAGGATCCGCAGCTCGATCTGGGAGTAGTCGGCAGCCATCAGGACGTAGCCCGGCTTGGAGGGGACGAAGGCCCTGCGGATCTCGCGGCCCTCGTCGGTCCGGATGGGGATGTTCTGGAGGTTGGGGTCGGTCGAGGAGAGACGGCCCGTGGCGGCCACGGTCTGGTTGTAGGACGTGTGCAGGAGGCCGTCACGCGGGTTGATGAGGCTGGGAAGGGCATCCACGTAGGTGCCCTTGAGCTTCGTCAGCTGGCGGTACTCCAGGATCTTGGCGACGATCGCGTGCTGCGTGGAGAGCTCCTCGAGGACGCTCGCATCGGTGCTGGGGCCGGTCTTGGTCTTCTTGATGACGGGAAGGCCCAGCGTCTCGAAGAGGACGACCGCGAGCTGCTTGGGGCTGTTGATGTTGAAGGCGCTGCCGGCCAGCTCATGGATCTCGGCTTCGAGATCGTGGAGGCGATTGCCCATGATATGCGAGAGCTGCCCCAGGTAACCGGTGTCGACCTTGACGCCGTGCTGCTCCATCTCGGCCAGGACCTCGATGAGCGGCAACTCGACCTCGTTGAAGAGGGAGTTGACCCCCGAGGCGACCAGCTGCTCGCTGAGCTTGCTGACCAGCTCGGACGTGATGGCGGCGTCCGCCCCGGCGTAATCCGCCGCCTTGCGAATGTCCACCTGGGCCATGGTGATGGCCTTGGCGCCCGTCCCGATGAGCTCGGAGATGGGAGTCATGCGAACCCCCAGGACCTCGTAGGCCAGCTCCTTGAGGCCGTGCGGACGGCTCGGGTCGACCAGGTAATCGGCCACCATCGAGTCGAAGCGCATGCCCTTGACGCAGAGGCCGTACTGGCTGAGCACGTTGACGTCGAACTTGGCGTTATGCGCGAACTTCGCGACCTGAGGGCTCTCCAGCACGGGCTTCAGGGCGGCGAGGACCTGTTCGAGCGGGAGCTGCTGGCCGGAGAGATGGCCGACCGGGACGTAGTAGGCCTTGCCGGCGAGGCCTTCCCAAGAGAACGAGAGGCCGACAAGCTTCGTATTGAGTGAGCTCAAGGCGTCGGTTTCAGTGTCGAAGGCGAAGCCGACCTGGGACTCGAGGGCGCGGACCAGCTCCTGGAGGGCCGCTTCGGTATCGACGACCTCGACCTCCACGGCGACGGCCGAGGCTTCGAGGGCCGCGGGAGCGTCGGCAGCGTCCAGGTCCGAGGCGGGAAGCCCGGAGGTCTCCCCGGTGAAATGGGCGAGGATGGAGGGCAGCTGCCGGGAGATGGTCTTGAACTCCAGCTCGTCCAGGACCGCCGTGAGCGTCGGGAGATCGGGCATGTTGAGCTTGCACGCATGCCAATCGATGTCTCCGAGGGGGACCTGGACGTCGATGGTGGCGAGCCGGAGCGATTGGCGCGCGAGGTCGACGTTGGCGGCGATCTTCTCGCCCAGCTTGCCGCCGACCTTGTCCAGGTTGGCGAGGAGGTTCTCCACGGTGCCCCATTCCTGGAGCAGCTTGGTGGCGGTCTTGTCGCCCACTCCGGGAACGCCGGGGATGTTGTCGGAGGCGTCGCCGGCCAGTCCCTTGTACTCGATGATCTGGGCGGGGGTGAGGCCGTACTTCTCCTGGACTCCGGCGACGTCCATGCGGGCGAGCTCGGTGCCGGCCTTGGTCCAGAGGACGTTGATCCGGTCGTCGATGAGCTGGAAGGAGTCGCGATCGCCGGTGACGATCAGGACGTCGTAGCCTTCCTTGCCTGCTTGCTTGGCGATGGTGCCGATGACATCGTCGGCCTCGTAGCCGTCGATCTCGTAGATGGGCAGTTCGAAGGCCCTCACGATGGCTCGAATGAGGTCCATCTGGGGCCTCAAGTCATCGGGCATCGGCTTGCGGTGGGCCTTGTAGTCGGCGAACTCTTCGTGGCGGAAGGTCGGGGCGGCGCGGTCGAAGGCGACGGCCATGCATTCCGGGCGGTAGGACTTGATGACGTCGAGGATCGCCCGCAGGAAGCCGTAGACGGCCCAGGTGGCCTTTCCGTCCTTGGTACGGAGGTCCATGCGCTGGAGCGCGAAGAAGGAGCGGTAGGCCAAGGCGTGCCCGTCGATGAGCACGAGGCGCTTTCCGGTTGCGAGGGTCGCGGGGGTGGGCGAGAGCGTGGATTCAGCCATGGGTCCTCTACTCGTCTGACGGGGCGGGGGATGCGGGCGCGGCTTCCAGGGCCCGTTGATAGGCCTGTCGGCGGGGAATACCGTGAGTCTTGGCAACCTGCTTGGCGGCGTCCTGGGTGCTCAGGCCCTCGGAAAGCAGGCGAAGCAGGGCGGCTTCCCAGTCACCTTCGGGCTTCTCCTCGGGAGTGGGCGAGCCCCCGACGACGAGGACGATCTCGCCGCGGACCTCGCGGGCCTCGGCCCATTGCGCCAGCTCGGCGAGGGAGCCGCGCTGGACTTCCTCATGCTGCTTGGTGAGCTCGCGGGCGACGGCCGCGGGGCGATCGCCCCCGAAGAGGGCGCTCATGTCGGTGAGGGTGTCGGCAAGGCGATGGGGGGCTTCGTAGAAGACCAGGGTGCGCGGCTCGTGGGCGATCGCCTTCAAGATCCGGCGGCGGGCCTTGCCTTCACGCGGGAGGAAGCCCTCGAAGACGAAGCGTTCGGTCGGCAGCCCCGAGACCACCAGGCCCGCCACGAAGGCGGACGGGCCCGGGATCGGCACCACCGGGATGCCGGCGCGGATGGCCTCGACGATCAGCTCCCACCCGGGATCGGAGATGCCCGGCATGCCGGCGTCGCTGACGAGGGCGATCGCCGAGCCGGCCTGGAGCATCCCGACGATCTCCGGCGTCCGGCCGCCGAGGTTATGGGCGTGGTAGCTGAGCAGCTTGGCCTGGATGCCGTGGCGGGCGAGAAGCTTGGAGGTCTGGCGGGTGTCCTCGGCGGCGATCAGGTCCACCTGGCGCAGGGTATCGAGCAAGCGCAAGGTGACGTCTCCCATGTTGCCGATGGGAGTGCCACAGACGTATAGCGTGCCCGCAGCGGGGCGTTGCGAGGGGGTGAGCGCGTCCATGAGGCCATGATACCACTCATTCAGGCCCCGGCGCCCGCGCCGCGGTGGGAATGGCTGGCATGCGGCAGGCAAGCAACTTTTCGGTTAAACTACCGATAACAACTCGTGAAGCATGTTCCAAGGGGAGGCCCGATGATCGCTTTACGTCGCCTATCCGTCCTCACGGCCCTGGCCGCCACGCTGGTCCTGGCAGCCTGCGGCGGCTCGACCCTGCCCACTGCTCCGGACGACGCCGACGGCTACGACGACGATTACACCCTCCCCTCCCCGGGTCCCGGGGACCTGGATCCCAGTCCCGATTGGACTCCGGATCCGAGCGACGCCAGCCCGACCCCGAGCCCCACGCCGAGCGCTCCCACTTGGGAAGGGCCTTCGAACGATTTCCGGCGCTTGATCGGCAAGGGGTACGTGAGCAACTGGCTCTTCGCCCCGCGGGGCCTCGCCGTCGCCGGGAACCTGCTCTTCATCGCCGACGGCAACCGCTCCTCACTGCGGGGTGCCTACGGGGCGGTCATGGCGTTCGACGGGAACAACGAGGACACGTTCACGACGCACGCCGGGATGTACTACGAACGCCGGATCGGGGAGTCGACCGCGCACATGCTGGGCACGGCGGTCCAGGCCGTCGCGGTGAACGATCAGCTGGTGCTGGCCTCGGACGCGACCGGGGTCAAGGGCTTCATCCGGGCCATTCCGGAGAACGCGCTGAACGGCGGGGCGACCATCGCGCCTCCGTGCCGGGACATGGCCTTCGCGGGCGGCGTCCTCTACATGGCGCAGGCGGGACAGATCGCCGCCCTCAAAGAAGGGACCTGGGCGGCCGCCTCCGGGCTGAACGTGGATGCCCGCGGACTGGGCGCGGACGGGCAAGGCCGGCTCTGGGTGGTCACATCGACGCGGATCGCGGCGTACCAGGGCGGGCAGCAAGTGCTCGACTTCGACGGTCGCGGCACGGACGGAAAAGGCCCGGGGGCCATGCAGCTGGCGGATGTGGCGGCGGATCCCCGGAACGGAGACGTCTACGCCTTGGACCAAGGGCGGGTGCTGCGCTTCGATTCCGCGGGCAAGTTCCTGGGGAGCTTCGGCGCCGGGCGGATTGGCCAAGGCGCGAGCATCGTCGTGGGGGCGGACGGGTCCGTTTACGTCAGCGACGCGCAGGATGGCGAGGTCTACCAGTACCGCCCAGGCAACTGATTTGCCTTCATGGCGCATTGCGCCAAGATGAATCTTTCGTTTGTTTGCTGAAAGCTAGGCCTCTTTGGGGAATAATACCTCCAGGAGGTGATGCGTATGCAGGTTCTCGTGCTCAGTAACACCTATCAGCCCCTGTACACCTGCGGGGTCGAAAAGGCAGTCACGCTGCTGTTCCTGGGGAAAGCGGTCTCGGTCCGGGACTCTGATCAGGTGATTCGGTCCCCCTCGGTGGCCCTTCCGATTCCCGAAGCGATCCGGTTGCTGGTGAAGGCCATCGTCCACCGCTACTACGAAACCATGCGGCCCACCCGGTCGGCGATCTTCAAGCGCGACAAACATGTTTGTCAGTACTGCGGCTCGCGCAACGATCTCACCATCGACCACGTCCACCCCAAGAGCCGGGGCGGCGAGGATACCTGGGAGAACCTTACGACGGCTTGCCAAAAATGCAACAACCGTAAGGGGGATCGGCGCCCCGAAGAGGCTGGCATGCTCCTGGCGAGCAGTCCAAAAGCTCCAAGAGCCATCGAGGTGGCCTCCGACCTCTGGTCGAAACTCATGGGTTGGTAGCCGGTTCCCTTGCGGGGAGCCGGCTACCAGCTTTTGAGCACGGGAGCCGAGGTGTCGCTTAGCGCGCCTTGAGCCAGCGCGCCGCCTCGAGCGCATGGTAGGTGATGAGGATATCCGCGCCGGCCCGCTTGAGGCCGACGAGGGTCTCCAGCACTAGGCGCTGCTCGTCAATCCAGCCCCGCTCGGCCGCGGCCTTCACCATGGCGTACTCGCCCGAGACGTTGTAGGCTGCGACCGGCCGGTCGGTCATCTCCTTGACCCGCCAGATGATGTCCATGTACGCGAGCGCCGGCTTCACCATCACGATGTCGGCCCCCTCGCCGAGGTCCAGGCTGACCTCCTTGAGCGCCTCGCGGGCGTTGGCGGGATCCATCTGGTAGCTGCGGCGATCGCCGAACGCCGGAGCCGACTCCGCCGCCTCCCGGAACGGCCCGTAGTAGCTCGACGCGTACTTCGCCGAGTAGGCCATCACCGGCACCGAGGCGAAGCCCGCCGAGTCCAGGGCCTGACGGATCGCTCCGATCCGGCCGTCCATCATATCCGAAGGCGCCACCATGTCCGCTCCCGCCGCCGCATGGCTCAGGGCCGTCTTCACGAGCAGCTCCACCGAGGGATCGTTGAGCAGCTCTTCGCCCTCGATGACTCCGCAGTGGCCGTGCGAGGTGTACTCGCAAAGGCAGACGTCCGTGACCACCAGCAGCTCGGGCAGGGCCTGCTTGAGCGCCCGAACGCCTTCCTGGACGATCCCGTTGGGATCGTACGCACCCGACGCTTCCAGGTCCTTTTCCGGCGGAATCCCGAAGAGGATCACGCCTCCCACTCCGAGCTCCGCGGCCTCTCTCGCTTCCTTGACGGCTTCGTCGAGGGAGAGCTGGGCGATGCCCGGCATCGAGCCGATCGGCTTGCGGATGCCGCTGCCCGGCACCAGGAACATGGGGTAGAGGAAGTCGCCCGCGTCGAGGGTGGTCTCGCGCACCAGGCGGCGCATGGGCTCGGACATGCGCAGGCGCCGGCCCCGAAGGGCCGGGAACCCGGCAGGACGCACGATCGTAGATTGGCTCATGGCTACTCCACCGTGACCGACTTGGCGAGGTTGCGCGGCTGGTCGACGTCACAGCCCCGCAGGCGGGAGATGTGGTAGGCCAGCAGCTGCAAGGGCACCACGTTGACCAGGGGCGAGAGGGCCTCGCTGACCGCCGGCACGTAGAGGATCTGGTCGGCGTACTCGGTGATGTTGAGGTCGCCCTCGGTGGCCACCGCGATCACCGTGCCGTTACGCGCCTTGACTTCCTGGATGTTGGAGAGGACCTTGTCGTAGGTGGCCGACTGGGTCGCCACGGCCACGACG
Source organism: Candidatus Sericytochromatia bacterium (assembly GCA_036676495.1). Lineage (GTDB taxonomy): Bacteria > Cyanobacteriota > Sericytochromatia > S15B-MN24 > UBA4093 > UBA4093. Next base: position 10,082 of record JAKFCT010000028.1, read on the forward strand.
GGCATGTGCTCGTCGATCAGGGCGATGGGGCCATGCTTCATCTCGCCGGCCGCGTAGGCCTCGGCGTGGATGTAGGAAATCTCCTTGAGCTTGAGCGCGCCTTCCATGGCGGTGGGGAAGTTCACGCCCCGGCCCAGGAAGAGGAAGTCCCGGCAGGCGGCGAAGGCCTGCGCGACGTCCTGGATGTGCTCCGCGCCTTCGAGCATGCGGGAGATGAGGGAAGGCACGGTCTTGAGCTCGGCGAGGGTCTCCCCGACCTGAACGGTCGTGAGCTTGCCGCGAACCTGACCGAGGTGCAGGGCGAAGAGGGTGAGGGCGGCGACCATGGCGGTGTAGGCCTTGGTGGAGGCGACGCCGATCTCGGGGCCCGCATGGATGTAGAGGACGCCGTCGCATTCGCGGGCGATCGCCGAGCCCTTCACGTTGATGATGCCCATGGTGGTCGCGCCGCGGCGCTTGGCCTCGCGGACGGCCGCCAGGGTATCGGCGGTCTCGCCCGACTGGCTGATGGCGATCACCAGGGTCTTCTCGTCGATCACCGGGTTGCGGTAGCGGAACTCCGAGGCGAAGTCGGCTTCGACCGGGATGCGGGCATACTCCTCGAGCAGGTACTTGCCGACGTAACCCGAGTAGAGGGCCGTGCCGCAGGCGATGATGGAGATGCGCTCGAACTTGGTGAGGACTTCGGGCGGAAGGTTCAGCTCGTCGAGGAAGAGCTTGCCTTCCCGGTCGTCGAAGCGGCCGCCGAGGGTGTTGGTGAGGGTGGTCGGCTGCTCGTGGATTTCCTTGAGCATGAAGTGCTCGTAGCCGGCCTTCTCGGCGGCGACGAGGTTCCAGTCGATCCGGTGGACTTCCTTGTTCTTGGGGCGCAGGGAGGGCTCGAAGACCTTGACCGCGTCGCGGGTGACTTCGACGATCTCGCCGTCCTCCAGGTAGAGGATGTCGCGGGTGTAGGAGAGGATGGCGGCGACGTCGGAGGCGAGGAACTGCTCGCCGTCTCCGAGGCCCGCGACCAGGGGATTGCCGGCCTTGATGCCGACGATCCGCTCGGGCTCGTCCTTGTGCAGGACCACGCAGGCGTACGTGCCGTGGAGGCGGCCGTAAGCCTTCTGCATCGCCAGGAGCAGGTCGCCTTCGAAGTAAGACTCGACCAGATGGGCGATGACCTCGGTATCCGTCTCGGACTTGAAGGTATGGCCCGCCTCGGTCAGCTCGTTCTTGAGCTCGAGGTAGTTCTCGATGATGCCGTTGTGGACCACCACCAGCTTGTCGGAGCAATCCGTGTGGGGGTGGGCGTTGTAGGTGGTGGGGCGGCCGTGGGTGGCCCAGCGGGTGTGCCCGATGCCGAGCATGCCCGGGGCCGGGTTGGCGAGGACCTCCCGCTCGAGGTTGCGAATCTTGCCGACTTCGCGCCGCAGCGCGATCTCCTCGCCTGCGAGCACCGCGATGCCTGCAGAGTCGTAACCCCGGTACTCGAGTTTCCTCAGGCCCTCGAGCAAGATATCAGCAGCTTCCTGGTGTCCGACGTATCCGACGATTCCACACATGGAGTCTTCATCCTTAATTTTGTAGAGGGAAGTCATGGCCGATGGCCAGGTGTCATTGTACAATGGCGCCAAAGGCCGGGCAACCCGGCTCTCTGGTAGGTCTAATGCCCATCGACATCCTCTTTATCAGCAACGGCCATGGCGAAGATTTGATCGCCGCCCGCATCGCCCAGGAGCTCTCGGATCTGGACGTACGGGGCTTTCCCATGGTGGGAGACGGCGACGCGTACCTGAAGGCCAGCATTCCGGTGGTCGGCCCCCGCCAGGCCATGCCCAGCGGGGGGTTCATCCTGCGCGACGCCGCGGCCCTGCGTGCCGACATGCGGGCGGGCCTCGGCAAGCTGGCCTGGGATCAGCTGCGCTTCCTGACTTCCATGGATCCCCCGCGCATGATCGTCGCCGTGGGCGACATGCTGCCGGTGGCGGCCTCGCTCTTGCTTCCGAGCGAGCGGGTGCTCATCGGCTGCAACAAAACGGACTTCTATACCAGCTGGGGATCGGCGTACCTGAGCGTGGAGATCGCGCTCTTCAAGCTGGCGGGCGTGACCGTCTACCCGCGCGATCCCTTGACCCATGCGCGCCTCGCCAGGCGCGGCGTCCGCAGCGCGTCGCTGGGCAACCCCATGATGGACGGGCTGGATCCGCGCTGGCCCGGCGAGCCGGGGGTGGTGGGCGTCCTGCCGGGAAGCCGCCCGGAGGCCTTCGATAACTTCGCTGCGATCCTGCCCTGCCTGGAGGCCCTGGGGCGCATGCGGCCCTTCGAGGCCCTCTTGGCGGCTCCACGCACGCTGGATCCGCGTGGCTGGGAGGCGATCGCCCGGGAAGCGGGCTGGGAGGTCGGGCCGGAGGCCTTCCGGAAGGGGGAGCTGATCCTGCGCCGCGACCATGGCTTCGCGGACGTCCTGCGCCGGTCGCAGGTGGTCCTGGGGCTGGCGGGAACGGCCAACGAGCAAGCGGTCGGCTGCGGCCGGCCGGTGGTGGCCTTTGCGGGCAAGGGCCCCCAGTACAATCCGCTCTTCGCCAAGCTGCAAGCCGAGCTGCTAGGTCCCGGCCTCGAGGTGACGGACGGAGACCCCGAGCACGTGGCCGCGGCGATCTCCCGGGCCTTCGACCCGGCTCGACAAGCCGCCGCGCGCGCGGCCGGCCGCGAACGCATGGGAGAGCCGGGCTCCGCCGCGCGGATCGCGGGATCGCTTCGCCAAAAACTCGGTGGAAAGCCGATCCCCCGGGATCTCAAAAAAGCCTTTACTTTTCCTTAAAGTTGGGTTAATTTGAGTATAACCCCGGACCCTCCCACACGGTCCTGCCTCAACGACGCACGGCACCCTGCCCGCCAAGGAGAGATGCATGCAATTGACCTCGCTTCCGGTGATCGAGCGGCTTGGAACTGGTAAACTCCGTCCGGCCTCCCCCGAGTCGAAAACCGGCAGGCCCTTTGCCTCGCCCAAGGAGATCTTGGTACAGACGCGGCTCGCGGCCCCCGAGGGCTTGCGCCAGCTCGCGTGGAAGGACGCGCTCTCGCTGACGCGTCCGCGGCAATGGGTGCTTCCGATGGGAGCCATGCTGGCGGGCTCGCTGGCGGCCGGTTGCGGGGATCACCTGATGGCGACCTGGCCCCAGCTGCTGCTGGGCCTGGCTTTGGTCGGTCCGCTGCTGGCGGGATCGAGCAACCTCATCAACGCGTATTTCGATCGGGATCTCGAGGCGCCGGGCGGCCTGCTTTCGTCGGGGCGGATGGCTCCGGATCTGGCGGTGGCCCAGATTGCCGTCATGGCGCTTCTGGCGCTGGGAGCGGCGAACCTGCTGGGTCCCTGGATCTTCGGGTTGGCCATCGCGAGCGTGTTCATCTCGCTGGCGGTCAACGCGCCGCCGCTGCGGCTGCGCCGGCAGACCTGGTGGAACGGCCTCTTCCACGGGATCGCGGCGATCGCGTTCCCCTGGGTGATCGGCCACCTTCCGCACGCGGCGCTGACGCTGAACTCCGCGATCCTGGCGGGACTCTTCGCGTTCGGCGCGATGGGCCTCCAGATCATGGCGGGCCTGACGGATGCGGATCGGGAGCGCGAGGCGGGAATCCGTTCGTTCGCGGCCCTGCTGGGCCCCGAGCTGGGGGCGCTGGTCTCCGCCTTGCTGGTGAACACCGCCATCCTGGGCGCCGCCATCCTCTGCTACGACGGGAACGCCCTGGCGGCGTCGGGAGCGCTCTCGGTGCTCTTCGCGGTGACGCTGTCGGTGCAGTCCTCCCTGCTTTGGCGAGGAGCGCTGCGGGAGCGCTGGCCGGTGGGCCTGGTCCACGGCCTGTACATGGTCAGCATGATCATCGCGGGGGCGGCGATCGCCACGGTCACGACCTCGTTCTAGCCCCTCACCGCTAATGCTCAGAGCCCTCGGCCCGCGCCGGGGGCTCTCAGGCATGACGACGAAACTGTTCGTCACTCTGGCCGAAGCCCGCCGAGCACGGCTTCATTACAGTCTATTAAGCAGGCAAGCCCAAACCCGCCAATTCTCCCCAGCGTCTTCACGCTTGACTAACAAAACTTTACAAAATGCTTGCCTGATGTTAACCTAGAACTCTTCTTTCATCGTCGCCCGATCGTCCGACTGAACGCAGCCGTCAACGAGAGGAAGCATCATGGCCACGAAACCCTTGACCCTTAGCCCCGTGCCGCGTCATCCCCGGATGCGGACGTCCTTGCCGAGCCGTACCTGGCCGTGGGGACGCTTCCCGTCACGGCCCTCCGGGACGCTGACCCGCTTTGGATCGCTGTTACTAGCCGGGGGGCTGGTCTTGAGCTTGGGGGCTACGGCCCGTCTGGTGAAGGCACCGGCCCCTCAAGGGGTAACTGTGCCTCAGGGGGTTGCCTTGGCTCAGGCGCCGGCTCGGCCGCGCGTGACGCTGGACCGGATTGCTCCTCCTCCGGCGGGGCAGTATCCGTACAAGGCCTTGATCGCGGAGATGGCCGCCAAGTACGACTTGTCGCCGGAGTTGGTGGCGGGCGTGGTCTACATCGAGAGCAACTTCGACAAGAACTCCGTGAGCCATGCGGGGGCCATCGGGCTGATGCAGCTGATGCCGGCCACCGCAGGGCCCCTGGCCCAGCGGCTGGGGATGCGCAAGCTGGACCTGACCGATCCGCGCATGAACCTGGAACTGGGCTGTTACTTCCTGCGGCTGCTGCTGAACAAGTACGACAACCACCTTCCGACGGCGCTGAGCTACTACAACGGAGGGCGCTGGGGGATCGTGAGCCGCGGGGTCTACCGCAACCGGCGCTACATCCGCAAGGTCATGGACTCGTACTGGCGCTACGCGCAGCCGGTGTCCAACGGGTTCAGCACGGGCCAGGTGGCCCCGTGATCGGGGCCTCGGTCGCCGAGCATTTCTGAGCGATTAAATCCTTATTATTTGTTCATTGAAACGATTGCATCCGTTGTCGGGCTCGCCTATACTGAGTTTCCGCAAGGGATGAGGCGCATGCCGAGAGGCCCGGGCCGCAAGGCCCCGGTCCGCAGGAGCGCCCCTAGCTGAAGGTGGGCATGCAGCGATCGTATGCTGTGGATGCAAATCCCCCCACAGGGTCCTCGATGGGGTCGCGGCCGAAGATTCTCCGGGATAGTCGGTAGGGCCACAGACGAACCTGACGGACCGAGGAGGCCAATCGTTCCTCGGACGTCATCACTTCCCGCGACGCAAAAAAGGAGGCGCAAGCCTCCTTTTTCGTTTCTCCCCCTCAGTGCGGCCGCTGCTCCGGGACCTTCGCGATCGTGAGCTGGTTGTTCACGTCCAGCACCGCCGGCACCGAGAAGGCCGCTTCCGCCGCCATCCGCTTGTCCTGCCGATCCGGAACCGTGCCCAACAACGTCACCACGCTGTTCAAGACCCGGATCTCCAGCCCGCCCAACGCGACCCCTTCCTCCTCCAGCGCCTCATGCACCCGTTCCGCCAGCTCCGCGTCGGTTTCGTATCCCAAGCGCTCCTCGCGCAAACTCGACGGATCCACGTAACTGGACTCCGCCGTGTAGCTCCCACACGTGGGGCAGTAGCCATGCTTGATCATCGCGCACCTCCTGCGACTCCCTGCCGGTCGTTTCTACAGGTCAGCTTCGCTTTACGACTAAAGCCGCTGGCGCCTCGAAACAGCCGCCGGCGCTTGAGATCAGCGTAACAAGACCCCCTCCGTTTTCAAACAGGAAGTCACGGGATTTCTTCCCCCGTCGCGCCGGGGCGCATGCAAAAGCCGCCCGGCTGACGCCGGGCGGCTCATCAAAACGGCTTAGTGGTGCTTGACCCGTACCGACGCGTCGCGCGGCAGGTCGAACTCCAGACTCAGGTAATCGAGCATCATGCTCACCGCTTCGTCGCGGTTCTGAACGGTGAAGCAATGGTTGAGGACCACATCCGCGTCGTAAGACACCGAAACCCAGTAGCTCTGCATGGCCCTCTCCTTCCGCTGGCGCGACATCCATCCCTTCTATCCGCCGTTCCCGCCCCGAACTGAGTTGTCCTCTGGTTAAACTTCGGGCAAGGTTCGACTCAGCGCGACAGGACCCAGTAAAGCGTCGACGCGGCGCGGACGTAGGGCGATCGCCAGATCCCTTCTCTCCGGGGCAAACCCTCTAGACGGGCGATCGCCTCCTTCGCCCAGGCCTCCTCGGAGCGAAAGGCCGTCACCAGCAAGACGCCTTCGGGCGTGAGCAGGCTCCGCGCATGCCGCAGCAAGCCATCGATATCGAAGTAGGGTCTCGGCAAGGCCCAGTCGAGCAATTCCTGCTCCCTCCAGAAGGGATGCAGCAAGAGGATCACGTCGTAAGCTCCCGCGTGGGCCCGGACATCGCCCGCGCGATACTCCGCCTCCAGCCCCCGCGCATAGGCCTGCGCGTAGTCATGCCGGGTGAAGCCGTCCCGGTAACGGTGATAGGGGTCGAGCTCGATCCCGGTCATCCTCACCTCGCGGGGCACAGAGGTTCCCGCGCGACGCAGGAAGCGATACGCTCCGGGCAGGTAGTGCCAGTCCTTGGCCCCGATATCCAGCACCGAAAGCGCCGGGGGGAGGCGTTCCGCCAGGGGGCCCAGGGCCGCCTCGAGCATGCCCACCACGTGCAGGTTCTCCCGCTGGTTCTCATGGTCGTCCGGCCAATCCAGGCCGTAGCGCTGGCGCAAGCGTCCGGACGCTTGCGCCAGCTCGGTTCCCGGGGGAAAGAGCTCTTCCCACGGCTCGGCCGGCACGTTCAGGCCCGAGCGAGGACGAAACGTCAGGCGACGCCATGCAAAACGGGCGTGGTTGAGGAGGCTCCAGAGGGCGAAAGTCGAGGAGTGGCGCATGGGAACATCCTACCAGGCCCGCGCGTTTCCTGAGGTTGGGCCGGAGTTTCGGGCTGGACACGCGGCCGGCGTTGCGGTTTACTCGTCTTTGACGATTATCAGGAGGATCCCATGGTCACCGACGAACAAGTCGCCCGCATCAACGCGCTCGCCAGGAAAGCCCGCGAGGAAGGGCTCAGCCCCGAGGAGCAGGAGGAGCAGAAGCTCCTGCGCCGCGCCTACGTCGATGCGGTCAAGAACAGCCTTCGCTCCCACCTGGAGCACATCACGAATCCCACGCCGGAGAACCGAGGCTAAGGGCCTCGCTGCCAGCAACCCGCCAAGCCCTTCCCGGCTCGTGAACTTATGCTAAGATACGCGCAACGCGATCAGCGCATGGAGCGAGAAAGAAGGTGGGGCGATGATCGACCAAGGTTACTTCGAGGAGAAGCTCAACGACGCGCGCCAGCGCGCCGTGAAGACCCTGGGCTGGGCGGACAATGAGCTGAAGAACCACGACATGTCCATCCAGGAGGCCATGCCGGACTCGGCGGACGACGAAATTGCCGATTCGGCCACCGAGACCTTGACCATGGAGCTCGATGCCGCCTACCAGCGCCGGGCGTCCTCGCGCTTGAACGCCATCGACTCGGCGCTTCAGCGCATGCGGATCGGCCAGTTCGGGATCTGCGCCAACTGCGGCATGGAGATTGCCCGGGCGCGCCTCGAGGCGATTCCGTGGACCCCTTACTGCCGGGCTTGCGCCCAGGATCTCCAGGCCCTGGACTAACTCCTGGCGATCAGCGTGGCGTAGGCCTCGCCGTCCTCGACGCGATCGACCCGCGCCGTCCAGCGCTGATTGGGGGCGGTCTCGGCGGCGCTCACCCAGACCTTCAGGAAATGCGGAGTATGCCCGGGACGCTCCGGGCTGCCTTCCGGCGTGCGCTCCGTGAGGACTTCCACCTCTTGGCCGATGAATCCCTGCTGCCAGGTCGCCTTCGAGCGGGCGGCCGCCTCGCTGAGCCGTGCCATCCGCTCGCCGATCACGGCGGGACTGACCCGCCCATCGAGGGATTCCGCGTGCGTGCCCTCCCGGACCGAGAACGGGAACTGGTGCACCCCGGCGAAGCCGATCTCCTCGACCATCGCGAGGGTCTCGGCGAAATCCTCCTCGGTCTCCCCCGGGAAGCCCACGATGATGTCGGTGGTCAGCGCCAGATCGGGCCGCACGGCCCGCAGCTTGGCCACGAGGCGGCGGTACTGGTCCGCGTTGTAGCGCCGGCGCATCCGGGCCAAGACCCGGCTCGAGCCGCTTTGCAGGCAGAGGTGAATCTGGGGGCAAACCTTGGGATCGGCCAGGCGCTCGACGAGCGCGTCGGGAAAGTCGATCGGCTCGATGCTCGCGATCCGCCAGCGCGAGAGCTCCGGGACCTCCCGGATTAGTCGGTCGAGCAAGCCCGCGAGGGAGTCCCCGCGATCCCGGCCGTACATGCCCACGTTGGTCCCCGTGAGCACGACTTCCTGATACCCCGTTGCCGCGAGGGCGCGCGCCCGTTCCACCAGTGCGGCGGGCGCGACGCTGCGCTCGGGGCCCCGGGTCTGAGGCACGATGCAGAACGCGCAGCGGTTGTTACAGCCCTCCGAAACCTTCAACCAAGCCCGAGTATGCCCGGTTTGCGTCGGGGACGCGGGAAGCTCGGCACCTAGCTTGCGGTCGTACCAGGCGGCAACCTCGGCGGCAATCCGCTCCTTGTCGTCGCGCGTGGCGATCAGCCGGACGCCGGGCATGGCGGCCAGCTCGTCGGGATGATAATCCACCGCACAGCCCGTGACGATCAGGGCCGCCTCGGGATTGGCCCGATACGCCCGGCGGATCACCTGGCGGCTCTGCCGATCGGCCTCATGGGTCACGGTGCAGGTATTGATGACGTAGACGTCGGCCGGCTCCGGGAAGGGCAGGACCGCGCAAACGTCCGCCAGCTGCGCGATGAGCTGGGCCGTCTCGGCCTGGTTGGTCCGGCAGCCCAGGGTGGCGAAGGAAATGGTCGGGTGAGTCGACATGGGTTCGAGCTTAGCATGGGGCCTTTTGGGGAACAACATGAAACAGCTAGACCCCGCGTCGGAGGCCCCATGTCCCTGATCGATCCCGTCTCGCGCTGGCTCTCCCAGGCTCCCCTGGTCGGCCGCTACTTCAGCCCGTCCCCCGGCACCCCGAGCAAGGCTTCGGCCGCGTCCGGGGACGAGTTGATCCGCCGCAGCCCGCGCCGGGATCCGTTGCGCGTCCACGACTCGTTCGAGAGCCTGCCTCCTGCCAACGGCCGCCACAAGCTGGGAACGGGCACCACGCTCCAGGTCTCCAACCCCGAGGCCAAGCCCCCGACAGGCCCCGGCCTCACGACGATGAGCTTCAACATCCTCAAGGGCGGAGAGCGCCGCGAGGAGCTGCTCCGCTACCTGCGCGACCTCGATCGCCAGGGCCGGATGCCCGACGTCATCGCCCTCCAGGAAGCCAACCAAGAAATCGCGGCCTTACTCGCCAAGGAGCTGGGCTTCCATCTCGCGTACCATGGCCGGGAGCGCGACGAGAAGGGCCGGCTCGTCAACGGTAAGGCCTTCCTCAGTCGCCACCCCATCGAGGACTCCGCGCACTTCACCTACGGCCTGCCCGAGACCGAGCGCCAGGACGCGATCCGTCGCAAAGGCAAGGTCGGAGAGCTCGCCGAGGATCGCGGGGCCCTCAGGGTCACGCTCCAGGTCAACGGGCGAGCCGTCGATCTCTACAACATCCACCACACCCTGGGCGACGCCGGCCTCAACGCGAGTCAACTCCGCCAGCTCAAGACGCTCGCCGAACAGAGCCGAAAGGCCGGCCGAGAGCTGGTCGTGACGGGGGACTTCAACGCCAACACCATGATCAAGCAAGACGGCTCTTGGTGGGAGGCTCGCCGAAGCGCCTACGACTCGACCGATACCATCGAGGAGTTCCAGGCTCGCTACGGGTCGCTCGGGGACTCCCTGGGCGACGCGAGCGCCGGCAATATCGCCAACGCCGGAGTGCGCCGAGCGTTCCAGGACTTGATGCGGCTCGCGCCCGATGCCTGGGATGGCGTGGCCGAGCCTCGCACCCGGCGAGCGGACGGTAGCCTGATGACCGCCCAAGCGGCTCGCGACCGACTCAATTCGGGAGCGGTGCCGGCGGGGTCCGAGGAGTGGCGCCGCTTGCAGGACGCCGCGGACGGCGCGACCCTGACCGCCGGGACCCGCAAGGACGGGACCACCCCGGCGATGGGCAAGCGCTTCGACGCGTTCTTCGCCAGCCTCACGCCCCGCGTGGTCGAAATCGACCGCAGCACCAAAGCCTCGGACCACCAGCCGCTGATCGCGCACTTCGAGATCTAGCCCAAGCGTTCCGTTTGCCAAAAGACGCCTTGCTCCGCATCCCGTGGAGCAAGGCGTCTTTTTCTGGTGTCGGCGGGGGTTACTTCAAGAGTTCGCGGGCGATGATCACCCGCTGAATCTGGTTGGTGCCCTCCACGATCTGGAGGATCTTGGCCTGGCGCATCAAGCGTTCGACGGGGAAGTCCTTGAGGTAGCCGTAGCCGCCGAAGATCTGGACCGCGTCGGTGGTCACGCGCATGCAGGCGTCGGTGGCGAAGCGTTTGGCGATCGCCGCCTTGCCCGTCGACGGCAGCCCCTTGTCCATCAGGTCGGCCGCCTGGTAGACCAATAGCCGGGAGGCCTCGATATCGGCCGCCATGTCCGCCAGCATGAACTGGATTCCCTGGAACTGACCGATCGACTTGCCGAACTGCTCGCGCTCCTTGGCGTAGGCGATCGCGTGATCGAGTGCCGCCTGTGCGACGCCGACCGCCGAGGCCCCGACCGAGATCCGTCCGCCGTCGAGGGCCGTCATGGCCACCTTGAAGCCGATGCCTTCCTCGCCGCCCAGCAAGTTCTCCCGCGGGACCCGGCAGTCCTCGAAGATCAGCTCCATGGTGGGGGAGGCGCCGAGGCCCATCTTTTGCTCTTTCTTGCCGAAGTGAAAGCCGCGCGTCCCCTTCGGGATCATCAAGGTGCTGATGCCACCGGGGCCCGGACCGCCGGTCCGAACCATGACGGCGTAGAGATCCGCCTCGCCGCCGCTGGTCACGAAGACCTTGTTGCCGTTGACGACGTAGTCCTCGCCGTCCAGCTCGGCCCGGGTGATGAGCGCGGCGGCGTCGGTCCCCGCGCCCGGCTCGGTCAGCGAAAAGGCCGCGAGTTGCTCTCCCGAAGCCAGGCCGGGCAGCCAGCGCTTCTGCTGCTCGGGGAGGCCGAAGCGGTGGATGAGGGTCTGGACCATGAGGTGCACGGCCAGGGCAGCCCCCGAGCCGGCGCAGCCCTTGGAGATGCCCTCGGCCACCATGGCGGCGGTGAGGCGGGTAGCGCCCGCCCCGCCGAACTCCGTGGGGGTGAGGAGGCCCGTCAGGCCCAGGCGGGCCATCTCGCGGAAGTTGTCCCAGCTGAACTCGCCGCGCTCTTCGAGCTCGGCCGCATGGGGCGCGAGCGTGCGCCGGGAGAAGTCGTCCACCATGTCGCGGATGAAGGTCTGCTCCGGAGTGAGCGTGAATTCCATGGCGGCCTCCGGCTAGACGCGGACGACGGCGCAGTCGCCCTGGCCGAGGCCTCCGCAGATGGAGGCGGCTCCGTGGCCTCCCCCCCGGCGGGCGAGCTCGTAGATGAGGGTCATCAGGATGCGGGCTCCCGAGGCGCCGACCGGATGGCCGATGGCGATCGCCCCGCCGTTGACGTTGGTCCGCTCCCGCAGCGCTTCGACCTTGGCCGCGTCTCCGTCGCCCAGCAGCTGGGTCGAGACCAGGGGCATGGCCGCGAAGGCCTCGTTGATCTCGAGCAGATCCAGGTCGTCCACCGAAAGGCCCAGCTTCCGCGTGGCTTTCTCGATGGCCTTGGCGGGGATGGTCACGATGTCGCGCGGATCTCCCGCCACCGAGGCGCAGGAGAGCACGGTGGCCAGGATGGTGAAGCCGTGCTTCTCGGCGAATTCCCGGCTCATCAGGAGGATGGCCGTGGCCCCGGCGTCGAGGCCCGGCGCGTTGCCCGCCGTCACCGTGGGGCTTCCGTAAACCGTGGGAAGGGAAGCCAGGCGCTCCATGGTGGTCTCGGGCTTGGGGAACTCATCCTCCGAGACGGTCACGTCACCCTTCCGGGAGGCGATGGTCAAGGGAGCGACCTCAGCGGCGACCTTGCCAGCCTTCAGGGCCTCCTGGTAGCGCATCTGGCTGCGGTAGGCCCAGCGGTCCAGGTCTTCCCGGCCGATGCCGTGCGAGAGGGCGATGTTGCCGGTGTCCACCGAGACCGGCGCATGGTCGGGATACTTCATTTGCAAGGGCTCGTCCAGGGTGACGTGGCCCATGCGCGCTCCCCAGCGCAGCTGCGGCATGACGTGGGGGACCCGGCTCAGGTTCTCGGCTCCCACGGCGATCGCGACGTCGGCCTCTCCCAGCGTGATGGAGCGCCACGCCATCTGAACGGCGGTGAGCGAGGAGCAGCAGGCCCGGTCGAGGGTCATCGAGACGGTCGTTTCGGGAAGGCCGGCCGCCAAGAGGGCCTGGCGAGCCACCACGGGCGCGAGCACTCCGGTCTCGGCCGGCACGCAGGTGCCCATGTAGACCTCGTCCACTTGATCCGGCGCGCACTTGGCGCGTTCGAGCGCCTCCCGGATCACGTGGGAGGCGAGCTGCACTCCCGGCACGTCCTTCAGGGCCCCCCCGAACTTGCCGAAGGGGGTGCGCACGGCGCTAACGACTACGACGTCTCGATTTCCGCTCACGGTGGGGTCCTTTCGTCATTGAAGAGGGGACGATCCGGTCACTCTTATTCTACCCCGTCAGAGGATGGGGGGGTTTCCGCCTCAAAAGCCCGTCCTGACTCGATCATTAAACGAATGATAACCTCGGATTAAATCCTCCTTGGTGGAGGAACTTCCGGGAGTTCGCTAGACTGCATAGATACCCCTTGCACCCGCCCCGGAGGGCCGCCATGACTGCCGTTACGCCATCCATCCAGACTCTTGCCGGCCTCAGCCCGGTCATGCTCGCGGGCGACGTGCTCTTCGCCGAGCAGATGGGTCAGGCCCTGAGTGACGGCGAGCGCAGGCTGCTTTTCGATGCCTTCGAGGCGAACCTGGCCCATCTGACTCCGTACCTGAATCGGCCCACCACCCACGTCTTCATGCCGCTCGGCGCCCCCGAGGACGGCCATCACGTAGCCTTCCAGGGCCCCTTCGGCCTCGACGACCTCAAACCGTTCTTCTGCTGCACGCCGAACGCCCTCACGGTCGTCGACGGTCGCCCCTACGGCTTCCTGCGCTTCCGCCTGATCCGCCTCGAAGGCGAGCAACTCACGCGCGTGGCCGATATCGAGGTCTCGCTCGCCCACGACGCGCCGTCGGTCGGCTTCGAGCTGGTCTGGTCCCCCTCGGAGCTCGAACCTTTGCGGGTGATTCGCTTCGTGCAGCGCAAGGGCGAAGAGGCCGTCCAGCAGGTTTCCCGCCTGATCGCCGAGTGGGGAGCCAAGTTCCACCTCATCAAGACCTACCCCGAACTCCAGCGCATGCCGGCCCTTTACTAACCGGTCGTTGCTTCAGGTCAGCTTCGCTGCCTTGCGCAACAGCCGCGGGCGCTTCCCGGTCGTTGCTTCAGGTCAGCTTCGCTGCCTTGCGCAACAGCCGCGGGCGCTTCCCGGTCGTTGCTTCAGGTCAGCTTCGCTTTCCCAACCCAAGCCGCAGGCGCTCCGCAACAAATCGATAGGGGATCATGGGCGCCGCCCTTTCCTCGCGATCCGCGTGATCCGCTAGAATCAGCCCATGCCCTCTTCGACCAGCTCCCCCCGAAACCTGATTCCCCTGCTCTTGGCCCTGCTCACGGTCTACGTGGTCTGGGGATCCACGTACCTGGCCATCCGGGTCGCCGTGCTCGGGATGCCTCCCTTCCTCATGGCAGGGCTGCGCTTCCTGACGGCCAGCATTCTGCTGATCGGAATTGGCGCCATGTTACGCCATCCCTGGCCTAGCCGCCGGGAGATGGCCTGGGCGGGCCTGGTAGGCCTGTTCTTGCTGTTGGGGGGGAACGGACTGGTCGTCTGGGCCGAGCAATTCATCCCCTCGAGCCTCGCAGCCCTGCTCATCGCCTCGATGCCGCTCTTCAGCCTGGCCTTCGAGGCCGCAATCCCCACGGGAGAGCGTCCCACCCCCCTCGGCCTGGCCGGCATCGCGCTCGGCTTCCTGGGGGTCGTGACCCTTTTCTGGCCCACGCTCCAAGCCGGAGACACCAGCAGCCTCTGGGCGCAAGTCATGGTGCTCGCCGGCACGATGACCTGGGCCCTGGGCACCATGATCGCCCGGCGCGTGGCCCTGCCCCGCTCGGGAGTCTACAACTCGGGCTTCACCATGCTCGCGGCCGGGTTCGCCTTCCTCCTCGTCTCGCTCGGCTTCGGCGAGCCCTTCCGCGTGCAATGGGCGGCGATTCCAATGGACGCATGGGCGGCCTTGGCCTACCTGGTCATCTTCGGCTCGTGCATCGCCTTCTCGGCCTTCGCCTGGCTCAACCGCAATGCCCCGGCCGACCTGACCTCCACGTATGCCTACGTCAACCCCGTCATCGCCGTCATCCTGGGCTTCTTCCTGCTTCAGGAGCCCGTGACCGCCTGGACGCTCGCCGGCTCGGCGCTCATCGTCCTCTCGGTGGGCCTGGTGATTCGGGGTGGGAAGCGGCGGGCGCCTCGATACACCGCTCCTCCTCATCCGGACCATAGCCTCCCGGCATGAGCGTCACCCGGGCCTGCATGCTCCGCTCGAGCATGACCTCCCGGATCTGCTCGGCCGGATAGGTCCAGATCTCGGCCAGGGTCGGATGGATATGGGGAATCCTCACGAACTGCTCGATGGTTCCCCGCAGGCTGATCACCGCGACCAGCTCATGAATCAGATCCGAGGCCTCCGGCCCGACGGCCTGGGCGCCGAGAATCTCCCCGGTGAACGCGTCGGCGATCAGTTTCACGAAGCCGGATAGGGCGGTTCCGCCCATCACCTCGGCCTTGCCGAGCTCCACGAAGGGATACGTGGCCACGAGCACCTCGCGCCCCTGCAACGCGCATTCCTTTTCGGTAGGGCCCACCCGGGCGACGTTGGGATCGGTGAAGACGGCGCTCGGGACCACCCGGTAGTCCATGACGGTCCGGGCATGCTCCAGCGCATTGCGGGCGGCCAGTTCCCCCTCGGCGATCGCCAGGTGCACCAGAAACGAGCCGCCCCAGGCGTCCCCCGCCGCATAGATCCGGGGATTGCTCGTCTGCATGTACTCGTTGATCCGGATCCGCCGCCCCTCCATGGCCACCTGGGCCGCCTGCAAGTCCAGCCCCTGAACGTTGGGCCCACGCCCGGTGGCGACGAAGATCTCCTGCGCGGCGAGCTCCCGTTCGACTCCGTCGCGCGCCACGACCAGGATCTTCTTGCCGTCTCGCCGTTCGGCCCGGCGGACGTCGGCGCCCGTGACGATCCGGATGCCCTCGCGCTCCAGCGCCGCCTCGAGCGCCTCGGAGACGTCGAGATCCTCCTGGGGAAGCACCTGTGGAGCCGCCTCGATCAGGGTCACGTCCACCCCCATGCGGGCATAGAATTGCCCCAGCTCCACGGCGATGACCCCGCCGCCGAGCACCAGCATCGAGCGCGGTGGGACCGTGAGGCCCAGGGCCTCGTCGCTGAGGAGGTAGCCGGTATCCTCCAGGCCCGGAATGGGGGGGACCCGCGGGACGGACCCCGTCGCGATCACGACCTGGTTCCCGGTGAGATGGCGATCGCCCACGGCGATCCGATCCGGCCCCAGAAAGCGCGCATGCCCCATGATGAGCTCGGTCCTGGGCAACTCGCGGATCTGCTGGATGCGGTAGTCCGCAAAACCCTTGATCAGCTGATCTTTTCGCGCCATGACAGCCTGAAAATCGACCGTGACGTCGCCCGTGGTCACCCCCCACTGGCGCGCGACGGAAACCACGTGCGCGATCTCGGCCGATCGCAAGAGCGCCTTCGAGGGCATGCACCCCCAGAGGATGCAGAGGCCGCCGAGCGGTCCCTTGTCGACCAATGCGACCCTCGCTCCCAGGCTCGAGGCCGTCCTGGCCGCCGCAAACCCCGCGCTCCCGGCCCCGATAACCACCACGTCGAAGTGATCGGCCATCTCTCCCCTCCCCGGGAGTCTCTCCCCGCCATCCCCCCGTCCGAGGTCGACGCGACCCAGGTCGACGCGACCCAGGCCGACGCGACCGAGGCCGACGACCGCGGCTCGGACGATGTCCGGCGAGAGACGCCCTTGCACCGGCATCGATGCTAATGCAGACGGGAGCGTTCGACAACGAACGCGTGTCGGGTACGGGCGATGCGCCCCGCGCTCACGGCGCGATCAAGGGGGGAGGCAACCTCGCGCCGGATCGGCGCATTCGGGCGGCGCTCCCCAGCGCGCGAACAAGTGGCGATTCCGCGCGAACCAGGCGTAGCACGGGCCCGCCAGCTGCTTGAACGGGGGCAGGCGCGACCAGGCGGCGATGCTCGACCAGGGAGCGCCGAGCTCTTCCAGCGTTCGAAAAATCGCTTCGGCGCCTGACCAGGCGTTTCCCGCCGCGTCGAACGCCCAGACCTCCTTGGCCACCTGCTCCGGAGTCAGACCGTAACGGTCGAGAAGGCCCGGCAACTGGCTCGGCAAGGCCGAGATACGGCCTTGCCGGTCCTGTGCGCGGACCCAAAGGACCATGCGGGTGCAGATCCCGCAGTAACCATCGAAGATCAGGATCACGCGCGCGTCCAAACCGCCTCCCGGGTTACCGCTTCAGCCGCGTGATGGTGCCGCAGGCGATCCGCGCACCGGAATTGCCGGCGGGATCGCTCACGTAGTCATCCGGGCCGGCGTGGATCATCAGCGAGGTTCCGCCGGGCTTGAACAGGGAATTGGGCCCTTCCCCCAGGGTGACGCCCGTGGCCAGGGTCGAGACGTCGACCTTTCCGTTCTCGGGGACCGTCAAGTTCGGCAAGTCTCCGGCATGGGGGCCGTTGGGGTTCTTGAAGCCGTGGGACTTGCCTCCCGGGTTGAAGTGGCCGCCGGCCGACGTGAAGCCCGGAGCGTGGCACTCCGCGCGATCATGGATGTGGAAGCCATGCACGCCGGGCGGCAGGTTCGAGGCCTTCATGGCAATCAGCACGCCATCCGGCAACTGGGTGAAGGTCGCCTTGCCCAGCACGGTACCCTGGTCGTCCGTGAGTTCCGCCTCGGCTCCGGGAGGGACCGCATGCCCTTCGACGACACCCGATGCACCGAGGACCAGCACTGCTCCGAGGACTAAGGCCGCACGTACCATGGATGCCTCCTTTCGCCGACCCTCGTCGGACTGCCGAACGATCGTAAGCTCGATGGCAGATTTGAGCAAGCGACGAGCGATGGTTGTCCGTCCGATCGCCCGGCCCCCCGTGGTAGCATGGGCGCATGAGACTCAGGCTCGGAACCCGCATCGGGATCGGCTACGGGGTGGTGATCGGCGCCCTGCTCATGGTCCTTGCGATCGCCCTCCTCGCCTTCGAGACGGCTCGCCACGAGACCGTCCAGATTCGCGATCGCTTGAGCCCGAGCATCGAAGCCACCAACAACCTCATCCTCTCGCTCGAACGGATGGAGAACACCGAGTTCCTCTATTTCTTGCCGGGCTTAGACCTGAACCGCTTGCTCAAGCGTTACGACGACGCCGAAAAAGAGTTCCGGCGCTGGTTCGTCGAGATCGAGGTCCATGCCGAGAGCCCGCAGGGCCGTGAGCTGGTGGCCCAGATCGGGCACGACTTCGGGGCCTTCCGGCAAACCGACCAGCGCATGCGCGAGCTCATCCGGGCCGGCCGGACCGCGGAAGCCCGGGACCTGAACGCCGGCGAGTCCCTGACCCTCGCCAACAGCCTCCGGGACTCCGCGCGGGCCTTCCGGGACCTGAATCTTCAAGCCGTAAAAGCGGGGCAAGCGCGGGAAATCGCCGTCATGAGAGTGGCCGAGGGCCTCGCCGTCCTCGTCTCCATCCTCGCCGTCCTCCTGGCGGGAAGCTTCTGGTGGCGGACGTCACGCACCATCGTCTCCCCCTTGATCGCCCTCCAGCATGCCACCACCCGGATCGCCGAAGGGCAGTTCGTCACCTCCCGGCATGCGCAGAGCGGACGCACGCTCGAGATCGCGGCGCTGGAAGCCAATTTCAACCACATGTCCCAGCGACTCCAAACCGGGGCACAGCAGTTGCTTGACGCCAACACCACCCTGGAAACCCAGGTGGCCGAACGGACGCAGGCCTTGAGAAACGCCAACGAGGTGCTCCAAGCGTCCCTCGAAGAGCTTCGCACGCTCGACAAGCTCAAGTCCGACTTCATGGCCGTGATGAGCCACGAGTTGCTGACCCCGATCAACTTCATCACGGGCTTCGGCTCCGCGCTGGAGGACGGGGTGATGGGGCCGTTGACTCCGGAGCAGGAGCGGGCAGTTCACCGCATGATGGAGGGCGCGCAGCGGCTGACTCGCATGGTGCGCAACGTGCTGGACTACACCAAGCTCGAATCGGGTGAGCTGACGATCATAGCGACGCGCGTCGACTACGCGGAGCTCTTACGCAACGTGGCTTCGGCCTTCAAGCCCCAGATCGATGCCAGCCACCAGCAATTCGAATTGAAGGTGACGGCTCCGCTTCCGCTCGTCTGGGCGGATCCGGACCGTCTGGTTCAGGTCCTCACGGAACTGCTCGACAACGCGGTGAAGTTCACGGCGGGGGGAGGGCGGATCCGGCTCTCGGCGTGGAGCGAGGCGGACATGGTCGTGACCGAGGTCTCCGACACCGGGATCGGCATCTCTCAGGAAGCGCTGCCCAATCTCTTCAAGGCTTTCAGCCAGGGAGACTCCACATCGACGCGCGCCTACGGCGGGATGGGGCTGGGCCTGGCCATCGCCGAGGGCCTGATCACTCAAATGGGGGGCACGCTCAGCGTGCAATCCGGATTGGCGCAAGGCTCGAGCTTTCGCTTCACCCTGCCGCGGGCTCGGTGAAGCGCAGCTCCGGGATTCGGAGGCCGCCGGGGCTCAGGCCCAGCGGACCCGCTGCGAATCGCTCGCGTTGACTTGCGCGTAAAGCTGAAGGAAGGCCAAGGTCAGCGCTTCCCGCGACACGACGTTCATGCCGATGAGAATCTCTCCCAGCGGCGCGCCTGGCTTTTCCCGCTGGATGGCCATGGCCCGATCCAGATCCGCCGGATCGATCTGCTGGTTGGAGAGGAGTCGCTGACCCAAGAGGTGATCGAAGCTCGTCCGTGACATGCCGGTGGTCCTCCTGCCGCATTCCCGCCGCGCGGGAAGGCTCCGTCCATGGAGCGCTTGGCTTCTACCTTCTCCATCGGCAAAGGGCCCCACGACTTGAGGCGTACCCGTCGACGCTCACGCAAGCCTCACCGTGATGACGGGCGCACGGAAGGCCTGGCGTCGATGGAGGCGAGAAGGCGGGAGGAGATGCGGTCATGCCCACACGGCGGGCTCGGAGCCATGCGCGTGACGAGATTAGTGCTGGAGGATGGTATACCGAACCCGGGCGACCCCGGAACGGACCATGCCCAGGGCCTCTGCGGCTGCCCGGCTGACGTCGAGGGCGCGCCCGTGGGAATAGGGGCCGCGATCGGTGACCCGAACGAGCGTGGTCTTGCCATTTGCCAGGTTCGTCACCAGGAGCAAGGTTCCGAAGGGAAGGGTCTTGTGAGCGGCGGTATGGGCATTCATGTCGAAGCGCTCGCCGTTGGCGGAACGGCGGCCGTGAAACAGGCCCCCGTACCAGGACGCCTTGCCGACCCCGTTTCGCGCTCCAGGCAAGAGCCCGCGCGAGGCCTGCACCTGGATGGGCAGGCCGCCCAGGTGATTGCGGAGCGTGTTGACGTAGCGCAGGGTCAAGTCACCTGCCCGTGTGCCCTGCTTGCGGGCGAAGGCTTCGTCGATCTCGATCAGCGGGGTGCTCCCGACGGTCACGGCATAGCGACCGCCATGGCGGGCGGGAGTGATCCGGTCACTCCGCAGGGCTCCCTGGGCCCGCAAGGCCATGAGGCGCTGGACGACCCCTTTGGCGATCGCCCCCTCGTCCTCGAGGAACGTGAAGACAGCCTTGCCGTCGAGATAAACCACCGTCCCCTTGCCCTTGCGCTCCCAGCGGGTAGCAGGCAGCACGGGTGCCGGCAGCTCGTCGACGGCGGCGTCGACGAAGGCCTCGGCAGCCGGCACCTGGCGCGCGACGTCCGCCTCGGAGGTGGCCATGGCCCACGGAGCGAGGGTCAGGCCCGCGACCAGCATCAGGCCGGTGGCGAGGAGGGCGGGCTTTCGGTCTGGACGGTGGGGATTCACGAGGCGTGCTCCTTTCCCGGATCCGAGGTGACGGCGACGCAGCAACAAAACGCAACAATCCTATCACAACCCTCGGCTGCCAGTCAAAATCCCCCAGCCAAGACGCGCGCCCCCCGGACTCGGGGGGCGCGCGACAGGCGTCAGGCTAGCTTCGGCGCTCGCGCCGCGGTGTTTGGGGGTGCTAGAGCGGGCGCTCGGCTTCGACGAGGACCCAATCGCCCTCGACCTCCCGTTCGAGCAGGCGGAAGCCCTGGGCAGCCAAGGCCTGGGCCACGTCATCGGCCTTGCGGGAGATGATCCCCGAGCTGACCAGGCGGCCACCGGGACGGGTGATCCGCCAGAGCTCCGGAGCCAGCTCGATGATGACTTCCGCGAGGATGTTGGCGACCACCAGATCCGCTTGTCCCGTCAGGTCCTGGGCGGAACCCACCCGGTTCTCCACGGTGACGCGGTTGATGAGCGTGTTCTCCTCGGCCGCCACGACGGCCACCGGATCGTTGTCGACCGCCACGACGTGCGAGGCGCCCATCATGGCCGCGAGAATCGCCAGGATCCCGGTACCTGCACCCACGTCGTAGACCGTCTCGGCCTTGGATTCGCGCATGGCGCGCTCGACGGCCCGCATGCAAAGGCGGGTGGTCGCATGCGTCCCCGTGCCGAAGGCCTGCTTGGGATCCAGGGTGATGACGAGGTCCTCGGGCTGCGGAGCGTACTCCTCCCAGGAGGGCCGAACCACGATATGCTCCCCGATCCGCTGGACATGCCAGTACTTCTGCCAGCTGGTCGCCCAGTTCTCCTCCGGCAGCGTCCGGGTCTCCACCTGGTACGACGCGCCGGGATACGGGCTCAGGCCCTCGCGAATCCCAGCCTCCAGCAGCTCCATGTCGGGAGGCGCGACTTCGGGGAAATAGGCCTTGAGCGTGCTGGTCTCCTGCTCAGGGGCCTCCGGAGCGCGCTCCGAGACGACGACGCCGGGGACGCCCCGCTCGGTCAGGCTCCAGGCCACCGCTTCGGCAGCCTCGGCGGGAACGGTGATGGCGAGTTCGAGGTAGTTCATGACCACTTTCGTTTCTTCATGGCGGCGGGCCGCGGCGTTCCAAACCGCCGCGGGCGCTAGCTTGCGACGACCTTGGTGATGGTGAGGGCGGGGGCGGTGCGCAGATCCAGGGTCGGATAGGGCTGGGAGAGGTCTTTGCCCGCAGCGTCCTGGACGAGGGTCAGGACGGGACGCGAGGCGAGACGCATGTCCACCTCGGTGACGATCCCCGTCTCGCCCGAGGAGAGCTTGAGGACGGTCCCGGGGGGGTATGGGGCGATGGTCGCGATGAAGGTCGTGACCAGCTCCAGCGAGAAGTGGCGATCCGCCTGGGTCATGAGGTACTCGATGGCCTCGTGCGGCAGGAAGCGCTTGCGGTAGACCCGATCCGAGGTGAGCGCGTCGTAGACGTCGGCGATCGCCCCGATCTGGCCGTTGAGGTGAATGTCATTGCCCTTCAGGCCCTTGGGGTAGCCCGTCCCGTCGAACTTCTCGTGATGCTGAAGCACCACGATCTTGGAGTGCGCCGAGAGGGTCTGGATGGAGCGCAGCAGGTCGAAGCCCGAGCGGGCGTGATCCTGCATCTTGGCGTACTCCTCTTCCGTGAGGCGCCCCGGCTTGTGCAGGATCTCCTCGGAAATCTGCATCTTGCCGACGTCGTGAAGCATCAAGCCCAGGGCCAGGTCCTTGAGCTTGCGCTCGTCGAGGCCCAGCTGGACCCCGATGATGGTGCCGACCACGCAGACGTTCACCGAGTGCGAGAAGGTGTAGGTGTCGTGGCTCTTGAGATCGGCCATCTGGATGATCAGGGTGTCGTTGGCCATGATCGATTCGACGATCCGGGCGGTCACGTCCGAAATGGCCTGCAGGTTGACCCCGGACTTGCCGACGTCCCCGAAGGCCCGCCGAATGGTGGTCACGGCCTCCTGGCGCAGCTGCTCCGGGATCACGTCTTGCACCTCGACGCCGGGAACGCGCGGGTCCACCACGTAGATGAACCCGTACTGCATTTCCTTCAGGGCCTTGAGGTAACGGTCGGTCAGGGGAGTGCCCTCGCGAAGCAGCACTCGCCCGTCATTGGTGAAGATGGATTTGCCGAGGACCTGCCCCGGCTGGGCTTTTTCAAGATCAATGGGACGCATAAGCTGGCTATACCCCGCTTTCGCGGGAGAAAAACCCGCAACTTCCCTTAACCACCTCGATGAACGCCCTCACGAGGTCCGGATCCTTGCGCCCCGGCGAGCGCTCCACCCCGCTGGAGACGTCCACAGCCTCGACTTGCAGGCGCGCCAGCAAGTCGCCGACGTTCGACGGACGGAGCCCTCCGGCCACGAGGCGGGGCACGGGGGGCCAGGCCGCGTCCGCAAGCCAGCTCCAATCGAAGGGCTGCCCCGAGCCCGCTCCGGAATCGAGCAGCAAGCCGTCCAGGCCCGACCAGGCAGACAAATCGTCGAGATCCGAGGGGGCGCGCAGCTGAAGGGCCTTGAAGACGGCGAGACTCGGCCGCGCATGCTTGAGGGCCCGCGCGAGCTCGGGGCTCTCCGACCCGTGAAGCTGCAAGGCGCGCAAGCCCGTTACATCCGCCAGGGCGATCGCCGCTTCCAGCGGCAGGTCCCTCACGACTCCGACCGTCAAGACGAAGGGATGCGCCTCGCGGGCCAGCTCGCGCACCCGCTCCGGCGCCACGTCACGCTTGGTGCCCGGCACCATGACGAAGCCCACGGCATCCGCCCCCGCCTGACAGGCGAGACGGACGTCCTCCGGATGCGTCAGCCCACAGATCTTGACCCGGGTCATGCCAAGAGCGCCTTCACCGCACGCTCCAGATCCGGCTGCGTCAAGAGCGACTCTCCGACCAGCATGGCCTGGACACCCCAGGATTCCAGCTTTCGCCGGTCCTCGGCCGTCGCGATTCCCGACTCGCTCACCAGGATCGGAGGCTCCGAGAGTCCACGCAAGCGCTCCGCGACCTGGCGGGTCGCCTCCAGATCCACCTTGAAGGTCTTGAGGTCCCGGTTGTTCACCCCGATGAGGGGCGCTCCCAGGGTCAAGGCGCGTTCCAGCTCAGCCATGTCGTGGACTTCCAGCAGGAACTCCAGGTCCCAGCGCGTGCAAGCCTTCATGAGGGAAGCGAGCGTGGCATCGTCGAGCGCCGCGGCGATCAGGAGGACGGCGTCGGCTCCATAGGCTCGCGCCTGCGGCAGCTGCGCCTCATCGAGGATGAAGTCTTTTCTCAGGACGGGAAGATCGCAGGCCTCACGAGCGGCCTGCAGGTCACTCAGCGACCCTCCGAAGAAGGTCTCGTCGGTGAGCACCGAGAGGGCGGCCGCTCCGCCTCGCTGGTAGGCGCGGGCCATCTCCGGAGGATTGAAGTCCTCGCGGATGATCGGGCGGCTCGGGCTCCGGCGCTTGATCTCGGAGATGAGCGCAACGGGGCCGTGGCGAAGCAGGGCCTCTCGGAAGCTCCGACGGGGGAAGCGGGGCTCGGGAAGCGAGGCCGGATCGATGGCGTCGACCTCACGCCGCTTCTGCGTGAGGATGGTGTCGAGAATGGTCGTCATGGAAGGATCTTACCACGATCCCCGGCATGGTTAGTGACCGAACTGGACATCCCCTTGAACGCTGGGAAGAGTGAGGGTAAAGGTGCTGCCCAGGTTGCTTCCGGGGCTGTCGGCGACGATGTCGCCGCCCATGCCGGCCATGAGCTTCTTCACGAGGGGCAAGCCCAGCCCGAGGCCGCCGAAACGGCGGGTGGGGCCGCTCTCGAGCTGCCCGAAGACCGCAAACAGGGCGGGAAGCTTGGAGGGGGGGATCCCCACCCCCGTATCCGTCACCGCCACGCAGACGCGCTCGGCCTCGACGCTCGCCGTCCAGGAGATCCGGCCTCCTTCGACGTTGAACTTGATGGCATTGTCGAGGAGGGCCTGCAGGGCGATTTCGAGGCAGAGGCCGTCGGCCCAGACCAAGGGCAGTTGCGGCGAGATCTCCATGGCGACCGCGAGTTGCTTGGCCTCCAGCTCCTCGTGGTATTGCCCGATCACGCGGGAAACGGCCTCGTCGAGCTGGATGGGGATGGGGTGAATCTTGAGGTAGCCGGAGTTGAGCTTGGTCAGCATGATGCTGGTTTCGGCCAGCTGGCCGAGCTTGCGGCTCGCCTGGTGAATCTGCTTGAGAAAGTCGCAGTACTGCGGCGGCAGCACCCCGGTGGCATCGTCGAGCAGGATCTCGGATAGGCCCTGGATGATGGTGAGGGGCGTCCGCAGCTCATGCCCGATATTGGCCAGGATGTCGTCATGGAAGGAGGCCACCTCTTGATCGCTGACGCGGGAGCGCTCGGCGTCCGCATGCAGGACCTGGTTGACCCAGGCGAGGTGAAAGAGGAGGTCGGGGCCGCCCGCGTCGGGTCCGCCCGGGTCGGGTCCGCCCGCGTCGGAGACGGCGCGTGGGGTGGCCGCGGGGCCATGTCGTTGCGTCATCGCGAGCGTCCTTCCTCTCTCCACTGGAGCTCCGGCTTCGCGAGCAGGCTCCTCCCGGAGGCCCGACACGAAACTTCACAACCCGTCACATTATATAACACCTTGCTTGGCTCCGGGGGTGAAGTTTGTGGAAAGGAGGGCAAAACCCCAGGATTGCCGCCGTTTGACGGCCTTTCGCCTGCTATGATATAAGGAAAGAGCCGTAGTAGAGTTGCCAACCGACCGGTCTGCGGCCTTCACCAGCAAACATCCGTCGCCACGGCGACGAAGAGGGACGAAGACGGTGCTGACGCAACGACGGCGGTTCTCCTTCCTGGCGACGATGCGCGCCAGCGGCTCCAAGGCTGGCGCCAGCCTGGGGCGGGCAGCCGCAAGCGCTGTCCTATTGGCCACTTTGCTCACCGGCTGCAACGCCGCGGGATCCCCCAAGACGATCACCCTCTGGCATCCCTGGGGAGGCGCCGAGCTCACGGCTCTCAAGGAAGCCATCAAGGCCTATCAGGCCGAGAATCCCGGCATCGAGGTGATCGCCCTCCAGGTCCCCTCCGATCGCCTCCAGGACAAGTACCTGCGCTCAGCTGCGGCCAACGGAGGGCCCGACCTCCTGATCGGCGCCACCGACTGGATCGGCAAGTTCGCCCAGTCCGAGGTCGTCGCCCCGCTCGACGGCCAGGTCCCCGACGACCAGCTGCAGCGCTACCAGAACGTCGCCCTCTCCGCGCTGCGTTACAAGGGCAAGCTCTACGCCCTCCCCGAAAGCATGGAGACCGTCGCCCTCTACTACAACAAAAAGATGCTTCCGAGCGGTCCCCCCAAGACGATCCAGGACCTCTTCATCCGGGCCAACTCCCGCGACTACTGGAACGGTGAGTACCTGCTCGCCTACAACACCCAGTTCTACTTCGCCGCGGGCTACCTCTTCGGCTCGGGAGGCAAGCTCCTCAACACCGAAGGCCAGGCCCAGGTCGACACCCCCGGAGCCGTGCGCTGGCTGAAGCTACTCAAGGCCATGCGCGAGCATCCCCGCCTTGCCGCCAAGAGCGACTACGGCTACGCCGACGCCCTCTTCCGGGAGCGCAAGGCCGCCATGACCATCAACGGCCCCTGGGCCCTGGGCGATTACCGGCAGGTCCTCGGCGACGACCTCGGCGTCTCCACCCTGCCGATGGTCGAGGACATGGTGCCTGCCGTGCCGTTCGTCGGCATCAAGTGCCTGATGTTCAACCCCAACTCGGGCGAGGAACGCCGGGAACGGGCCCTGGCCTTCGCCGACTTCTTCACCTCCCCTTCCAACATGACCCACATGCTGGAAAAGGCCGGCCACGTCCCGGCCATCAAGGGCATCCCCATCCCCGAAGACAGCCCCCTGGCCGCCTTCGAGCGCCAGGCCAAGTGGGGAACCCCCCTGCCCCCCGACCCTGAGATGAAGGAAGTCTGGACCCCCATGGACAAGGCCATCGAAGAGGTGCTCACCGACGTCAATCCGCCTTCCAAGGCGATCGCCAACGCCCAGTCCCTGATCCAGGCCAAGATCGACGCGGTGCGCAAGCAATGAAGAAGAAAGACCTCTCCGAAGCGAACCTCGCCTATCGCTTCATCCTTCCCTCCGCCCTCGTCATGGCGCTCATCACGGTCTATCCCCTCCTCTACGGAGTCTGGATGGCCTTCACCAACTTCAGCCCGCGCCATATCCGCCACCAGAACCCCGACTTCGTCGGCCTCCAGAACTTCTGGGACATCCTCAGCCAAGCTCCCTACCTCGACTTCAACTTCCTGAGCGTGCTGGGCTTCAACTTCGTCTGGACCTTCGCCAACCTGATCTTCCACGTCTCCCTGGGCGTCGCCCTGGCCCTGCTGATCAACACGCCGGGACTCCGCGGCAAGCGCCTCTACCGCGCCCTCTTGATCCTCCCCTGGGCCGTCCCCACCTACGTCACGGCCCTGGTCTGGAAGAACATGTTCGACACCCAGTTCGGGGCCGTGAACCTCCTGCTCAAGGAATGGCAGCAAGCCATCCCCTTCCTGCCGACCAACATCGACTGGCTGGGGCAATTCCCCCAGGCCTTCTACGCCGTCCTGCTGGTCAACGTCTGGATGGGCTTCCCCTTCATGATGATGGTCGCCTCGGGCGCCCTGCAGGCCATTCCCTCGGATCTCTACGAGGCCGCCGACATGGACGGGGCCGGCCCGTGGCGCAAGTTCTGGACCGTCACCGTCCCGATGCTCAAGCCCGCCATGGTCCCCGCCATCATGCTCGGCTTCATCTGGACCTTCAACAACTTCAACGTGATCTACTTCGTCACCCAGGGCAACCCCTTCGGCAAGACCGAAATCCTCGTCACGCAAGCCTACAAGCTGGTGGATATGGGCATGTACGGACAGGCTTCGGCCTTCGCGCTGATCATCTTCTTCATCCTGCTCGGCTTCACCCTGGTGAATCTCAAGATCACCAAGGCCACCCAGGAGGTCTAAGCATGAACCCGCGACGCCTCAAGCGACTTGCCCACCTCACGGGCGCCCACCTCGTCCTCGTCGTCTTCGCCCTGTTCTCGATCTTCCCCGTGCTCTGGGTCGTCTCGATGGCGCTCGACCCCAACTCGGTCGCGCGCCCCACCGAGCTCAAGCTCCTGCCCTCGGGCATCTCCTTCGAGGCCTTCCGCCAGGTGCTCACCAACCCCACCGAGATCGACGGCATCACCTTCTGGGACCTGCTTCGCAACTCCATGCTGGTCTCCTTCGGCACCACCGCCTTCGGCATCCTCCTGGGAGCCTCGGGAGCTTACGCCTTCTCGCGCTTCCGCTTCCCGGGCCGCCAGATGGGCCTGATGACCTTCATCGTGCTCCAGATGTTCCCGGCGGTCGTCTCCATCGCCCCCCTTTACGTCCTGCTCTCCGCCCTGCACATCCGCACCTCCATCCTCGGCCTGATGATCGCCTATGCGGCCGGCACCCTGCCTTTCGCCATCTGGAACCTCAAGGGCTACTTCGATACCGTCCCCAAGGACCTCGAAGAAGCCGCCATGATCGACGGCTGCACCCGGACCCAGACCTTCTGGCGGATCGTGCTGCCCCTGTCGGCCCCCGCCGTCGCCGTCACCGCCCTCTTCGGCTTCATGACCGGCTGGACCGAGATCATCCTCGCCTGGACCATGCTCGAGAACCCCAAGACCTTCACCCTCGCCATGGCCCTCTACTCGATGGTCGGCCAGTACGGGACCTTCAAGCCCTGGAGCCAGTTCGCCGCCATGAGCATCATCATCTCCCTGCCCGTGGTGGTGGTCATGCTCTTCCTGCAGCGCTACATCGTCTCCGGCCTGACCTCCGGCGGGGTCAAGGGGTAGATGCGCCTCCGGCCCGCGCTGGCACTCGCGCTGGGGCTGCTCCTGATGGGAGGAGCCCCGAACGCCCAGGCCCAGTTCGACGACACGCACAACTACCGCACGGCTCTCGAGTTCTACCGCCTCGGGGAATGGGGCACCGCCGAACGCATCCTGATCGAGATCCTCGACCGGAACGCCGACCACCACCAGGCCCGCTGGACCCTGGCGAGCCTCTACCTGCGCATCGGCCGCCAGGAGGCCGCCACCCCCCTCTTCACCGAGATCGCGAACCGCGAGGGCGGAGAGCTGGCCCGCCACGCCAAGACCTGGCTCGCGGAAAGTGCCGCGCCGGAGAAGAGCGCGCTCGCCGCTTTCACCCCGGACGCCTCGGGCTCGGTCACGCTCGCGAGCGCGACGGCCGGGTATCACCTCGCCGAGTTCCCCACCGCCCCCCTCAGCCTCCAGATTCCCGCCGGCTACAAGCTTCAACGCAGTGACGTCAGGCGCCAAGGCGAGGTCATTCAGGCTCGCTACCTCTTCGCCCCGGACGCCAAGGCCTCCGCACGCCTCGGCCTGACGGTCGAGGTGCTCACCCTGGGACGGGGCCAGGAACTCGATGCCGGCAACCACCGGATGGTCATGATCCGCGAGATGCTCTCCCGGGACGGCCTCAACCGAAACACCCCCTTCCGGGAACAGGACCAGCTCGTGCATGGCCACCTGGCCCACTACCTGGGCTACGCGGATCCCAAGGAGCCCCGGGTCCAGGTCCTCGCCCTGGGAGTCGCCAACGCGCGCTACCGGGTGATCCTGCGCGCCGCATGCCACGAGTCGATCAGCAAGCAGCACCTGCCCAAGCTGCAGGGGAGTCTCGGCTCGCTTCGGCTCCGCTGATCCGGTATACTGACTCGAACATCCGTTTGAAGCCCGCACCCGCGGTTGGTCGATAGCGCCCGCGGCGGGTCCATAGCACCCGAGGCTGATCCATAAGGAGTCCCCATGGCGAAGGTCAGCAAGCCCAAGATCAAGTACGTCTGTCAGAACTGCGCTTCCGAGCAACCCCGCTGGATGGGACGCTGCCCCGAGTGCTCCGAGTGGAACACCATGACCGAGGAAGCCTCCACGCCCGTCACGCCCGCCGCCAAGGCCGCCCGCTCGGTCGTGCCCATTCCCCTGAAGGCCGTGAAGCTGGACGCCGAGGAGCGCTTCAGCGCCGGTCTGGAAGAGCTCGATCGGGTGCTGGGGGGCGGCATCGTCCCCGGCTCGCTGGTTCTCCTGGGCGGCGATCCCGGCATCGGGAAGTCCACGCTGCTTCTGCAGGTGGCCCAGTACCTGGCCTCCACGGGGAAACGGGTGCTCTACGTCTCGGGGGAGGAATCGGCCCGCCAGATCCGCATGCGCGCCAAGCGCCTCGGCGCCGAGCATGACGGGCTCTTCGTCCTCGCCGAGAACGACACCACCGTCATCGAGGCGGCGCTCCAGGAGATGCAGCCGGACTGGGCGGTCATCGATTCGATTCAGGCCATCTACAACCCCCACCTCACCTCCACGGCGGGCTCGGTCTCACAGGTCCGGGCCGCCACCGGCTCGCTGATGCGCATCGCCAAGGATCAAGGCGTCAGCCTCTGCATCGTCGGGCATGTCACCAAGGAAGGGACGCTCGCCGGCCCCCGGGTGCTGGAGCACATGGTCGACACGGTCCTCTACTTCGAGGGCGATCGCTTCAAGTCCTACCGCCTGGTGCGCGCCGTCAAGAACCGCTTCGGCTCCACCAACGAGGTCGGCATCTTCGAGATGCGCTCCGACGGGCTCGCCGAGGTCGCCAATCCCTCGGCCCTCTTCCTCGCCGAGCGAACCACCGAGACCACCGGCTCGGCCATCGTCGCCACCATGGAAGGCACCCGCCCCCTCCTGGTCGAGATCCAGGCCCTCGTGAGCCCCTCCATCCTGGCCTCCCCGCGCCGCGCCGCCAACGGCATCGAGCATAACCGCATGGTGCAGGTCCTGGCCGTCCTCGAAAAACGCGTCGGCCTTCCCCTCTCCAAGCACGACGTCTACGTGAACGTCGTGGGGGGCTTATCCATCGACGAGCCGGCCGGAGACCTCGGAGTCGCCCTCGCCGTCGCCTCCAGCATGCGCGACGTGGCCCTCAAGCCCCAGGCGATCGCCATCGGGGAAGTCGGCCTCAACGGCGAAGTCCGGGCCGTCAGCTCCCTGGAAGCCCGCCTCAAAGAAGCCCAGAAACTGGGCTTCACCCTGGCCGTCGTCCCCGGGCACAACCTCGACGAAAGCCTCGCCCTGCCTCCCGGCATGGAGGTCATCGGCGTGACCCGGCTCCTGGACGGCATCGTCAAGTCCACCGTCGCCGCATCCGCCGACGGCGGATCGGCCGGTTAGCTCGGTCACCGTTCTCGAAGCCGTTCACGTCAGACGAGGAGCTCAATCCATGCAGCAGCGCGTGCTCATCACCGGGGCGACGGGATTTATCGGAGGGGCGATCGCCCATCGCTGGCTCGCACAGGGGCTGGCCCACCCCGGTGATGTGGAAGTGCGCGTCTTGGTGCGCAATCCAGAGGCTCCTCGGGCGCTCGAACTGGCCGCTCGGGGGGCTCGCCTTGTCGTGGGGGACTTGCGCGATGCGGCCTCGTTGGAGCAGGCCTGCGTCGGTTGCGACGTCGTGGTGCATGCGGCCACCGACACGGAACTCAGCGATCGCGGCCTCGCATGGCAAATCTCGGTCGAGGGCTCGCGCCAGCTCTATGCCGCGGCCGCCCGGGCGGGAGTCTCGCGCTTCCTCTTCATCAGTTCCTTCATCGTGTACGGAGGGCTCGAGGCGGCCCTCTCGGAGGACGTGACCCCGGTCGCGTTCGGGGATCTCTATGGTGACGTCAAGATCGCCGCCGAAAAGGATCTCACCGAGGCCTCCTCGGCACCCGGCATGCCGCAGCTGACCATTTTGCGCCTGCCGTCGGTCTACGGGGCGCAATCCCCCCACTGGACCCTCAAGCCGCTCGACGCCGCCCGGCGAAACCGGGTTTACCTGCCGGGCGGAGGGCGTTTCGGCTTTCCCTACCTTTATATCGACAACCTGGTGGCAGCCGTGACCCGTGCCGTCCTCAGCGAACGCTACGGGGTCTACAACATCTTCGATGGAATGGTCGCCTACGGGGAGTACATGGCCTACTACTGCTCCATGGCAGGGACCCGTCCTCGCAACGTTCCCCTCGCCCTGCTCTTCGTCGCCGGCTGGGTGGGGGGAATCCTCTCCGCCCTCACGGGCCGCTACATCCCGCTGACGCTCCGAAACGTCCGCAAGATCGCCAAGCCCATGTCCGACACCCCCTTCACTCCGGAAAAGGCCCGCCGAGAACTCGGCTGGGAGCCGCTCGTCAGCTTGGAGGCGGGGATGGCCGCCATTCGGGCCGACCTCTCGGGACACCCCGCCTAGCCCTATCGCGCGCGACTGCACCCGAGCGCGCAAGAAAAAAGGGAGGCTTTCGCCTCCCCCTCGTCGCTTGCGCTACTTCTCGTAGGAGTCCCGAAGGTCCTTGAGGTCCTGCAGCTCGTCCCGGGTGCTGGACAGCTCGCCCTTGAGCTTCGTGATGGCCCGCTCCAGCTCGGCGATCTTGTCCGCGATCTCCTCGGCGTTCTCCAGGCGTGCCTTGATAGCATCCCCCAGCACCTCGTCGCGCAGGGTCTCGAGGTCGGAAATCTTGCGCTCGATCGTGGCAATGGTCTTCTCGGTCTTGACGATCTGCGCGTCGAGCTTGGCGAGCTGCTCCCGGTTCTCGGAGATCCGCCCGTCGAGCTTATCTTGCTTGCCCCGCAGCAGGTCGATCCGCTGCTGGGTCGCATCCAGCTCCCCTTCCTTGGCGTCACCCTGGGCCTGAAGCTTGCCACGGCGCAGGTTGAGGAAGTAGCCCTCGACGGAGATGACGGCCTGACGGGTGTTGGTCTCGGTCAGCTTGCCTTCGGTGGCATGCATCCGGTCTTTTGCTTCGCGAGCCTCCGAGGAAGCCGCTTCCTTGCGGACGTTGCCGAGGACGTCGTCGCCCTGCGCATAGCCCGGAAGGGTCGAGAGGTAATCGGCGTAGTCCTGAGCGCCCTGCGCCTCGCCGTACTGCTTGCGATGCTGCTTGGCCAGCTCCGCCTCGCGCTTGATCAGGGCATCCTGCTCGACCTTGAGGTCGTCGATCTTGGCGTCGACGGCGTCGATCTTGCCGGCAATCTCCGCGATCTCGGCCTTCAGCTGGGATTTCTCGCCCAGGGCTCCGGAAAGGTCTTTCTTGAGCTCCTCGGCGCGCTTCAGCTTGCGGGCCAGGGCATCGCTCAGCTCGGCGCGCTCGACGTGGGCATCGGCCAGGTCGACCTGATTGCGGTACAGGGCCTTGTTGAGGGTGGAAATCTCACCGTCGATCCGCATCACCTGCTCGCGGATGGCCGTGCCCGACGCGCCGCGCTTGGGGACGCTGATGTCGATGACGTCCTTCTTGGGCTTGAGCGAGAGACTGTCCGCGCTCACCGGCTTCGACTCGGCAGCGGGGGGCTCGGTCGGCTTGGAAGGAGCCAGGATGGTCGCCCAGTTGAGGGCCCCGAGCTTCGATTTCGACACCTGATTATCCATGGCCAAGTCCTCCCACGATCAACGAGCGTTATTCCCTTTGTTTGTCGCCGGGCCGACGCGCGATCTTGCGAATCAACGGGTTAAGCTTCGACAAAGCCTGCGCCAGAAGCCCGATCCCGACGGACTTCCGCAAGAAAGCCCAGCGTGCCCGAGATCCAAGCGCTTGCTGCACTAGAGCATACATACCCGCTACCACGCACTTACTCCCGACGAAAGCTTCCGCCGTTTTTCCCGATAACCATGAGAAGGTTAAGCTTCGGTAAGGAGGGGATTAAGCATGGCGGCAAAAAGGCGGCTCGGCCACGGCGCGGTTTTCGGCCGCATCATGGGCATGCTGGGGATCCTGGCCATCCTGGCCGGCTGCGGAGGCCCGAGCGGCTTCGCCTGGCTGGGAGATAACGGCAAGGCCCGCATCCAGTCGGTACCCGGCTCCGATCAGGCCTTCCCCCCGGGCTTCCTCTGGGGCGTCGCCACGGCGGGCTACCAGTACGAGGGCGGAGACCAGACCTCCCAGTGGGCCGCCTGGGAGCGCTCCCGCCGGGTCAAGCATGCCATCGGCAACGCCACCGACCACTGGAACCGCTGGGAAGAAGACCTTGACCTGGCCAAGGATCTCGGCCTCAACGCGTTCCGCATGAGCATCGAATGGGCCCGCATCGAGCCGGAGCGCGGCCGCATCGACCCCGCGGCCGTGAAGCACTACCATCAGGTGATCGACGGCCTGCGCGCCCGGGGCATGGAGCCCGTCGTGACCCTCGTTCACTTCGCCTACCCCGCATGGCTCGATCGGCCGCTATCCGGCGGCGAGGGCGGCTGGGAATCCGACGAGACCGTCTCCGAGTTCCGCCGCTACGCCTCCTGGGCGGCCCAAGAGTACGGAAGCAAAGTTCGCTGGTGGATCACGCTCAACGAGCCCAACACGGCGGGCCTCACCGGCTACATTGCAGGCGTTCATCCCCCGGGGAAACGCAACCCCTTCGCCTTCGCCAAGGCCATGGAGCGCATGGCCCGCGCTCATCAGGCCGGTTTCGAGGCGATCCACGCCTCGGATCCCGACGCGCAGGTCTCGATCAACCCCTTCATCTTCCATCGCCGGCAGCATGCCCCCAACTACGAGATGCAAGCGAGCCAGGACCTCAACGACTTCAGCCTGCTCGACCGCCTGGCCCCCCCGGTGGGCGAGGCCGGAACGCCTCCGACGGAACGAACCGATAAGCGCTTCCTCGATTACGTGGCCTTCGACTACTACTACGCCCTGGGCTTCTGGGACGTGACCAAGATCGGCACCTTCTGGGAATGGCCCATCTACCCCGAAGGGATGTACGAGGTCTCCAAGAAGCTCTACGAACGCTACCGCCTCCCGCTCTTCGTGGCGGAGAACGGCTTCGCCACCGAAGCCGACAACCCGCGCAAGGACGGCTGGACCCGGGAGGCCTTCCTGGTGAACCACCTGGCTCAGCTGCGCAAGGCCATGGCCGAAGGCGTGCCGGTCCTGGGCTACATGCACTGGTCCCTGACGGATAACTACGAGTGGGGCACGTACACCCCCCGCTTCGGGCTCTACGGGATCGATCGGCGGGATCCCGAGCTGCGCCGCTTCCGGACCGGCGGAGCCGAGGTCTACCGGCAAATCGCCTCCAGCAACCGCCTTCCCGAATCCTTGCTCCAGCGCTACCTGGGACGGCGGAACTAGCTTCCGCCGCCAGCGAAGTCTCGCTTCATGCTGGACCTCCGCGACGGATTCGACGATGATGGCCTCGGGAAGGACCGAGGAGAAATGACCACCATGACGCGAGACCTCCGGGACCGGGATGCTCCCTTGCGCCGGGACATCCGCTGGCTGGGCACCCTGCTGGGCGAGACCCTGATCGAGCAAGCTGGACGGGGCCTCTTCGAGACCGAAGAGCGCCTGCGCATCCTCAGCAAGCGTTACCGCCGGCATCCGACCACCATGCGCCAGGATCAGATCGCCGGCATCATCCGCGGCCTCGGCATCGACGAGGCCATCGGGGTGATCCGGGCCTTCTCGCTCTACTTCGGGCTGGTCAACCTGGCCGAGCAACACCACCGCGTGCGGCGGCGGCGAGAAGTCCGGCTCTCGGGCGATCGCCCCCAGCGCGGCTCCCTGACCGAGACCTTGCGCCTCCTGAGAGAGAAGGACCTCGATGCCGCCGCCGTGAGAGCCCTCCTGAGGCGGATCGAGGTGGGCCTCGTGGTCACGGCCCATCCCACCGAGCCGAACCGCAAGACGGTCCTCGGGCAGTGGCACGCCGTGACCCAGGATCTCGCGGCCTGGGACGATCCCCGGCTCGGCCCCCGTGAGCGCGATCGCCTTGAAGCCGGGATTCGCGAGACCCTGACGGCCGTCTGGCAGACCGACGAGGTGCGGCACCGCCGCCCCACGGTCTACGACGAGCAGAACGCGGCGCTCTTCTACTTCCGGGAATCGCTGCTCGACGCGATCCCCCGCCTTTACGACGAACTGGGCCACGAGTTCCAGACCACCTTCGGTGAGCCCCTGGGGGATCCTCCCCTGCTGGTCAGCTTCGGCACCTGGATCGGGGGCGATCGCGACGGCAACCCCTTCGTGACCCCCGAGGCCACCCGCGAGGCGATGCGCCGGCAACGCGCTTTCATGCTCGAGCATTACCTCGACGAGCTCGGCGAGCTCGTCGTCGAGCTCAGCCTCTCTCGGCGCCGCGTCGGCATCTCCGACGAGCTGAAAGAGACCATCGACGCCTATCTCGCACAGCTGCCACTCGACGAGACGGTCCATCCCTGGCTGGAGCGCAACGAAGAGGAGCCCTACCGCCGCTTCATCACCCTGATGGGCTTCCGGCTCCGGCGCAGCCTCGAGGGACGCGAAGGCGGCTATGCGGCCTGCGATGCGTTCGGGGCGGACCTTGATCGGATGGACCGGAGCCTTCGCGCGCACCGGGGCGAGCGGCTGGCCGACGGCAGGCTTCAAACCCTGCGCCTCAAGGCCCGCACCTTCGGCTTCTACCTGGCGGCGCTCGACATTCGCCAGAACAGCCGCGTCCACGAAGAGGCCATGACCGATGCCCTGGCCGTCGCCGGGGTCATCACGGGCTACCAGGACCTCCCCGAGCATTCGAAGCAGGCCATCCTGCTGCGCGAGCTGGAGAACCCCCGCCCCCTGCTGCCCCCGGACGCTCCGCTCACGCCCGAGGCGCGCGAGACCTTCGAGACCTTCGTCGCGTTGAAAGACTGCCAGGACATGGCGGGAGCATGTGCGGTCGAAGACTACATCGTCAGCATGACCTGCGCGCCGAGCCACCTCTTGGAGGTGCTCGTCATGGCCAAGGAGGCGGGACTCTACCGGTGGTACCCCGGTAGGCAGAACCTCGGGAGGCAAGGCCCAGGGGGGCAGAGCCCCCAGGGGGTCGTCTCTCGGCTGAACGTGGTGCCCCTCTTCGAGACCATCGAGGATCTGCGGGCCTCCGCGGCGATCATGGCCAAGCTCTGGTCGTTCGCTCCCTACCGGGAGGCCTTGCGGAGCCTGGGCGATCGCCAGGAAGTCATGATCGGCTACTCCGACTCCAACAAGGACGGCGGGATCCTGACCTCCAATTGGGAGCTTTACAAGGCCCAACGCGACCTGAGCCGGCTGGCACGATCGCATGGCATTGCGCTGCGGCTCTTTCACGGCCGCGGAGGCACGGTGAGCCGGGGCGGCGGGCCGACCTACGAGGCGATCCTGGCGCAACCCCCGGGCTCGGTGTCGGGGGCAATCAAGCTCACCGAGCAAGGGGAAGTGCTGGCCTGGAAGTACGGAGTGCCCGATCTCGCCGATCGCAACCTCGAGCAGGCGCTCTCCGCGACGATCCTGGCGAGCCGCGAAGAGCTGGCGGATCTCAACCGGGTCCGGGAGCGCGATGCGGCGATGGAGCGGATCTCCCAGACCGCCTTCGAAGCGTACCGGCGCGTGGTCTACGAAGATCCCGGCTTTCTCCAGTTCTTTCAGCAGGCCACACCCTTGGCCGAGATCGAGTCGCTCAAGATCGGGTCGCGGCCGGCCCGGCGGCGCAAGGAAGGCGGGATCGAGACGCTGCGGGCCATCCCCTGGACGTTCGCGTGGATCCAGACGCGCTTTCTCTTGCCGAGCTGGCTGGGGGCCGGGACCGCCTTGATGGCAGGCCTCGCCGAGGCGGGCGGGCGGGAGCGGCTGCAGGCCTGGTACCGGGACTGGAGCTACTTCCGGACGCTGATCGGAAACGTCGAGGTCTCCTTGGCGAAGGCGGACATGGCAATCGCCCGGCGCTACGCGGACCTGGTCGAGGATCCCGCGGTGCGCGAGCGGATCTGGGGCGAGGTGCATGCGGAGTTCGAGCGGGCCCGCGAGGCGGTGCTGGCCATCTCGGGACAGCGCGAGCTGCTCGAGCGCAATCCGGTCCTTCAGCGGTCGATTCGCCTGCGCAACCCGTACGTGGATCCCTTGAGTCACTTGCAAGTCGAGCTGTTGCGGCGCAAGCGTCGGGGGGAGGCCCCGGACGAGGCGCAACGCCTGGATTCGGCCCTGGCGCTGACGGTAACGGGAATCGCCGCGGGGCTTCGCAACTCCGGGTGACTCGCTTTACAAGCGTTCAAGCAAACCGTACACTGGATGTCCACGTAGACCCCATCGCGGTCCCTGGATCGATCGTGGGATTGGTCCAGTCAACTTGCACCATAGGAGGTACTCTGGTGAAGCGAACCCTTACGCTGGCGCTCGCCCTCGCGGCCTCGATCTCCCTGGTTGGCTGTCAGCCTTCCGAGGAGCAAGGCGCCGAAACCACTCCCCCTGCCACCGAGAGCCCGGCGGCGGAAGCCCCCGCTGGCGAGACCCCGGCGGCCACCGAGGGCGCAGCCCCCGGCGGACAGCAGGTTGCTGGCGCCCCCGCGGGCGTCGACCTCGCAGCGGGCCAGCAGATCTTCGCGACCAACTGCGCCACCTGCCACGGTCCCCAGGGCGCTGGCGACGGCCCCGCGGCCTCGGCGCTGAACCCCCGGCCGACCGACCTGGCTGCCGGCCCCTACAAGCACGTCGGCGACTTCGCCACCTGGAAGGGCGTCGTCGCGAACGGCGTCCCCGGCACCGGCATGGCGCCTTGGTCCGGCACCCTCTCCGAGGACCAGATCAACAACGTCACGGCCTACGCACTCTCGCTCAAGAAGTAAGCCTAGCGCGCGCCGCGAATTTTCCGGCAAGCAACAGCGGCCGGCCCGATGGGCCGGCCGCTGTTTCAGTGTCAGGGGCATGACGCCAATAAAAAAGCCGGCCTCCCCTGAGGGAGGCCGGCTGAGTTGCGGGGGCAGGATTTGAACCTGCGACCTTCGGGTTATGAGCCCGACGAGCTACCGGACTGCTCTACCCCGCGTCAGGAATACCTAGATTACCACCCTTCCGCGTTCGACGCAAGCAGTAAGCAAGCCTTATCGCGAACCCTAGGCTCCCCAGAGCTCCCGGGCCAGTTGCGCCCGATGCCAGGAGCGCATCATCTCGAAGATGCCCGCGCCCTTCGCGGCACGGCGAACCCAGCCGCTCGGATCCCGCGCCAGGACCGCCAGCACCCGGCGATGCAAGAGCCCCGTGCGGCAGACCGCCTCGCGAACCGCCCAACTCGGGTCCTGGGCGGCCTGCTCGGCCAGTTTCGGCGTCAGGCGCGGGTTATGGACCGCGGAATAGCGAATGTCGACCAGCCGATCCTGGAGCAGCACGGCCAAAGCCTTGGCCGGCACGTGCGGATTGGAGGCCAGGTCGCGCCGGACCTCCGGATCCGGATCCTCCGCCAAGCGCGCGGCCGCCATCGGGGTCAAGTCCGAGCGCTGGGCCAGCATCTTGCGCAGATCCGGCTCCGGATCCTCGGCGAGCGCCTCGAAGGCCGCCGGTACCACCCGGGGATTCTCCAGCAGCGCGACCCGCACCCGGAAATCCGGATCCTGGGCGAGTTGAGCCTGGACCTGGCGGCCTGAAGCGGCATGACGGGCCACATCCTCGCGCAGGGAGACCTCCGAGGCCCCTGCCAGGGCCATGAGGACCTCGGCAGGCACCTGAGCCATGGCCAAGAGATCGCGCTTCGCCTCCGCCGGCAGCCTCGGATCCTGGGCCAGGTCCTGCCACATGGCCGCGGTCGCCAGGGGATGCGTCAAGGCGGCCCAGCGGATGTTGCGGTCGGGATCCCCCATGAGGCGGCGCAGGGCCTTCTCGGAGGAGCGCGGGTTCTGGGCCACGCCCGCCCGGGCCTTGCGCTCGGTATCCTCGGCCAGGCGCGTCAGGGTCTCCGAGGGCGTGCGGGGATGCCAGGCCACCGCAGCCCGCACCTCGGGAACCTCGTCGCGGGAAAGCCGCTCCAGGGTGTCGGGCGAGGCATTGGCATGCATGGCCACGTGATACCGAAGCAAGGGATCCCGCTCATGGGCCAGCAGCGCGAGGGCGGGCGAGGAGGTCGTAGGCGCCTCGGCGAGCGTTCGCATGGCCTGGAGATCCATGCCCTGGGCGAGCGCCTTGGCACAGGCCACGGGCGTCGCGTACGAGTGGGTGAGGACTCCGAAGCGAATGCGGTCGATCGGGTCCTCTGCGAGCCGCTCCAGGGCCTCGGCGGGGGTGGCGGGATGCCGGGAGGTCAGGGCGCGGACCTCCTCGTCGGGATGCGTGGCGAGGCGGGCGAGCGAATCGGGCGAGAGGACGGGAATCCGGGCGATCGCCCTCAGCACGTTGACGTCGGGATCGTGGGCCAGGCGCTCCCGAACCGAGGGGGGAAGGGCGGGGTGCATCGCCAGGCGCGCGCGCAGCTCGGGCTCCCCGGCCCCGGAGAGGGCCTCGAGCACCGAGGGGACCACGTTGCGGTGCGTCAGCACGTCCTGGCGGGCCTGGAGGGTGCCACGTCGCGCCAGGGTGACCAGGCCCGCGGGCGGGGTCATCGGATGGACGGCCACCCGTTCCTGGATGCGCGGATCGGGATCCTCGGCCAGGATCCGGAGCATCGAGGAGGTGGCTCCCTTGGAGCGGGCGAGTTGCAGGCGCACCTCGGCGTCGGAATCGCGGGCCATGCGCTCGAGGGTCGCCTCGACGGTCCGGGGGTCCCGGGCGACGCGGATCCGCAGTTGGGGATCGGGATCGCGGGAGAGGGCGTCCAGCACCTCGAGGTCGGCCTTGGCATTGGAGAGGACGGCCTCACGGACCTCGCGGTCGATGTCGGAGGCCAAGGCCAGCAAGATCTCTGCCGTGGCCCTGGGGTGGGAAGCCACGGCGAAGCGGACGGAGGGATAGGGAGAGCGCGCGAACGCCTCGAGAATCCGATCGTCGATCCGGGGGTGAACGAGGATGGCATGGGCGATCGCCTCGTCCGCCGCCGAGCTGAGGGCTTCGAGGACGGCGCGGTTGGCATAGGGATTCTCGGCCAGCGCCAGGCGCACCTCGGGATCGACATCCTGCGCCAGGCGTAGCATGACGGAGGGAGGCAGATCCCCGCGACGGGCCAGCTGGGCCCTGAGGAGCGGGTCGGGGTCCGCCGCCAGGTGATGCAAGACCTCGGGGGTGACGTCCTTGCGGGAGAGGAGGGCCGCGCGGATGGCCGGGGACATGTCCGCGGCAAGGGCCTCCAGGACGGTGGAGGAGACCTGGGGGTCGTGGGCGACCTTGAGGCGGGCGGTGGGGTCTTCAGGCAGGGGGGCGTCGCGGCGGGGCAGCTCGACGGTCGATCCCAAGGGCAACGTGCGAGAGCGCTGAAAGCGATCTCGGCTGAGCGAAGCGGTTTGGCGTCGCGGCTCCTGGGTCATGGCCCTCTCCTGGAAAGTCCCACCATCGGAGTTGTCGTCGCCTTAACCGGGATTCTTGCCGGGGTCGCGGGCGGGCGGCACGGCCAAATGCAGAGGGCCGAGATCTTTCGATCTCGGCCCTCAGCGGGACTGACGGGGCTCGAACCCGCGACCTCCGCCTTGACAGGGCGGCATTCTAACCAACTGAACTACAGTCCCAACAGAATTAATACTAGCGGCTTCCTAGGCCGACGTCAACCCTTTTTTTTCCTCCGGCTTAATCTTTATTTCTGCACCACCACGACATCTCCCTGGCGCAAGCGGGCATACAAGTCCTCGATGTCTTCGTTGTAGAGCCGCATGCAGCCGTGAGACGCGTCGGTGCCGATGGATCGGCGGGTGAAAGTCCCGTGGATCTCCTCGCCATTTCGGGTGATTTTGCCGGTTTCGGGATCGTACTTGCTGAGATCCACCAGGCGCGTGCCGAAGGCCTTGCCGCCGGATTCGGGCCAGAGTTGGCGGGCGACGGCCGTGGGATCCTTGAGGAAGCCGGAGACGATCTTGATCATGGGATCGGTCTCGGTGCCGGGGGCGCCGGTGGCGATCGGGTAGATGCGCTCGATCTTGCCTTGCTTGTCGTAAAGGAAGAGGCGGTGCTCGGAGGTATCGACGGCGATGCGGGCGGGCTTGCCCTTGACCTGGGGGGCCGCGGGGAAGGCCTTGGGGGAGATGGCGGGATCGTCCCAGGCCTTCTTGCCTTCGGCAGGCGCCACCTCATCCAGGGCTTTGAGCGTCTTGGCGTCGAGTTCCCCGGTCATCGGTAGGCCCTGGCTGGACTGGAATCCCTTGAGAGCCAGCTTGACCTCATTGCCGAACCCGCCGTCTGCACCGGAGGGAAGGCCGAAGCCCAGGTCAAGAAGGGCGTTTTGAAGGGCTTTGATGCCCTCGCCCTTGGCTCCCGTGGTGAGGGTCTTGCCCGTGAGCACCCCGAGCAGGTCCTCATGGGCGCTGAAGCGGGAGTTCGACAGCTTGGGGGTGAGCGAGAGGGAGTCTCCGCCGGCGCGCACGGGGGACTTGGGGGCGTTAGGGGGCGTCTGCGTGAGAAGGCCGGCCCAATTGGGAGCTTTCTGGGCCCGTTGACCGAAAATCGTGCTGATCAGTCCGCTACGCATGGCATCCCCCTTCTGGTGACTTGACGCTCGAGGTGACGATTCGTTAATGGGTTATCCGGGGGGACGCGGGGGCGCTTGCGGGGGTTTGGCAAGTTTAAGTCAACTTTAACCGGGTTCAGCGCCGAAGGGCGCGCGGGGGGAAACGTGCGCGCGCCTGCCGGGAGCCACGAGACCCCCGGCAGGCGCGCGCGGTGGGGCAGGTTTAGAAGACGAAGCCCAGGCCCAGGTAGGGGCCGACGAGGTTGTAGGTCTCGGGTCCCGTGAGGAGGGTCTGGGTGCGGACTCCCGCGTCCACGCCGATGATGTTGGTGAGGGAGTAGCCGATTCCGAGCTTGCCATCGAGCACCATGCGGTTGGCCCCGGCGATGCTGAGCCAGGGCGTATAGCCCACGCGTCCTTGCAGCACGAAGCGCTGGGGCAGGTTCAGGTCGAAGATGAGGCCCAGGGCGACTCCGACTCCGGTGCCGGGGGTGTAGCCGAGGTACTTGGCGCCGCCGGTGCCGGTGAGGGCCCAGCCGAAGACGCCGGTGCCGCTCTGGAAGAACTTGACCTTGCCTTCGAGGTCGGCGCTGGTGACGTTGCCGTAGCCGGGGAAGGCTCCGGTGAAGCCCCAGATCCCGAAGGAGAGGTTGGGAGTGAACCAGAGGTTTGCGGCGAGGCCGGGCGCGAGGGTCGAGGCCGCGGTGGCCGGGGAGCTCAGGAAGGGGTACCAGCCGAAGAGTCCGACGGCTCCCGAGGGTTTCGGGGTGGAGTAGGCCGTGACCGCGCCGGACGGGCGCTGGGGCTGAGAGGTCCGCATCTGGGCGAACCCGGGGGTGCTGTACGCGAGGACGAGCCCCGTCCCGAGGGCGGTGGCCCAGAGCACCTTGAGCATGGTTGCCTCCTCTCATGTCCGGACCCGGGCGGGCCCCGAGAGGGTCGGCCCCGGGGCCCCTCCGATCATAAGAGGGGGACCCCCGGGCGCGACCACGGCCAAATTAGACAAGACTGGCGCGGGAAACGCGCGCGCGGACGGCGCTCAGCGCCCGCGGCTGTTGCGAGGCGCCCGTGGCGGGGGGACCAGGAAAGCGAGCGATAAGCGAGAACCGCATGGATAGAGGCTGAAAATCAAAGCTCGCGGTCCTGCCGCAACGAAGATTGCGCTAGCGATCCGGGTGAACGAAGCTGCCGGTCAGCGTGGTGCCCGCGAGAGAGACCTCGGCCTGGATCGTGACGTTCAGGCGCTCGAAGGAGGCTTCGGGGAAGGCATAGAAGAACAGGCTGCCGTCCTCCTGGTTGGTGGCGGCGGTCATGGCGATCTGCTTGCCGTTCGAGAGTTTCAGGGTGGCCTGGGCTCCGGCGGCGAAGGGAATGGGGTTCAGTCCGGCGTCCCAGGGGAAGAGGTAGAGCGTGTAGGAGCCCCGCGGCGGCGTGAAGCCGAGGAACTCCAGGTACCGCGAGCCGGACGGCTGCAGCTGGCCGCCGTAGAGGCCGCGCTGGGGGACGGTCGTTCCCGGGGAGCTTCCCGGATCGGGAGAGCCGATGGTCACCCGTTCGGGGGTGTCGGGGGCCGTGGGGTAAAGCTCGGCTTGGCAGGCCCAGAGGGCCAGGGCGAGCATGGGGGCGAGCAGGACGGGGCGCATCTTCATAGCCGCATTCTACCCCGAAACGGCTCGCCACGAAACCGGGCCG
The DNA here is from genome assembly GCA_036676495.1 of Candidatus Sericytochromatia bacterium. Taxonomy (GTDB): domain Bacteria; phylum Cyanobacteriota; class Sericytochromatia; order S15B-MN24; family UBA4093; genus UBA4093. Next base: position 53,433 of record JAKFCT010000028.1, read on the forward strand.
CCCGTCGCGGGGCGGCCCGGAAGGCGCTACAGGAAGCGGACGACGGTGGTCACCTTGGCATGGGTACGGGGGTCCTCCCCGATGATGTCGATCTTCTGGGGGTCGCCGGATTCGTCCTCCTCGACTTGCAGCTTCGAGGTGCAGATCACGGAGTGGGTCATGCGATCGGCGTTCTCCACCTCCTGGTGCCCGATCTGGATATCGACGGCGCAGGCCTCGGAGCCCTTCTGCTCGCTCATCACGGCCAGCAAGGGGGCCCGCTCGGCGAGGACCTTGTCCCCGAACTCGTCGCTCTTGACCTCGACCCGGACATCGGCCTTGCGCTTGATGGTGCTGATGCTGTTGAGGTAGCCCATCCATTGGTCGGTGGGAATGACTCGGGTACCCATAAGCCCTCCTTCTCGTCACGCTTGGACCGGCTCGGACCCCAGGGTTCGCCGGCTCATGCTCCGCCGGCCGATCCGGGCGCATTCCTCCGGTGGGCCCATCTTAACAAAGGGGTTCCCGCGACAAAAGCGACGAGCCAGCTTCATGAGGGCGGAACCGCGCGCCCCACAAACCTCCTCGTCCTCTCTGGACGTGGGCGCCCGGCTCCTGCTCTGAGAGAGTGAGGGGGGACCGCGAGGAGGGCTGCATGTTAAGCGCGTTACGCCAACTCTTGACCCAGAGCGTCATCTACGGGCTGGGATCCGTCGCCGGTAGCATGGTGAGCTTCCTGTTGATCCCGCTCTACACCCACCACTTGAGCCCCGCGCAGTACGGGCAACTGGAAACGATCCTGGCCACCTACCAGATTGGCCTGATCCTCTTCGCCTGGGGCATGGCGAGCTCGCTTTACGGGACCTACTTCGGCCGCTGCAAGGACGAGGAGGAGCGCCGCACGCTGGTCACCACCGCGATCCTCATGGTGCTCGGCGTCGCGGGCCTCATGGCGGCCCTCGGCACCTGGGCGGCCCCCCAGCTCTCGGCGCTGCTTCCCGATCTCGACGTCGCGCACCTGCGCGCCGTCATCGGCCTCGCCGCCCTGGGCGCCTTGGGCCTCCTGCCCCTCTCCATCCTGAGGGCCCGCCAGAAACCCCATCTCTTCGTCGCCCTCACCCTCAGCCAGCTCATCCTGACCGTCGGGCTCAACCTCTACCACGTCGGCGTGCTCGGCATGGGCATCGAAGGCGTCCTTCGCAGCATGGCGATCGTCCAGGGGGGCCTCGCCGTGATCACCCTGGGAGGCATCTTCTGGAAGTACCCCTTGCGCTTCAGCCCACGGCTCGCCTGGACGCTGCTCAGCTGGGGGGGGCTTCACCTTCCCAACTCCGTCGCCGCCTGGATCACCCAGCTCACCGACCGCTACTTCCTGCTTTGGTTCACCACCGCCACCCAGGTCGGCGTCTACTCGCTCGGCAGCAAGCTCGGGATGATCGTCATGGTCGGCCTCGCGACCCCCTTCTCCCTGGCCTGGCCCGCCTACATGTACTCGCTCGCCGAGAAGGACCCCGAAGGCGCCCCGCGCATCTACTCGGCCGCCCTCACCTACCTGATGCTGGCTGCCGCCGTGGCCTTCCTCGCCCTCTCGCTCTTCGCCCCCGAGATCATCCGGCTCATCGCCAACGACTCCTACCAGGGAGCCGGAGAGGTCATCCCCTTGCTCGTCCTCGCCTCCGTGCTCGCCACCGCCCATCCCGTCTTTCTCACCGGGGTCAACCTCGCCCGGCGCTTCGGCTTCTACCTGCTCTTCACCGGCGTCGGAGCGAGCGTCAACCTGGGCCTCAACTGGCTCTTGATCCCCCGCATGGGCGCCATGGGAGCCGCCCTCGCCAAGGTCGCCAGCTACGCGGCAGTCGCCGCCATCAGCTACACGGTGGCCCAGCGGCTTCACCCCATTCCCTACGACTGGAAACGGCTCGGGAAGCTCACGGTCGCTTGTCTTGGGATCTACATCGCCGGCCAGTTCGCAGCCGCGTCCGGACCTTGGAGCCTGCCGCTACGGCTGCTGGCCTTCATGGCCTTTCCCCTCGCGCTCCATGCGCTCGGGTTCCTCACCGCCCCCGAGAAGCGGCACCTCAAGCGCCAGCTCAAACGGTTCCTTCCCGGACGCGCCCCGGCAGCTTAGCCGGGGCTCCGTCTAGCCCAGGAGGACGCTGGCCCCCGGCGCCTCCGCCACGGCGCGCCGCGCCCCTTCCAGGGCGAAAACATCCATCCGAGAGTTCTTGCCCCGCATGGCCACCCCCTCGATGGGCCGAGCCTCGACCCAGGCGGAAACCGCCTGATAGGTTTCATGGCTCATCAGGACGTCCACCGCATGCTCCTTGGTGAGCGCCTCCAGGCGGCTCGCAGTGTTCACCACGTCGCCCACCGCCGTGTAATCCAGGCGCAGGGACGTCCCGATGTTGCCCACCACGCATTCTCCCGTGTGGAGCCCAATCCCGATGGCGATCGCCGGCTCTCCCCGCTGCGCGCGCTCGTGATTGAACGCTTCGAGCGCGGCGCGCATCGCCAGGGCCGCCTTCACCGCCTGCTCCGCATGGTCCTCGGCCTCCACCGGAGCCCCGAAGAACGCCATGATCCCGTCGCCCATGTACTTGTCGAGCGTGCCGCCGTGGGCAAAGACGGCATCCACCATGCGCGAGAGATAGGTATTGAGGAAGGTCACCACTTCTTCGGGAAGCATCCGCTCGCTCATCTGGGTAAAGCCCCGGATATCCGCGAAGAGGACCGTGATCCGCCGCCGCTGCCCCGCGGCCGGCATTTGCCCGTCACTGAGGACCGTCGTGGCGATCTGCGGCGAGACGTAGCGGGAAAGGACCGTCTGAACCCGGTCCTTCTCGAACTGTTGCGCCACCGCCTGGTCGATCAGCTGGCGCGACTTCGCGATGATCAGCTGGGCCACCCCGATCGACGCCAATGCCAGGATCAGCAGCAACCCGATGGAGACCGGGTGCACCGGGTGGCCGTGCCGGTAGTCGAGGGCGATCGCCCCCAAAGTGAGGATCAGGGACAAGAGGCCGCTGAACAAGGCCGCCTTGCGGTCGAAGCGTACCGCGGCGTAGCCGTTCAAGAGAAAGGCGAAGTAAAGCACCGGATCGAACGCCACGATCGACATGTCTGCGACCGTCACCAGGCGATTGAGCGAATGGTTGAGCAGAATGCCGCCCAGCAGGCCGTACTCCAGGAGGGAGGAGGCGTAGGGAAGGGTCTGATCGTAGCAGCCGGCCTTGATGATCCGCGCGATGACTCCGCAGCCGACCAGGCCGGCGGTGAGGATCCCGACGTCCCAGTAGAAGGCGAGCGGGGGCTGTCCGCCGTGGGTAACGTAGACGGTGGGCATGACCACCAGCAGCACGGTGATGATCAGGATGGCGCTGACCTGGTTGACCCGGATCTCGGCCTTGCGGTTCTCGGCGGCGATCAGGTCTTCGACGGTGGGAGCGAGCTTGAGTTCGATCATGGGTGACCTCCCTCCCCCGTATACCCCAAATTCCTGCTTGCTAGGCGGAGGGGCTCATCTCCAGGACGGCCATGGCGATGTCGGCGGCGTGGTCGTTGATGCGCTGCCAGCCGTTGATCAGCTCGAGGTGGATGGCCGAGGTGTTGCGGGTATCGATCAGGCCCGACCAGAGGCGTCCCAAGTGGGCCTGGCGCAGGTCGCGCTCCATGCGCGCGATCTTGGGCTTGGTTTCGAGCACGCTCTCCGCCAGCGCCCGATCCGAGGTCATGAAGGCGACGATCGCCATGTCCAGGTTGGTGGTGACCTTCTGGTGCATCTCCAGCAGCTCCTGGATGCCTTCGGGCGAGAAGGAGAGGCCCAGGTCGATCATCTTGCGGCCGAGCATGGAGAGCTTGGTGAGGGCGTCTCCGATGTGCTCCAGGTCGTTGACGATGTAGAGGATGCTCGCGGCCTTGCGCGACTCCTCGGCCGTCAGGGCGTTCTGCGAGAGGTTGGCCAGGTAGTGGACGATGGCCCGGGTGAGGGCGTCGAGCTCGGACTCCAGCTTCGCGAGGCGATCGAGGATGTCCTCGTCGACCTTCAAGAAGAGCTCCATGGCCTCGCTCATCATGATCTGGACCCGATCGGCCATGCGCCGGACCTCGCGGTTGGCGGCGCCGAGGGCGAGCACGGGGGATTCGAGGATGCGCTCGTCGAGGTAGCGGATCTGGAAGCCGACCTCCTCGCTGGGGTTGTTGGGAAGGAAGCGCTTGATGAGGGCGGCCAAGGGGCCCGCCAGGGGGAGAAACATCAGCGACAGGCCGACGTTGAAGAGGGTATGGCCCATGGCGATCTGGCGTGGGGCGTCTTCCGCGGTCATGCGGACCAGGGCGGTGAAGGGTTCGAGCAAGGGCACGGCGATGAGCACGCCCGAGATCTTGACCAGGGCGTGCACCGCTGCGACCCGCTTGGCCTCGAGGGGCGCTCCGATGGAGGCGATCAGGGAGGTGGCGCAGGTGCCGACGTTGGCCCCGAGCATGAGGGGGAGCGCCGTGGAGAGGGGCATGACGTCGTGGGCGGCGAGCACGAGGGTCAGGCCGATGATGGCGGCCGAGGAGTTGACGGCCGCGGTGGCGAGGGCGCCCAGCAGGACTCCGAGCCAGATGTCGCGGCCGAGGGCGATCATCATGTCGGCGACCATGGGGGAGTCCTTGAGGGGGGCCATGGTCTGGCCGAAGAGGTGGATGGCCAGGAAGATCAGGCCGAAGCCGAGGATGGCCTGCCCGAGGTGCTTGAGGAAGGACTTGCGGGCGATGCGCGAGAGCAGGAAACCCAGGGCGACCAGGCCCATGGCGTAGTCGGTGATCTTGAAGGCGATCAGCTGGACCGTGACGGTGGTGCCGATGTTGGCGCCGAGGATGACGGCGATGGTCTGCTCGAACGACAAGAGGCCCGCCCCGACGAAGGAGACGAGCAGGACGGTGGTGGCGCCGGAGCTCTGCATGATGGCGGTCATGGCCGTGCCGAGCAGCATCCCGCGCAAGCGGGTGGTGGTCAGCGTGTTGACCATGGTGCGCAGGCGAGCGCCTGCGGCCTGCTGGAGACCTTCGCCGGCCATATGCATGCCGAGCAGGAGGAGGGCGACTCCTCCCAGGATGGTGAGCAGAATCTGCACTGAAGCCTCGAATGGTGAGGGTTTCCGCCCCCATGATAGCCCGACTCCAGGAAAAAACCAAGCCTTGGCGCTTCTTGGTCAATATGGCGGGCAAACCCGGACGAGAAGGACGAGGAGGCATGGCCCGCTCGTCTGCTAGGATGCCTCTCATTCCCGGAAGAGGAGGTGGCCATGCTCGATTTCATCGCCCAGCTCGCCGTGACGTTCCTGATGATCGTGCTCTACGCCGTGGTTTTCGTGCTGGTCTACGCCAAGGTCATGGGAGGCGCCTTCAACCGGGGAGCCAAGTTCGCTCCGGCCAAGGACGTGGGAAGCATCCGCTTCTCCGATGTGCTCGGGGTGGACGAGGCGAAGCTGGAAGCCCAGGAGATCGTGGACTTCCTCAAAAATGCGGGGGAGTACAAGCGGATCGGCGCCAAGATTCCCAAGGGGGTCTTGCTGGTGGGCCCTCCGGGGACGGGCAAGACGCTCTTGGCCAAGGCGATCGCCAACGAGGCGGGGGTTCCCTTCTACGCCCTTTCGGGCTCGGACTTCGTCGAGGTCTTCGTGGGAGTCGGCGCGAGCCGGATCCGCAAGCTCTACGCCAAGGCCCGCAAGCACCCGGCGGCCATCGTCTTCATCGACGAGATCGACGCGCTGGGCCGGACCCGCTCCAGCGGCATGTTCGGCAGCCAGGAGTCCAATCAGACCCTCAACCAGTTCCTGGTCGAACTCGACGGCTTCTCGCGGGGCGGCAACGTCATCACCATCGCCGCGACCAACCTCGAGGAGAGCCTGGACGCCGCCCTCCTGCGCCCCGGGCGCTTCGATCGCAAGCTCCACATCGGGCTGCCCGACCTCAAGGGGCGCGAGGCGCTGCTGAGCCACTACTCCCGCAAGATCCAGGTGGAGGACGGGCTCGACATCCAGGCCCTGGCACGGGCGTCGGTCTCCATGAGCGGCGCGGATCTCGCCAACATGGTCAACGAGGCCAGCATCCTGGCCGTGCGGGCCGGCCGGACGAAGGCGAGCAAGCAGGATTTCGACAAAGCCATCGAGCGGCTCGGCCTCGGACTCGAGCACTCCCAGACCCTCACCGCCCGCGAGCGGGAGATCGTGGCCTACCACGAGGCGGGCCATGCCCTGGTGAATCTCTACCTGCAACCCCATAAGCGGTTGCACAAGGTTTCCATCATCCCGACGGGGCGCAGCGCTCTCGGCTATACCTGGGCCGTGAACGTGGAGGACCGGTACTTGGTGGGGTGTGACGAGTACCGATCCGAGATCATCGCCTTGCTGGGAGGACGGGCCGCCGAAGCGCTCGTGTTTGGAGAGGTGACGAGTGGGGCGCATTCCGATTTGAAGCGCGCCACGAAACTTGCCGAGCTCATGGTGTGGGAGCTCGGCATGACGAGCGCAGGCGTGCCCGCCAATTACAAGGAGATGTCCCTCTCGGAAGGGACCCGGCTCCGGCTGGATCAGGATCTCGAAGGGCTCTTGACGGCCTCGTACCAGCAGGCGCAGGAGTTGCTCGAGCGCAAGCGGCCAGAGCTCGATCGGCTGGCCCAAGGGCTCCTGGCCCATGAGGTGCTCTACGAGGCAGATATCCAGCGGGTCATCCGCGGAGGAGGGCCGGAGGCCGGCATGCGGCCGCGACCGGGCCGAGAGTGGATCGCCTGATTACTCGAAAAGCAAGGTCTCATCACCCTCGGCGAATCGCAGGACCAGGGCTCCGTCCGTGCGCTTCACCAGGGTGGCGAGCGTTTCTCCCGTCTTGGTGACGACCGAACCGGCTTGCACCTGCATGCCCGGGCGAATCGAGAGGACCAGGAAGCGCTCCAGCGGAAGGCTCACGCGCATCTCGGCCAGGTTCTTGCCGAAGTCGTAGACGTACGTCAGGGGCCTGGCCTCGCGGCTTTCGGCCTTCCAGGTCCCAAGGCCAACCCCGTTGCCCGACACGTTCTTGTAGCTCAGGTCGAGCAGGGTTTCACCGAGCTGGATCCGCTCCTCGCCGACGGTGGGCAGGTCCACGCCACCGAACGTGGCGAAGGCGCTATGAGTCGCCTCGGCAGTCACGGGAAGGCCCCCGATCCGGTAGGAGGCCTTCGAGACGTAGCGTTGCGTCGGCTGGCCCATCGCGGCCGTGATCCAGACTTCGCTGGAGTACCCGTCGAGCACCGGGCTCTTGAGGAGCGAAATCTGGTAGTAGTTCGTGACGGGCCTTCCCCACGTGAAGGGGTCATCGCCCAGCTCCTCGAGGGTCACGGTCATCTTGCCGTGCACGAGGATCGCGTCATCGCTCACGTCGAAGCCCGAGGAGGCCGCATTGGGCTGCCGGGTGACGAAGGACTCGACGATCGTGTCTCCCTTGGCGGGGTCTCCGAGACGGTAGAGGTAGTTGCCGTCCGGCAATTGCTGCTCGTGGCTCGGCAAGGCCTCTCGCTGGGCGGCCACGCGGTAGGCGCCGCCCCCGTTGGAGATGAGGCCGCCCGTGTTATGGGCGACCAGGGGCGCGTTCTGAGTCAGGCCCGCCCCGTGATTGGAGAGGATCCCCGCCGAGTTGTCGGCGATGAGGGTCGCGGAGGTGAGGTTCACCTGCTGGCGCGCCTGCTGCGTGGCGAGGAAGTCCCGGAAGACCTGGGTCATCTGGGTGCGGTCATCCGCGCTCAAGGAGGTGCGCTGTCCAGGGGCATCCGAGTCTCGGTTCGAGCTTGCGATTGGAAAGTCACAGCCCGAAAGGGCGAGGCCCAACGCCAGCACGATCCCCCAACTCCACCGCATCCCTGCACCTCCCTCGACGGCTCGATGTCCCTTGCTGGTTAGCATACCCTTGCTTGGCGTTATCGAACCGGCTCGCGCCGGCTCACGACCTCGATGAGCAAGCGGCCGATCTCCGCGTTCTCCTGGGGCTTCCGCAGGCGCTCGAGAAGCGGAGCGGGACCTACCGCCCCGATCAGGACCGGCGAGGCGACGTGGCTGGAGGTGGTGAAGCCGAAGGGCAGCACGTGCTGCTCGCCCGCGGCGATCGCCGCGGTCTCGTGGTAGTTGAAGCTGCGCATCCAGGCCTTCTTGGCCGCCACCCGCTCCACCCACTCGCGCTCGACGTCGATTCCCGCATGCGACTTGATGATCCGCTGCGCCTCCTCGATCGAGGTCGCCTTCGAGAGCTCCGGAAGCATCGAATCGAACGAGCGCTCCACCCGCTCGAGCACCGTCATCCCGTCCGGCGACGGGTAACGGATCGAGCGCGGGTTCTCAGGCTTCTGCTGCCCGATGACCGTGAAGCCGCCCGTGTCATGATCCGAAGTGACGACCAGGAGGGTGTCGGGGTGCTGCTTCTGGAACTCCCAGGCCTTGGCGATCGCGTCGTCGAAGGCGAGCAGCTCGGCGATCGCCGCGGCTCCGTCGTTGGAATGCAGAGCATGGTCGATCTTGCCGCCCTCGACCATCAGGAAGAAGCCCTTGGGATGGCGATCCAGGACGTCCAGCGCCTTCTGGGTCATCTCGGCCAGGGAAGGCTCGGTATCCTTGGGCTTGTCGACCTGATACGAGAGGTGGTCCATGTTGAAGAGGCCGAGGATCTTCTCGCTCTTGCTCTCCAGCAGCTCGTGGCGGGTCCGGACCACCTGGTAGCCCTTGTTCCATGCCTCGGAGACCAGGTCGCGGTCGTCCTTGCGGCGGCTTCCCGCGAGATCCTTGGGCAGGAAGTGGCGCGCGCCCCCACCCAGGAGCAGATCGACGCCCGAATCCAGCTGCTGCGCGGCGATGGCGTTCTCCTCGTCGCGGTCGTTCTGCAACGCCGAGAAGGCCGCCGGAGTGGCGTGCGAGATCCGGGTGGTGGTCACCAGCCCCACGCGCTTGCCGTTCAGCTTGGCCGCCTCCGAGACGGTCAGGAGATCCTGGTCCTCGGGGCCCATGCCGATGTAGCCGTTCTTCGTCTTGACGCCGGTGGCCAGCGTGGTCGCCGCGGCCGCCGAGTCCGTGATCATGGAGTTCGCCGATCCCGTGAAGGCCAGGCCCATGGCCCCCTCCTGGTAGAGCCGGGTCAAGGTGAGCGAGCGGCCGCGCTGGGTCCGGGACGCCAGTTCGGCGGCCCCCACGATGGGCAGCCCCATGCCGTCGCCGATCATCAGGATGACGTTGCGAACGCCCGGAGCGGGGGCATCCGCCTGGGAGGCCGCCGGCAAGGGCCAGAAGCCCGTCGCCAACGTGAGTCCAAGTGCGAGGGAAAGCCAGGGGCGAATGCGCATGGAATTAATTCTCCTAGACCATACGTTGCTTCAGGACAGCTTCGCTGCCTTTCGCAACAGCCGCGGGCGCTTCAGAGCTCCGAGACGCGCTGCTGGAACGTCAAGTTCCACGTGCCGCCAGGCGGCAAATCGAGCTTCCAGTGCGGCATGAAGACCGAGCCTTGATATACCCGCTCGAATCCCGACTCGGACATCGAGACCGTCTCGATCGGGAAGCGCCAGACCGTCGTGGACTTGTTCCAGGAAAGCAGGAACTCGATGCCCTGGACCTCATCCCGAGCGCCCAGCGCCCCGAGGTCATGCAGCTCGCCCTTGGACGCCAGGTGCGGCTCGGCAATCTCGCGGCCCGGCGACACGTAGATCCGGTCGTCGGAATGACCCGCCAGCAGGTTGAACGCAAACTCGACGCCGAACCAGAGCGACACCGGCAGGTCCCGCCCATTCGTCACCGCGTATTCCACCTGGGCTGTCGGGCCAATCTTCGGCACCGTCACCTTCTTGGCGATCGAGACGGGCCAGAAGTCCGTCCCCACCCAGACATGGCCGTCGCGAGTAAGGGTCAGGCTCGTCCCGTTGGCATCGCGCTCAATGGTCGGGCGGTAGTGCTGGTTGACGAAATCCCCCTGCTCGCCGTAGGTCACGTTGTAGAAGGTCTCCAGCCGCGAGTCCGGGTGCAGGAAGTGATCGATGAAGGAGATCCGGCGGTACCAGTCATGGAAGACCAACCGCTCGAGGCCCGGCTCCTTGGCGAAGTAGAGCTCATGCAGCGAATGGGGGACCCGATCCCGGGGGGGGCCCTCGGAGGCCCCGGCAATCTTGTTATGGTAGGGCTCCGGGCGTCGCGCCAAGGTGTCGATCAGGTTGAACGCCTTGGGCTTGAAATCCAGCTCGAAGAGCGCACCGCCCTCCCGCCGGAAATAGAGGTTCTGGGACGCCGTCGAGATGAGGATCTCGGGGGCCCCGTCGCAGTCGAAGTCCCGCTCGGAGATCTCGCAGAACTCCCGCCCCTCGTGAAGGATCCGGTCCGCGATGGTCTCGGCGTTCAGGAGGTTCTGGTAGCTGGTCGAGCGAAGATGGCTCAGGTACAAGCCCCCGAAGGTCCCGTGCCAGTAGGGGTCGTTGGTCTGCGCCTGATAAAGAGAGGTGACGGCCTCGTCGAGCGACTGGGAGGCTTCGGCTCCCAGCGCATGCGCCGGCACCGGGTTTTTGACCTCGCTGGCCGCGGCCACCTTGCTGGAGACCAAGAGCATCTTCTTGTGGAGGTTGTTGCTCTCCGGGTACTTCACCAGGAAGTTGCGCCAGGCCCCGCCGCGCAGGAAGTCCTGGTAGCGCGAGTCCACTTCATGCCGGGCATGCTGGAAGACTCCCACCAGGTCCGTGGGCAAGGCCCATTCCTGCATCTGGGCGTAAGAGCAGGAGGGGATATAGATGCGGCCCCACGGGCGACGGTTGCGCCGGTAATCCCGCAGCGTGGTCATCGAGATCCACTCGGCGTTGTCCTCGAGCAGGGTGAAGAAGCGATCCAGCCAGCCCTCGGAGTAGACGAGCTGATAGGTATTGGGCCAGCGCCCCAGCTTCTCGCCGTCGTCCAGGCAAACCGCGATTCGTCCGCCATCCGGGGTCGCGAAGGAGCGCAGGGTCTCGATGACCTTCTCGGGCGAGGCGAAGGGGATCATGCTGCGTAGCTGGGAGTTCAGGGCGAAGATCTCGATGGTCCGGCCCTGTTCTTCGCTCTGGTAGTAGCCGAAGAGTTCGGCGCCGCGCAGGCCCGCGGCCTTGAAGTGGACGTCGTCGAGCACGGTGTAATGGGCCCCGGCCTCGGCGATGGGCTTGACCAGATGCGGCTCCCAGACCCGTTCGGCCAGCCAGAGACCCTCGGGACGATCGCCCGTGAGCGTGTCGATGCGCGAGGACAGCCGCCGGATCTGTCCGAGCTTGTCCTCATCGGGGATCGCCGCCAGGATCGGCTCGTAGTAGGCCCCCGTCAGCAGCTCGAGCTGCCCGCGCTTCACCAGCGTCGAGAGCTTGGCGATGAACTCGGGGTGACGCTCGCTCAGCCACTCGAGCAGAAAGCCCGTGTAGTGGATGCTGGTCCGAATGCCCGAATGACGCTCGAGAATCTCGATGAAGGGCAGGTAGGCGCGCTGGTAGGACTCCTCGATCACCGTGTCCCAATTGCCCACGGGCTGGTGGTTATGCACCCCGAAGGCGAAGTTAATCTTCGGTTGATCGGACAGAAGCATGAAAGGTCCTCAGGCGGTGAAATGGTCGCTTCCACTATACCACCCAGGCCTCCGTGTCGCCAGTCGAAGGCTAGCTGCCCTGACGGCGGCGAAAGAGGCGGTAATCCAGGCCCTCGAAGGGATTGTCGAGATCCTCGTAACGCTGCAACAGGCCGGCCGAGATGCCGGAATGGCCCACGGGCCCCGCGTGACTCGCCGTCGGATGAGGCTCCCAGTCCCGCAGCATGGCGGCCAGGACGTCGAAGCGCGTCTGATGTTCCCGGAAGCGCTCGATGGCATAGTCCTTCGCCTGCCCGGTCGTCACCAGGAACGGCCAATCGCTCGACTGCAGCAGCAAGAGCTCGCGGCCCAGCTGATCGAGCGTCCTGCGGAGCAAGGGATCCGGGGCCTCCTCGAAGCGATCGGCGAGGAGTTCCATCTCGCGCTCCCGCTCATGGATCAGCGGCCAGATCCACTTGACCTGATCGTTGTTCCAGACCCAGAAATGGCCCCCCGCTCCCCAGGTGCTCTCCGGCATGCGAATGGCGGCATCTGGAGGCAACGCCTCCAGGGCTTCGGAAACCGACGTCAGCACGACATCCTTTTGCTCGCAGAGGGATCTGACGACCTGCTCCAGCCACTCCACCCCCTCGAACCACCAGTGTCCGAAGAGCTCGGTATCGAAGGGAATGGCCAGCAGGCCCTGCCGGTTGTTGTGAAGCTGATGCTCCTTCAACATGCCCGTCAGCATCTCGGCGTAATGCTTGGCATGCTCGCGGACGCGCTGCATGGCCGCCCGTGGGTCGTAGACCTCTTTGTCGGCCAGATCCACTCCCTTGCCGCTGAGGCGCCAGTATTGAAGCCCGGACTGCTCGTCCTTCTTGTGGAACTCCCGGTAGAGCGGGTCTCCCGGATACCCGTTTTCCGCCGACCAGACCTGGTAGCCGGCCCGCTGATTGCGCGCCACGACCGCGACCGAGCTGCCGTCTAGGGTATAGGGCCGAAACGTCGTGAGCCCGGTCTGAGGCACCTGAGGCCCCGAGGGGACCGACAGGGACGCATAAGGGCCGAATCCGGGCCGCCAGCCCGCCACCTGGCTTCCCTCCACCGCATGGGTGTCCACCACGAAGAACTGCAACCCCTCCTCCTCGAGAAAGCGCTCGAGGCCGGGGCGATCGCCCTCCGCGGGACGGTAGGCACACTCGGGAAGCCAGATCCCGCGCGGAGCGCGCCCAAAATGCTTGCGATAGGTGGTCACACCCACGCGAAACTGGGCGTGAAGGCTGGAATCCCGGCTCAAGAGGGGCGAGAAGCCATGGGTGGCAGCGGAGGTGATGAGCTCGATGGCGCCCTTGTCCTGGAGGTCGCGGAATCCCTTGAGCACGTTGCGGTCGTAACGCTCCCGGAAGGCCTGGAGCTGGGAGGCGTACCAGAGCCGGTACTCGGACGCGAGCTCGCGGCGGGGATCCCCGGGGGCGAAGCGCGCGATGTCACGGTCGGCCGCCATCGTCCGGCGGATGACGTAGTCCTCGAAGCCGGCCTGCAGGTACGGATCGGCCAGTTGCTCGGCGAGGATGGGGGTGATGCCGAGGGTGAAGCGCGCCATGAGGCCTTCGGAGGTCAGGCGGTCCAGCACGGTCAGCAGGGGGAGGTAGGTCTCGGCGATCGCCTCGTAGAGGTTCTCTTCCCCGAAGGGCCACATGCCCGCCTTGCGGTAGTAGGGCAAGTGCGAATGCAGGATGAGGGCGACGAATCCGGCCGACATGGCTCACCTCCATTACGAAATGTGAACCCCCTCAGCATACCATGCGGCCCTTGCGGGAGGGCCCGACCGAACGCCATGCGGCCAAAACTAAAACGGGCCGGAGAGCAAGCTCTCCGGCCCGTTTCGTTAGCGCTTCGACGCGATGAGCCCCAAGCTGCCCATCAACGCCAAACCGCTCACGCTCAAGGGCGCCAGGGGGGGCGGCCCGTGCTTCTCTTCCTTCTTGCCCTCGCGGTGCTCGGAGGCTTCCTCGCCCTCATGCGCATCATAATCCGCCTTCTGGACGACCAGCCCGCTCTCCTGGCGAGCCCGCTCCGCCTTCTCGCGGTGCTCCTGGGCTTCCTCCAGGTGTTCGTAGACGCCGAACAAGCCGCCGGCCGCCACCACGATCAGCAGTCCCGCCAGCACCTTGCGCAACCGGGGGCCGACCATGACCCCGAGGGCCACTGCCACCATGCCGATCCCGGTCAGCACGACCCCGATGTTCTGGCTCTTCTCCGTATGGTTCATCAAGAGAAGCTCGCCCAGGGTCAAGGCGAAGCCCCCAGCCACCATCACCGCCACCATCTCCGGGAACCGCTCCTGGAGCAAGGATCCTTTCGTCTCCGTCGCGTTCATGATCGTTCCTTTCACTTCGTCCTACGCGGCCGCTCCATCACGAGGCCGGTTCGCGCGTTGACCAGGACCTCCCGATCGTTCTCGAACTCCACCTCGTAAACGGGCTCGCCTGCGTAGGCCTTGAGGCAAATTTCCTTGACGCGCCCTTTCTCCTGGGCCTTGGCCGCCTTGACGGCCTGGGCCGGAGTGATCGTCACCTTGTCTGCCAAGGCGTCGAGCGCAACGTCCTGGGTCCGGTCACTCGCCATCGCGGGACTCGCGACCATGAGCGCCCCCAGTAGAAGCATCAGCCAGCTTTTTTTCATCCCGCGCTCCCTTCTGTTTCACGCTGCTGTCTTCAGCTTAGCCGGGAAGCGTGAAATAAACAGGAAAAAATCAGGCGCGGGGAAGCCAGAGCGTGAAGGCCGTTTGACCGGGCTGGGATTCCAGGGTCACGTCGCCTCCATGGGCGCGCGCCACCGCCCGAGCGATCGCGAGGCCGAGGCCGGATCCCTCAGGACTGGCTCCCCGGGCCTCCTCCAGGCGGACGAAGCGCTCGAAGATCCGCTCATGCTCGGAAGCGGGGATCTCCGGCCCCGGGTCGCTCACCGTCAAGGCCAGGCGCCCCCCGCGATCCTTCAGGGAAACCGCGATCGCCGCCGGAGCCCGGGTGTAGCGAACGGCATTTTCCAGGAGGTTGCGCACGGCCTGGGCGACGCGCGCGGGCTCGCCCCGAACGGTGGATTGAGCGGTCATCGAGACGAACTCGAGGCTCAGGCCCCGCTCCACGGCGAGCGCCTGCAATGCCTCCAGCTCCTCCTCCACCAGCTCCTCCAGGGAGAAGGGGACGGCGGCATCGCGAATGCCCACATCGCTCCTTCCCAAGGTCAGCAGATCGCCCACGAGGAAGGCCATCCGACGCGCACTGCGCTCGATCACCTTGAGCTTCTCGGCCGCGGAGGCCGGGAGCTGCGGGTCGGCCAGCGCGAGCTGGGCATGCGTGAGCACGACCGAGAGCGGCGTGCGCAACTCATGGGAGGCGTCGCGGGTGAACTGGCGTTCCCGCTCGAAGGCTCCCTCGACGGGTTTGACGGCGCGGCGGGCCAGCCAGCTGCCGCCGAGATAAGCCAAGCCGATGGCCAGCGGCGCCATCACGGCCAGGCCCAGCGCCAGGCTGGCGAGCGAGCGCTCCGGGCCGATCAGGGACTGGCCGACGCGCAAGTAGCCGACGATCTCGCCGTCCACCGCCAAGGGCAGGACCAAGAGGCGCATGGGATCGTCTCCCCGCTGCGTGTACGCGCCCGGGTGCAGCTCGGGCTCGGGGTCGAGTTGCACCCCGCGGGCATAAAGGACGCGTCCCTTGCGCGTCAACAGCGCCAGGTGCTCACGGTCTCCGATCGCGACCTCCGAGAGCTCGTGCATGACCTCGGAGTAGCTCTCATGGCCATGGACGAACGCGTTGAGAACGGGCGAGAGCATGCGCCCGTTGACATGGTCGAGCCCGTTGATGAGGGTGAAGCGAAAGAGCGAATAGGCGCCGAGTCCGTACAGGGCAAGGACGGCGACCAGCACGATGAGGTAGAATGCGGTAAGCCGCCTCCTGAGGGACTTCAAAAGGGCTTCCGCCGGGTTGCCCGAAACGGACGGGGCTTGGAGAGCCGCACGCCAACGGCCCGGGGCCTCACGCATCGTGAGCCCCAGGGTTCATGCGGTAACCGATCCCATGCACGGTCTCGATCAGGCGCGGTTCTTGCTGGTCGCGGAGCGCCTTGCGGAGCAGCTTGACGTGCGCTCGGATGACTTCGGGATCCGGCTCGGCCTCCATGTCCCAGAGGTGCTCGAGGATGCGCTCCCGGGGGACGATCCGGCCGGCGTTCCGCATCAGGACCTCGAGGAGCGCGCGCTCCTTGCGGGCCAGCCGGACGGGCTCGCCGGCGCGCAGGACCTCTCCGGAGGCCGGATCCAGCGAAAGATCCCCGACCCGCAGCACGGCCTCCTTGTGGGGAGAGCGGCGGCGCAGGAGGGCTCGCACCCGGGCCAGCAGCTCGTCCAACTCGAACGGCTTGACCATGTAGTCGTCCGCGCCGGCATCGAGGCCCGCGACCTTGTCGGAAAGGGTATCGCGCGCGGTGAGCATCAGAATGGGCAGATCCAGGCCGCGCAGGCGGGCCTGGCGGCAGACGTCCAGGCCGGATTGCCGGGGCAAGGTGACGTCCAGGACGGCCAGGTCGTAAGGATAGGCTGCGAACAGCTCCTGGGCCTGCTCTCCGTCGTCGGCGACGTCCACGGCATGGCCGATGCCCGCGAGGGCCTCGCGCAGAGCGGCGGCGAGCGCCGGCTCGTCCTCGACAATCAGGACGCGCATGGCTAGCGATCCAGCGCGCGCAGGGCGCCGAGCACGACGTTGCCGACGATCTCGAGGCTGCGCGGGGAGCAGCGCTCGGGCGTGTCGCTCGAGGTATGCCAGTACGGGTAATCGAAGTCGATCAAGTCCACGAAGGGGACTCCTTTCGCCAGGAAGGGAAGATGGTCGTCGTTGACGGCAGGTCCTTCGCGCTGGGGAAAGTGGCTCGCAACCCCCAGGGACTTGGCCGAATCCCAGATCGTGCGCATGAGGTCCGGGGCGTAGCGCGCGGAATAGGCTTCCTGAGGAATCCTGAGATCGCGATCGCCGACCATGTCGAGCAGGATCCCCCAGCGCGGCAGGGGGCGGTTCTTCACGTACCAGCGCGAGCCGTAAAACATCGTGCTGTCGGTAGTGCCCAGGTCCTCCCCATCCCAGAGGGCGATTCTCAGGGGCTTTGCCGGGGGGCGATCGCCCAAGGTCCGGGCGATTTCGAGCAGCACCGCCACTCCGGAGGCACCGTCATTGGCTCCGGGGATGGGGCTCTTGCGCTTGGCGGGATCGGGATCCTCTTCGGCGATGGGGCGGGTATCCCAGTGGGCCGCCAGCATGCCGCCCGAGCCCGGAGGCCCGAAGTCCGCGTAGAGGTTGGCCATCGGGTAGGCCTGGCCGCCCATCCGGATGGTGAAGCGATCCACGGTGACGCGGCCGCCCGCCCGGCGGAGCTCCGCTTCGAGATAGGCGAGCGTCTTGGCGTGCGCGGGACTACCCGGAACGCGCGGGCCGGCGTTCACCTGCGCGAGCAGATGCTGCCAGGCGCGCTCCCCGGAGACGCCCAGGGTGGCGGCGCCTTGGCCGCGCGCCGACATCGTGAAGGCGAGGGTCCCGATCAAGACCGGGAGCCAGAACCCGCGTCGCATGGCGCCCCCCTTTCGCTACCGCCGCGATCGCTCGCGTGCTCAAAACCGATCGATCTTACCCGATTCCCGGCGTTTGGGCATCCGGTAAACGTGCTGGAAAAAAGGGGCCGCTTCGATCGAAGCGGCCCCGCGGGGTTACTTGCCCCGTTCCGGACCGGTCCGGATGAGCAGGGTCACGATCTCTCCGGTGCCGACCGGCAGCGAAAGCGGCGAGGCGCCCAGCTCCCGAATGGGCTCTTCGGCGAGGTTCGCGAGGGCGAGGCCCTGATGCGGCAAGCCGATAGCCAGCGAGGTCTCGATGGCCCGCTCCGTGGGGTTGTAGAGGCGGACGATCACGCCGTCGCCACCTTCGGAGCGCTTGATGGCCGATACGACCAGGCGATCGTCGCCCAGGTCCAGCCAGCCGTTGGGGAGCTTGCGATCGCCGGCCAGGACGGCCAGGTCTCCGCCGAAGTTCATGGTCCGCAGCGGGGTCACGGCGGCGACGGCATGCGGCTGCGCCGACATCCAGTGATCGCGGTAGGGCGCGAAGGCGTACTGGAAGCGCTGCTCGCCCTGGCACTGCGCGTCGGGCGTGGGGAAGTGCGGACCCGCGCCGCCTCCTCGCGTGCGCAGGTCATCGCGGGACAGCCAGCCCACCGCCCGGACGAGCGTCAGGGCCAGAGCCCAGGTGCCGTCCTCGGACTGAAGGGCCTCGGCCTCGGGAAGGCCGACGTTGGAGACCATCAGGCCCCAGTCCCCCTCCATGGCGCTCCAGGTCTGCTGCGGGAAGGTCGTGGCGACGTATTCCTTGAGCGGCGCGACGGGGAGCTGGTGGATGCGCGTGGTGGCCTCGCGCTCGGCGACCCAGAACTGGTTCTCCGACCAGACGCGGACGTTCTGCCGGAGGCCCGAGCCGCAGAGGACCCGGAGCCGGTGATCGCGCACGCGGTTGTCGAAGGTCGTCTCGGCCTGCACGACGCGCATGCCGGGGCGCAGGGTCAGGCGGGTCTTGATCTTGGTCAGGACGGTCGATTGGCTGCGCGCCTGGCGATCGTCGCTGAGCGACTCGGGAAGGTTCATGAGGTGCTCGAGGACCAGCACCGCCTCGGTGGGGTTCGGGCGCTCGGTCCACCAGTTGATGAGCCGGCTATCCACCACGCGGTCCTGGGTCGGCGGCGAGTAGTTGTACTCGTCGCCGGCGTCTCCCTCGTCGATGAAGCGGATCAGGTCGCCGTAGAAGGCTCCCGTGTCGCGATCCTCCATGACGACCTTGCCGTCGCGGACGCCCACGCGCAGGTGATCGTTCTCGATCACGCTGGCGACGGCCACCAGGGGCAGGTCGAGCTCGGGGGTCTCCCCCCCGGGGGCATCCCCCTCGGGAGTCGCCTCGGGGGCCTGCCCGGCGCGGAGGAAGAAGCGGCGGACGCCGAATGCCGGCAGATCGCTCGCGAGGAAGCGCAGGCGGAACTTCCGAACCTTGTACCAACCCGGGAAGAGGTCGATGTCCGAGTAGAAGGACTCGGTGTCCTCGAAGCCCTCCACGACGCAGGGCACGGCCTTGCCGTCCTCGTCGACCAGATGGACCTTTTCGAAGGCGCCCTCGGGCTTGCAGTCGATCTCGGCGTAGACCCACTCGCTGCGCTCCCAGCCGGTGGGGTTGTAGGCGAGGACGCCGGACTCGTTTCCGGCGGGGGCGAGGGCGAAGAGGGCGCGCTGGATGAGGCTCTCGCCCAGCTCCTTGACCTGCGAGAAGCGAGCGAGCATCTCGAGGTGAACCTCGTCGACCGAGCAGCCGCAGATCGAGTCGTGGGGCTGGTTCTGGAGCAGGAGATCCCAGCCTTCCTGCCAGAAGCCGTCCTCGTAGGCAGCTCCCATGGCCCATGAGAGGGCCGTCAGGGGCTCGACGTAGTTCTGCCAGAGGGTCTGGCACTGGGCGTTGAGCTGCTTGAGGTACATGCGCGCGGAGAGGACGTCCGGCAGGAGGTAGGCGCGTCCGCCCTGGCGCAGCTCGCCGGCGATCTCCTCGGCGGGCATGGAACCGTTGAGCGCGAGGGCCTCGCGGACCTTGCCGAGCCGGATCGTGCCGTCGGGCCACTGGGCCTGGATGGCGTCGATGATGGTGGGCAGGTCGGCGTTGGGGGCGATGTGATCGCAGCCGGAAAGCAGGAGAATCTGGTCGAGGCGATGCTCGGAGAGGAAGGTCTGGAAGGCCTCGAGCCGGCGCTCCAGGGAGATACGCTCCCAGAGGAAGATGTTGCAGTAGCCGGTCGGCAGGAAGGTCGTCTGGATGCGCTGGCCGGAAGGGGCCCGCCACCAGAAGCGCTCCGTCTCGGGGTCCACGCCGCGCCAGACGACGGCCTGATCCATCCCGAACCCGAGCAGGATCTGGGGGATCTGGGCCACGTGGCCGAACATGTCCGGAAGGTAGCCGACCGCATCCGTTTGGCCGAAGCGCTTCATGAGGCGGCGGCCCATCAGGAGGTTCCGGATGAGCGCTTCACCGCTCACCAGGAATTCGTCGGGAAGGATGTACCAGGGGCCGATCCCGAGGCGTCCCTCGCGGATGAAGCGCGTGAGCGTCTCGCGGCGCTCCGGTTTGATTTCGAGGTAATCCGTGAGCATGATGGTCTGGCCATCGAGGAGGAAGAACGGGATGCGTTCTTCCTCCAGGAGCGCGATGACGCGGTCGACCGTTTCGACCAGCCTCAGGCGGAACTCCTGGTAGGTGCGGTACCACTCCCGATCCCAGTGGGTATGGGGGACGACGACGACTTCCTTTGCGGACAAAGCGACCCCTCCTTTCCGAATGCCAATCAGCGTACCGGATTCCCCCTTCCTTGAAAAGGGCGTCGCGTTTCGTTCGCCGTTTCCGGGGGAATAAGATCCGAGATCCCGCTCCTCCGGCATGAGAAGGAGAATGAGCATGCGCCACCTGACGCTCACCGAAACCCGTGCGCTCCCGTCGCCCTCCGCGGAACTCGTCGTTCCGGTCGCTTCCGAGCTTGCCGAACCGTTGAGAGAGGCGAAAAAGGCCCTCTCGCTCATCCTTTCAGGCGGAACCAGCCGCTGCGAGACGCCTCCGGAAGCCGGAGCCTCCCCGCTTCCCCTCGATGAAGCGCTCATGCGCCTCTCGGAAGGTGAGGAAGTCTGGCTTCGCATCGCTTATCCGGAAGGCCCGTGCCGCCGCCGCACCCTGGTCCTCAATTCCCTGTCGGACGCCGAGAGCCTCCTCGCCAGCTAGCGCGGCTCCGAGCCGCCAGGCGAAGCCGACCATCGCCCTTACGATCGAGGCCGCCCCGACGGGGCGGCCTCTTGGTATTTGGCCCCTCCCGGCCGGGAGGGGCCTTGACGATTAAACGCGGGCCGGCGCGCGGGTCTCGGCGGGCGCGTACATGCCATCGATCGCGCGCTGGTACTTCGAGGCGATCACCCGGCGCTTGAGCTTGAGCGACGGAGTCAGCTCGCCGGTCTCCTGGCTGAACTCGTCGGGCAGCAGCGTGAAGTGCTTGATCTGCTCGAACGGGGCCAGCTCGGCATTGACGGCGGCGACGGCCGCGTCGAAGCGCTCGCGAATCGAGAGCATTTCGAGCAACTCGGCGCGGGATTCCCAGGTGAGACCGCGCTCCAAGGCGAAGCGCTCCACGACGTCCCAGGCCGGCACCAGCAACGCGGAGACGTAATGGCGACCCTCTCCGACGACCACCGCCTGCTCGATGAGCGCATGCCCCATGAGCGCGTTCTCGATGGGCTGAGGAGCGACGTTCTTGCCGTTGGAGAGGACCAGGAGCTCCTTCTTGCGATCGATGATCCGGAGGTAGCCTTCCGCGTCGAGCGTCCCGATGTCGCCGGTGTGGAACCAGCCCTCGGCGTCGACCACCTGGCGCGTGTCTTCTTCTTTGTTCCAGTAGCCGATCATCACGTTGGGGCCCTTGGCCAGGATCTCGCCGTCAGGGGAGATCATGAGGGTCACTCCCGGGATGGTCTGACCCACCGTCCCGTACTTGGGGCGGTGCACGGGGTTGAGCGTGAGGACGGGAGCCGTCTCGGTGAGGCCGTAGCCCTCGATGACCGGGATGCCGGCCGATCGGAAGAACTGGCCCACCTCGGAGCGCAGCGGGGCCGCTCCCGAGAGGATCAAGCGCAGGCGGCCTCCGAGCTTCTCGCGGAACTTGGAGAAGATCATGCGGTCGGCGGCCTGGTACATGGTGCTCACGGGGAAGGTGACCCGCCCCTCGGCGTCCATGACCTCATGGAAGTACTCGGCGAGCTCGAGGGCCATGTAGAACGACTCGCGCTTGAGGAAGGACTCCTTGTCCAGGTTCTCCATGGTCCGCTCGTAGATCTTCGAGAGGACCCGGGGAACGGCCACCAGGAGGGTGGGCCGGACCTCGACCATGTTCTGGGCGATGGTGTCGTAGCTTTCCGCAAAGGCGATCGCCACGCCCTTGCTGAGCATGGCGTAAGAGACGACCCGCTCCAGGACATGCGACAGCGGAAGGAAGGAAAGCTGAAGATCGGAGGCGCGGACGCCCATGAGCTCGGCGGCGGTCACCGCGTTGGACGCGAAGTTCCAGTGGGTGAGCATGGCGCCCTTCGGCTCCCCGGTGGTCCCGGAGGTGTAGACGATGGAGGCCAGGTCGTCGGGCCGCAAGGCTTCCAGGCGCCGGAGCCGCTCGTCCCGGGTGCTGTCGAGCAGGGACGCGCCTGCGGCGACGAAGGAGTTCCAGGCCTGGACCTTCTGACCGTGCGGGGCGCTGAACGCACGGTCGAAGACGATCACGTGCTCGAGCGAAGGCACCTCCGCGCGGATGCGGTTGAGGCGCTCCAGCTGCTCGGGGTTGGAGACCGCGATCACCCGGACCCCCGCATCGTTGAGGATGTAGGCGATCTGCTCGGGCGTCAGGGTCGGGTAGATGGGAACCGTCACGCCGCCCAGGGCGAGGGTGGCCTGATCCATGATGACCCATTCGGGGCGGTTCTCGCTGAGGATGGCCACGCGCTCACCCACCCCGACCTTCATCGACAGCAAGTGCGCGCTGCTGCAATCAACGAGCCGCTTGAATTCTCGGTAGCTGATGGTCTGGTAGCGCCCCTCCACCTTTGCGAGAAGGGCGTCCTTCGCCCCATGGCGCTCGACGGTCTGGTGAAAGAGTGCCGGAAGCGTCGTCTTCTGAGACGGGGCGCCCGGAGTGCTGCTGATCTGGGTCATGAGGAAAGGTCCCCCCTTCTACAACGGATCCCTTACAAACGTGGACCTGGACTCCCGTTAAGGAATCCAGGACCAGCTTCGTAATGAATTGTAACGGAAGCTCCGTGGAAGGGCAACCGGACGACTCAACGTTTGAAGAGTCCCTCGAAGGCCTTGACCATCGAGCTCACTCCCGCCGCCAGCGACGTCACTCCCTCGACGATCGGAGCCACCTGCTGGGTAATGGTGGGCGGCTGATTCGCCACGGCGTAGGGCTGATAGGGGTTCGCGAGGGCCGGCGTCCGCGGTTTTCCGCTCGCCAGGTTGATGATGTCGTCGATCAAGGGAAGGGCCTCGTCGATCACCGGGGCCGCCTGCCTGACGAATCGATCCACGTCCCGGCTGCCCACGGCCTGTCCCAGACGCTCGAGCGACTGCCCGACGGGACCGGCGGCAGGAGCGATCGGAGGTGTGGCCGGATAGCCGGGATAGGCCGGGTAGGCCTGAGCCGACGCGGCGGCCGGAGCCGGATTCTGAACGCGGTTGACCAGGGCCGCCAGGCGCGAGAGCACCGGCGTCACCTCCGCCACCTTGTCCAGGGCGCGCTCGACGTCATTGCGCGGCTGCGCGGGCTGCGGCTGGATCGATTGAACCGGCTGCGGATAAGCGTGCTGGGGATAGGCAGGCTGCGGATACGCCACCTGCGGCATCGGCTGCGCTTGCTGACGGTAGCGCGCCAACGTATTCGAAAACCGATCGACCGCGTTCATGACGTTCCTCCTCGAGACTGGGGCGTTCTATCTCCTTGGCTTGTCGCGGCTTCGGAGGAGAAGTCGGTAAAGGGCGGAAAAAATTTAGCGTAATCTCGGGTTAACCTGGCGTTTGCATGCGCGGCGCCAGCCGGTCCGTTCCGGACGCGGGGCATCCTTTCCGACCCGGCGCCGAGCCGCCGGAAACGGTTGACCTGCGGTTGCTTGCTTTGCGATACTGAAACGTCATCTTGTCAGATTTCTCCGGCTTCCGGTTCTTCGAAACGAGGATTCCTCATGCTGCACCGCATCAGCGCGCTGCTCCTTGCCTCTTTGCTGGCAACGAGCTGCGCGTCCCTCCCACTCGGCTCCGTCCCGGCGACAGGCACCCTCTCGCTCTCCCTCTCGGGCCTCTTTCCCGTCGAACGCCAGGTTCAGTACCTTCAGGCCGGCAAGCAGGCCAAGCTGACCGTCACGGGCCCGGGGCTGGCCCAGCCGCTCACCCTGACGGCCCCGATCGACGGGACCAGCGCCGTGGCGACCCTCACCGGCATCCCCGCAGGCCCTAACCGGGTCATTGAGGTGGAAGCCCAGGACGAGGCGGGCGCGAGCATTCCGGGGGGGAGGTTCCGGACGACGGCCACCCTCCAGGAAGGGGCCAACGCGGCGGTGATCTCGCCCGCGACCACGCCGCGAGGGGACGTCTTCGCCAAGCTCTTGGCGGACGGCTCGGCGCTGGCGGCGTCTCTCGACGCTGGCCGGATCCAGGAGAAGATCGAGGAGATTCAGCGGGTGCAGCGGGTGGCGCACTTCGGCCTGATCGACGGGGCGGCGATCGCCAACGCCCTCGCGGCCAACGGGGGCAACGTCGATGCGCTCGCCGTCACCGAGGCCTCTTTCGTCCAGCAGGCCGTCGCCGTGACGGTCGCGATCAAGGGCCTTCCCGAGAATCTGCCGGCCGAGGTCTGGGTCAACGATCCCGTCTCCCCCAAGCAAACGGGGGTCTTCAACGGCAACCTCACGATCGAGCCCGTCAAGCCCGGCACCTGGCAGCTTTACGGCCGTGCGGGGACGATGCGGGTCGGTCCCATTCCCGTCACGCCGGGCGTCAAGGCCAGCCTCGACTTCTCGCGGAGCACTCAGACCCTGGCTCCGCTGACGAAGGCACGTGCCGGTGCCGCGGCGGGAGTGCTCAGGATCGACGGCGTAGACCGCCTGGTCGTCGCGGGAGGGTACGGCGCATCGGGGAACGAAATCGTGGTCGCCTTCGACGGCGAGAGCTGGTCTCCGATCGCAGCCCCGATGCCGGTGCTGGTCACTCATGCGGCCTACGCCGTGCATGACAACATGCTCTGGGTGCTAGGCGGCTTCACGGTCAACGGGAACACCAGCAATGCCGTTCAGGCCTTCGATGGGTCGGCCTGGTATACCTTCCCCAATCTCCCCGAGGCCTCGATCCTGGGCTCGGCCGCCTTCGTGGGCGACACGCTCGTCTTCACGGGCGGCTATCAGAGCATCATCAGCACCGATAACGTCAACAGCTTCATCCTCAGTCCGCGGATCTACGCGCTGGACCTGACGGAACCTTCCGCCTGGAGCGAAGTAGGCCAGCTGGAAGCCCCCCGAGCGGGCGCCTCTGCTGCCACCTTGAACGGCAAGGTCTACCTCGCCGGCGGACAGAGCGAAAGCCTCGCGCCGCTCAGGTCCGTCGAGGTCTTCGATCCGGTCAGCGGTGCGACGGCGTCGGCGGCTCCGATCCCGACGTCCCGCTTCGGGGGCATGAGCTGGGTATCCGGCGGCAAGCTCTACGTGGCCGGCGGGGTCGACCCGCTGGGCATGGGACTCAACCATGTCGAGGCCTACGATCCCTTGCTCGATCGCTGGGAAATCCTCCCGCCACTGCAGACACCGCGCGCCCATGCCGCGGTCGGGCAACTCAACGGCAAGGTGGTGATCGCCGGGGGTCATGACAGCCTGTTCTATTATGGCCAGATCTCCCCGCTCGACCTCGTTGAAGCGCTGTTGCCGTAGGAGGCCCCGATGAAACGCACCATGCACCTGAAGTCGATTCTCGCGGCTTCCGCGGCCCTCCTCCTGGCCGGCTGCCCTCAGCCGACCCCGGGCGCCGGAGGCGATCCGGTCGTCGAGCCCACGCCGACCCCGGTTACCGGCAATCTCCAGCTTGGCACCGATGACCTTCCCCGCAACTCGTGGCGGATCGGTCCTCCGCTCTCCCGTGAGCGGGGCGGCTTGAGCGCCGGCATCTTCAACGGACAGCTCTACGCCATCGGAGGAGATGGCGAGGCCACCCTCGAAATCCTCGATCCGAACGCGGATCGCTGGCGCACGGTCCCCCTGCCTTTCTTCCAGGGCGATCCCTCCCAGCGCTCGCGGTACTTCGGCTCCGCCGTCACGGCCTGGAACCGGATCTTCTACATCGGGGGCACGGTAGATTGGCTCCCGTACCTGTTGGACGTCTACGAACCCGGCACGCCGGACTGGCTCGAGCTGTCGAGCTCGGCCATGCAGCACGGGGCCATGGGGCGAATGGCCCATGCGTCCGCCGCCCTGGAGGAGGAGATCCTCGTGATCGGCGGCCTGAGAGACGCCGGCGGCGACGAAAAAATCACGACGGATTCCGTCATCAGCCTCAAGCCGGGCACCAGCCCAGGGACTTATGACGTCTACAACCGTCCGAACCTGCCGCAGCCCCGGGCGGGGCTCGGCTCCGGCGTGATCGGCTCCCAGCTTTACGTGGCCGGAGGCTTCATCGAGGCCCCCGTCACGGGCAGCCCGATCGCCACGGACAGCGTCCTTCGCTACCATGCCGACGCCTGGCATACCGGTACGCCGGAAGGCGCACCGCTGGCCTCCATGAACGTCCCCCGTCATTCCTTCGGCATGGCGGTCCTCGACGGCATCCTCTACGTCGCCGGGGGCCTCGACAGTACCGGCAAGGCGTTGGATTCGGTCGAAGCGTACGATCCCAAGACCAATCAATGGACCCTGAGGGCCCCCATGTTCACTCCCCGCGCGCACCTGGGCCTCGCGGCGAACGCCGGAAGGCTCTATGCCATCGGCGGCTTCGATGCCGACGGCAAACCGCTTCGTTCCGTGCACGTGTTCAGGCCCTAGGAGAGAATGACGATGAGAGCCAATACCCGATTCTTCGCGCTCCTGGCCACGACCATGCTGGTCGGCTGCCAGCAGCCCAGCACGCCGTTCGCACCCTTCGGAGTCACGGTCAGCCAGAACGAGGCCTCCCACTCCGGCTTGCCGGAAGCCCTCACCGGGGGGCAAGCCATGCCTGTCGGCAGCTACGTCCCCAACGAGCTGATCGTCACGCTCAACGAGGGTGCTGATGCCCGCAAAGCCCTCGAAGGCTTTACCACGCTCGGAGAGCTGGACCTCGCGCAGCGCTTCGCCGCGGTCAAGCTACCCGCGGACATGAGCATCGAGCAGGCGCACACCCTCCTGAACTCGCGTCCGGGGATCGCGGACGTCTCCTTGAACCTGGTCTTCAAAAACACGGCCCTCCCCCAGCCCGCCGTGCGCATGGGTGAGCAGTGGGCACACCGCGTGACCGAGACCACCCGCCTCTGGCAGGATCATGCCACGGTCCCCGCGAGCCAGGTCGTCGTCGCCGTGCTCGACACGGGGATCGCCATGGGCCATCCGGAGTTCGCGGGCCGTCTCGTGGGCCCCCAGAACTTCACCGCCGACAACGGGGGCGTGTTCACCGATCCGAGGGACGGCAACAAGCACGGGACGCACGTGGCGGGCATCATCGGGGCCCAGGGCACGGAAGTCGTCGGCGTGGCGCCGGACGTCAGGATCATGCCGATCAAGGTGCTGAGCGACTACTACGGCGGCGATACCTTCAGCATCGCTCAGGGCATGGCCTACGCCTGGGGGGCGGACGTGGATGGCGCCGGCCCGCGCGTGGCCCTAGATCCGGAGATCGCAGAGCAGGTGCGGGTCATGAACATGAGCCTCGGATCCCCGTCTCGCGGCCGCAACTCCCTGTACGACGCGGCGATCGCCGAGGCCCGTCAACGCGGCATCCTGGTCGTGGTGGCCGCCGGCAACGACGGCATGGAAGTCGCGAGCCCCGCCAACTCGCCCTATGCGCTCTCTGTTTCCTCGACGAGCCCCTACCGGCTCGGCGATCAGCTCTGGGAGTGGCTCTCGGGATTCTCCAACCGCGGGAACCGGATCGATCTCTCGGCCCCCGGTGGGCAGATCCTCTCCACCCTACCTGATTACCCGTACACCAACGTCAACCTGGTTCCGCAGCCCGAGGACTACGGCAACCTGAGCGGCACCTCGATGGCGGCTCCCTACATCGCCGGGGTGGCCGCGCTCGTCACGGCCAAGTACCCGCCGCAACCGGGCGAGAACCTGGCGGCGTACGTCGACAAGCTCAAGGAGCACCTCGAAGCGACCTCCGACGACCTGGGCGCTCCCGGCAAGGATCCGAAGTACGGCTGGGGCCGGGTCAACACCCTGCGGGCGGTCACGACGGCCTTCCCCGCCAAGCACCCCAAGTAAGCAAGGGGGCTGCCAAATGGCAGCCCCCTTTGTTTTATCGAGTTCGGCCTGTGGCTGGCGGCCTATCCCTTTACTGCCCCAGCGGTTTGGCCGCCGATGAAGAAGCGCTGCAGGCCGATGAAGACGGCCACGATGGGCACGATCGAGAGCACCGAACCCGCCGCGATCAGGCGCCAGTTCGCCGAGAACGTGCCCGCCAGGTAGGAGATGCCCACTGGCAGCGTGTAGAGATCGGGGTCCTTGAGCACGATCAAGGGCCAGAGGAAGTCCCCCCACGAGCCCACGAAGACGAAGATCGCCAGGGTCGCGAGGCTCGGCTTGGTCAGGGGCAGCATGACCTGCCAAAAGACCTGCCAGGGGTTCGCGCCGTCGATCACCGCGGCCTCCTCGATTTCCCGGGGAATGGCCAGGAAGGCCTGCCGCATCAGGAAGATGCCGAAGGCGCTCACGGCGGTGGGAAGGATCAGGCCCGCGTAGGAGTTCAAGAGGCCCAGGCGCTGGGATAGGACGAAGAGGGGGATCATGATGACCGGCAGGGGAATCATCATGGTGGCCAGGATCAGGACGAAGAGCGGCTCGCGGCCCCGAAAGCGCATTCGGGCGAGCGGAAACGCCGCCAAGCTCGCGAGGACCAGGTTCAGCGCGACGGCCGCCGCCGCCACCAGGACCGAGTTGAAGAAATACCTCCCGAACGGCACGGCCTCCCAGACCTGCCGGAAGTTGTCCAGCGTCGGTTGGGCGGGCCAGAGGCTCGGCGGGTAGGCGAAGATATTTTCGGCGCCGCCCTTGAGGGCCGTCACCAGAAGCCAGAGGAAGGGACCCACCGTGAGGACGGCCAGAGCAAGCAGGCCGACCCAGGTGGCAATTACCTTGCAAACGTGGGTATAGGTACGCATGGGCCCATTCTAGCCTCCCGCCCCCGGGATCGCAAACCGCCGGTCTTTCGCGGAGCCTCATGTGCTAGAATGGCAAGCATCCTAGCACCCTCGGCAGGTCGAGGGAGTCAATCACGGCGTTCTGGTCAATTCCAGAAAGGAGCGTCTCGGTCATGGCGAAGATTTCGGTTGAGCAAGTCGAAGCCACGTATGGCATCACCTCGCGCGAGGTGCGCAACGCCATCGCTGACGGCCATCTCGCGGGCGAGCGCGTCCACGGCAAGTGGATGGTCGATAGTCAAAGCCTTCACAAAGCCATCGAGGCGGGACTCCTCAAGGACCGCAAGAACGCCATGAAGCCGTAAGGCCTTTCCTTTTTCGGCCCGGTGCATCCAGGATGCCCGGGCCTTTCTGTTGGCGGCTGGCGGGGAAACCTCCGTTGCGGTTGAGCCGCAGGTGCTGGTGACCGACGAAAGCCGTGCCGTTCGGGTATAATGGGGGGCGCTGCGCCCTGATATCCTGGAGGCCCCCCTTGGATAGCTCCTCGTCCCAACGAATCGTCGACCGCGTCGTCGAAGTCTTCCTCTGGATCCTGCTGCTTTTCACCCCGCTCTTGATCAACGTGGCCAACGTGGACGCCTACCGCACGGTGCAGGCGATGTTCGCCTCGTGCCTCTCGGCCCTCGCGGTCGGATCCTGGTGCGTGGGCCTCTCGATCACCCGGCGCTGGCGAGAGATCCTCCGGATGCCCCTGCTCGTGCCGCTGGCGATCTTCGCCGCCTGGGTGCTGGTCAGCGCGACGCGCTCCACGGCCCCTGGCATGAGCCTTTTGAGCTGGCTGAACCTGGCGCTCTACTCCGGAGTCTTCATGGCGATCGCCGACCTCACCAGCCGGAACGCCGCGGCGCGCAGCCGCCTCCTCGTGGCGCTGCTCGTCCCCTTCGCCCTGAACTCCCTCGCAGGCATCCTGCAATACCGCCACTTCGACTTCATGGCCCTCGGGCGCGAGATGGGCCTCAGCGGAGGCATGCTCAACTACGTCGCCGGCCTCGAGGCTCCCGCCAAGCTGGGATCCGCCGCCGGCATGCTCGGTAATCAGAACGTGCTGGGTGACTACCTCGTCGTCCTCATCCCCTTGGCCTTCGCCCTGGCCGTGTCCAGCATCTGGATGGCCATCCCGGCGGGCCTGGCGGGGTACCTCGGATTGGTCGCCCTGTTTGCCTCGCAAACGCGAGGAGCGTGGGTGGCGACGCTCATCGCGGGCATCCTCACCGTGATCGCGTGCTCGATCATTGGCTCCCAGAAGTACAAGCATCTCTCGCTCAAGCATTTTGCCCCCCTCGGGCTGGTTCTGATGCTCGGTTTGAGCGGAGCGACGATTGCCGGAGGTGGCTTCGTCGTGGCCATCGGCAACGGCAGCGTGGTGGTCGCCGGCAACCTGAACCAGGACAACATTCTGACCCGAAGCCTCGACAAGATTGCGAATGCCGGAAAGGACCGAACCAGCCAACAGCGCCTCACCGCCTGGGACGTCGCGACGCTCATGGCCAACGACAGCCCCATCATGGGGCAGGGCATCGGGACCTACAAGATCAAGTACTTCAACTTCCTCGCCAAGAAGTACGCCGACGCCCCCGTCCCCGAGATGATGCAGCACCGCTACGTGCAGGCTCACAACGACCTGATCCAGCTGGCCGCCGAAACCGGTTACGTCGGCTTCCTGCTCGGTCTCGCCACGCTGCTGATGTTCGCCTGGGGCCTCCTGCGCTTCGTCTGGCAACGGACGCTTCCCGGCCGTGAGGCCCTGCTGATCCTGGCGGGCCTGGGCGGCTTGACGGCCATGGTACTCAGCGCCCTCTTCGGCTTCCCCTTCCACATTGCCGCCTCCTCCACCGCCTTCGCAGCGGTCGCCGGGATCATCGCGGGACCGTGGTTCGCCGATCGCCGGGCCCTCCAACCGGAAACGGCCTCCCCAGCAGGCAAGGGCATCCTCCAGCAGGTCGTTCTGCCCATCGCCATGGGATGCTTCGCGCTCGCGCTGGTCGTCGCCTACTACCGCCCTTACCAGGCGGACATCCTCATCAAGCAAGGGACGGAACTCTACCAGGACCGCCAGATTCCGCAGGCCCGTGCCCTCTTTGAGGAAGCCGTCGCCCTCGACGGAGAGCGCGGAGACGCCCGGATGATGCTGGGCATCATCCTTACGGCTTATCAGCAGTACCCGCAGAGCGTGCAGATGCTCAATCAGGCCCTTTTGAGCTACGACGACGTGACCCTGCACTTCTACCTGGGCCGCGTCTACGAAGTCATGAACGAGCTGAAACTGGCCAAGCAGCATTACGAACGGGCGATGCATTACTTCCCGCCGTCGACCGAGATCTACCAGACGGTGGAAGCGCGCTTGCGCGTCGTGAACGCGCAGCTCGCCACCCCTTAGCCCTTTCCCGACCTCAGCATTCCCCCAGGGCCCGCACTTGATGGGCCCTGGGGGAATGCGTGGCCTAAAACTCCGTGCTTGCCCGGATGCCGGCCACTGCGGCATGGGTTATTCTGAGGCAAAGGCCCCAGAGGGCTCAGAAGCGGAGGTTCGCATGAAGGTTTTGGCGACCACGGACGGGTCCGACCTGTCCCTGAAGGCACTCGGGCAGCTCAGTCGGTTCCTCAAGCCCGAGGACACCCCGATCGAACTGGTCTCGGTGTATCGTTCGCCACGAACCCTGACCTATGGCGCGGATCCCATGGGTGTCAGCTACGAGCGGATGGTGGATCAGCTGCAAGACGAAGCCGAGAGCGACTGCGAGGCGGGCCGACAGGTCCTGGCCGCGCAGGGCTTCGCGGTGAAGACGGTGACCCTCATGGGCGAACCGGCCGCGGCCATCCTGACGCTGGCGGAGCAACTCACGCCGGATCTGATCGTCGTGGGCTCGCACGGCCGCAGCGGGATCTCGCGCTTCCTGCTCGGTAGCGTCTCCGAACAGGTGCTTCGTTACGCTCCCTGCTCCACGCTGGTAATCAAGCTCCCCCGGGACCAGGCCTGATGCCTGCTAGCGCGGGGTATCCTTGAGCCGCAACAAGTAGGTCCCCGCGCCGTCGGGGTCATGGTCGAAGTTGAGCCGGCGTCCCGCCGCGAGCACGATCGTCACCTGCTGGCGGCGCGAGGCGTAGCCCGGGTAACTTGCCGTCACCTCCAGCGCCACCCCCATGGGCAGGTCCGGAAGGATGTAGGCGCCGTCCTCGATGGGGACCACCCGGGTCTGCGGCGGAGTCCCCGGAATCCGGACCGTCACCTTCCCCTCACTCCCCGGAAGCAGCTTATAGCCCTCGGGAAGCCCGGTCTCGGCAGCCACCGTGGGGGTCTCCGCGATGTAGACATGGCCGGACAACGCCGCGGTCGAAACCGGCTGCCCGTTGCCGATCGCCCGCGCCGGCGGCCGCTTGTAGCCCGGCGCGGGGTAGGTCTCACTCCAACAGGCCGGAAGCCCCAACAGCCCCAGGCCCAGGATCACCGCGCGCAGGGGCCCGCGCCCATGGCACCTCCCGCTGAGCGGCCTCAGCCGCGGCATGAGACGGTGCCCGAACCTTTGCCTGAACCTTTGCCTGAGACTTTGCCCGACCTCATGCATGAAAGACCCTCCCTTCCGGCATCCTAGCGGATCCCGGCGGGGAGGGTCTTGGGTAAAGGGGCCAAGGGTTATGGTGGAGTTAGACCCGCTTCTTCGAGTCGAAGGCGTCCCGCAGGCCGTCTCCGAAGAAGTTGAAGGCCACCACCGTCGCGACGATCACGAAGCCCGGAGCCAAGAGCCACGGGTGCAGGCTCAGGCTCGCGAGGCTGCGCGCCTCCTCGAGCATGTTGCCCCAGCTCGCCGCCGGCTGCTGAACGCCCAGGCCGAGCATCGACAGCGCCGACTCTCCCAGGATGTAGCTGGGCACCATCAGCGAGACCGAGACGATCACCCAGGACGAGGTCTGCGGCAGGATGTGCTTGACGATCACCCAGAGGTGATTCGCGCCGGCCGCCCGCGACGCCTCCACGTACTCCTGCTGCTTGATCGAGAGCACCATGCCGCGGATGACGCGCGACAAGCTGGTCCAGCCCAGCAGCGCCAAGATCGCCGTGATGACGAAGTAGCGCTGGGTCGGGGTGATGTCCCAGTGATAGGTGACGCCGAACAAGGCGAGCAAGAGGTAGAACGAAGGGAAGGCCATCAGGGCTTCGACGATCCGCATGAGGACGTTGTCGATCCAGCCGCCGAAGTAGCCGGCGATACCGCCGATCAGCATGCCGAGCGGGATGACGATGGCGATCGCCATCAAGCCGACCGTCAGCGAGACCCGCGAGCCGTAGAGGAGGCGCGAGAAGATATCCCGCCCCGCCTGATCCGCCCCAAAGAGGTAGAGCCGCGCGGAATCCCCTTCCACTCCGAAGAGGTGGAGCTTGGCCGGGATCAGCCCCCAGAGCTTGTACTCGGGCCCCTGATGGAAGAGCGTGATCCGGTAGGGCTTGGACGTATCCTCCTGGTACTTGCTCAGGAGGGTCTCCGTATCGAACTCCTCGGTCTGGTTGTAAATGAAGGGCCCGACGAACTTGCCCTCGTGCATGACGTGGATGGCCGCCGGAGGCTGATAGCTCTTGTTGCGGTCCTCGTAGATCTCCGTGTAGGGAGCGAAGAACTCGGCGAAGATCATCAGCACGTACATGATCCCCAGGATCCACATGCCGGCGACGGCCATCTTGTGCTTGGTGAAGCGCCGCCAGATGCGCGCGTTGGTGCTGACCATGGGGGGCAGCTCGTCCTCGGGACGGCCCTGCATCGGCTTGGACATGGTTTCCGGATTCACAGTCGCCATCCTTTACGCCTCCAACTTGATCCGCGGGTCGACCAGGGCGAGCAGGATATCCGCCAGCAGGTTGCCCACGAGCAGCATGAAGGCGCCCATCATGATGCCCGCCATCGCGAGCGTCATGTCGAGGCCCTGAAGGGCTTCGAGCATCATCATGCCCATGCCCGGCCAGCCGATGATGATCTCGACCAGCGCGAAGCCGGAGAGCAGCGATGCGAACTCGTAACCCAGGATGGTGACCAGGGGGTTGATCGCGTTGCGGACCGCGTGCTTGTAGATGACCCGATTCTCGGGCAGGCCCTTGGCCCGGGCCGTGCGGACGTACTCTTCGCCGAGCACGTCGAGCAGGTTGCCGCGCATGCGGCGCTGCAAGATCGCGATCGAGCCGACCGCCACGGCGAAGACCGGGATGACCAGGTGCTTGCCGATGTCGAGGGCCTGCTGCATGGGCGTCAGGTAGGCGAAATCCGGGCTGGTCATGCCGCCCACCGGCAGGACTCCGGTCTTGGCCGCCGCGAAGAGCAGCAAGAGCGCCAGGAAGAACTCGGGAATGCCCAGCAGGAAGAAGGTGAACCCGGACGCCACCTTGTCGAAGGTGGAGTACTGTCGCACCGCCATGGCGATGCCCAAGGGGATCGCGACCAGCCAGGTGAAGAGGAAGGCGGCCACCCCCAGGATCAGGGTGTTGCCGAGGCGCTGGACGATCAAGCTCGAGACCGAGGTGCGGTACATGAAGCTCTGGCCCATGTCGCCCTGGACGAAATTGGTCGCCCAGCGGACGTACTGGATGTGCACCGGCTGATCGAGACCCAGGCGCGCGCGCTCGGCGGCGATCGTCTCAGGGCTGATGCTGGGATTGAGGGCCTTCTGGGTGAGGAAGTCACCCGGCGCCATCTTCGAGATCCCGAAGCTGATGATCGAGATGAAGATCAGCAGGGGGATCATCTGGATTAGGCGCTTGAGAATGTACCGGAACATCCTGCTCTCCTAAACGAGGTGAGCTTCTAACCCGACCAATTGGGGGATCCGAGGGGCGCCGGCGCGGGCGACGATCGATCCGGTTCAGGTAGACGCTCTGGGGGCCGTTGGACGATTGTAGCACGATCCGAACGGGCAAAGCCGCTCGGATCGTGCCTTTGGGCTACTTTCGGTAGAGCTCCCACGAGTTCCAGGAGCTGCCGAGGCTGCTCATGGCGCTGGGCTGGACATTGCCCAGGTTGTTGCGGACGGCCACCGTGTAGAGGAAGACGGGCCGGTAGATCAGCACGGACTCCTCGGTGAGGATCTTCTGGAACTCCGCATAGAGCGACTTGCGGCGCTCCTCGTCGAAGTTGGTGGACGCGTCGGCCAGGATCTCGTCGATCCGCGCCTCCCAGGCGGTATGGGCCTTCGGGGTCTTGGGATCGTGGTTGAAGGAGTGGGCATGGCCCGAGCTCTTCCAGAGGTTGCTCGCGGAGAAGGGATCCACG
This sequence comes from Candidatus Sericytochromatia bacterium, assembly GCA_036676495.1. Lineage (GTDB taxonomy): Bacteria > Cyanobacteriota > Sericytochromatia > S15B-MN24 > UBA4093 > UBA4093. Next base: position 88,262 of record JAKFCT010000028.1, read on the forward strand.
CCGGCCCCGAAGGCGCCCATGGTGATCTCCCAGTCGCGGGTGTTCTGGAGCCGATCCAGCTTGGAATTGAAGGTCATCGGCGAGAGCTTCAAGTCGATGCCGAGCTTCTTGAGATCGGTCTTCCAGATGTTGGCTTCCTGCTCGCCTTCGGGGCTGCCGGTCTCCATGATCATCTCGAGCTTGACCGGGTTACCCTTGGCGTCCTTGAGCATGCCGTCCGCGCCCTTCTTGAAGCCCGCCTCGGTGAGCAGGGCCTCCGCCTTGGCGAGGTCGTACGGGTACATGACGTTGGCGTCGGGGCTGAAGTAGGGGCTCTTCTGGAAGACGGGCGAGTTCTGCTCGACGCCCATGTTGCGCAGGACGTTCTTCTTGATCGCCTCGCGATCGAGGGCATGGGCGAGCGCGCGGCGGAAGCGCACGTCACGCAGCCAAGCCGACTTTACCGGATCGACGTAGGGCTTGCCCTGGGCATTCTTGCGGTCGTTGATGTTGAGCTCGAAGTACGACAGGCGCCAATCGGGACCGTCGTTGACGATCGTGAAGTTCTGCTGCTTCTCGAGCGGCTTCATCAGGGGGTAGTCCTTGCCGCGGAGCCACTGGGCGTCGGTCTCGCCGGCCTGGAACTTCAAGAGCGCGGTGTCGACGTTCTTGAGGAAGGCGACGTCGAGGCGATCGAAGTAGGGCAGGGGCTGGTTCTGCTCGTTGACCCGCCAGTAGTTGGGGTTGCGCTTGAAGACCATGCGCTGGGCAGGTTGGTAGGACTCGTAGATCCAGGGGCCGTTCGAGACGATCTTGGTGATGTCGGCGTCCAGGGCCCAGGTCTGGTTGAAGACGGGGGCGCCGGTCTTGTCGGTCTCGGTGACGGTCTTGGCGAGGGCGTGCTTGGGGAGGATGGGCACTCCGCCGACCAGCCGCAGGAACGGCACGAAGGGCTTGGGGGTCGAGATGGAGACCGTCTGGTCATCCACCTTCTTCACGGTGGGCAGCTTGCCGTCGACTTCGATGGTGTCGCGGGTGTCCGTGGGGATCTTGGGGTTGGCGATGACGTCGTTGAAGGTGAAGACGACGTCGTCGGCGGTCAGGGGCTGACCGTCGGACCACTGGACGCCCTTGCGGATCTTGAAGGTGTAGGTCTTCTTGTCCTCGCTGACCGACCAGGAGGAGGCGAGGGCCGGCTCGATCTGGTGGGTGAAGGGATGCTCCTCGACGAGGCCTTCGAAGGTGTAGGAGACGAAGCGGGCCGAGGTCGAGTCGGTCACCAGGGCGGGGTTGAGGGTCTTGGGATCCTCGTAGGCGGGCAGGTGCATGGTGCCGCCGTACTTGCCGATGGTGCCGGGCTGGACCTTGGGCTCGGTGGTGGTGATGGCGGGGACCGGGGCCTCTCCGCCCTTGGGGGCGGAGGCCTGCGGCTTTTCGCCCGAGCAACCGGCGATGAGGGCCGCCCCCAACAGGGCGGAGCTGAATAGCTTGACCTTACGGGTGATCATGGGTGATGGCTCCCTTACTTCCGATAGACCTCGTAGAGGTTCCAGATGGGGTTCATCCCGCTCATCGGGGTGAACTTGGTGATTTTCACGTTGCCCAGGGTGTTGCGGATCGGGTAGAGGGCGATCCGGTTGGTGGTGTAGATGTAGGGCAGGTTCTCCGCCACGATGGTCTGGAACTCCGCGTAGAGCTCCTTGCGCTTGCCCTCGTCGAGGGTGGTGGCCGCCTCGTCGAAGATCCGATCGATCTCGGCTTCCCAGGGGGTCGCGGGGGTCTTCTGGTTCATGTTGAACATGTGCAGGCGGCCGTTGGACTTCCAGATATTGGAGCCCAGCGCCGGATCGAGGCTGCCGGTGAAGCCCATGACGATGGCCTCCCAGTCGAGGGAGCTGTCGGTCTTCTCGATCAGGGTGTTGAACTGCATGGGCTGGACCTTGATCTTCATGCCGAGCTTGCCGAGGTCGGTCTTGAGGGTATCGGCCACCGAGAGGCGCTCGCGGTTCTCGACGTTGGTCATGAGGGTGAACTCGATCGGGTTGCCCTTGGGATCGCGCAGCTGGCCCGCGGCGTCCTTCTTGTAGCCGGCGGCCTCCAGGATCTGCTGGGCCTTGGCGAGGTCGTAGGAGTACTTCGGCACGTCGGCGCTGTAGTAGGGGCTCGCCGGGGAAAGGGCCGAGTCGAGGGTTCCGGCGATGCTCTGGTAGACGTTCTTGACCAGGGAGTCCTTATCGACGGCATGCGCGACGGCCTTGCGGAAGTTCACGTCGTTGAACCACGCCTGCTTGACGGGATCGACGTTGTGCTTGCCCTTGGGGTTCTTGTCGCGGTTCTGGTTGAAGGTGAGGAAGTTGACCGAGAAGTCGGTGCCGGCCTTGTGGATCGTGAAGTTGCCGGATTGCTCCTGGGGCTTCATGAGGGCGTAGTCCTTGCCGCGCAGGGAGGCGTCGGCCATGTGGATGTCGGTTTCGCCGCCCTGGAACTTGAGCAGCGCGGAGTCCTGGTCCTTGGTGGCCTGAAGGATGACCTCGTCGAAGTACGGAAGGCGCTCGCCGTCCGCGTTCACGCGCCAGTGGTAGGGGTTGCGGGTCATGACCAGGCGCTGGGCGGCCTTGTACTCCTTGAACATGAAGGGGCCGGTGCCGACGATGGTCGAGAAGTCCGTGGTGTCGAGGCCCCAGGTCTGGTTGAACTTGGGCGAGCCGGACTTGTCCTTTTCCGTGACGGTCTTTGCGAGCACGTGCTTGGGGAGGATAGCGATCGAGCCGATGACGCGCAGGAAGGGCGCATGGACCTTGGCGGTGGTGATGGAGACGGAATCCTCGTCGACCTTCTTCACGGTGGGCAGCTTGCCGTCGACCTTGATGCCGTCGCCCCAGTCCGAGGGGATCTTGGGGTTGGCGACGAGGTCGTTGAAGGTGAAGACGACGTCGTCGGCGGTGAGGGGCTGGCCGTCGGACCACTTGAGGTTCTTGCGCAGGTCGAAGGTGTAGGTGAGGCCGTCAGGGGAGACCTGCCACTGGTAGGCGAGGGCGCCTTCGGGTTCGCCGGTTTCGCCGTTGGTGGTGGTGAGGCCGTCGAAGACGAGGCTCATGGGGGTGGAGGAAGAGGTCTCCTGGGCGAGCAGGGGGTTGAAGGTCTTGGGGTCGGAACCCCCGATGGAGAGGCGGCCTCCGAACTTGCCGATGGGGCCGGGCTGGACCTTGGCCGGGTCGACCTCGATCTTGGCGGCGACGCGGGAGGGGTCGGACGAGGTGGCGGGCTGGTCCGCGCCGGAGCAGCCGGCGATCATGAACACGCCAAGGGCGCCGGCAAGGACGGCGCGGGAGGTCTTCTTCATCGATTCCGCCTTTTTGGTCACAGGGGGGGACTAGGCGCCGGTGCGGCTCAGCATGGCGAGGGCGATCGCCACCAGGAACCAGCTGACGGCGAGGACCGCGGTGATCTTGTTGAGGCCGGCCTCGACGCCCTTCTGGCTGCCGAAGACGTGCGCTTGGCCGCCGATGCCCGCGAGCCCCTCGCCCTTGGCCGAATGCAGGAGCACGGCGACGATCAGGCCGATCGACAGGAGGGCTTGGCAAACGAGCAGGAAGACTTGAATGAACGACATGGCGATCCTTTGCGGTGGAGGGGGCGACGCGGAGGCGACACGGGGAGTGCCCCTCCTATGGTATATCACAGGGGCGGGAAGCGGGTCAAACCGCACGGCGCCGCGGGGGGAGGGACCCACGGGCGCCTTTCGTCGAAACGGCCAATGGCGCTCATACATGGAGTTGCTACGGTGGGGGGAGGCCGTCCAGATGCGAGAGGAGGTCCCCATGCGCGTCCAGCGGGTCCGTCCGAGCGAGCGTTTCTTCGTGACGCCGTTTTTCGAGTCGTTCGAGCCGACGATGAACCGGAAAGTCCGGGACTACATGGCGACCGACATCCTGGCGACGTCGCCGGAAGCGACTCCCTACGAGGTGGCGCAGGCGATGGTTGCCGAGCGGGTGGATGTGCTGCCGGTGGTGGACCGGGAATTGCGGGTGATCGGGGTCGTGAGCGAGGACGACCTGCTGAGCCGGGTGAATTTCCCGCATGGGAAGGTCCTGGATGGGCTGCGCGACCTCTTCGGGGGCGGGGACTACCGGGCGCAGAAGTCGACGGCCCGGCGCGTGGAGGGGGTGATGAGCCGGGACGTCTGCACGATCGGGCCCGACGACTCCATCCAGGACGCCACGGAGCGGATGATTCACAAGGGGGTGCGGGCCCTGCCGGTGACGGACGGCGAGGGCCACATGATCGGCCTGATCACCCGGCGCCATATCCTGCAGGCGATGCTCCAGTGGAGCGAGCGCAAGGAAGGCCCGGATTAGGCTCGCCTAGATCCGCGAGAGCCGGGTGACCAGGGCCATGACGACGGATCCGAACCCGGCCATGAGGGCGATCACAGCGACGAGCCCGCCCACCCAAGGGATGGCCTGCAAGGCGAGCAGCAAGGCCACTCCCAGCAGGGCCGCCGCGACGGCGCGGACGCGCACGCTCCGGATGGGAAGGCGCAGCAGCAGCAGATCCCCCAGGGCGATCGCCGCGAGCACCCACGCGAGGTACATGCCGAACGCGTAAAAGACCAGCAAGCTCAGCGCCAAGGGAATCCCAATTAACGTGATCATCAGGATCACCGCGAGGATGGGCACGCCCAAGAGGATCCCGGCCCCGGCCGCCAACGACAGCCAGGGATTCCGGCGCAGCTCGCGGCTGGTCGCCGTGATCGCCCCGGGCATGACCAGCGCGAGCACGACTCCCGCCAGCGCTCCCACCAGGAAGAGGAAGATCGCCCCGACCCAGCCCGGAATCCGCCAGGTCCGCGTCTCCTCTTCCGTCTGCGTCACCGGCCCCGCAATGGTCGCCCCGGGCCGAATATCGGCTTCCCGAGACGACGCGTACGTCAGGGGGCCCGCGATCCGCGCCCCGGCCGTCACGGTCAGCTGATCCGCATGGACCTCGGCGCTTCCGACTTGACCATCGATCAGGACGTCGGCGCCGTTGGCCTGAAGCTTGCCCTCCGTCGTTCCGCGCAAGACGAGGTCGCGGCCGGTCAGGACCGTTGCGCCCCGGACCTGCGAGCTGGCCAGCTGCTCCGTCCGGTTGCCGGCCAGGATCAAGTCCCGGCCGACGCTTCCGGAGACCGTGATCGTCCCGCCGGCCGCGCGGACGCTCTGGCCGACCGAGCCCTGAAGCGCCACCTCGCCGCCTGCGGCGATCAGATCGTCCCGCACCGCGCCGGTCACCGTGACGTGGCCGCCCATCACCACCAGATCGCCGTCCACGCGGCCGCGAATCCGCACGTCCCGGCCCGTCACGTAGAGATCGTCAGCGATGACTTCCCCGGCCGGGATCTCGACGTGGTTACCGGCCCGGAAGGTGATGGCCTCCGCGGCTCCCGGCATCACGCCGCAGACGCCGAGCACCAGGAGTAAAGACAGAAGGAAGCGACGCGCCATGATCTAGTACGTCAGGAGCGAGAGGACGTCGAAGCCGGGAAGCTTCTTGCGCCCGTGGAGGAAGCCGAGTTCGATCAGGAAGGCCAGTCCCGCGACCTGACCGCCCGTGCACTGCACCAGCTCGACCGCCGCGGCCGCCGTGCCTCCGGTCGCCAGGACGTCATCGACGATCAGCACGCGCTTGCCCGTCTCGACGGCATCCTGGTGAATCTCCAGGGCGTCCGTGCCGTACTCCAGCGCATACTCGCAGCGATGCGTCTCATGCGGCAGCTTGCCCGGCTTGCGGACCGGGATGAACCCGGCATGCAGCGCGGTCGCGACCGCCGCCCCGAAGATGAAGCCACGGGATTCGATGCCCACCACGTAGTCGATCCGCTGATCGCGGTAGTGGTCGGCGATCGCCCCCACCACGCGCTCGAAGGCCCGGGGATCCTTCAAGAGCGGCGTGATGTCCTTGAAGACGACCCCGGGCTTGGGGTAATCCGGCACGTTCCGGATCAGTGCCCCGAGGTCCTCCTGAAGCCGTTCATCTCCGACGATCTGCATGCTCATCCTTTCCGAAATAATCTTCCTTATTTTGTCCCCCCTCGATGGGGGGACCGGCGAAGCCGAGGGGGGTGTTGGCCGGCGCAGCCAAGGCATTCCGCTTTAAGGAACCTGGGAGCAGTCACACCTCCCGTAGCCCCCCATTACGCCTGCGGCGCAGTTAGGCTACGCCTGAGCGGGGGGGCAAAATACCTGACCCTAATTCATCCTTCTCTCAGTGAACGTCGCCAGTTGCGTCACCCCCAGCGCCCGCAGCATGTCGAGCGCCTGGGGATAAAGCGCTCCGACGTCCTCCGGACGGTGCGCATCCGAAGACAGCACCAGGGGGACCTTGGCGTCGACCAGGCGGCGCAGCCACTCGGGAGCCGGATAGATCTCTCCCACCGGCTTGCGCCAGCCCGCCGTGCTGACCTCGACCGCCAGGCCCGAGCGCTGGATCAACGGGGTGAGGCGCTCGTACCAGCGCTGCGCCACCTCCGGAGCCTTGAAGCCGAAGACCTTGATGACGTCGGCATGGCCGATGATATCCACCGGACGCTCGACAATCATGGCCTCGAGCAGCGAGAAGTAGGTCTCGTAGATGGTCTCGACGCGGTTCTGCTGCCATTGCTCGCGCATCTCGTCGAGGTCGAAGCCGAAGCCGCCCAGCCAATGAATCGAGCCGATGGCGTAGTCGAACGGATAGGAGGCGAGAAAGTCCTTCATCGCGGTCATGTTGTCGGGCATGACGTCCATCTCGATGCCGATCTTGACCCGCAAGCCCTGTTTGCGGGCCGATTGCAGCATGGCGAGGTACGCGTCCAGATCCTCGGTCTTTCGCTTCTCCACCCAGGCATTAGTTAGAAGATGTTGGGTCTGGGTGAAGCGGTAGGCATGCTCGGAGATGCCGAGGTCGGTGACGCCGGCCTTCGCGGCCTGGCGGAGGAATTGCGATAGCCAGTCGAGCGTATAGGAGCCGCGCTCGACGTGAACGTGGTAGTCGGTGATCGGTCCGCGCACAACTACTCCCCCCATCGCATGCCGTCGGCGCCGAAGCCGCGGGCGCTTCTCCCTGCCCCTTCTCCCCCTGGCAGGGAACCGGACTAGTATACGCTATTTTGCCCACTCCCGGCAGCGCGCGTCTCCTGGCAACTTCCGGGCGATCCGGTTACAATAGCGTCCGGCCAGTCCCGCATGCGATGAAGGTACTCCATGAAAAGCTCACGGATTCCCGGTTTCTACAAACTCGCCATTGATGAGCGCATCGATAAGCTCGCCGAGACCTACGACCTCGACCGCTCCGAGATCGACGCCTTGCGCAGCCAGGGCTCGCTCGAACTCGAACAAGCGGACAAGATGATCGAGAATGCCGTGGGCATCTACTCGCTGCCCATCGGAGTCGGCCTCAACTTCCTCATCAACGGCAAGGACTACCTCGTCCCCATGGCCATCGAGGAGCCCTCGGTCGTCGCCTCCTGCTCGTTCATGGCCAAGCTGGTGCGCGAAGCCGGCGGCTTCACCGCCGGCTCCACCGAGCGGGTGATGATCGGCCAGGTGCAGGTCGTCGGCTGCGAGGACTTCCGCGCCGCCAAGAACGCCCTCTACTCCCACCGCGACGAGTTGATCGAGCTGGCCAACGCCCTCGTGCCCAACATGGTCAAGCGCGGAGGCGGGGCCCTCGACCTCGACGTCCGCCTGCTCAACGACAACCCGGGCGCCAAGTACAGCACGATGCTCGTGCTTCACCTCTACATCAACACCCAGGACGCCATGGGCGCCAACACCATCAACACCATGGTCGAAGGCATCGCCCCGCGCGTCGAGGAGTTGACCGGCGGCAAGGTCTACCTGCGCATCCTCTCCAACTACACCGATACCTGCCTCGCCTGGGCCAAGTGCGTCGTGCCGCCCCATGTGCTCGCCACCGACGGCTGGACCGGCGAAGAGGTCATCGAGGGCATGATCCAAGCCCACGCCTTCGCCGCCTCCGACCCGTACCGGGCCGTGACCCATAACAAGGGCGTCATGAACGGCATCGACGCGGTGGTGATGGCCACCGGCAACGACTGGCGCGCCATCGAGGCCGGAGCCCATGCCTACGCCGCCCGCGACGGCCACTACGGCCCGATGACCGACTGGAGCCGCGACGAGAACGGCAACCTGGTCGGCTTCATCGAGCTGCCCATGCCGGTCGGCACCGTCGGCGGCTCCATCGGGATGCACCCAATGGCCCAGATCGCCCTCAAGTTCGTGCGGGCCAAATCCGCGCGCGAGCTGGCCGAGGTGATCCTCGCCGTCGGCCTCGCCCAGAACATGGCCGCCATCCGGGCACTCGCCACCACCGGCATCCAGCAGGGCCACATGGCCCTCCACGCCCGGACGGTCGCCGTGACGGCTGGAGCGCGCGGCGAACTCGTCGAGCGGATCGCCCAGGCCATGGTGGACGCCCAGGAAATCAAGATCGAGAAGGCCCGCGAGTTGCTGGCCTCCCTCGGCGCCCAATGACCATGCCCGAGGAGCCGGACTGGCTCGCCTTCACCGAAGCCCGCCCAGAGGCCCCCGGTGACGGGCGGGCCTTCGGCAAGCTGATCCTGGCGGGCGAGCACGCGGTGGTCCATGGACACCCGGCGATCGCCGCCCCCCTGCCGGCGCTCTCCGCCCTGGCTTGGGTCAGCCCCGGCGAGGACGGGGTCCAGATCACCTCGGAAGGCTACTCCGACGCCGCCACGCTGGAGACCCGGACCGGGCCGCTCGCGCCCCTGGCCGAAGCCGCCCGCGACGCTCTCGACCGCATGGGGATCGACCCCGTGGCCCTCCCCCCGCTGCGCTTCCAGATCTCCTCGACCCTCCCCCCCGGTGCGGGCCTGGGCAGCAGCGCCGCCGTGACCGTCGCCCTGGTCCGCGGCCTCTACCAGTTCTTCGGCTTCCCGCTGGATCCCATGATCCTCCAGGAGATCGCCACCCAGGCCGAATGCATGGCCCATGGCACCTCCTCGGGCATCGATCCCGCCGCCGTCTCCGCCACCGGCCCCATCCGCTTCCAGAAGGGGCAAGTCCCGCATCCGATTCCCCTGACCGGCTCCCTGAATCTGGTCGTGGCGGACTCCGGAGAGCGCGCCCCCACCGGCAAGATGGTCGGCCATGTGCGCGAGCTGATCACGACCGACGCGGCCGCCCGCGTCCAGCTCGACGCCCTCGGCGGCATCGCGCCGCGCATGGAGCGCGCCCTGATCGACCACGACCTCGCCACGGTCGGCGCCCTGATGAACGAGGCCCATGCAGGCCTCGCGGCGCTCGGCCTCTCCACCCCCAAGCTCGACGCCCTGGCCCAAGCCGCCCGCGACGCCGGAGCCCTGGGCGCCAAGCTCTCCGGATCCGGCGGAGGCGGCGTCGTCGTCGCCCTGACCACGCCGGACACCGCCCCCGCCGTCGCCCGACGCATGCAGGAGGCCGGAGCCAAGGCCGTCACCTACACCCGAATCCCCTGATCATCAGCCAGGAGCCCACGTGGAACCCATCGAAGCCCGCAAGCACGACCATATCCGACTCAGCCTCACCGAAGACGTCCAGTTCGAGCACCAGCCCACCGGCTTCGACTCGCTGCGCTTCGAACACCTGGCCCTGCCGGAGCTCGACTTCGCCGACGTCGACCCCTCGACCACCCTCCTGGGCAAGCCCCTGGCCGCCCCGCTGCTCATCTCCTCGATGACCGGCGGCCCCTCCCTCGGCGGAACCATCAACCAGAACCTCGCCAAGGCCGCCCAAAACGTCGGAGTCGGCATGGGCCTGGGCTCCCAGCGCATCACGCTGGTTCGCCCCGAGTCCACCGCCTCGTTCCAGGTGCGCCAGGTCGCCCCGGACATCCTGCTCATCGGGAACATCGGCGCCGTCCAGCTCAACTACGGCGTCGGCCTCGCAGAATGCCGGCAACTCGTCGAATCCGTCGGCGCGGATGCCCTCTACCTCCACCTCAACCCGTTGCAGGAGGTCATCCAGCCCGAAGGCGACACCAACTTCAAGGACCTGATCCCCAAGATCCGCCTGATCGCCCGCGACCTGGGCGTGCCCGTCCTGATCAAGGAAGTGGGCTCCGGAATCTCCGGGTCGCTCGCGAGGAAACTGGCCGATACCGGCATCTCCGCGCTCGACGTGAGCGGCGGGGGCGGCACCTCCTGGGCCATCATCGAGGCGAAGCGGGCCCAAACCCCCATGCAGCAGTCCCTGGGAGAGCGCTTCCGCGACTGGGGCATTCCCACCACCGTCTCGCTCATCCAGTGCCGCGACGCCCTTCCCACGATGCCCCTGATCGCCTCGGGCGGAATCCGCACGGGGATCGACATCGCCAAGGCGATCGCCCTGGGCGCCGACGCCGCCGCCCTGGCCCATCCCTTCCTGGAAGCCGCCACCCGCTCCTCCGAAGCCGTCGAGGAGGTCCTTCACCGCCTGATCCAGGAGCTCAAGATCGCCATGTTCCTGGTCGGCGCCCGCACGATCGCCGACCTCAAGGGCCGGCGCGACCTGCTCGCGGAGGTGGGACGATGATCAAGACGGCCACGGCCCAGGCCTGCAGCAACATCGCGCTGATCAAGTACTGGGGCAAGCGCGACGCCGCCCTCAACCTTCCTCAGAACGGCAGCCTCTCGCTCACCCTGGACGGCATGACCACCAAAACCACGGTTCACTGGGATGCCGGCTACGAGCAGGACGCCGTTTCGCTGAACGGCAAGGTCCTGGCGGATTCCGAACTCGCCAAGATGAGCAAGTTCCTGGATCTCATCCGCCAGGAAGCCGGCATGAGCCTCAAGGCCAAGGTGGAGTCGCAGAATAACTTTCCGACCGCCGCGGGCCTCGCGTCCTCGGCCTCCGGCTTCGCCGCCCTCGCCTTGGCCGCGAGCCGGGCCGCCGGCCTGGAACTGGAGCCCAAGCCGCTCTCGATGCTGGCCCGGCAGGGTTCCGGCTCGGCCAGCCGCTCGATTTACGGCGGCTTCGCGGAGTGGAAGAAGGGCGATCGCCCGGACGGTCTCGACTCGTACGCCGAGCAACTGATGCCCCCCGAGGCCTGGCCCGAAGTGCGCATGCTGGTGGTCGTCCTGGAGCCTCGTCCCAAGCCGATCTCCTCGCGCTCCGGCATGACCCAGACCGTCGCGACCTCCCCCATGTATCCGGCCTGGCTGGAAACCGTGGGAGCCGATCTCGACACGGCCCGCAACGCCCTCTTCGCCCATGACCTCGAAGCCCTGGGGACGGTGGCCGAGGCCAACGCCCTGAAGATGCATGCCACCATGCTCACCACGCTTCCGACCATTCTCTACTGGCAGCCGACGACGGTCGCTCTCATGCACCGGGTCTGGGAGCTGCGGCGCGACGGGATTCCGGGGTGGTTCACGATCGACGCGGGCCCCAACGTGAAGGTGCTCACCGATGCCGTCCATGCCACCCAGCTCGCCGAGGCCCTGGGAGCAGTCGAAGGCGTCGAGCGGGTGCTGATCTGCGCGCCCGGCCCCGGAGCCGAAGTTTGCTGACGCCGATCGTCGTCTCCGCCCCCGCCAAGCTGGTGCTGACCGGGGAGTACGCGGTCCTGGAGCCCGACCGCCTGGCCGTGGTCGCCGCCGTGGACCGCGCCACGGAGGCCAAGGTCGAACCGGACCCGATCGGGCGGCTCACGGCGCCCGCGCTCGACCTGGATGCGGCTCCGGCTGCCTATGCGGATGGGCGCTGGTCGCTTCGCGAGGCGCATCCCCAGGCCGGCTTCGTCTCGGAGGCCCTGAGCGTCACCCTGCGCTACCTGGAAGAAGGCGGCACGGAGCTCGCACCGTTTCACATGACGCTTTCCCCGGCCCTGGCCGAGGGAGGCATCAAGGTCGGGCTCGGGGGCAGCGCGGCGACGACCGTCGCCGCCGTCGCGGCCGTGCTCGCAGCCTTCGGGGCAGCGATCGATCCGGGCGTGGTGTACCGGCTGGGGGCGATCGCCCATCTGCAGGCGCAGGGCTCGGGCTCGGGGATCGACGTGGCCGCGTCGGCGTACGGAGGCTTGCTCGCCTTTTCCAGCCACCATCCCGAGTGGCTGAAGGCACGGCTCGAGGCCGTGCGCTCCGTCCGGGAGCTGGTCGAGGGCCCATGGCCCCACCTCCGGATCGAGCGACTGCCCTGGCCGTCGAATTGGGAGCTCATGGTGGGCTGGACCGGCAAGAGCGCCTCGACGCCGGCCTACCTCCAGCGGGTGGCCGGCCTCAAGGAGGCAGGCGATCCGCGTTATCCGGAGTTCGTGGAGGCGATGCAGGCCTCCAGCCGCTTGCTGATGCGGGGGCTGGAAGCCTGCGATGCGGGACTCTGCCTGCAGGCCATGGAGCAGGGCCGCGAGGCCATGCTGGACCTGGGGCAAGCCCTGGGAGTCTCGCTGGAAACTCCGATGCTCACCCGCCTTGCCGAAGCCGCTGCCGGCTGCCAGACCGCCGGAAAGCCCTCGGGTGCCGGCGGAGGGGACTGTGGCATCGCCCTGGCCTTCGATCCCACACAGGCGGCATGCCTTCGTGAGGCCTGGCAAACCCGTGGCATCCGCCCGCTGGCCCTCGGCATCGCCCCGAACGGCGTTCAGCGCGTGCTGAACGGCTAAAACGAAACGCCCACGCCCTCCTTCACAAACTGTACTGCCCGAAACTGCCCTGATCTGCTGCTGTTTGGCACGTCCTTCGGAGCGTAATCTGAGCCATGCAGGTATTCAGAAGGGAGGTGCCCCATGCAGCCGTGGAAAATTCAAACCCTTACTCATTGGGAAGATGCCCCCGAAGCGCGATTCGGGTACAAAGGCGCAAGCAAGACGATTCTACACTCGCTGATCCGGCTCAGTAAGATGGCCGGGCGTGGAGCGGCGCTGATTCCGCTCGTGGGCCCCGTGCGGGGCGAAGAGCGAGGTATCGAGTAGGCCGAAGGCGACGGAGGAATCCGCATGCAGAATCCCAGCGACCTTCCCTCAGTTCCGCGCCCCCTTTCGGAAGCCCTCTATCTTTGGGTGGCCGAGCACGTCGAGGGGGCGATTCGCTCGGGAGGCTTGCGAGTTGGAGAGCGGATTCCCTCCATTCGCCACTTCAGTCGCCAACTCAACGTCAGCGCCAGCACGGTGAATCTCGCCTACCAGGTCTTGGAGCAGAAGGGGCTGCTCGTGGCCCGCGAACGCTCCGGCTTCTACGTCGCCGAGCGGCGCCTTCCGCCCGAGCCCGTCGTCATGCTCCCGCAGCCCTACGTGGGAGACGTCACCGTGGGCGACCTGATCGCCCAGGTCCACCATGCGGCGAAGGATCCCAAATTCGTTCCGCTGGGCGTGGGGTCTCCCAGCCCCGATCTTTTCCCGCAGCAACGGCTGACTCGAATCCTACGCCAGGTCTGTCTGGAGCACCCCGAAACCTTCACCGGCTACGACCTCGCTCCCGGCTCCCCGGAGCTGCGCAAGCAGATCTCCCGGTACGCCCTCGATGTGGGCTACCACGTGGCTCCGGACGAGATCGTGACGACCTGCGGGGCGATGGAGGCGATCTTCCTCTGTCTCCGGGCCGTCGCCGAGCCGGGCGACGCCATCGCCATCGAATCTCCCGGCTACTACGGCTTCCTTCAAGCCCTCGAAGCGCTCGGAATGCGCGCCGTCGAGGTTCCGTCGCATCCCGTGGACGGGCTCCAGTTGGACGACCTCGAAGCGGCCATCGTGACGCACGGCGTCAAAGCCTGCTTGCTGATGCCCAACTTCAACAACCCGACCGGAGTCCTGCTTTCCGAAGCGAAGAAGCGCGCGCTGGTCGCCCTCGTCAGCCGCTACCGCGTCCCCTTGATCGAGGACGACCTCTACGGCGACCTCGCCTTCGACGGCTCGCGGCCGAAGCCTTGCAAGGCGTTCGACACCCAGGGCTTGGTCTTGCTCTGCTCGTCCTTCTCGAAGACCCTCTCCCCGGGCTTGAGGGTGGGATGGTGCACGCCCGGCCGCTTCCAGCAACGGGTCGAGCTGCTCAAGGTCGCCAGCACCCTTGCTGGCCCCGGCCTCTCTCAGATGGCGATCGCCCGCTACCTTCAGCAAGGTGGCTACCGGCACCATGTGAAAGGCGTGCGGAGCACCTTCCGCAACAACATCGAACGCGCCGTCCAGACGATCTTCGACTCCTTTCCCGACGGAACCAAGGTGGGGAGGCCGCAGGGTGGCTTCTTCCTCTGGCTCGAGCTGCCGGAGTCCGTGGATGCCAAGACCTTGTTTCGCCTCGGCCTTCAGCATGGAATCTGCACCACGCCGGGCCCCATGTTCTCCGCGAGCGGGAGCTTCCAGAGTTGCCTACGGCTCAGTTGTAGCCATACATGGTCTCCGCGGATCGAAGCGGGCATCAAGACACTCGGGCGCCTCACAACCCAGCTTCTCGAAGCCTAGCCTTTCCCGCTCAAGCCGAGTTCCTGGACATCCGGCGGCCATGGGATCGCGCGGTGCTTTCATAGCGTGAGGCCGGGTAAGGGACGCTGACTCCGGGCTCGCCGCGCTGGTAGAGCACCGTGATGGCCGAGCCGACCGGGAGGTCCAAGGGAGGAGCCGGGTGCCAGACGCGCCCCTCGTGTGGCCTGCCCTCCGCATCCAGGTAGCGGTAGCGCAAGCGGCGCCCCCCATACCAGGGCGCTTCGATCTTCAAGACGTTACCGAGCGCGAGGCGGCCATGGGCGGCCAGCCGCTGATGGCGCCAGTCCTCCAGGGTGATTCGCAGCGGGCGGACGGCCAGCAGCATGACCCCGATGGCGACGAACCCGATCAAGGCCCGGCGCTCCCAGGGCGCCACCGGCAGCAGCATGGCCATGAGGCCCAGCGCCGCCACTCCGACGCCCATGCGCGCCACGGCATGCATGGGGCGCTCGAAGCCTTCCCGCCGCGCCACCTGACGCGGAGCCGCATGGGCCAGTTCCGGCGGACACCAGCCCGGAGGGACCTCATCCGGCTGCGGCACGCCGTGCAGCCTCAGGAACTCCCACGCGAGCAAGCTGCGATCCACCGCCAGGATCAGGCCGGCGACTCCGATCAGCCCCAGGATCTCGGCCTGGATCGACTCGAAGAGCACGCCGACGATGCCCAGCACGACCATGCCGGCGCTGCCGGCGCAGAGCGCCAGGGTGCCAAGCAGATCGCGGCGCCCCTCCTCGCGCGCCTCGAAGACGCCCCAGCCACAGTCGGGGCAGACGCGGGGAGCATAGAAACTCAAGGCATGCACGGCGATCGCCGCCTGGCAATCCGGACAGTGAGTGGGAGAATCGAGCCGCATGGGTTCCTCCTCGGCGGAATGCAAGCATCTGGAACGGGGCCTATACGCCTAAGCTTGCCAGGGCCACGTCCTCACCGCATTTCCTGCCCGTTAAGGGCTTGTAAAATCGTTCGAATCGCCGGCAGGACCAGCCTCTGCGGCTTGACAGGCTCTCGGAGGCGAATTAAGCTTATTGCAGAGTTATTACATTAAGGAAGACCATGCCTCCGAAACGCTGCCTGAAAGCCCTTTCCATCTCGCTCCGGCCCTCGGGCCTGTGGCCCTTTGCCCTGTTTCCGCTGGCCGTGCTGGCCGTGCTACCGCTGTCCATCCTTCCGGCCGTGGCTCAGGAGCGCGTCCTGCTGAGCCAGGCCGCCCCGAACCCGGACGGGGACGCGCAGGCCGACGAGGATCGCGCGATCTGGGAGGCGCTCCAGGAGCCCGCTCCGGCCGCTCCAGCGGCGCCGCGCGCGGGTCAGGGCATGAACCCGGACATCAGCGTCATCCTGGACGTGGCGGGCGCCGGCTTCAGCGCCCCCCCCGACCAGCGCGGAGGCCACGACCCCAGCAAGAACGGCTTCAACCTCCAGCAACTCGAACTCAGCATCGGCTCGGCCGTCGATCCCTACTGGCGTTTCGACGGGAACCTGGTCTTCAGCCAGTACGGAGTCGAGGTCGAAGAAGCCTACGCCACCTCCACGGCCCTGCCCTCCAACCTCCAGCTCCGCGCAGGCCAGTTCCTGACCCGCTTCGGCCGCCTCAACTCCACCCACCCCCACTCCTGGGAGTTCGTGGATCAGCCGCTGGTCCTGGGCAAGTTCTTCGGAGGCGAGGGAAACCGCGGGCTGGGGACTGAACTCTCCTGGCTATCGCCCCTGCCGTGGTACTTGGAAGTCGTCGGCTCCGCCTCGGAAGCCCAAGGAGCCTCGACGGCCCGCAGCTTCTTCGGCTCAAACGACCTGGGAGTGCTGGGGCCCGCGGATCTGCAGCTGACCGGAGCGGTCAAGCAGTTCTTCCCCTTCGGCCCGGACTGGTCGCTCGCCTGGGGCCTCTCGGGGGCCTTCGGCCCGAACCCCACCGGCCGGACCAACCGCAGCGAGATCTACGGCACCGACCTCTACCTCAAGTATCGCCCCCTGCGCGACGGGGATTGGACCACCGTCTCGCTTACCACCGAGGCCATGGCCCGGCGGCGCCAGGTCCCGGGCGGAGTCCTCAGTGACGAGGGGCTTTACACCACGCTATTCTGGCGCTTCGACCAGCGCTGGGGAGTCGCCGCCCGCCATGAGGCCGTCACCGGGATCGCCGGAGACACGCTGGATCCCGAATGGACCGGCATGCGGCAACGCACGAGCGCCAACCTGACCTACTGGCCGACCGAATTCTCGCGCATTCGCCTCCAGGCCAGCGCCGACGCCCCCGAATGGAAGGCCGCGCCGGTCTACGGCGTCTTCCTCGCCTTCGAGACGGTCATCGGGGCGCACGGCCCCCACCACTTCTAGGAGCTCTCCTGATGAACACCCTCCGGAATCACGCCCTGTTCTGGCTCTTCTTCCTGAGCGTCGCGCTCGTCCCGTCGCTTGCCGAGGCGAAGGTTCGCGTGGTCGCCACCCTTCCCACCCTGGCGTCCATCGTCCGGGAAGTCGGAGGCCAGGAAGTCGAGGTCACCTCGCTTGCCTACCCGACCCAGGACGCCCACTTCGTCGATGCGCGCCCTCACCTGGTGCTGCAGCTCAACAAGGCGGACCTACTCGTCATCAACGGCTCCAACCTGGAGGTCGGCTGGCTCCCCGTGCTGCTGACCGGAGCGCGGAACTCCCGCATCCAGCCCGGCTCCCAGGGTTACCTCGATGCCTCGACGCTCGTCACGCTCAAAGAAATCCCTCACGGACAGGTCGACCGCAGCAAGGGCGACATCCATCCCGGCGGCAACCCGCATTACCTCACCGATCCCCGGAACGGCGGAAAGGTGGCCCTCGGCATCGCCCAGAGGCTCGGAGCCATCGATCCGGCGAACCGTAACGGTTACCTCCAGCGCGCCAAGGCCCTCGATCAGAAGGCCGTCGCCTTGGCTGAGCGGGAGCGCAAGCGCTTCCTGGCCATTCCGGCCGTTCGCCGCCATGTCGTGACCTATCACCAGTCCTGGGTCTACTTCCTGGATTGGCTGAGCCTCGAAGAGATCGGCACCATCGAGCCCAAGCCGGGGATTCCGCCCGATCCCCCGCATGTCTCGCGCCTGCTCACCCACATGCGCAAGGTGCATACCGACGCCATCCTCCAGGAGGCTTACTACTCCTCGCGCATCGGCAAGCTGCTGGCCGAGAAGGCCGGAGTCCCCCTGGTCGTGCTTCCGGGCGGCGCGGACTTCGAGCGCGGACAGAGCTACCAGGACTACCTGGAAACGCTGACGGGCAAGGTCCATGCGGCCATGACGGAGGTCAACTAGTGAATCTCCCCTTGAAGGCGGCCCTGCCAGCCGCCATGATCCTGGCGGGCTGCACCTTCCAGCCCGGCGTCTCCTTCGGAACGCTCGCGGATGCGACCCTCGATGCCCGCTTCCAGCCTCCGGCCTCACGCATGGATGCGGAAGGACGCCTCAAGACGGCTTCCGGCTACCGGATCCGGATCGACTCCCTGAAGCTCATGCCCAAACAGCTCGATTTCCAGTCGACGACCGGAAAGGCCGGCACCGGGGGAAGCTTCGACCCCGCCGACCCGCCTGCGGGCTACTCGCTCTGCCACGGCGGCCACTGCCACCGGGACGACGGCGCCCTGATCTCCTACGAGGAGATCGAGGCCGAGCTTTCTGGAGGATCCCTCAAGACGGCCACCGTCCTGAGCCTCCCGGTCGTCAGCGCGTTCGACCTGCTCACGGGCTCGGCCACGGCCTCGCTCGTCCAGAACCAAGCAGGCCGTCAGCTGGACCGCAGCCAATGGTCGAAAGCCTCGCTACAGTTTGCCAGCCTCACGGCCAGCGGCTCGGTCGAGGATCCCTCGTCCTTCAACCGTCTCGGCGGTCAGACGCGCACCTGGTCCCTGACGCTGAGCCCTTCGGCATTCAGCCAGAAAATCGAGGTGAACATCGATCGCGATCAAGGCGATCGCCTCGCCATCGCCGCGACCTTCACCCTCAGCGAGAAGCTCTGGGACGAGGTCGACTTCCAGACCCTCGCCAGCAGCACCCCCGGCACGCTCGTCCTCGACCAGGACGCGGCCACCCGGGACCACCTGAACGAGAACCTGGCGAAAAGCCTGTTCACCGTCAACTTCAGCCAGTAACCGTCCCGTCCCTCGCATACAAGGAGCCCTCGCATGTCTCGCCTTCGCCCCTTTGCCGCCCCACTCGCGGCGCTCACGCTCACCTCCGGCCTCGTCCTGGCCGGTTGCCAGCTTCTGACCGGCAGCCCCACCCATCCGACTCCCAGCCCCAGCGCAAGCACGAGCGCCGAGCCGATCCCGCAAGCGGACGTCGAGGCCTGCGAGCACATGAACACCGGGACCGCCACCGCCGTCACCGCTTTGCAGGGAGACGGGACGCCTCCGAGCGTGAGCGCGGGGCACACGCGCTACACCATCACCCTCCCGGCCCAAAACGAGCAGTACGCGGGCAAAGTCCTGTACAATAGCAGTGAAGAGACTGACTACGTCTTGTTCTTCGACCAAGACGTGAAGCTCGTGATTCGAGACGGCGACCAGAAGGTCATCGAGCCCGAAGAAAGCGCCAGCGCCTCGGTCGTTTGCAGCAGCGTCAAGGCTCGCCATGTCGTCCACCTGGGCGTCGGCCTCTATACCCTCCAACTGGGTCCCACGGCCGCTTCGACCGTGAGCCTGGTCATCGAAGAAACCGCCCACGAGGAGCATGATTAAGTCCACCCGCCCTCTGACCCCCTCCAAGGCCGTGCTGTCGACCGACTCGCTGTCGGTCGGCTACGGAGGAGTCCCGGTCCTGCCCCCGCTCTCCTTCGCCGTGAGCCCGGGAGAGCTCTGGGTGCTCGCCGGCCGGAACGGCTCCGGCAAGTCCACCCTCTTGCGCACGATCCTGGGATTGCTCCCTCCGGTCGGCGGCACGCTCTCGCGCCCCCCCAGCACGAGCATCGCCTACCTGCCCCAGGTTCAGAGCCTGGATCCCATCGTCCCGATGCGGGTCTGGGACATCGTGGCCGAAGGGGTCGAATCGGGCTGGTCGTTCCTGAAGCCGCGCATCACGAGCACCCAGAAGCAGCGAATCGCCGAGGCCCTGGAGCGCACGGACACGCTATCCCTCGCCAAGCGCTCGTTCGTCGAGCTCTCAGAGGGCCAGAAGCAACGCGTGCTGTTGGCCCGCGCCATCGCCGCCTCTCCCCAGCTCCTGCTGCTCGACGAGCCCACCTCGGCCATGGACCTCAAAGCCGAGGAAGAAGCCATCCGGCGGATCGACGATCTCCGTCGCGAGCTGGGCACCGCCGTGATCCTCGTCAGCCACCACCTGCCGGCCGCCATCAAGGCCGCCGACCACATCCTCTTCGTGGATGCCGAACACCAGGGCGTCGCCGCCGGAGGCGTCCGGGAGGTCCTCGCCGATCCCATCTTCCACCGCCAGTTCGCCGGTCTCACCGGCGACCTCTGCGTGGACATGCTGAAAGACGGACACCGCCATGACCCCTAGCTGGCTCGATTTCATCGCGGGATGGGAGCTCTTCCGCGACCCCATCCTCTGCGGCCTCGTCGCCGGAGCCGCCCTCGGCATGCTCGGCGTCTTCATCGTGCTCCGCCGGATGGTCTTCATCTCCGCGGCACTCTCTCAAGCCGCCGGTCTGGGGGTCGCGCTCTCCTTCTTCGCCCAGATCCACCTCGGTCTTGCCGGCTTCCTCGTCGATCCCCGCCTGGGCGCCCTCGTGATGACGTTTCTGGGGGCGTGGATGCTCCGACTGGAGCCGCGCGGCAGGTTGACGCGGGAAGGAATGCTCGGCCTGGCCTATCTGGTGGCCTCGGCCGGCACGCTCATGGTCGGCACCCGTATCTCCCAGGAAGCGCATGACATCCAGGCCATCCTCTTCGGGACCGGCGTGCTGGTGCGTCCGAGCGACACCGCCTGGGTGCTCACCTCGGCGGCCCTGGTCTTCGGCATGGTGATCTGGTGGCGGCGCGGGCTGATTTTTGCCAGCTTCGATCCGGACGGGGCTCGAGTCCGAGGGTTGCCGACCACGCTCTTGAGCCTCGCCATCCTGGGGGCGATCGCCCTGATGGTCTCCATCGCCACGCGGGCGCTGGGGGCGCTGCCGGTCTTCGCGTTCAGCATCCTGCCGGCGATCGCCGCCATTGCCCTGGCCCCCAGCCCCACCGGAGCCCTGATCCTGGCAGCATGCTTCGGCGCCCTGGGCGGCGTCGGCGGCTACCTCCTGGCCTTCTTCGGGCAGTTCCCGGTGGGCGCCAGCCAGACCCTGGTCTGCGCCATCCTCGCCGGCACCGCCTGGATCGTGCGCACGCTGATCAGCCCGAAGTCAGCCCGCCTCGCCGTACCCCGCTCCTAGAGCGATCTTCGTTGCTGCAGGACAGCGAGCTTTGACTTTCAGCCTCTATCCATGCGGTTCTCGGTTAACGCTCGCTGCCTTTCGCAACAGCCGCGGGCGCTAGAGTAAGTGGCGCACGCATCCTTGCCTGCGCCACGGGTTCGCCGCCATCTCGCTTTACCGTCCCCCCGCTAGCGCCAACAGCGAAGACCACGACTGAAACACGGCCCTCGTCATTCCCGCCTTCGCGGGTACGACGGAAGGGCGGACGAAACGGGAAGGGGCCACCTCGATTGAGGCGGCCCCTTCGGATTTGGTTAGAGGTAGTAATCGAAGATATCGAGGAGACGATTGAACGGCTGAGCGTACCAGGGATATTCCTTGAATTCGAAGACCTTGGAGGCGTTGTTCCAGTCATGGTCGAAGAGACGCGTGCGCAGGCCGCCGACGAGCGCCGGATCCGTCGTCGCGAGGCTGATTTCCTGGTTGTCGAAGAGCGCGCGCGTGTCGTGGTTCGTGGAGCCCACGGTGGCCCAGTTACCGTCGACCGCCATGTACTTGGTGTGGACATGGGCGTCGGCCGGCGTGCCGTGGTAGAGGCGGAACTCCGCGCCCAGCTTGCTCAGGGCGTTCAGCTTCACGGTGTGAAGGCGCTTGAAGACCTTGGCACTCGACTCGCCGGGAACGATGGCCTTCAGCTTGACCCCGCGCCGCACGGCGGCGTCGAGGCGCGACAGGACGCCGTCGTCGGTCAGGTACTGCTGCTCGATGACGATCTCGGACTGCGCCTGCTCGATGGCCCGGTAGGTCATGCCGCGCGCCTCGAAGCGGCCCTCGGGGGCGCTGGTGACGTAAATCGCGGCATCCGTCCCGCCGTACTGCACGCCGGGCTGGAGGCTCGGATACTCGAGCTTGCCGCCGCGGGCGAGCTTCCAGTCACGGGCGAACTCGCCGTGGAACTGCTGCGCCACCTCGCCCCGGAAGTCGATCAGGACGTCCTGGTCCTTGGTGTCGAAGTCGGACATGAGGTTCATGCCGCCGACCAGACCGCGATCGCCGTCCGCCAGGTAGAGCTTGCGATGCGTGATGTTGACGCCCAGGCGCTTGTCGTCCTTGCGGATACCGCGAACCGGGTAATAGCGGAACTCGACCCCGGCCTCGCGAAGCTCGGCGGCCATGGCCTTGGCTCCGGGCAGGAAGCGCGAGCCCACGTAATCCGCCAGCACCTTGACCTCGACCCCTTCCTGGGCCTTGGCCTTCAGCAAGGGAACGATGCGCTGGCCCATCGAGTCGTTTCCGAAGTTGAACGTCTCGAGGTAAAGGGTCTTGGTCGCCCCCTTGATCAGCGACTCGAGGGCCGGGACGTTTTCACGGGGCCCCACGCTCAGCGACGCCGAGTTGTTGCGCGTCCGGGGGTTGGCGTTGCGCATGGGGCGGACCGGAAGCTGGAACGTCTCCCGGGGAGCCTCGTTGAGGGACGGCCCGTCGTCGTTGAGGGAGGCCTCTCGCGAGGCTCCGCTGAAGAGGTCTTCAGCGGTCGTCGGTACGGTCTGGGGCTGCACGCCGCAGCTCGCCAAGAGCATCACCGAAAGGGCAGGGGCCACCCAACGCGCCGCGGGCTTGAAGGGCTTGGTCGTCATCAACTTCTCCCTCATTCAAGAGCCAGAGATCCTGCTTCACATGGCCACGGGGACCGGGCCGGTTCGTACTAGATTAACAGGCAAACGAACAAAAGTAAAGATATCCTTAAGGCGAGGTTAACGATCCAGTCCTGGTGCCTGTCGAGCGGGGTTCACCTCTGGTATACTGGGAAGAGCCCCCGCTTCCGAGAGGAAAAATCATGCCTTACGCCGAGGACGCCCTCCGCATCCTCAAGAGCCGCGGATACCGGATCACCCAACCTCGCCGCAAGGTCCTCGAACTGCTCGAAAAGACCGAGACGGCGCTTTCACCGTACGAGATCAAGGATCTCCTGGACGCGGCGGGCGAGCGCGTGGACACGGTCAGCATCTACCGCATCCTCGAATGCCTCGAGGACAACCACCTGATCCACCGGGTCCTCACCTCGGGCAAGGTCCACAAATGCGACCTCGAAAGCGAGGACCACTGCCACCTGGAGCAGGAGGACCACTGTCATCACAACCTCATCTGCCGCTCCTGCGGCGCGATCGAGGAGGTCCACTGTCCCGGCCTGAGCCCCATGGAAGCCGAGCTGGCAAAGCAGGCAGGCTTCACGATCGAGGCGCATCACCTGGAGTTCAGCGGCCTCTGCCGGAAATGTAGCTGAGCCCGCGAGACGGCCGGCTCCGGGAGGGTATCTCAACCCTGCTGCATCTAGGTTCGGATCCGGAGGTAGGATGAGCCCTACAGGGAGCTCCTCGGAACGGAGCAAGCCTAGCGCCTGCGGCTCTTCCGAAAGGCAGCGAGCGAGGGCGAAACGCACGTGACGACGACGGTCGTGCGTATCGCTCGCTGGCCTGCAGGAAGGGCGTTAGCCATCGGAAAGGAGCGAGTCCATGGAATGCCAGACCCATGACCAGCACTCCCACGTCCACGGCGACGCCTGTGGACATCCCGGCATCCGGCACCAGGATCACGTCGACTACCTGCATGACGGCCACTTGCATCATGCCCATGCGGGTCACGTCGACGAGCATCGCCTGGAGGTGAACGCGGCCAATCCCGCCGACTGCAAGCCCATGGTCTGTAGGGAAACCCACGACATGGCGATTCCCCATGGGGATCACGTCGACTATCTCAGCAACAACGGCCATCTTCATCGTCGCCACCTCGACCACTGCGATGATCATGGCCCGGTCACGCTGCTCCAGTAAGCGCCAAACGAAAGGGGCGGCCTCGAACGAGGCCGCCCCTTTCGACTTTGAAGGGCTTAGTGACCGTGATGCACCAGTTGCTCGATGAGCCAGAAGCTTCCGCCGCCCACCAGGACGAGCCATGCGCCGGCCGAGGTCGTCGCCGCAGCCGGGATGAGCTGGGCCAACGCGACGAAGAGCAGGATGCCGGCTGCGAAGGGGAGGGCGAAGGGGACCAACGGCCCCATCAGGAAGGGCATGAGGGCTCCGAGCAGCAAGGCGACACCGACGATGATGACCGCCCGGCGGGCCATCCGCTGGCTGGCGCCGGCGGCCAGCGTCACGGACGCCGCGAGGATGCCCTCGGGAAGCAAGTGCAGGAGCAGGCCGACCATGACCAGCCAGCCAAGGGTCGATCCGGCCGCGAAGGAGGCCGAAAGCGCGACTCCGTCGAAGAACGTGCAGACCGCCAGGCATCCAAGAGCCGAGCAAGCGGCTCCGTGGCCCAGGATCGGGTGGCCGCAGGCGGCGTGCGCGTGATCCGGGTGATCGCCATGGCCGTCACCGTGGTCGTGACCGTGATCATGCGAGTAGTCATGGTGATGGGCGCAGCCGTCGTCATGGTGCGACACGTCGAGGAAGGAGAGTCGGGGGGCGATCCAGCGGTCAAAGGCGAAAACGGCCGCTGCCGCGGCCAGGACGAGCGCGAAGACCTCATGCGCCTCTCCACCGGCTTGCTCCACCGAAGCCGGCAGCAGTTCGAGCAGCACCAGGGCCACCAGGAATCCGGCGCCCAGCGCCATGACGCCGCGGAGGCGGGAAGGAGTCAGCCAGTCCCGCGAGAGGTTCGCAAACCAGAGCCCGCCGGCCATCGTCACCGAGGCCGCCAGCAAGCCATAGGTCAAGTTCAACGTGTTTTCCATGGGGATGGGCGATCCTCTCGGGAAGCTTTTTGCAATAACATTACTATAGAGTAAGGTTTCTCTCCCCGGGCGTCAAGCAGGAAAGCCGCTGGGCGAGCAGGTTACTGGCTTCCCGCTTCATGCGAGAAGGCCCTCGGAGCGATGCTCCGAGGGCCTTCTCGACACTGAGGCGCTTGCGATACCGCCGCCGGCGTTACTTGGCGGCGGCGGCTTCCTTGGCGCGGATGCAGCGGTACCCGACCCCACGGACGGTCTTGATCTCGACCGGGCATTCCGTGTAGCGCTCGAGTTTCTCGCGCAGGCGGCAGATATGCACGTCCACCACCCGGTCGTCCCCGAAGAAGTCGTCTCCCCAGACCCGGTAAAGGATGGTGTCGCGGCTGATCGCCTTGCCGACGTTGCTGACGAGCAACTGCAGGAGCGAGTACTCCTTGAACGGCAGCTCCAGCAGCTCGTCGTTGATGGTCACCGTGTGCTGATCGGTGTCGATCACGAGGCTGTCGATGGCGAGGCGGTTGGGGGACTCGTCCATGTGGCGCTTGATCCGGTCCACCCGGCGCAGGTTGGCCTTGACGCGCGCGGTCAGCTCGATGAGGCTGAACGGCTTGGTCATGTACTCGTCGGCGCCGATGGCGAGCCCGACGACCTTGTCGGTGTCGGTGCCCTTGGCGGTCAGCATGATGATCGGCATGACCGATTCCGGGCGCATGGTGCGGCAAACTTCCAGCCCGTCCACGTCCGGCATCATGAGGTCCAGGATCATCAGGTCGGGGCGTTCCCGGCGGGCCGTGTCAATGGCGGCCTTGCCGCTCGCGACGGTCAGCACCGAATAACCTTCGTACTCCAGCTGCTTCTGCAGCAGGAGCCGGATGTTCGGGTCGTCGTCAGCGACCAAGATCTTCGCCATGGGTACGTCCTCCTTCGAGCGGGGGGTTCGTGGTTACTGCTTTTTTACCCCGCGGCACCGGCGTTCTCACGCCTCGGGCCAAGGGCTTCACATACTTTGAACCCCGACGCTCTTACGGGGGGCTTTCGCAAAGGTTGCAGGATTGTGAACCCGCTCTTCCACCTCACTCAAGAGCAAGGACGCTCACCAAACGGCGAAATTCCGCTATACTGAGTGCTGTGCCATCCAGACGACGGTGTCAAAAGGACCACGCATGTTCAACAAGATCCTGATCGCCAACCGCGGCGAGATTGCCCTGCGCATCCTGCGCGCCTGCGAAACGCTCGGCATCCCGGCCGTCACGGTCCACTCCGAGGCCGACGCCGATGCCCCTCACGCTCGACTGGCGAGCGAGACCTACCTGATCGGACCCGCTCCGGTCTCTCAGAGTTACCTGTCGATCGCGGCGATTCTCGACGTGGCGAAGCGCTCGGGAGCCGATGCGATTCACCCCGGCTACGGCCTCCTCTCCGAGAACGCCGACTTCGCCGAGGCCTGCGCCCGCGAAGGCATCACCTTCATCGGGCCCCGGCCCGAGTTGCTCCGCATGATGGGGTCCAAATCCGCTGCCCGCGAAGCGATGGCCCAGGCGGGAGTGCCGATTCTGCCGGGTACCGCGGAGCTTCCGGACGTCGAGACCGCCATCCAGGAGGCCAACCGTTTCGGCTACCCGGTCATGTTGAAGGCCACCTCCGGCGGGGGCGGGATTGGCATGCAGGTGGTCCACTCCGACGAGGATCTCGCCAAGGCGTACAAGACCTGCTCGGCCCGTGCCAAGGCTTACTTCGGCGACGGGGGCATGTACCTCGAGAAGTTCCTCGAGTCGCCGCGCCACATCGAGATCCAGGTGCTCGCCGACGCGCATGGCCATGCCGTTCACCTCAACGAGCGGGAATGCTCCATCCAGCGGCGCCACCAGAAGGTCGTCGAGGAGGCTCCGAGCCCCGCGCTCGACGCCGGCTTGCGCCAGCGCATGGGGGAGGTCGCCCTCCAGGCCGTGAAGAGCCTCGGCTACACCAATGCCGGCACCTTCGAGTTCCTCATGGACGCCGAGCGGAACTTCTACTTCCTCGAGATGAACACCCGCCTCCAGGTCGAGCATCCGGTGACCGAGATGACCACCGGGGTCGATCTCGTGGCGTGGCAGATACGGATCGCCGCCGGCGAGGCGCTCGCGCTTCGGCAGGAGAGCCTGGCTCCCCAGGGCCATGCCATCGAGGTGCGCCTTTATGCCGAAGACCCCGTGACCTTCTTCCCGGCTCCGGGAACCCTCGGCACGGTGACCTGGCCCGAAGCGCCGCATATCCGGATCGACACCTGGGTGGGCGACGGCACGGTCGTCTCCCCGCACTACGATCCGATGCTGGCGAAGCTGATCGTCCACGGCGCCACCCGCGCGGAGGCCATCACGCGTCTGCAAGAAGCCCTGGAGGCGACCGCCTTCGAGGGCCTCAAGACCAACCTGCCCTTGTTGAAGCAAGTGGCTGGGACGCCGGCCTTCGCCGAAGGCGCGCTCCACACCGGTTTCATCGCTGTCCACTGCACGCCCCAGCCCGCGGTCCCGTCCGCCGGCGGCGCCCGCTAGGCGCCCGCGGCATTCCCTGAAACGAAAGGAACTCCCATGGCCACCATCACCTCCAACATGGCAGGAACCATCATCGAGATCCCCGTGAACGTCGGCGACTCCGTCTCGGAAGGCCAGGACGTGGCTTGCCTCGAGTCGATGAAGATGCAGATGTACATCCAGGCCGAGACCGGCGGCAAGGTCAAGGAGATCAAGGTCAACCCCGGCGACTTCGTCAACGAGGGAGACGCGATCCTGGAGCTGGAGTAAGATGCCCCTGCGGCTGCCTGAAAAGGTCCGGATCGTCGAGGTCAGCCCGCGCGACGGCCTGCAAAACGAGAAGGCGGTCGTTCCGACCGAGGACAAGATCAGGCTGATCGACGCCCTCTCGGAGACCGGGCTGTCGCACATCGAGGTCTCGTCCTTCGTCAATCCGCGCTGGATTCCGCCGCTGGCCGACGCGTTCGACGTCTTCCAAGGCATCCGGCGCCAGCCCGGAATCGTCTACTCGGCCCTCGTCCCCAACCTCAAGGGCTACGAGCGGGCGGTCGAGGCCGGGATCGACGAGGCCGTGATCTTCATGTCCAGCTCGGAGACCCACAGCCGCAAGAACATCAACAAGAGCATCGACGAGACCCTCCCGGTCCTCCGGGAGGTCGCCGAGCATGCCCTCGCGGACGGCAAGACCGTCCGCGCCTACATCTCGACCGTTTTCGGCTGCCCTTACGAGGGTCCGGTCGATCCCCAGCGCGTGCTGGAGATCGTCCGGGAGCTCAAGGACATGGGAGTTCGCGAGATCTCCCTGGGCGACACGGTCGGCCTGGCCAACCCGCAGCAGGTCACCCGGATGGTGGAGCTCATGGCCGAGCACTTCGACCTGGAGTTCTTCGCCCTGCACTTCCACGACACCCGTGGGACGGCCCTGGCCAACGTGCTCGCGGGACTCATGGCCGGCATCACCACCTTCGACAGTTCGCTGGGCGGCCTCGGCGGCTGCCCCTACGCCCCCGGGGCCACGGGCAACGTGGCCACCGAGGACATGGTCTACATGCTCGAGGAGATGGGAGTCGCCACCGGCGTCGACCTGAACCGGCTCGTGGAGGCCTCGCGCTTCATGCAGGGAGTGCTCGGCCGCGAACTGCCCAGCCGCTACCTCAAGAGCCGCCTTTCGGCCTGCGAAGTCTAATTCAAGAGGAAGCCATGACCTCCATGACCACGAGCCCCATCCTGACCGAACGCCGCGGGCACGTCGCCCTCATCACCCTGAACCGCCCGGACGCCATGAACGCCTGCAACCAGGCGCTCCTGGCGAGCCTGCGCGAGGCCCTGGACACGCTTCGCTTCGACCCGGAGGTCCGGGTGATCCTCGTGACCGGAGCGGGCGAGAAGGCCTTCTGCGCGGGAGCCGATCTCAAAGAACGCGCCGGGATGACTCCCATGGAAGTGAAACGCTTCATCGTGACCATCCGCGACACGTTCTCGTTGCTGGAGGCCATGGGCAAGCCCGTGATCGCCGCCATCAATGGCGTGGCGCTGGGAGGCGGCACCGAGCTCGCCCTGGCGTGCGACATCCGGATTGCCGCGGAAACCGCCGTGCTCGGCCTCACCGAGACCGGGCTGGGGATCATCCCCGGAGCCGGCGGCACCCAGCGGCTGCCCCGACTGGTCGGCAAGGGGAAGGCCAAGGAGCTGATCTTCACGGCGCGGCGCCTCTGCGCGGCGGAAGCCCATGCCATCGGCATGCTCGAGCAGGTCGTCCCTCCCGGGGACTTGCTCGAGACGGCGCTGCAGATGGCCGAGCGGATCGCGGAGAATGGCCCGCTCGCCGTCGAGCAGGCCAAGTACGCCATCAACGCCGGCATGGAGACCGATCTCGCCACCGGCCTCGTCCTCGAGTCCCGGTGCTACGACGTGATCATCCCCACCCAGGACCGGCTCGAGGGGCTTGCGGCCTTCCGGGAGAAGCGCAAGCCCCAGTACCGCGGCGAGTAGCTAGTTGACGGTGATCGTCCCGTAACTGCCCTCGCCCATGCCGGAGATGACCGTGTAGAGGCCCCGCTCGGTCATGAGCACGCTGAACGGCACCTCCACCTGCTGAGGAATCGGTCCCATGACGGCCCGCGTGTCCGGCAACGA
Source organism: Candidatus Sericytochromatia bacterium (assembly GCA_036676495.1). Classification (GTDB taxonomy): domain Bacteria; phylum Cyanobacteriota; class Sericytochromatia; order S15B-MN24; family UBA4093; genus UBA4093. Next base: position 117,380 of record JAKFCT010000028.1, read on the forward strand.
TAAGCCGGTCACGCGGATTTGCCGATCCTGCACGTACGCGTCCACCGAGGACTTGCCCAGGCCGTTGGTCCAGAACCGGGCGACCATCTGCACCCGTTGGCCCACGCGGGCGCTCGTCGGCAGTTGGACGCTGGTGATCTGGCGTGAGACGAGCTTGGGATTGCCCAGCAAGGCCTCATCAGCCGGGAAAGCGGCCGGCTTGATGCTTCCCCAGAGTTCGGGCATCGGACTGGGGGCCGGGCTGGCCGCGCCGGGACGGGGCCAGGTCCCCGCCGTGCCGCGGGCCGCGCTCACCATGATCGAGAGCCTCCGGGGCTGCAGGTCGAAATGATAGGTGCCGGCCGACGGCGGGGTGAAGGCCACCTCGAAGTCGACGGGCGTCTCGGCCGCGTCGGGATGCGGCACATCGGCCTCGGCCCGCAGGGTGTAAGTGATGGGGGCGGGCGTCCCGAAGCCTCCCCCGAACGGCGAGCGCGGCGTCGGGGTGGGGGACGGAGCCAGTGACTGGACGTCCAGGCCGACGACCTGGCTGCCGGCCGGGAGCATGGCGCGGCCCTTGAGGGTGGCGGTCTGGCCCGCCTCCATGGTGTCGGGACCGCTCAGGAACAGGAGCGGGGCGAGGACCGTTCGGGGATCCGGGGGGAAATCGGGAGGGCCTGGCACCGGGGACTGCGTCGCAGGCGGCGATGGAGGTGCGGCCGGCGGGGTGAACTGGCACGCGGCGAGCACCGCCGCGGCGAGGCCCCAAGGCAACAACCGTCGCATGACAACCTCCTCTCTGAAGCATGCCCAGTCTAAGCCTTGCTCAGATGCCTGGGTATCGTCTGCTTGAATGGAAGTTTTTGGGTCCCCCCGTTGCCTGGCGCAGAAGCGCTCGGGGAGGCAGGGCTCGGCCCTTGAGGGCCTGGTCTTGCTTCTCGGTACAACCGCCAAAGCTCCTTGCCATCCCAGACAAGCGTAACCCTTGGCTTCAAACTTCCGATTCAATGTTTGACCGGATCCGGGTCAAACAAGCCGCCATTAGCAACACCGAGCGGTAGAGCGTTGTGCCAAGACCAGGCCCCCCCTACAATCCCCCTTGCGAGTCGGAACTGAAAGCCCGAATCGCAAACAGGTCAACACCCCCTCATCCGACGATTTGGCAAGCGTGGGTCCCGATCGCGGAAGAGACGGAGGGGGCGTTTGAAAAGGAGGATCAAATGGCAGCGAAACGCACGTTGGGTTGGATTTCCGGGTTGACGCTGGCGACCATGATGGCGGGCTGCGCCTCGCAAACCCCCACGGTGACCACCCCGAATCCGACGCTCCCGAACACCGGTCCGGCGATCATCGATGGCGACACGATCATCGTTCGGAGCGACCTCTCGGTGATGGGAGTGTCCGGCGAGAACCTCGAGACCCGCTTCAACGCCAAGGAGTTCGAGTCCTTGCCCGGGCGCATCGCGGTGGACAGCCCTGAGGCGAAGACCCTGATCCCCAGTGGAGGCATGGGCGCCCCGGCTCCGGCTCCCGTCCCTGGCCCCGGTCCGGGGATCTGTCCCCCGGTGGGGGCCGCCCTGGGTCCCTTCAACCTGAACTTCCCTGGCCTCTGGGCGGGCTCATTTGCGGGCGGCCCCGGTTACTGTCCGGCGCCCTACGGCTTCGCGTTCGGTACCCCGGCCGTCTTCCCCAAGACCTTGTTCATTCACCCTGACGTCTACTACTTCCGTCGTAACGCCCTGTACTTCCCGTACTCGCGTCTGGGCGGCTACTTCTATCCCATCTCGGTCCCGTACGGCGCCCGCTTCTACACCCCGTTCCTAGCCTACGGCTACGGTAGCTTCGCCCCGTACACCTACACGTCCGCGACCTGTCCGCTACCTGCTCCCTTCCCCGGTCAGCTGCCCTGTGGCCCTGGCATTGGTGGCCCCGGCATCGGTGCTGGAGCTCCCGGCGGCTACATCCCGCCCGGCGCGGGGGGTCCTGGCATGGGCAACGGCGGTGGCTACGACCAAGGCCAGCAGCAGCAATACGGCAAGCACCAGAAGCATGACAAGCAAATGGGCTACGGCCGGCAGATGGGCCGGCAGATGGGCACGGGTGCCCGCAGCTACTAACGACTAACCGGTTCCAGTCAGTGCAGGGAGCTCCCTGCACAAAGGTGGCGGCTCGGTCTCGAGCCTACGTGGCCCACGCGCCGCTGCCAGGGGGGCCCCCACCCGGGGGCCCCTCATTCCACCGTCCATGACCAAAGGAGGCGTCATGCTGGCTCACCTCTCTCCCCCTCTCGGCATCTCCATCCTCTCCAACGCCGCCCTGCACATTCCACGCCCGAGCGATCGCCCCCAGCGAGAGACCCGCAGCAAACTCCCGTCCTCCCTCGGCCACTGCGTCACGCGGGAGGACATCCACAACCTCCCCGCCACCCTCCCCTACGGCCCGGACTCCGGGCTGATCGCCTCCCACGACCTCGAGGTCCGCTACAAGGGGCTCTGGCACGGCATGCTCGCCTCTCCGGATCAACCGCTCCCCGACACCGAGGGCTTTCATCCCGGCACCACTCCCGCCCTCCCGAAGCCACTCCTGATCCATCCCGACATCCGCTACCTGCGCCGCGACGTGCTCTACGCCCCCTACCTCCGGCGCGGAGACGAGGAATACCTGCTCTGCCTGTCCTTCCAAAAGCGTACCCACACCCCCTTCCTGATCGGCATCGACGGGCTCTTCGTCCCCTTCGTCTACGTCTCCGAGGAAAACTCCCATCAGCCGACCTTTCCCGGGGACCCGGCCCGCTGCTGCGGCCTCAGGAAGTAACTCAACGCCCGGCATGACGCAAGCCCCCCGCGGCCATTCCGCGGGGGGCTTTCAACGACGTCGTGAGGCGGGAGGTTACTTGCCGGCGATCGCCAGATCCGCCACCAGCACCGACGGACACGCCACCGCCGAGGACTGGTACTCCACGTCCGAACCCACCGCCTCCACCGACTCCAGCAACCGGTACCAGTTCCCCGAGACCGTGAAGTTGTGGATCGGAGCGACCCGCTTGCCGTGCTCGTAGAGGAAGCCCTCCGCCTGCAGCGAGAAATCCCCCGAGATGGCGTTGGCGCCCGCATGCAGCCCCGTCACGTGCGTGACGTAGAGCGTCCGCTCATGCCGCGACAGCAGCGCTTCAGGTGTGGCCTCGCCCGGCACCAAAATCAGGTTGCTCGGCGCCACCCCCAGGATCCCCTTGTAGCCGCCCCGAGCCGCATGACCGGTCGACTCCACGCCGTCCTTGCGCGCCGTCTCCGCGTTGTAGAGGAACGTCTTGAAGACGCCTTCCTCGATCAAGCTGACGCGCCGCGAGGGGCAGCCCTCATCGTCGAAGGGACGCGCGCCCCAGCCTTCCAGGTGCAGCGGATCGTCCACCAGGGTCACGACCGACGACGCCACCCGCTCCCCGACCTTGCCGCGCAGCAGGCTCTTGCCCTCCTGGGCCGTCTTCGACGAGAAGATCCCGCAGAAGACGCTGATCAAGTCCCCGAAGGTCTCCGGGTCGAAGACCACCGGGTACGTCCCCGAGGCCACTTCCTGCGAGCCCAGCTTCTCCAGCGCGCGCTCCACGGCTTCCTTGGCGATCGCCTCGGGATCGATATGGTCGAAGTCCCGCGTCACCTTGATCTGGTAGTAGGTCTTGTGCTCGCCGTCCTGCGTCACCAGCGGCACCGTCGCGACGTACGCGCTCGACGACCGGTACATCCGATCGATCCCCTTCGTCGAGACCACCCGCAGGAAGCCATGCGCATCCGAGTAGCCCGTCGAGGTGACGTTCTTGATGCGCGGATCCGCCGCCTTGGCAATCCGCTCCAGGCTCATGGCCGCCTCGATCTTCCGCGGCAGCGGTACTTCCGCGAGGTCGGGCCGATACAGCTCGGGCATCTCCGGAGTCTCCCCCGGGAAGTCGGCCAAGCCCCGCTCCGGAGCCGCCTCCAGCAGCGCGGCGTTATGGGCCGCTTTCTCCAGCGTGCGCTCCAAGGCCTCCGCGGAGAGATCCTCCGAGTAGGCGTAGCCCACCCGGCCGTCCCGGATCACCCGGATGCCCGCTCCGCGGGAGTCCGAGAGCGAGAACTGATCGATCTCGCCGTCCTGGACCCGGATGGTCGTGGCGGTGGAAGCGCGAAGGTAGACCTCGGCCTCGAGGCCGAGTCGGCGCGCCTGCGCGATGACGCCCTGGGTTTCGTTGGTATAGGTATTCACTGAACTCTCCTTCAGGCGCTAGCGTCCGCCGACCACGATCTCGCTCACCCGCAGGGGCGGCTGACCGACCGTGACCGGAATGGATCCCGAGATCGACCCGCACATCCCCTCGGCCAGGGCCAGGTCGCGGCCCACCATGTCGATCTTCATGAGGATGTCCGCCCCGTTCCCGATCAGGGTGGCGCCGCGCACGGGCTCGGCGATCTTGCCGTCGCGAATCATGTAGGCCTCGCGCACGGAGAAGTTGAAGTCTCCCGTGCCCGGCGAGACCGAACCGCCTCCCATCCGCTTGGCGTAGAGGCCGTAAGGCACCGAGGCGAGCAGCTCGTCGAGGCTGTACTCGCCCGGGGCGATGAAGGTGTTGCGCATCCGCGAGGTCGGAGCGTAGCGGTACGACTCGCGCCGTCCCGAGCCGGTGGGCGTGTAGCCCGTCTTGCGCGCGCCCAGCTTGTCGACCATGTAGGAGGTCAGGATGCCGTTCGAGATGAGGGTGGTCTTCTGGGTGGGAGCTCCCTCGTCGTCGATGGCCAGCGAGCCCCAGGCGCCGTCGATGGTCCCGTCGTCGAGCGCGGTCACCGCCGAGTGTGCGATCTGCTGGCCGAGCTTGCCCGCCAGCACCGAGGCTCCCGTCGCGACCGAGGTCGTCTCCAGCAGGTGCCCGCAAGCCTCATGGAAGATCACTCCCCCGAAGCCGTTGTCGATCACCACGGGCATCTTGCCCGACGGCGCGTAGCCGGCCTTCAGCATCGTGAGGGCGACCTGGGCCACCCGCTCGGCGAGGTCCTCGACGTCGAGCCCCTCGATGAACTCGAAGCCCTGAAGGGCACCGGGGCTCTCGGAGGCCGTCTGGAACTCGCCGTCCCCGGTGGCGATCGCCGACAGGTTGAAGCGGATGTAAGGCCGCACGTCCGTCGCCCAGAGCCCTTCCGAGTTGGCGATCAGCACGTGCTGAAGCTGCTCCGACAGGGAGATGTCCACCTGGGAGATCTCGGCCCCCACCGCCCGCGCGGCCTTGTCGGCCCGCTCGAAAAGCGCGATCTTGCGCTCGGCGCTGATCCCGAAGGGACTCTTGTAGAGCGCCAGCGTCCGCTCGGGGGCAGGCTCGGCCAGAGGGGCGCGGGTATGGCGCTCCGGGGCCTGATGGGTCTGGCTCACGGCTTTCGCGAGCGCCAAGAGGCCCTCGCGCGACAGGTCGTTGGTATGGGCGTACACCGCGCGGGTGCCGTAGAAGGCCCGCACGCCGGCCCCGCGGGAATGCCCCGAGGCCGCGTTCTTGATCCGGCTGTCCAGGAAGCTCAACCCCGCGGTCTGGCGATCCTCGACGAAGATCTCGGCGAAGTCCGCGCCACCCGTGAGGGCCATGTCGATCACGTCCCCGGCGAGTTGCCGATCGATCAACGCCTCCGCCAGGCTCGTGGATTTTGCGGTCATGAGGGCCTCCTTTGCTCCGAACATCACTGAAAACCCCATGTTACCACGCCCTGCCGGACCCTTGGCTGATTGGCTAACTTGGGGTTAAGATGATCCCTGAAGGAGTCACCATGATGCAGATTCAGGCCACCCAATCCCCGGTAAACACCCTCGCCACCGATGCCCTCCTCGTGGGCGTCTTCGCCGAAGCCCCCCTGGAAGGCGCGATCGCCGCTCTCGACGAAACCCTGGGAGGTGCCATCGCCGCCCTGAGCCGAGACCTCCCCTTCAAGGCCGAGGTCGGCGAATCCGAGACCCTCTTCCGCCCCAGCGGCATCAAGGCCAAGCGACTCATCGTCGTCGGCCTCGGCAAGCAGCCGGATCTCACCTCCGAGACCCTTCGCAAGGCCTTCGGTGAAGCCATCCAGGGCCTGATCGGCACCCCGGTCTCCAAGGCCGCCCTCCTCCTGGACGGCGTCGGCCCGCTCGGCTGGGAGAAAGCCGCCTCGGCCGCCATCGAGGCCGTCGTGCTCGGCAGCTACCGCTACAAGCGTTACCTCACCTCCGGCAAGGACGAGCACCGGGCTCCCGAAGCCCTCACCCTGCTCGTCCCCAAGAACGGGGACCTGAAGGCCGCCAAGGCCGGCGCCGAACGGGCCCGCCTGGTCTGCGAAGCGGCCAACTGGGTTCGCGACCTGGTGAACACCCCCGGCGGCGACCTCACGGCCTCCGACCTGGCCGCCGAAGCCCGCGGCATGGCCGAATCGCGCGGCATCACCTGCAAGGTGCTCGGCAAGAAGGAGCTTGAAAAGCAAGGCTTCGGCGCCCTCCTCGGCGTCAACCAGGGCTCGACCGAGCCTCCCGCCTTCATCATCCTGGAGTATCGGGGTGGCAAGAAGTCGGACAAGCCCGTCGTGCTCGTCGGCAAGGGCGTGACCTTCGATACCGGCGGCCTCTGCATCAAGCCCGCCAAGGGCATGGAAGAGATGAAGACCGACATGGGCGGCGCCGGCGCCGTGCTCGGCACCCTGCGGGCCGCCGCGGACCTCAAGCTCCCCGTCAACCTCGTCGGCCTCATCCCCTCCACCGACAACATGCCCAGCGGCAGCGCCCTGAAGCCCGGCGACGTCGTCAAGACCTACAACGGCATGACCATGGAGATCGTCGATACCGACGCCGAAGGCCGCGTCATCCTCTCGGATGCCCTCGGCTACGCCGCCAAGAACTACGACGCCAAGGCCATCATCGACCTGGCCACCCTGACGGGCTCGATCATCGTCTCCCTCGGCATGCACGTCACCGGCATGTTCGGCAAAGACAAGGATCAGGCCCTCCTGGACCGGATCTACGCCATCGGCCAGGAGACCGGCGAAAAGGTCTGGCAGATGCCCACCTGGGACGTCTACGAGGACCTGGTCAAGTCCGAGATCGCCGACGTGAAGAACTCCGACCCGCGCCGGGGGGATGCGATCGCCGCCGCCATGCTGCTCGGCAAGTTCGTGGGGGACCAAACCTGGGTCCACCTCGACATCGCGGGCCCTTCCTGGGCTGAATCCCCCAAGGCCTACTATGATGCCGGGGCGACGGGGCACGGAGTGCGCCTGCTGACCGAGCTCCTGCGGAACTGGGAAGCCTAGACACCCCCGACGGGCGACGCGATGGCGTCGCCCGTCACCGTTCAAGGGGTGGGCCGGATCGCCCCCCTCCCCGAGCCAACGCCCGTGGCCCCGCTGCGAATCGCGGTGACCCGGGTAAATAGGCCCCAGGGGGAATGTATGCCGCAAAACACGCCGACCCAGAAACCGATCGCCGCTCCGCCCGGCACCCGAAACGCCGCCACCGGAACGGAGCCAGCAGACACGCGCATCCTGAGCCTCGACGTCCTGAGGGGGGTGGCGCTTCTCGGCATCCTGATCGTCAACATGCGCCACTTCGCCACTCCGGCGCTCTACCTGGCCGGAGCCCCGCGAGACGGCGCCTTGCCGCTCGATCGCCTCGTGGACGGCCTGATCGCCGTCTTCGCACAAGGCAAGTTCTTTCCCCTGTTCTCGTTTCTCTTCGGGCTCGGACTCGCCCTTCAACTGATCCGCTGGGAAGCCAAGGGCATCCCCACCACGCGCCGCTTCATCCGACGCCTTGGCGTCCTGCTCGGCATCGGCCTCCTCCACGCGACCGTCATCTGGTCCGGCGATATCCTCGCCAAGTATGCCGCCCTGGGCCTGATCTTCCTGGTCGCGCTGAAACTCCCCCCACGCCTCTTGCTCGCAGGCTCCGCCGCCCTCCTCGCGATCCCGGTGCTCCTCACCGGCTCGGGACTCGAGGACCGCCTGGCGTCCCTCGCCGGCTTCTCCACCGCCCCCGCGGACCTCCAGGTGCTCGCCGACCGCTCCATGGCCGCCTACGGAAGCGGCTCCTTCGCCGAGATGACCCGCCAGCGCCTGACGGACTTCACCTTCCGTCTCGTCCACTGGCCCTACCTCTCCGGACTTCTCACCATCCTCAGCATGTTCTGCCTGGGCGCCTACGCCGGACGCCGGGGCCTCTTCGAGCCCCCGCTGGCGGGACGCTTCCGCACGATCCTGCTCGCGAGCCTGGGAGTCTTCGCGGCCTCCCTGGCAGCCTTCGCCGCGTCGCGCGGCCTGCCGGCGCTCGCCGTCCCCCCGGTCCTTAAGACCCTTCACCTCGCCGGAAACCTCTCCATGACCGCGTTCTACGTCGCGGGGCTGGTCCTGCTGCTCGAAAGCGCCCCCTGGCGCTCATGGCTCAGCCCCTTTGCTTCGGCCGGACGCATGGCGCTCACCAACTACCTGCTCCAATCGCTGCTGGCCACGGCCATCTTTTATGGCACCGGCCTTTACGGCCGGCTCGGCTCCGCCGCCTGTCTCGGCTTGACCCTCGCCATCTTCGTCTTTCAAGTCCTGTTGAGCCGCTATTGGCTCGAACACTTCCGCTTCGGCCCCCTCGAATGGCTCTGGCGCTGGGCGACCTACGGCGAACGGCCCGAGATGCGCCGCAAACAGCCGACAAGCGCCGCATGAACGAGGAAGACCCGCCGGAGCCGGCGGGTCTTCGTGTGAAAGTGGATCGGCCTTGGAGGCTAGAGCGGGGTCGGCTTGCCGGAGCCATCGATCGCCACGAAGATCGTCTCCGCCTCGGTCACCTTGACCACGATATCCGGATTCGAGGCGCGCTGGGCCTCGACGCAGACCGCCACCGTGATGGACGTCCGCCCCTTCTTGACCAGCGTGGCGTAGAAGCTCACGGTATCCCCCACGAAAACCGGCTCATGGAAGACAATCTCCCGCATTGCCACGGTCACGATCTTGTTTCGGGTATGCCGCTGGGCCTCCACGGCCCCCGCAAGGTCGATGTAGCTCATGATGACCCCACCGAAGATGGTTCCCTGAGCATTGGTATCCTTGGGAAGCAGCATGACGCGGATGGCGGGCTGCAATTCGGCATTACGGCTGGATGGCGACGACTCGGACATGGATTCCCTCCGTTTCTGGTTGAACGCCCCCATGATAGCAAATCGGCGCCGTAACGCCATTCTCCGGCGGATGCGCTAGAATGATCCTCCAGGAAAGGAGTCCCCATGATCGTCGAAACCCTGGCCGTCGGACCTCTCGGCTGCAATTGCACCATTCTCGGCTGCCCCGAAACCCGCAAAGCCATCGTGGTCGATCCCGGGGGGGACGCCGAGCGGATCGCCGCCGTGCTCGACCGGCACGGCCTCAAACCGGTCGCCGCCTTCCACACGCATGCGCACTTCGATCACGTGCTGGCCACTCCCGAGCTCAAAGCACGCTACGGGCTGGAAATATACCTCCATGCCGACGACCTCCCCCTCTACGAGAACCTCGCCATGCAGGGCGCCTTCTTCGGCTTCTCGCTTCCCGACCCCCTTCCGGTCGATCGCTTCGTCGCCGACCGGGAGGACCTGGCCGTCGGCTCCGAGCACGGAGAGGTGATCCACACGCCGGGACACACGCCGGGGTCGATCTGCTTCCACGTCGGTTCCGAAAAGCTGCTGCTCACCGGGGACACGCTCTTCGCCGGAGGCGTCGGCCGCACCGACCTCTGGGGCGGCTCGGAAGCCTCCCTGATGCGCTCCATTCACGAGCGCCTGCTGACGCTGGATCCCATGACCCGGGTCATCCCCGGCCACGGCCCCGAGACCACCCTGGGCGAAGAAGCCCGGAGCAATCCCTTCCTCCGCTGAATCTGGGCGAGCCGCGTCCCTCAGGGGGCGACGCGGCTCGACTCGCTCACCTCGACGATGGCCTTGAAGCGCTTCAGGTCATCGTCGATGGCATGGGAGGGATCGCGGCGGAAGGCCTTCGCGACGAGATCCCCGACCACTCCGGCCGGCGTGTGGTAGTACATCGAGACATGAACCCGGGTCCGCTGCGGCCCCAGCTCGACGAAGCGAACGACCCCGTCGTTGCGCAACTGCCCGCCGGTCGAGCGCCATGAGATATGATCGTTCTCCACGTCCTCCATGACTTCGGCGTCCCAATGGACGTTCACTCCCAGGGGAGCATCCGCGATCCAGTGGTAGCGGCCCTCCTCGCCGCGGACCTCCTTCACGTGGCTCATGAAGCGTGGGAAGTTCCCGAAGTTGGCCCAGAAACGGTAGACGCGCCCGATGGGGGCGTCGACGTCGATCGTCTTATCCACCCGCGACATGGTTCTCTCCCTTGCCCGCCTCGCGGGACATGCCCAGCGCCCCCATCTTAGCGCGGGGCTCGGAGATGACAACGGCGCCCCGGCGGGTGTAGCATGGCGTGAATCCAGCCGCGGGCGCCCATTCAAGCCGCAAGCGCGCCGCCCGCGCGTCCCGCAAGCAATACCAGGAGGAAGCCTTGACTCACGTCCACGGTCCCAACTGCAACCACGATCACGGCCATTCCCACGGCCATTCGCACGCCCCCTACGTCGCCCCGCCCAAGGTGGGCCGCAACGATCCCTGTCCCTGTGGAAGCGGCAAGAAGCACAAGGCCTGCTGCCTGTCCAAGCCTGCCGCCGCCGGGACGCCCCAGGCCTAGATCCGCCATGCAACCGAGCGTCGCCGAGTTCTACCACGAAGCCACCAAGTACACGCCTGAAGGCTTGGCATCCCATCGACCGAAGATCGACTGGGAGCATCCGCCGCTGCCGTTCAAGCCTTACACGACGGGGAAACGGGTCGATCTCGCGCAGTACCTTCCCTTCGCCGAGCTGGAGCGCTCCGAGGACGTCCAGGAGGAATGGGAGGCGCTGACCTTCGAGGAGCGCTCCATGGCCGATCTCTCCCACTTGCTGTACTTCAGCAACGGGGTGACGGCGGTCGTCCCGTACCCCGAGCGGGAGTTCCTGATGCGCGCGGCCCCGTCCGCCGGGGGGCTCTACCCCACGGAGATCTACGTGGCCGCGCGGAACTACCCCGGCCTGTCCGACGGCCTCTACAACTACCAGGTACGCCAGCACGAGCTGATCGGCTTCTGGGAGGGGGACGTGCATCGCCGGCTGGCCGACCTCAGCTTCGAGCACCCGGCCGTCGAAGCCTCTGATTTGCTTTTGATCTATACCGGCGTCTTCTTCCGCAGCGCGTGGCGCTACCAGGACCGCGCCTACCGGCGCATCCTCCTCGACACCGGGCACGTCTGGGGCAACACCGCCATGATGGCACCGTTCTTCGGGCGCGAGGCTTTCCCCCTGGGAGGCTTTCAGGATGACGCCCTGGAAGATTTGCTCTTCCTGGAACGCCACGTGGAGTCCGGGCTGCTGATGCTCTCCCTGCCCCGCCAGGAGCGCGTCACCGCGGCCGTGCGCGAGGCGGCCCCGGCGCTGCCCTCGCCGGTACGCCGCGACCCCCGCCACGCTCCGGAAGGGGAGCGCCACTGGGACCTGCATGACGCCTCCCGGATCACGGCGCCCCCGTCGAAACACGACGCCCCGGCCCCCGCGACCACGCGGCCCTCATTCGGATTTGCCGAAAGCCTCGAAGCCCCGGCCATCAACTGGAACGAGGCCCTGGGAGACACGATCGTCCTGCGCCGCTCGACGCGGGCCTACTCCGGCCGGGAAATCGCCCGCGAACAACTCGCTCAGGTGCTCGACTTCGCCTACCGCCCGGAAGGCGCGAGCGATCCCCGGATCGCGACGCCTCCGCGCCTTTTGGCCCCCGAGTTGCTGCAGACCTACGTGGCGGTCAACGCCGTCGAGGGACTGGACCCGGGGTGTTACCACTACGATCCGACGCGGCGCGAGCTGCGCCAGGTGCGCTTCACGGGGCTGGCCATGGAGATCGAGTACCTCTGTCTCGGCCAGGAGCTCGGGGGGAAGGCGGCGGCCGTGGTCTTCCACACCACCCACCTCCCGCGCGCCGTCGCCCGCTACGGGGAGCGCGCCTACCGTTACGTTCACCTCGATGCCGGCCACCTGGGCGAGCGCATGAGCATCGCCGCCATGCGGCTGGGGCTGGGTGCCAGCGGCATCGGCGGCTTCTTCGACGATCGCGTCAACGATCTGCTCGGGATTCCCGCCGAGGAAGCGACCGTTTACCTCACCACCTTGGGGCAGCCCAGCGCCATTTGATCGCTCCGAGTTGGGCGGGGAGGTTGCGGTTGCCGCTTGTCACGCCCCGCCCCTCCGCCTAGAGTCGAGTCAGAGCGAAAGGAGGGGGCCCCATGGAGAACGTCTTGGTTCCAATCTGGATCGCGATCGTGGGGGGCTTCGCCTTGGCGGGAATCTTCATCCTCGGGGTCATGGGCGTGGTCTCGTTCTTCCGCGCATGGGAGCGCGGCGAGCCCGAGTTCAGCTCGTCGATGCCGCTCCAGGGTCCCGAGCGCTCTCCCTTGCACAGCGTGGAGGCTCGGATCGCCCGCGGGGATCTCAGCGAGCGCGACATGCAGGAGATGCGCGAGCACGTCGAGGGCTTGGTTCGGCGTCGCGAGGCGGATCGGCAGCGCATCGAGGGGCGCAACCCGCCCAGGGGCTAGGCGGACGATCGTTCGTGATCAGCGCACTTGTTCATGCCGCGGTCCTGACCGAGAATGGATCGCATGCGTGAACCTGCGAAGCTCTCTCCGTCTCAAGCCTCTCCGCTGGTTTGGCGCCTCGCCGGCGCCAGCCTCGGCTACCTGCTGCTCGCGCGCACGCTGACCTGGACCGGCTTGCCGAGTGAGTCCGCATGCTGGCTGGCGGGCCTGGGCATGACCCTGGGCATGACGCTCCTGCCAGCGGGCAAATTCCTGCGTCCGAGCTCTCCCGGCGCCAAGCATGCCCGGCGCTTCGCGCAGCTCGCGCGGCGCAGCGCCGACCTGCCCAGCCTCAACCTGGCGATTATCGAGGCTTTCCGCCAGGCGACAAAGGCCGATCGGCTCTTTCTCTGGCTTCCTCCTGCCGGCGACGCCAGCTTCCATCTGACGGCCGGCATCGGCCCGACGCCGGAAACCATGGTCATCCCCGAATTCTCCCTGCGGTCTTGGCTGGAGGCGGGTCCCGCCCGCCCGAGACTCGTCCCTCCCATGGGCAGTCCGGATCTGCTCGATCAGCTGCTCATCAGCCTCGGGGCCAGTGCGTGCATCCCCCTGGTCTTGCACGGCCGTCCCATCGGCTTGCTCACCTTGGGCCGCCAGTCGGGGCGACCGTTTCAAGCGCGAGAGCTCAAGGACGTCGAGGCTCTGAGCGCACAGGCGGCCTTCGCCCTGGGGCCGTACCAGCTGCACGAAGAGCAAAAGCTCCATCTCTCCAAGCTGGAGGCCGTTTCCCGGCTCTACCTCGACGCGCAAAAGAAGGCCGTCACCGACGGTTTGACCGGCCTCATCACCCATGCCCACTTCAAGGAGCAGCTCGCCAGCCGCTTCTACGAGGCGCGCCGGTTCAACCAGCCCTTGTCCCTGATGTTCATCGACATCGACCATTTCAAGCGCATCAACGACACGTACGGTCATCAGACCGGCGACGAGGTCCTGCGGCAGGTTTGCCGGGTGATCCAGGAGCGCGTTCGGGCCTGTGACGTCGCGGCCCGCTACGGCGGCGAAGAGATCGCCGTGCTCTTGCCCCAGACCGACCTGCCCGGGGCGATGATCCTCGCGGAGCGGATGCGGGAGGCCATCAGCGATCTCTCGGTCACGGATCTTCGGGGTCAAGCGATCGTTTCGGTGACCGCCTCGCTGGGGGTCTCCGAACTCGAGCCCGACGATCAGGCGCCCGCCGACCTGATCGAACGCTCTGACCAGGCGGTCTATCGGGCCAAGCACCGGGGACGCAACCAAGTCGTCCAGTGGGCCCCCTCCTTGCTCGTCTAGCCGCCAGGCTGTAGACTCTTGGAGCTTCATTCAAGGAGGGTCATCATGTTCGGATCCGATCCCGGAATTCCCGAGGTCTCGCCGCAAGAGGTCCAGTCGCGCCTCGCCTCCCCGGAGCCCCCCATGGTGCTCGACGTCCGCGAGCCGGACGAGTACCAGGAAGGCCATATCCCGGGCAGCAAGCTGATCCCCTTGGGGACGCTGGGCAATCACCTCGACGCGCTGCCCAAGGACCAGCCGATCATCGTCGTTTGCCGCTCGGGCGGACGCAGCGGCCAGGCCACCCAGTACCTCGTCCAGGCCGGTTATCAGCCCTTCAACATGGTGGGCGGCATGCTGAGCTGGCAAGGTCCCGTCGAGCGCTAAATTCCCGGATTCACCGCCGGGAGTCGATGAGGCTCGCAGCGAACCACCGTCACCACCGGGGGCCTTGGCTCCCGGTGGAACGTTTCTGCCCGGCGCACGGCCTCGCCGTCCATCCGGGTCATGCGCGCGTAACTGCGCATGAGCGCCGTTCCCGAACTCAACTCGAAGCGTTCCACGCAAGCCCCCGCATCGGCATCCATTTGCAGGTCCCAGCGCCTCGCGCCGTTTCTCAGGCGCATGAGGCGCAGTTCCTGCATGGCGCTTCGAAATTCGGCCTCTTCGGCCGGGTCGATCCGGTAGGCGATGCTGACGCGGATCGCCGCCGGCTCGTCTCGCCATGCCTCGGCTTCGAAGGGCAGCTCGGCCTGGGTCTCCAGGTGCATGGGGCCCGGTTTCGAGAGACCGTAGCGCTTCACGAGCCCCAAATTCAGCAAGAGTCCGACTCCGCAGATGCCCAGCGTGGTCCAAAGGCCGAACCAGCCGACGGAAGCGCCCCAGAAGGCGGATCCCAGGGCCTGGCCGCCGAAGGCCACGAGCAGGTAGGCGGCCAGCGCGCGCCCGCGCACCCAGGCGGGGGCGGTGGCCTGGACGGTGGCGTTGAAGTTCGCGAGCAGGACCAGCCAGGCGAGGCCGGCCGCGGCCAGGGTGACGCAGACGGCCGCCACGTGGTGAACGGTGGCCGTCACGAGGGTGGCGAGGGCATAGAGCAGGGTGGCTCCCGCGAGCAGGTGATTGAGCGGGAAGGCTTGACGCAAGCGTGAGAGCAGAAGTGCGCCCATGACGGCTCCGAAGCCGAGACAGCCCATCAGCAAGCCGTAGCCCGTGGGCCCGAGGCCCAGTCCGAAGCGCGAGATCAGGGGCAAGAGCGCCCAGATGGCCGTCCCGAAGACCATGAAGGCTCCGGTGCGAATGAGCACCGCCCGGACGTTCGGGGCGTAGCGAACGTAGCGAATGCCGGCGCCCAGGGCTTCCGAGAGGGGCTCTGCGGGGAGGCGGGGGGTCGTGGCGGGGCGTTTCCAGCGGAAGAGCACGACGAGGACGCCCACGAACGAGGCGGAATTCAACAAGAAGGCGGCGCCGGGACCGGCCGCCGCCACCAGGAGGCCGCCGAAGGCGGGGGCGATGGCACGGGCCAGGTTCAAGCCCATGGAATTGAGGGCGACGGCCGAGGGAAGATCCGAGCCGGGCACCAGTTCCGAGACGATGGCCTGCCATGCAGGGGCGTTCAGTGCCGCTCCCAAACCCAGGGCGAAGGTCAGTCCCAGGAGGGTCCAGGGGTCAGCCCATCCCATGAGCGTGAGGGCGGCCAATAGGAAGGAGATGGCGCACATCCACCCCTGGGTGAGCAAGAGCAGCTTGCGGCGGTCGAAGACGTCGGCCAGGGCTCCGGCCAGCATGGCGAGCAGGAAGACGGGAAGGGTATTGGCGGTTTGGACGAGGGCGACGAGGAGGGGGGAGGGGGCCAGGGTGGTCATGAGCCAGGCGGCGCCGACGTTTTGCATGAGGGTGCCCATGTTGGAGGCGAAGGTCGCGATCCAGAGCGCCCGGAAAACCGGCTGGCGCAGGGGCGCCCAGGGGCTTTCAGGGGGGGTGAGGGTGGTCTCAAGTGGCATTGGCGAGGGTCGGGGCCGGTACGGGGCGGTTGGCGATCGCCACTCCCAGCAGGACGAGGGCCCCTCCGAGCAGCTGGAAGAGTCCGGGACGCTCGTGAAGGAAGACCACGGACATCCCCAGGGCGAAGACGGGGACCAGGTAGGTGTAGCTCGCCGCTTTGACGGCCCCGAGGCGCGCCAGGCCGCGGTTCCAGAGGACGAGCGCCAGGACCGTGCCACCGAGCGCCATGAAGGAGATGGCCAGCCAGAAGCGCATGCCCGCGTCTCCGGATGGAACGTCCAGGATGCGGGGGCCGGTGACCAGGAGCAGCAGGAGGGCGCCGATGAGGCTGGAGTAGGCGGCCGTGGTGATGGGGCCCAGTCGCCGGGAGGCCAGGCGGCCGAGCAGGGTGAAGGCGGACCAGCAGACGGCTGAGGCCAGGTAGAAGAGGTCTCCCCAGAGGCGTTCGGGGTGGGCGTGCATGCCGAGGAGGGCGTCCTGGAAGACCAGCAGTTCTCCGACGATGGCGACGGCGATGCCGAGGACGCGCCGGCGGGTGATCGCCTCCCCGAAGAGCCAGCCGGCGAGGATCATGGTCAGGATCGGGTTGAGGGTGGGGCTGATCATGGCGCCGTCGGCCGCGGAGGCGAGCCGCATGCCCTCGAAGGCCAGCCAGTTGTAGGCGAAGATCCCGGTGGCTCCCAGGCCTACCAGGATGGGCAGGTCGCGCAGGGTGGGGCGGGCCTCGTGTCGCCGCACGGCGAGCAGGAGGAGCACGAAGAAGGGCGCGGCGACGAGAAAGCGCCACGTTCCGACCACGAGGGGAGCCACGTCGTGAACGGCGAGCTTGCCGACGACGAAGAATCCGCCCCAAAGGGCCGCCACCAGGACCATCGAGAGGCTATCCATGCCCTCAGTGTAGGGGATAATTCGGGGATTGGCTAAGGCCAGCCTAGCGACGCATCGTTCCGGAGCCAGGGGCCTTAGCCAAGTTGCGGCCTATTTCAGTTCGGCGAGGATCGCCTGGGCTTTTTCCAGGTGCTGCTGGATGACCGGCAGGGTCTTCGTGGCGTAGCCGGTCACGGCGGGGTGCATGCCCTTTTCGGTCTCCATGGTGAAGAGTTTGACGGCCTTCTCGTGGCCTTTCACCATGACCTTCATGAACTCGCGGTCGAATTCCATGCCCGAGAGCTTGGACAGGCGCTGCATGGTCGCCTTGGCGTCGGGGGGGAGCTCCATCGGAGCGGTCAAGCCGGCCTCTTGGGCGGCGTTCAGCAGCTCCTGCTCGGACTTGGAGTGATCGGTCTGCATCATGCCGGCGAACTCCTTGACGCTGGCGGATTGGGCCTTTTGCATCCCCAGCCCCCCGAGGGCGACCTCTTCGAGGTTGGCTTGCGAGGCCTTGGTGACGAACTGCCGGTCCATGGCGTTGACTTGCGCATCATCGGGCGCGGTGGGGCTCGGTTCGGGCATCGGGGCCTCGGAGGCCATCGGCTGGGGGGCCATGCCTCCCCATGTAGCGAACGGGGTGGCGGGGCCGTGACGGCCCGGGTCCGAGCAGGCGGAAACCAGCATGATACCGGCGAGGGCCCCGGCGGCCCCGAGCTTGCCAAAATACTTAGACAAGACGCAGTCCCCCTTTCATGCGAGCGGCACGCTCCATCGCGAACCCCGGGAGTATGGCGCAGCGTCCGGCCCTTCTCAACGTTCCCATGACTGGTTTGAACCCCGGCATCCGCATGCCGCTTGCCCGAAGGAAAGGGCGCGTCCAGGGGGCTTCAGGCCGGCAAACGAGACTCGCCGCGAGAAAGCGGCCAAGGTTTTCCGGCGGATTCGGCCAAGGCCCCGGGTATAGTCCTCATGACGCGCTCATGCTTCCGCTCGCCACCCTCGTCGATATCGTTCAAGGAGCCTTTCATGACCGACCTCATCCCCGGCCGCTTGATCACCTGGACAGCCAAGGGGCTGCTCGGGATGCCGCTGCGATCCTACGCCTACCGTCAGGGAGACGTGGTCGTCTGGATCGACCCCGCGCTGCCCGAGGACGCCTCGGAGGTGCTGGCCTTCGGCACGCCGCAGCATGTCCTCTTGACCACGGGGCTGCATGATCGCGATGCCGAGCGGATCCGGGAGCGCTTCGGGAGCCCGATCTGGGTGCCCGAGAAGGGGGGAGACCTCTTCATCTCGCGGCCCGACCACCGCTATACCTGGCAGAGCGACTTGCCGGCCGGCCTCAAGGCCGTCTCCATCCCCGGTATCGGAGGAGGCGAGCATGCGCTGGTGGGGGACGTGGAGGGGAGGCGCTTCGCCTTCGTGGGGGATGCGCTCTTCCACATCCCCGCTCCCGATCCCATCAGCAAGTTGCTGATCCTGCGCCAGCCCAAGGGGGAGTTCCAGCACAAGACGGTTTACTGGGGGGGAGGCGACAAGAAGGTGGCGCTCAAGGAGGCCAAGCGGCTGATCTCGCTGGAGCTCGCGATGGTGCTGCCCATGCACGGGACTCCGGTGCTGGAGGACGCGCACGCCAAGATTCGCGAGAGCCTGAGCGCCTGGTGAGCGGGTGGTTGAGGACTAATACTGGTTGAGGGTGCCCCAGTCGCGGGCCTTGCGCTCGGCGACCACGAAGGTGGCGAGCCCCAGACCGAGGAAGATGACCGTGGTCATGGCGAGGCCGGCGATCGAGCCGTCGGCGAGGAGTTGCGAGAGCGGGACTCCCTGGATGGCGTTCTGTCTGAGCAGGATCAGGGCCTGGGTGAAGGGGAAGTGGTTGACGAAGCCTTCCATCCAGCTCGGCAGCGAGTCCAGGGGCATGACGGCGAGTCCGAAGACCAGCATCACGGCGAACTGCGCGAGGGTGGCGATCTTCTTGTAAAGGAGGGCCGCGCCTCCCAGCATCATGCCGATGCCCTCGAGGCCGAGGTACATCAGGGTCAAGAGGAGGGTGAAGGAGGCGACGTCGAGGTGGAAGCGGGCGCCGGTGAGGCCCATGGCGATCGCCATGACCAGCACGAAGCGGACCAGCATCTCGACGAACGAGGCCAGGTCGCGCATGAGCATGATGACGACCAGCGGGGGCGGGCTGAGGGCGGCCTGCTCCAGGGTGCCGGTCTGGGTCTCCTCGGCCAGCAGCTCGGTGGCGTTGTTGATGCCGTTGATGGCGATGAAGGTGATGAGCAGGCCCAAGAGGCGGCCGAGCTGGCCTTCCTGGAAGCCCGGCAAGGCGTTGCCGACCGCGCCGAAGCCGTAGTAGATCATCAGGGCGAAGCCGAGGTTCCAGATCAGCCGGCTCACCAGCTCGAAGGGGTAGCGGAAGGTCAGGATGAACTCCCGCTTCAGTTCGGCCCAGAACAGGGCGGGCAGGTTCATGTGCGGCCTCCAATCACCCGACGGTAGATCTCTTCGAGGTTGACGTCCTGCTGCCGGACGGAGACGAGCTCGAGGCCCGCCAAACGCAGGGGATCGAAAGCCTGGTAGAGGCTCTGGGCATTGCCTTCCGGCAGGGTAAAGCGCGACAACGCCCCTTCCTCCTCGAAACCCTGGGCTCCGAGCGCCTGGAGGGGCTCATGCAGGGCGGGCGGCAGGGTGCCGCGGACGGTGATCTCGTAGCCCGGAGCGCGATAGGAGGCTTGCAGCTGCTCGAGGGAGTCCATGACGGCCAGTTTTCCGCCAGCGATGATGGCGATCCGGTCGGAGAGCTCCTGGGCGACTTCCATCTGGTGGGTGGTGAGCACGATGCCGCACCCGTCCTGGGCGATCGCCCGGACGATGTCCTTGAAGGTGGAGGCGGAGACGACGTCGAGGCCCAGGGTAGGCTCGTCGAGCAGGAGAAGCTGGGGGGAGTTGAGGAGGGCGATGGCGATCGCCACCCGCTGCTGGAGGCCGCGCGAGAGCTCACCGACGCGCTTCGAGTGGTGGGAGGCGAGGTCAAGGCGCTCGACGAGGTCCTCGGCCCGGCGCTTCACGGCGGAGACGCCCTTGAGGGTGCCGAAGTACTCGAGGTTCTCGCGGACGGTGAGCTTCCAGTGGAGGTTGCGGTTTCCTTCGAGCACGGCTCCGAGGCGGGAGGCGGCGCGGGTGCGATCGCGCGCGACGTCCTGGTCCCCGACGGTGATCTGGCCGGTGGTCGGGCGCAAGAGCCCGGCGATCATCTTGATGGTGGTGGTCTTCCCGGCGCCGTTGGGGCCCAAGAGGCCGAGAATCTCGCCGCGGTTCAGGCCGAAGCTGACGCCGCTGACCGCGGTGAGGGGCGGACGCCCCCAGCGCGCAGGGTAAACCTTGGTCACGTCCTTGACCTTGAGGGCGTCCCAGGTGGGAGTCGGCGTGAGTTGCGGGGGTGCGGCGGTTTCGATCGGGTTCATACGGATCCAGAATCCGGGATCTCGCTAAGCCTGTCAAGCTTGATGAGGACGTTGGTGCGTGCGGCTAGTTTCGAGACCGGGGGAGTCGTGGCATGATGAGGGCATGACGAACGAGCAAGGGATTCACGCGGACCGTCCGGAGGGGCTTGGCGAGGTACGGGTCCAGCTGGAGCGGGCGCAGCATGAGATTGTCCGCCTCAAGGCGATGCTCGCCACGGTGGAGCGGCGCCTCTCCGAGCGGGAGCGGGTCGACTTCGCGATCAGCGAGGAGAACGCGCTTTACAAGGCCATCTTCGGCGCGCAGAGCGATCTCGGGGAGGGGTTCTTCATCGTGGACGGTCGCAAGATCGTGCAGGTGAACGAGGCCTTCACGCGGATCTCGGGTTACCGCCAGGATGAGCTTCAGGCGCTGGGATCCTTTTTCGAGCTGATTCCCGACGGGGAGCGCGAGTCGCTGCAGCGGCGCATGGCGAGCCGGCTATCGGGCGCCGACGTGCATGATCACTACGAGACGGTGATCGTGCACCAGCAGGGCCACCGGGTGAACCTGGAAGTGGCGGTCAAGGTGATCCACCTGGGCAGTCAGCCCCGGATCCTGGCGATCGCGCGGGACATCACGGGGCGCAAGCGCATGGAAGCCGCGCTGCACGAGCAGAACTCCCGGCTTCAGGAGCTGGATGCCCTCAAGAGCAACTTCATCAGCACCGTCTCGCATGAGCTGCGCACGCCTCTGGCGACCATCATGGGCTACACCGAGTTCCTCGAGGAGCAGATCGGCGGGCACCTCTCGCCCGATCAGCGGAGCTTCGTCTCGCAGATCCTGCTTGGCGCCCGGCGCCTGGAGCTGCTCGTAGACGATTTGCTCGACTTCGCCCGCCTGGAGTCGGGCTCGCTGCGCATGAACTGCCAGGAGTCGGACCTGGTGCAGAATGTCCGGGAGGTCGCGGAGAGCTTCGTCCCGCTGGCCCGCGCGAAGTCCATCGCGCTGCATGTCCGCTTGCCGGAACAGCCGTTGCCGCTGCGGGTGGATGGAGTTCGCATCGCCCAGGTGATCACCAACCTGCTCTCCAATGCGTTGAAGTTCACGCCGCCGGGCGGGGAAATCAGCCTTTCCCTCGCTTGCACGGCGGAAGCGGCCTGCCTCGAGGTCCAGGACTCCGGCATCGGCATCAGCCGCGAGCATCATCCCTACATTTTCGAGCGCTTCTACCAGGTCGATCCGAGCACGACGCGCATCCATGGAGGGGCGGGCCTCGGGCTCCCCATCTCCAAGGCCCTGATCGAGGCCCACGGAGGCCGGATCGGCGTCCGCAGCCAGGAGGGCCAGGGCTCCACGTTCTGGTTCACCCTGCCGCTGCAAGGCGCGTCGCCCGATCCCGCCGCGAGGGTGTGATTCGGGCGGGGGGCGGGTAGGAGATCCGGTGGCCCGCACATCGTAAAGGAGACTTCCCTGTGACGCAGCAACTGATCGGCCTTCCGCCTTCCGTCGACCCGGACGCCTGGCGGGGCTTGCTCGCCCTCGGAGAGCGCCAGACCTTTCAGCGCGGCGAGACCATCTTCGAGGATCGCTCCGTGGGCGACCGGATCTACCTGATCCTCGAGGGCCCCGTCGAGATCCTCAAGGAGACCCATCCAGGCCAGAACGTGCGGCTCGCCATCCTCGAAAACGGCGCCATGTTCGGCGAGCGCTGCCTCTTCGGAGACGGCCGGCGCTCCGCCACCGCGCGCGCCTTCGGTCCGGTCTCGCTCCTGGGGATCCCGGCTGCGGACGTCAAGGAGTACCTCGACGGCCATCCCGCTTTCGCCGTGCAGTTCTACCGCTCCCTATGCGAGCAGTTCAGCCAGCTGGTCTTCGACCTCGACTCCGACCTGCGGGTCCTGCATCAGCGGCTCTCCTTCTTCTAAACCGCTCGCGCCCGCAAGCCTCCGTCAACCGTTGCCCTCCGGGCCGAACACGCGCTCCGGATCCGCCATGAGGGCGGTGAAGGCCTGGGCCAGGCGGCTGGCCTGAGCCCCATCCAGCATGCGGTGGTCGAGGGCCACGCCCAGCGTCAGGATCGGCCGTACGACGACCTGTCCATCCACCACCCAGGGCTTCTCCGTCACGCGGCCGAGCGCCATCACCAGCGAGCAGCGCGCGAGCGGCGGCACGGGAGGGAAAGCCAGGTCCAGCCCCAGGCTGCCCACGTTGGTCACCATGGCGGCCCCGAAGGGATCCGGGAAGATGCCCAGCGCCGGAATCCCGATGCCGAGGTCGTGCGCGAGCAGGTCCTGGATCTTCAGGGCCAGCGGCATCAAGACCATCGGCACGCGATCGGTCACGGAGGTCGACCGGCGCAGGCGCTCCGAGCTCGTCTCCGCCCGCACTGCCCCCGCCCGCTGGGAGAGCTCGTTGGCGAGGCCCAGGATGCCCTTCGCGGGCACGTTTTCCAGTTTGATGCCCGAGAGGTCTTGCCCCCCGCGATCCACCTGCACGAAAAGATCCAGGTGCGGCCGCTCGACCCAGCGTCCGAACCTCAGCATGCGGGTGGATGCCGGCTCTTGAGCCATGACATGGGCGAGCGCCTTGATCACCAGGGCCAGCATGGTGACGGGAACCCCCGTTCGCACGCGAAGGGCTTCCAGGTAGCGCAGGGCCGCCGTGGCATCGAGCTCGAGCATGCCGTAAGTGGTGGGATCATGGGGCTTCGGCCAGGAGGCGATCGCCACCTTCCGCCAGCCCCGGGGCTTGAACATCCGCGCCATCTCCCCTCCTTTGGCGCTATTATGCCGTATCCCTCGCTCGCATGAAACCCAAACAAACCGTTTCTCCAGACCTGCCCCGGAGTGCTGGCGCTCGCCCTCCGAGCGATCCGTGGCGGTGGAGCATGCGTTTACCCGGCAGGCTCCCCCCTCCATACTGAGCGCGTCCACTCGACAGGAGGAGGAGCAAGATGCGCAGACGATCGTTCGGGAGCGAGGCAGGAGGTACGGCGGACGCGACGATCGGAAACGCGGCGCGACGTTCCCGGCTGCTGAAGCCCTTGCTGCTGGCCTCCATGGCCCTGGCTTCGTGCCATGTCCCCGGAAACGGAGGCATGTCGATCGCCCAGACCCCCGCGCGCTGGGAAGGTCTCCCCTTCCGCCAGGCAACGACGACCGCCTACGCCCTGACCCTATATGCGGACGGCTGGGCGCTGGTGAACGAAACCGCTCAGGTCGCGCTGGAGCCCGGCGAGCAGATCGTGAGCCTCTCTCCGGTGGCTCCCCAGGTCGAGCCGAGAGGGGCCTACCTCCAGATCCCGGGGATGGTGAGCGATCGGCGCTTCCGCTACGATCTGCAAACCCGGGAACGGCTCATGGAGCGCTATCACAACCGCACGGTCGAGATCGAGACCGCGACGGGCTCGATCAAAGCGACCCTCTTGATGACCGAAACGGGGCCGATCTACCGGATCGGGGAGCGCCTCACGACCGATCCCGGCGGCCGCGTGGTCTTCCCGCCTCTGCCGGAGCTGGCCGTCGAACCCACCCTGGAATGGCGGGTACGGATGGCGTCCCCTTGGAGTGGCTCGGCGACCGCATCCTATGTCGTCAACCGGCTGGGATGGGAGAGCGAGTACACGCTCAGGACCGATGCCGAGCAGACGCGCGGGGTCTGGACCCAATGGGCGGCTCTTAGCAACCAATCGGGCGGGCGCTACCCGGATGCGCAGGTGACCCTGGTTGCGGGTGACGTGCGGCGCGACGTCTACCGTCCGATGCCGCTGGACCACGGCGGGGCGCGCGCCTACTCGGAGGTGGCCCCCGCAGAACCTTACGCCGCCCGCTACCAGTACCGTCTGCCGGACAGGACGACCCTCGAGCGCAACAGCGAGGTCCGCAAAAACCTGGCCACGGCGGAGGGAGTGCCCGTGACGCGAAGCTATCGGATCACGAGCGCGGTGAACCTTTATCGCTCCGTCGAGCCCGAGCTTCCCCGCAAGGCCCAGATCCGGCTCACGATTCCCAACACGGAGGCCGCCAACCTCGGCAGGCCCCTGCCGCGCGGCAAAGTGACGGTCTACACCCCGAACCGGCAAGGCGAGCAAGCCATCGCCGGCGAACCCATGATCCCCGATACCCCCAAGGGACAGCTCATCCTCCTCCCGCTGGGAGAGGCCTTCGACGTCACGGCCGAACGCAAGCAGACCCAGTACGAGGTCACCGAGGACGGCGCCCGGATCGGCTACGCGATCACCCTGAAAAACCAGCAAGCGCAAGCCGTGACCGTCGAGGTCTCGGAGCTCGTGCCGAACGACTGGAGCGTGCTCAGCCACTCGCACCCGTACGAACGCGTCTCGGCCTCCGAACTCCGCTTCAAGCCCTCGGTTCCGGCCGGCGGTGAAGTCACCGTCACCTACGTGATCCGCATCCGCACGCCGAACGCGCCGCAGCGCGTGCCGCCAAGCCCTGAGCCCCGGTAACGTTGTCACGCTGACAGGGTATCCGACCTGGCGATTTATCTTCACCACCTATCGAACACTCCAACAACAATTCAACATGATGGGTCAGCAGGGACGCTCCAAACGGACTCGACAACGTTGCAGCAAGACAACCCCTCGTCTTTGCCCGGCGATAGAGATCTGGCCAGGAACCGGGTAGAATCAAAGGCATGAAACGACTGATCTTATTCGACATCGACGGGACGCTGCTCTCCCTTCGCGGCGCGGGGAAGGGCTCCTTTCGACGGGGCCTCGAGGACGTCTACGGCACGGCCGGCCCCATCGAAGGCTGGGACTTCGGAGGCAAGACGGATCGCCTACTCTGCCACGAGCTGCTTGGAGCCGCGGGCCTTCCCGCCCATGAGATCGAGGCGGGGGTCGACCAAGCCATCTCGCGATACCTCGGCTACCTCGAAGAAGCGCTCGCCGACCATCCCGTGCACGTGCATCCGGGTATCCCCGAGCTGCTGGACCACCTGGCGGCCGACACCCGGGTCACCCTTGGCCTGCTCACCGGAAACGTCGCCGCGGGAGCAAAGCTGAAACTTGCGGCCGTCGGGCTCGCGGATTACTTCCGGCTCGGCTCGTACGGCTGCGACTCGGCCAACCGTCGCGACCTCCCGGCCGTGGCGATCGCCCGGGCCGCGGCGCTCACCGGCACCACGTACGCCGGCAAGGAAGTCGTCATCATCGGGGACACCCCCCATGACATCGACTGCGGCAAGGTGCTATCCAACCGGACCATCGCGGTGGCAACCGGCAGCTTCTCGCAGGAGGCCCTGCAGGTTCACGCCCCCGATTTTCTCTTCGACACCCTGGAACGCACCGACTCCGTGCTCCAGGCCATTCATTGCGATTTCCCCGAACGGGAGCCGAAGTCCCGGACGTCCCACCTCCAACCCGCTCCATGACCCCAGCCGTCCTCACGCTCATGGTGGCGCAGTTCGTCACCTTCGTCGGAGTCTCCTTCGTCTTCCCGCTGCTTCCGCTCTACGTCGCCGAGCTCGGCGTGACGGATCCGGGGCAGGTGGCGGCCTGGTCGGGCTTCCTCGGAGCCCTCACTCCCCTCTGCTCGGGGATCTTCATGCCGTTCTGGAGCCATCATGCCGAGCGCATCGGGCTCCGCCCGCTGATCCTCTGGACGATGCTCGCCTACGCGGTAATCATCGGGGCCATGGGCTTCGTCGGCTCGGTCTGGCAACTGGCGGCGCTCCGCGCCATGTACGGCATCATGGGCGGCCTCTCGGCCATCGTCGCGGGAGCCCTGTCCAAGCTCGTGCCCGAAGAGAAGATCGGCCGAACGCTCGGCCTCATGCAAACCGTCAGCAGCGTCGCCTTCGCCATGGGCCCCTTCCTGGGGGGCATCACCAAGGATGCCTTCGGCTACAAAGCCACCTTCGGAGTCGTCGCGGCGCTTTGCCTGCTCGGCGCCCTCCTGGTCGCGCTCGGCTTCCGTGAGCCCGCCAAGGCGGCCAGCGCTCCCAAGCCGAAGACGACGGGCCGGGAACGCTTCCAGCGGGCGATCGCCCTCGTCGGCCCCATGATGATCCTCATGGCCGTGGCCCAGCTGGCCGTGAACTCCTTCGAGGTCCTCCTTCCCCTGGCCGTCCAGCGCTACCCGTCCGCCGCCGGCTCGACGGCCTCGTGGGCGGGGGCTGCCCTTTCGGTCATCGGGCTCGGAACCATCGCCTCGTCCCTGCTCCTGGGCTGGCTCTCGGATCGCTTCGGCTCCGCCAAGATCCTGGCACTGGCCTTCGGGGGCGGTATCGTGAGCGCCGCGGGCCTCGCGATGAGCGCCAGTCCCGGCAGCCTCACCCTCTGGTGCGGTATCTGGGGCCTCTTCACCGGAGGCATTCCCGCGGTGGCGTACGCCCTGGGGGCCAGCCGCGTCGCGGCGGACGAACGGGTCGCCATCATCGGCTGGATCGGCTCCGCCTCGGCCTTCGGAATCGCCGCAGGCCCGCTCGTCGGAGGCCTGCTCGGAACGTTCAGCCTGGGGGCCGTCTTCGGCTTCTCGGCCGCGCTTTGCCTGCTGGGCGCGGCAACCGCCTGGCTCTCGACCTCACTCCGCCCCGTGGCACGGCCTACTCCGGAACCAAACGGGGTATAGAGAGTTGCCCGCTTCTCGCGAAAGGAACCCACGTGACCGCTGACTTCGACCTGCTCGTGGTCGGAAACGAGACCGAAGCCTGCCTCTCCGCCGTTGCCGCCGCCCGAGCGGGCGCGCGTACCGCCCTGGTCATCCCGCCCCAGGCCATGTTGGGGGGCCTGCTCACGGAGGACGGCCTCAGCTTCGTCGATCGCGACTCGCGCCATCTCATCCCCCCCGGCGAGTCGCCCCACGACGGGCTCTTCGGGCAATTCCTCGCCCGCGCCGACGTGAAGCTGGTCGCCCTGGAGCCCGACACCGGAGCTCGCGCCCTGGGAGAGATGCTCGACGCATCAGGCGTCACCGTGATCCGTTCGGACTGGCAAGGTGTCGTTTTGGAAGGCGATCGCCTTCGCGCCCTCGTCCTTGCCAACGGCGAAGCACTCGGTGCCCGCCACTTCCTCGACGCCACGCCGGACGGGGACCTCGCGGAAGCGGCAGGAGTCCGCTTCACCTTCGGCTTCCACGAATATGGCATCCCCAAGATGCTGGGGATCAGCCCGCTGCCGATCGTGAAGGGCGTGAGCCCCGAACGCATCGTGGAAACCTGCCGTCAGCTGGCCGAGGTCCCTGAGTTGGAGGCGCTGCGGATGCAGGTCTTCGGCGAACGGCGCTTCCTGGAGCTCGATCACGGCATCGACTACGTGCTCGTCGGGCCGCCTCACCTGGGTTTGGCCTACCAGCGCTGGCGGGAAGCGCAGGGGATCACGACGCCTTATCGCTTCGAGGCGGATGGGTTCAATGTGGCGGTCATCGCTCCGGACACCACCTCCTGGAATGGCCTGATGTACTTCAGCGAGGATACGGACACGCTCCTGCGCCTCTCGCGGGAGGGGGCGGATGCCGTGTTCAAGGAAGAGGCCCGGCGCTTCGAGCGGTTCTTGCAGTCGGAGCTCGGCTGGACCGATGCCAGGGTCGAATTGCCGTGGGGGGTCTACGTGCGTCAGACCCGGCATGCCCTGACGGTCCGGCGCCGGCTCACGCTGGAGGCGATCGCCCGAGCCGACGCCCCCGACCGCATCGGGACCGACCGCGTCGGAAGCTTCTGCTACTACCCGGATTTCCGGGGCTTCCATGCCCCCAAGCTTCCCGGCCCGCTCACCGCCCCGATCCTCATGGCCTCCGGGCTCGCCTCGAACGTGATCAATCTGGGGATCGCCAGCCGAGCGGGAGGTTACACCCCGTTTGCCCACTCTCTCTGCCGCCTGGTGCAGTACAACGCGACCCTGGGAACGGCGCTCGGGGTCTCTGCGGCCATGGCGGAACGCGACCTGGGGAAGGTCTCGGTCGCCGAGGTCCGCGGCGAACTCGAACGACTCGCCATGCTCGCGGATGATCCCGTGGGATTCGAGCGCAATGCCCCGGTCCGGACGGCCATGCAAGCCGACCCGGTGATTTCCCTGGAAAGCGCCCCTGTCGCGACGGGATAACGCGGGCGCTAGTGCGGCTCTTCGCCGAGACTGTTCCAGGTGACGCGGGAGGCTCCGGCCTCCGTGAGCCGCTCGACCCAGACGAGGATGTCGTCGCCGGTCACGCCACTCAGGACGACGCTGAAATGAAGCACGGGGCCCTGGTCTCCCGTGGAGCGCTCCCCTCGCCTCAGGACTCCGCGGGCCTCGTCGAGCAACTCCCGGATCCGCGGCCCTCCCTCGGGAGGCACGAAGACGTCGAGGTAGACGCGCTGCCGCTCGGGAGTGGGAAGCAGATCGGCGATATAACTGAGCAGGAGCAAAGCGCCCAGCGCAAAGGCGGTGGCGATCAGGGCAATCGATATCCAACCCACGCCAACCGCCATGCCGATGGCCATGGTCATCCAGAGGGTCGATGCGGTCGTCAGGCCTCGCACCAGGTAGCCCCTGTGCAGGATCACCCCCGCCCCGATGAAGCCGATGCCCGTCACCACCTGGGCCGCGATCCGAGACGGGTCGCCCGAGGGAAAGCCATGCTCGGACAAGAGCGTCAGCAAGGTCGTCCCCATGCCCACCAGCACATGGGTGCGAAATCCCGCCGCCTTGTTCCTCCACTCCCGTTCGAGCCCGATCAGTCCCGACAGCACCGCGCTCAAGAGCAGGTAGAGCACGCTCAATAGCATCGGTTAGCTTTTTTTCGGAAGGAGCCTCGCAGGCTGCGCGAAACCTTGGATGCGATGGTAGAACGACAGGCCGCGGGCTGAAAGTCGCGGAAAACGCCCTTGCAACCAGAACCCCATGCGGTTGTGCCAAAGATCGAGGTCGTAGTGGGTGTGCACCAGCATCCCGTTGACTTCCCGGCTAGGCAGCCGGAGCACGTTCGAGCGCAACGCGAGGAACGCTTGCTCCAGTGGGATGTAATGGGCGGTGACCGCGCTACGCGAGTACTCCGGGGTCAGGGTCGGCAGGCTGCCGTGGATGGTCTTGCCCGACCATAGGATCGCATCTCCCTTGCGCATGGCGGGCGCCCAGCACTCCAGGCCGCTCTCGGAGATCATGCGCACGACGTGGTCCTTGTACACCTGATGGTTGGGATCGCTCGGCGGCTTGGAGGGTACCTCCAGGCGGTGGCTCCGGGGATAGACGTAGAATCGGCCCGCCCCTGGCAGGATATCCTCCAGGGCGATCCAGATGCCGACCATCCGGCCGAACTCCTCGGCATCGATGTAGTAGGAATCCTGGTGCGCCCAGGTCGCTTGATTGCCCTCGAAGTACATGGTGTGCATGAGCTTGCCGGGACCGTCGAAGAGGGCCATGACGACCTGCTGGACGTTGGCATGCGTCAGGACGTTGACTCCGAATTGCCGGAAATCAGGGTAGCGGGAGGACGGGAGGTCCTGGAGGTTCATGATCGGGTACTGCATGTAGCCGTGCTCGGTGAAGACATGGCGCTCGGGGCGCGAGGAGGCATGCCGCATGAAGTAGTCCCGGCTGGGCGCCACCTCCCGCTTGAAGGCGGAGCGCAAGGAGTCGCACGCGTCCGCTGGGAGGACGTTGCGGACCACGACGTACCCTTCTCGATCATAGTAGGCGCGGATCGCCGCATGATCCCCGGGCCCCGGATACGGGTCCGACGCGGGATCGTAGCGGACCGGGATAGCGATCTCACGGCCGTCCGGTGCCTGGATGGGGTAACCGCGGTCTTGCGCCTTCTGCATCATGCGAGACTCCTTCACCAGCGTCATGCGGTCGCGTCATGGGAGCGATTCGTTCGAGCGGTTCATTCGAGTGCTTCAAAGATGAGGGCCCGCCATTCTCCCGGAGGAAAGGGCATGTCCTTATCCTAAGCAAGCGACCTTGCCTCACCTATGGCCGTGCGGAAGGGGTTTTTCGTAACTTTCGCCCAGGCTTCACGGGTGGCGCGCATCCAACGTCACCTCCCGAGTCGCCAGCGCCTCTCCTGAGGCGTAATCCTCCTTGGCGGCCATCGCGGAGAGGCCGGCCTACGGGTAGGCTGGAGTCGTGCCGCGGCGCCGGCCGAAGGAGGTGCCCGTGTCCCCGCGCTTCGAGAGCTTCGAGGAGTTCTGGCCTGATTACCTGGATCAACACCGCAATCCCGTTTGCCGCGCCTTCCACCTCGCAGGAACCCTGCTCGGGCTGGCCTGCCTGGGCTTGGGAGTCGTGGCATCGCCGGTTTGGCTGCCCGCAGCCCCCCTCAGCGGCTATGGGCTGGCATGGATCGGGCACTTCGCCTTCGAACGCAATCGGCCCGCGACCTTCCGGCACCCCCTCTGGTCCTTGAGGGCGGATTTCCGAATGCTGGGGCTGATGCTGACGGGGCGGCTAAAGGGCGGGGCTAGGCGTCGAGAGTAGGTGGCAAGACTAGGCGGGAGCGGTCTCGCGGCCCCGAAGGTCACGCAGGGCGTCGATCGCTTTTTTCATGCGATCCGTGGTGAGATCCCAGATAGGGCCCATGAGCCGCTCGGCGGCCTCTCCGGGCCACGCCTTCAGCGTGATCAGCCCCTCCCTCAGCGACTGTTTGTTCTCGGTCGTGGCCAAGAGGTTGGCGACGTCCTTCACGAGGTCCGGCGATGTCTTGAGGGCGTTCAGGAGCTCCTGAGCCGTTTCCGAGGGAGCGTCCATGGCGACGGCCAGCTTGTCACGAGCCACCTCTTCGGCGGTCTCGGCGATCACCGCGAGGCCGGTCGGATTGAGCGTGTCCTTGAGATTGGGGGTCACGGCCACCCGGATCAGGTCGTCGATCGGCAGCTTGGTCAGCCCCGCATCCAGGTAGGCGCGGCTATGCGTGGCATAGGCGAACGCCGTGAAGGCCTGATCGTTCAGCTCGATGCCGGGATTTCGGGCCAACTCGGTTTCGATGGCCACTTGCAGGTTCTTCCGGGCCCGAACCATCCACTCTTGGCCCTCCCGAGAGAGCTCCGGGCTCAAGACCTCGGTGAAGCGGCGCACGTAAACATCTCCGTAGCCCAGGTAGTAGGTGGGCGGGGAGGCTTCAGGGTATCGCGCCTGGAAATCGCGGTGGCGCTGCTGGTAGTAGTCGAGGTTGCCGTCCGGAGCGAGGGGGGTCGGGCGCCGCGGCGGGACGTTGCGTTCGAGGCCTTCTCCCAGGAGCAGGCGATCGCCCCGAGGGGACGCTTGCGGGGCGTCCTCCACGGGAGGCTTGCTGGCAGCGGGGAACTTCGGGGAGCGGTTCGGAGCCGTCCGCCCGAGCGGCTTCAAGCTATCGACCATGACATCGCCTTTCGGAACGCGAAGCGCCTGCAACGACGAGCAGGCCCTGGAATCGACCGAGGGTATTGTACCCGCGCGTCCCGGCATTCTTGCGTCGGAGGAAGGCCCGACGGCGGCCCCCGAGCGATCGTCGTTGCTACAGGACAGCTAAACTTTCTCAAGCCTAGCGCGGGCGCTAGCGCTTCAATCGATCGACGAAGAGCTTGCGGAACTTCGCGACCTTGGGGGCCACGACGGCCGTGCAGTAAGGCTGGTAGGGGTTCCGGGCGAAGTACTCCTGATGGACCTCCTCGGCGGGGTAGAAGCGGTCGAGCGGCTCCACCTGGGTGACGATCGGCGCGTCGAAAAGGGCTTCCGCGGTGAGGGCGCGGATCACCTCTCTGGCCGTCGCTTCCTGCTTCGGGGACTGGGTGAAGATGACCGAGCGGTACTGGGTTCCCACATCGGCGCCCTGGCGGTTGAGGGTGGTGGGATCGTGGATGCTGAAGAAGACCTTCAAGAGGTCGGCATAAGAAAGCTCGGCCGGGTCGAAGTCGACCTGGACGACCTCGGCATGGCCCGTCCGACCGGTGCAGACCTGCTCGTAGGTGGGATCGGGCACCTGACCGCCCGCATATCCCGACTGCACGCGGGTCACGCCCTTCAGTTCGAGAAAGACCGCCTCCAGGCACCAGAAGCACCCGCCCCCCAAGGTCGCTTGCTCCAAGCCCCGACCCACGCCCTGATCGCTGTCCGTCTCCATGCTTCCTCCCTCGGCGCCCGGCGCCTGAAAAGCGCATCCATGCTCGGCTTTCGAGCCTCGAAGCCCTAGCCCGCTCGCCTTTTCCTCGGGCCCATGAGCATCCTTCGTCCAGTGTAGCGCATTGCTGGACGGCCATCCTCCGGAAGATCAGTAGAACGCCGAAATGGGCACCAAGTGCCAACTTGGAGGTATAATCGGGACCGAAACCCGCACCCCTTCGAAAGGACCGCCCCGTGACTCCCGAGGTTCTCTGTACGACAGCCAGTTACAGCATCACCATTCGGCTTCGTGTCTCCAATCGACCCGGCATGCTCGGGGCGATCGCCACCCGCATCGGCGAGGCCGGCGGGGATATCGGAGCCGTGGATATCGTCGAGGTCGAGCCGGAAAGCCTGATCCGCGACCTGACGGTGAACTGCCGCGACGAGCGGCATGGCGACCTGATCGTGGAGGCCCTGAACGGCCTCGCGGGCGTGGAGGTGCTCCACGTTTCGGATCTGACCTTCCTCGCGCACCTGGGCGGCAAAATCGAGATCAAGAACCGGGTGCCCCTCAAGACGCGCAACGACCTCTCCCGCGTCTACACTCCGGGCGTGGCGCGAGTTTGCCAGGCCATCGCCACCGATCCCGGCAAGGCCTACACGCTCACCATCAAGCGCAACTCGGTCGCGGTGATCACCGACGGCTCGGCGGTGCTGGGCCTGGGAGACCTCGGTCCCGAGGCGGCGCTGCCGGTCATGGAGGGCAAGGCCATGCTCTTCAAGGAGTTCGCGGGCGTGGACGCGTGGCCCCTCTGCCTGGACGGCCGGGACGTCGACGGGCTCGTGGCGGCAATCAAGGCGATCGCCCCCGGCTTCGGCGGCATCAACCTCGAGGATATCGCGGCGCCCCGCTGCTTCGAGATCGAGGAACGCCTCCGCCAGGAGCTGGATATCCCGGTCATGCACGACGACCAGCACGGCACGGCCGTGGTGGTGCTCGCGGCCCTCTTCAACGCCCTCAAGCTCACGGGGCGCAAGATCGACGAGATCCGCGTGGTGGTCAACGGGATCGGCGCAGCCGGAACGGCGATCGCCAAGATGCTCATGAACGCCGGCGTCCAGAACCTGATCGGCTGTGACCGGCACGGCATCCTCAACCGCGACCAGCTCGAGGGGCTCCCCCCTCACCAGCGCTGGCTCGCCGAGAACTCCAACCCCGAGCGGCGCCAGGGCGGCCAGCGCGAAGCCCTCCTGGGGGCGGACGTCCTGGTCGGCGTCTCAGGGCCCGGCACCATCCAGCCCGAGTTCCTCGCCGGCATGCGACCGGGAGCCATCGTCTTCGCGATGGCCAACCCCGACCCGGAGATTCACCCCGAGGACGCCCATGCCTTCGCGCGCATCGTCGCCACCGGACGCTCGGACTACGCCAACCAGATCAACAACGTGCTCTGCTTCCCCGGGATCTTCCGCGGCGCGCTCGATTGCCGAGCCACCGAGATCAACGAGGCCATGAAGCTGGCGGCCGCCCGGGCGATCGCCGACATCATCCCCGAGCATGAGCTCCGCGACGACTACATCATCCCGAGCGTCTTCAACCGGAAGGTCGCCCCCGCGGTTGCCGAAGCCGTCATCCAGGCCGCCTACGAAACCGGAGTGGCCCGCCGGGAGCGCCGCAACCTGGAGCTCGAACGCGCGTAACCGCGCGCCGCAACCTCCTCGGCAGGACCGGGCGCCCGCCCGGTCGCATCGAAACAGGCTCAGGTGCCGCTAGATAGCGGCACCTGAGCCTGTTTCAGCAGACCCAACAGCGGGGGCGAACGCCCTGTGTTGGGCGCTAACCCTGGAAGACGGGAAGGCTTCCAGGGTGCCGGTACACCTCCAGGCAGTTGGTCACGCCTCGTACGCCGCGCACGCCTTGCACGCAACGGATCACGGCGTCCACCTCCCGTGCCAGGATCGGCCCCGCCACGGTCACCATGCCATCCTGCACCGTCACCAGGATGTTTCGGGGATGATCACTGCAATGGCCGATCTGCGAGCGAATCCGCTCGATCAAGACCTCGTCGGAGACCGCCTCGTCGCGCAGCGCCGCCTGAGCCTCGGCGATCCGGCCGCGCATGCGGTTGCGGAGGTGCCGCGAACGGGAAGCCATGCGGCCGCTCACGACCCGCTGCTCCCACGTCGCCCGGCTCGCCTGGATCCGGGCCACGCGTCGGCGCCGCCGGCCCCGCTCCACCTCTCGAGCGAAGACCATGCCCGCTCCCAAAAGCGCTCCAAGGACAAAGCCAACGCCTACGGCGATCCCCCGTCTCATCCTTCCTCCTTCGCTCGGCGAGCCGACGCGGCCGAGCAAACCCTCAGCGTCCGACCCGGCATCCCCATGCGGTGCATCCGCCCTTCATCAAGACGCCTGATCAGCAGGATATCACATAAAGCTTTGTAAAGGGAGGGGGTTGTAGAGCCGTTGATGCTGATCCCTGAGCAAATTCTTCTGGATCTTGCCCATGGCGTTGCGAGGCAGCTCGTCCGCGAAGAAGACGCGCTTGGGAACCTTGTAGTTGGCCAGCCGCGCCTTGAGCGCCGCCAGGATCTCGGCCTCCTGCAGCGAGCCGTCCGCCTTGACGATCGCCACGCCCACCTCCCCGAAGTCCGGATGCGGCACGCCCACCACGGCGCTCTCCACCACCCCAGGCAGATCGTCGATCAGGGCCTCGATCTCCTTGGGATAGACGTTGAAGCCTCCCGAGATGATCATGTCCTTGGCCCGTCCCACGATGGAGAGGTAGCCGCGCGCGTCCAGCCGGCCGACGTCCCCGGTCTTGAAGAAGCCGTCCGACGTGAACTCCGCCGCCGTCTTCTCTGGAAGGCGCCAGTAGCCCGCCATGACGTTCGGGCCCTTGACCTGGATCTCGCCGACCTCCCCTTGCGGCAAGGCCGCCCCATCCTCGCCGACCACCCGGACCTCGACGCCCGCAAACGGCCTTCCGACCGAACCCGGCACGCGCGGGCCCTCGTAGGGGTTCCCCGTGTTCATCCCAGTCTCGGTCATCCCGTAGCGCTCCAGGATGACGTGGCCCGTCCGGGCCTCGAACTCCCGGTGCGTCTCGGCCAGCAGCGGAGCCGACCCCGAGACGAACAGGCGAATGCGGCGACACGCCTCGCGTCCGAAATCCGCTCCGGCCAGCAGGCGCGTGTAGTAGGTGGGCACCCCCATGAAGACCGTCGCCTCGGGCAAGAGGGCCATGACCCGCTCTCGCTCGAAGCGAGGCAACCAGAGCATGCGCGCCCCGGAGAGCAGGGCGCAATGCGAGGCCACGAAGAGGCCGTGCGTATGGAAGATGGGCAAGGCATGCAGCAGGACGTCGTCAGCGGTGAAGCGCCAGGCCTCCACCAGGGCGAGCGCATTGGTCGCCAGGTTGCGATGCGTCAGCATGGCACCCTTGGGCTTGCCCGTCGTTCCCGAGGTGTAGAGCATGGCCGCCAGATCGTGCTCCCGGCACTCCGCGATCCCGGCCGCCGCCGCCGTCTCTGCCTCCCGGCAGAACGACCCCTGCCCCTCCTCGCCGAGGCTGTAGACATGCCTCACGCCTCGGCGCTGGGCGATCGCGCGGCTCGTCGCCTCGGTTTCCGGGCGGTGAATGAAGGCGGCCGGTTCGGCGTCTCCCAGCAGGAAGTCGACCTCGTCGTCCTGATAGGCGGCATTCATGGGCATGAAGACGAAGCCCGCACGCAGGCAAGCCAGGTACACCATGAGCGCCTCGGGAGACTTGTCCACCTGGACCGCCACGCGATCCCCCTGCCGAACCCCGAGCCCGCTCAAGAAACCCGCGTACCGCGACGTGCGATCCAGCACCTGGGCGCCGGTAAGCAGGGGGCCTCCCGGGATCTCCAGAATCGGCGCGTCGGGAGCCGAGGTGAGGCGATCGTGAATCAGGCGGTAAAGGGACATGCAGCCTCCTTGGGAGCCATCAGCGGCAGCGAGGGACGGGAGCCATTGTAGCTCCCGCTCGGATCCTCCCGCCATGCCCACGGCCCGCTCCCTGACCTCTCGGCGATAGGACAATTTATCGGTCCTTGTGGATTATTTTTCGAACTTTCGCAAAACCTCACAGGAAAACCCGTTTCCCGGGAATGAAAAGCTAGGCCCCTGCGCCAATCAGCTCAGGCGAAAACAGGGACGCTCGATGCGAAGGAGGAAGCGGGATGTCCGTTCCAAGCTACCCGTTTCGCGCGGTACTCTTCGACTTGGACGGAGTGATCGTCGAAACCATCCCCCTGCTCCGGCAGGTCTGGATGGCGTTCGTCCGTGAGCAGGGCATCACGCCCTCCGAAGATCGGATTCGGAGCTTCTATGGCCGACGGGGAGTGGACATCGTGCGGGAACTCTTCGGCCTCCCCGGCCCCGAAGCGGAGGACCTGGCCGCAGTCTGCGAAGCGCGCTACCAAGAGCAGTTGACGGAAGCGGTCCTTCCGACCGTTCCGGGAATCCAGCCCTACCTCGATGCCCTCGGCGCGCTCGGGGTCAGGCGCATCCTGACCACCAGCGCCACGGAAGCGGTGGCTCAGGTGGTCTTGCGGCGCGTTGGCTTGGAGGAGTGCTTCGACGGCATGGTGACCGCCGATCTCGTCCGCCGCGGCAAGCCCCATCCAGAGCCTTACCTGGCGGCCGCCATGCTGGCCGGAGCCCCTCCCGGTGATTGCCTGGTGGTCGAGGATGCCGTCGCCGGAGTCCGCGCCGCCACGGCGGCCGGATCGCCTTGCCTCGGGATCGCCAGCAGCGAGCCGCCCGAGACCCTGCTGGCGCACGGGGCACGGTGGTGCGTCCCGAATTTCGAGCAGCTTCCCGAAGCCTTGCGCGTTCCCGGCATGACGTCCGGGGACGCGAAAGTCGAAGGGTCTTCCTCACGATAATCGGATGAGCGGGCCGCGCGGCCCCGCGCGAGGTTTTCCGCGCACCGTTGCCGGAAAACCATGCCCGCTTGCATGTGACGAGGAAGGCCCCGATGGATCTCTCGAGCATCCCGCCCCAATCGAAGCCCCCGATCCAGGTGGAAGTTCGCGTGGCGGACGAACTGGCGTACCGCGTGGAGAATCCCCCCGTCTCCCAGCAGGAGCGGGACCAGGCCGAGTCGAAGCGCCAGAGCAAGCGTGCCGACATCGCCCCGGGGCAGATGC
Source organism: Candidatus Sericytochromatia bacterium (assembly GCA_036676495.1). Lineage (GTDB taxonomy): Bacteria > Cyanobacteriota > Sericytochromatia > S15B-MN24 > UBA4093 > UBA4093. The sequence continues at coordinate 154,787 of JAKFCT010000028.1, forward strand.
TGGCGCGAAAGTCCGACGGAGGCAAGCGCGGCATCCGGCAACTCCGCCAGGAATCCGCCGCCGAGACGAATCAGCCCTTCACCGGCCTCCAGAAAGCCGGTAAGGTCTGGCAAACCCCGGCGATCCGCAACCCCGACGATCCCCAGGGCAAGTTCGACCCTTACGCCTACCTGCCTCACATGGTCTTCGCGGCCAATGAGGACTCCTTCCCGATCCTGCCGGACTTCGACCGGGACGGCAAGACCAAGACGGATGCCGCGGCCTATCGCCACGGGATCATCGGGGGCAAGCAACCCCTTCACGGCAGCGTCTCCGTCGCCCAGAAGGGCGAGTTCACCGTCCTCACCTACAGCCACTACTACGTGGACAACAAGTTCACGAATTACCACGCGACCGATTCGAGCACCATGGCCGTCTACCTCAAACCCGGCAAGAACGGCAAGCTCGAGCCCGCGTACCTCTACACCTCCTGGCATTACGGGGCGACCATGACTCCCTGGGCGGATCTATCGAAGGACGAGCAAGGACGGCCCGTCGTCCTCGTCGAACGAAGCAGCCATGCGCTTCACCCCTACGGAAAAGACGAGGCGATCCCCAGGTCGGGGCTCCACATCTCCGGGGACGGCTCGGCCTCCTTGGATGGCAAAGCCCTCTCCAACCGGATGGAATGGGTGAGTCCGCAAGACTCCTTCACGCACGCCACGGTGCTGGATCTTGCGACGCCGCGCGACCAGGACCTGATGATGTTCTTTTACGAGCGCTACCCCGAGCGGACCGATCCCATCCACCCCGTCCTCTTCGGCCAGGTCTATCCCGCCAAGGAGTCGCTCTCGCCCGTATCGAAGCTTCTCGACAGGGCGAAGGCGCTTCTCACCCAGCTCTTTTCTTGAAGGAAATCGCCGGCCCCCTCGGGGGCCGGCGATTCGTCTTAGCGCCCGCGGCTGTTGCGTAAGGCAGCGAGCGTTTGCCGTGAAAGGCATGAACAGGGCCTTAAAGTCAAAGCTCGCTGACCTGTAGCAACGTTTTTCGCTCTAGAAGTGTCGGTAGCCTTCCAGGCTTTGCCAGAAGACCACTCCGTCCTCGGGATGACCGGTCGTCAGGATCGACTCCAGCAGGTCGAGCACGGGATCGAGCTGCGCGTCGGGGAGGATCAGCTCCACCCGGCAGCGCTCGATCAGCCCGAGGGGGCCGGACTCCCTGCCGAAGCCCTCGACCCGGCTGAGGCTCAGCCCCGGAACCGGGTGATCCGCCAGGGCGCGAACCACCTTCTCCCGGCGCGAAACCGGAAAGATCACCGTCACCAACTTCATACCAGGACCTCCTCAGGCTGGGCGATCGCCGGCTTCTGGCGGCGGCCCAGGGCGCGATATAGAACCGGCAGCAGGAAGAGCGTCAGCGCGGTCGACGAGAACAACCCGCCGATGACGACCCACGCCAGCGGCCGTTGGATCTCGGAGCCGATGCCCGTCGAGAGCGCCAGCGGCATGAGGCCCAGGCTGGCCACCATCGCCGTCATCAGGACGGGACGCAGACGGATGAGACAGCCTTCCCGGACCGCCAGGTCGATGGGCATCCCTTCGGCCACCAGCTTGTTGAGCGTGCTGACCAGGATGACGCCGTTCTGCACTGCGACCCCGAAGAGGGCGATGAAGCCGACCGAGGCGCTTACGCTCAGGTGCTGACCCGAGAGGAACAGGGCCGCGATGCCGCCGATCAGGGCGAACGGGATGTTCAGGATGATCAGCGCCGCATGGGGCACCGACCCGAAGGTCCCGAAGAGCAGCAGGAAGATCAGGCCGATGACCACCGGGACCACCACGGAGAGGGTTCCCATGGCTCGCTGCTGGCTCTCGAACTGGCCGCCCCAGGTGGTCCAGTAGCCGGCGGGAAGCTCGATCTCCGCGTCGATGCGCTTGCGCGCGTCCGCCACGAAGGAGCCGATGTCCCGGCCGTGCACGTTGGACTCGATGACGATCCGGCGCTGGCCGTTCTCGCGGCTCACGACCGCCGGCCCGCTCTCCACGGCGATCCGGGCCACCTGGGACAGGGGAACCTGGTAGCCCGAGGGAGTCGGGACCCGAACCGCCCCGATCTTGAGGGGATCGTCCCGGTAGGTCGCGGGAAGGCGGACGGCCACGCCGATGCGGCGCTGGCCCTCCTGGATATGGGTGACCACCTGGCCGCCGATGGCCGCCCCGATGACCTCGCCGAGATCATCCGAGGAGAGGCCGTAGCGCGCCATGGCCGCCCGGTCGTACGCGACCTGGACCATCGCGAGGCCGGCGGATTGCTCGGCCTTCACGTCGATCGCCCCGGGGATCTCCTGGAGGATGGCCTGAGCGGCGGCGGCCTTCTCGGCCAGCACGTCCAGGTCGTCTCCGAAGATCTTGAGCGCCACCTGGCTCTTCACGCCGGAGATCAGCTCGTCCACGCGGACGGCGATGGGCTCGCCGAACGCCAGGCCGATGCCCGGCACGTGGCTGGTCGCCTCCTCCATCTTCTCCACGAGCTCGTCCTTGGTCTTGGCCGTGGTCCATTGCTCATGCGGCTTGAGCTTGATGAAGATGTCCGACATGCTCACGTCCATGGGGTCGGAGGCCACCTCGGCGCGGCCCGTCCGGGAGACGACCGACACGACCTCCGGGAACCCCAGCAGGATTTTCTCGACCGCGTTGGCCTGCTCGTTGGCTTTTTCAAGCGAAACGCTCGCGAGGCGCGAGGCCGAGATGACGATCGACCCCTCATCCATCTTGGGAAGGAACTCGGAGCCCAGGCGCGGCACCAGTGCCAGCGCGGCGACCAGGGCCACGACGGCGCCGGCGAAGATCGCCTTGCCATGGTCGAGCGACCAGTTCAGGGCCCGGGAATACCCCCGGCGAAGCAGGACCAGCAGCGGATTCTCTTTCTCGACCAGCTGGCCCTTGAGCCAGAAGGACGACAAGACCGGCACCAGGGTCAGCGCCAGGACCAGCGAGCCCAGCATGGCGAAGGAGATGGTGAAGGCCATCGGGCTGAACATCTTCCCTTCCATGCCCTGAAGGGTGAAGAGGGGAAGGAAGACCACGATGATGATGGCGATCGCGAAGACCACCGGACGGCCCACTTCCGTCGCCGCATGGAAGATCGTCTGGAGGGTGGGATGCTTTCCGTGATCCTCGGAGAGGTGGCGGAAGATGTTCTCGACCATGACGATGCTGGCGTCCACCATCATGCCCAGGCCGATCGCCAGGCCTCCGAGGCTCATGAGGTTGCCCGGCAGGTTGAAGAGCTTCATCATCCCGAAGGCGAAGAGCATCGCCAGGGGGATGGTCAGCGCCACGATGAGGCTGGAGCGCAGGTTCCAGAGGAAGAAGAGCAGCACCGCGACGACCAGGACGCCGCCCTCGATCAGGGATTTCTCGACGGAGCCCACGGCCTTCGAGATGAGCTCGTTCTGGTCGTAGAAGGGCACGAGCTTGACGCCGTCGGGAAGGGCCTTGCCGGCTTCCGCCATGCGGTCCTTGACCCGGTCGATGACCTCGCGGGTGTTCTCGCCCTTGAGCTTCATGACGATGCCGATCACGGTCTCGGTGCCGTTGCGGGTGGCCGCGCCCTGGCGCGGAGCTGCTCCCATGACGACCTGGGCCACGTCCCGGAGATAGATGGGCTTGCCTTGCCGCATGGCGACGACGCTGGCCTCCAGCTCCTCGGGAGTCGCGGCGAGCCCCAGGCCGCGGATCAGGTACTGTTCGTCCCCGTGATTCAGGTAGTTGCCGGCCGCGTTCGCATTGCTGCGGGCGACGGCCGTCATCACGTCATGCAGGGTCAAGCTGTAGGCCGTGAGACGATCCGGAAGCACCTCGACCTGAAGCTGCTTGAGCTCTCCGCCCAGGCTGTTGACCTCGGTGACACCGGGGACCGAGCGCAGGAAAGGACGGACGATCCAGTCCTGGAGGCTCCGACGCTCGGCAAGCGAAAGGGGCCCCTCGACGGTGTACTGGAAGATCTCGCCCATGCCCGTGGCGATGGGCCCCATCGCGGGCTTCACGCCCTCGGGCATCTCGCTCGCGACGTTCGAGAGGCGCTCGCCGACCAGTTGACGGGCGAGATAGATGCTCACGTCGTCGTGGAAGACCACCGTGATGACCGAGAGGCCGAACTTGGAGCTGGAGCGGACTTCTTGCACTTTCGGCAGGCCGCTCATCTCCATCTCGATGGGGTAGGTCACCAGACGCTCGACCTCCACCGGGGCCATGCCGTCGGCTTCGGTGAGCACCTGGACCTGGACGTTGGTGACGTCCGGCAGGGCGTCGATGGGTAGCGAGGTGAAGGCCCAGGCTCCCCAGCCGCCGATGAGCAGGCTGAGAACGATGACCAGGAGGCGTTGCGACAGCCCGAAGCGTAGAAGCTTGTCGATCATGCTACTCGCCTCCGAACTGGGCCTTACGGGCCTGCGAGCGCAGGTCGAAGCTGCCCTGGGTCACGATGGGCGTCCCCGGCTGGGGACCGGCGAGCAGCTCGACGAATTCGGAGTTGCTCTCGCCCGAGCGCACGACGACTTCCTCGTACTGGCCCTGCTCCCGGGGCACGTAGATGAAGGCCCGGTCTCCCTCGCGCTGGAGGGCGGCCGTGGGAACCGTGGCGACGCCGGGGCGGCTGAGCCCCAGGGAGACCGTCACGGACATGCCGGGCCGGAACTTCCCGTCCGGATTGGGAAGGTCGATCAGGACCTGCCCCGTGCGGCTGGAAGCCTCGACGGTGGGCGAGAAGCCGACGACCTTGCCCGTGAACGGACGCCCGGGAAGGGCCGACAGCGTGACCTTGGCCACCACGCCCCGGGTGAGGGCGAGGAAATCCCGCTCGGGGAGATTGGCCTGGACCCGCACGAGACGCAAGTCGAGCAGCTCGAACAGGGGCTCTGTCGAATCCGGAAGGACGTACTGGCCGACCGCCGCGTGACGCTCGACGATGGTGCCGGCCATGGGAGCGCGAAGCACGACCTTGGGGTCGATGCGCTTGAGGGAAGCAATCTCGCCGTCCTCAAGGCCCAGAACCCTCAGCTCCTCCTTGGCCTGAGCCAGCGAGAGCTGGGCCGCCGCGTCGCGCTGCTCGGCCGTATCGAGCTCCTGCTTGGAGCCGAGATCGGCATCCAGCAGGCCGCGCTGGCGGTTGCGCTCGCGGCGGGCGAGATCGGCCTCGCCCTTGGCTTTCAGGTAAGCCGATTGGGCCGAGCCCAGAGCGGCGCTCGAAAGGGTGGCCAGGGGAGCTCCGGCGTCGACCCGGTCTCCGACCTTGGCGTGGAGCTTGACGAGATGGCCGCTGAGAGGGGCATGGACGACGCTCTCGGCCTCGGGGCGGGAGCTGACTTGGCCGGGGGCCTCTCGGGTGGTCGTGAAGTCGCGAAGCTCGACGCTGGCGGTGGCCAGCTTGACGAGCGCGCGCGCCTCCTCGGGGAGCGTGACGATGCCCGAGGGGGCTTCCTCGGAGGTTTCTTGAGCGGGCTCGGGTGCGTGGCTGCAACCGGCCAGACCGGTCAGCGCACTGGAAACGAGGGCAAGGGGAATCACGTGACGCCAGAACATGAGGAACTCCTTATATGTCAGCCGCCGGCGCTAAATGACAGCCGCAGGCGCTAGTTAGAGAGGCAGGCGCTAGCGCCCCGCGGCCGTCTGAAGCCGCAGGAGGGTGAGCTGGTAGTCGAGGTGAGCCTTCGCCCTGTTGGACTCGGCCTGGCTGAACGCATGGCGGGCGCCCAGCAGCTCGGCGCGATTGCCGGCACCGAGCTTGAAGCGCTCGTCGGCCTTCTCCAGCAAATGCTCGGCATGCGGGATCAGGCGCTCGGTCACGTCCACGAGGCGAGAACGGGCCGCGACCGCCTCGTAGTAAGCGGCCAGGACCTCCCGCGAGATCGCTTGCTTCGAGGCGAGCAGCTCCACGTCCAGGCGGGCCGCGTCCGCGGTGGCCGCCTTGCGCTCGGCCTCGTGGCCGTTCCAGACCGGCAACGGAAGATCGAAGCTGCCGAGAAGCAGCGGATCGGAGTTGGACGCCGTTCCGGCCTGCGCCTCCAGCTCGCCTTCCCCGAACCTCAGGGACTCCGCCAGGCGGATGCCGCGGACCTCACGGCGGCGGGCGATCGCCACCTGCTGCGGCTCAGGACGGTTCGCCTGGGCCTCGCCGATCCATTCCGACAAGGGAGCCAACGGCCCGACCTCGAAGCTAGGCGGAGCCAAGTCGAACGCCGCCTCTTCCTCTTGCCCCAGCAGGAAATTCAGCCGTGCCAGCTGACCCTTGGCTTGTTGCTGGGCGTGACGCTGGGCCAGCTCCGCTTCGAGCAGGTCGAGCTCGGCATCGATCAGCTCGTGGCGGGAGGCAGTGCCCATCTCCACGCGCTTGCGGGTCCGATTCAGCTCGTCGCGCTGCCAGTCGAGATCGCGCGTCAGGCGCTGCAGTTCGGTCTTGGCCAGCCACGCCTGCCAGTAGGCTTCCTTGGCCTGCGCTCCCACCTCTTGGGTCAGGCGCGCGCGCTGCAGCCCCAGGATTTCCACGTCCTCCTCGGCCTGGGCGCGCCGCTGAGAGGCCAATCCGCGGAAGTCCAGCAGCTGGCGGAACCCGAGGGTGAACTGGTTGTGATCGGCGGTCGGCGAGAGCTGCAGCTGGCCGACCAGGCTCGGGTTGTTCCGGGCTCCGGAGACGAGGGCCCGGGCCTTCGCGGCTTCAATGGCATGATCCATCGCCTTGATGACCGGGCTCTGGGCGATCGCCTTGGCGGAGAGCTCCTCCTGGGTGAGGGGAGTGCCCCACGCCGCTCCCGCCGGGGTGGCGACGAGCAGCAGCAGAGCGAGAGAACATCGCGCGCGCATGACTTCCTTCCTGAGGTGGGCCAGGACCCCATCGGCCGGCCGAGAGCGGAGACGCTTGATCGAGCCTAGCAGGCGTTCGTGAAAAAATCGGGGAAAAGCCGCAAGCGCCCCGTGCAGCCATTGGACGGGGTAGCTTCCCCTATCCTAACATCCCTCCCCGCCTCTGCCCCCCCGGAAAGCTGAAAAGAAGTCGGGCCCGCGATCCTGAGGATCGCGGGCCCGAGAGGGGAAGGGTTGGCGCCCGGGGCGGTTTCGAAAGGCCGCGAGAGATAGCCGTGAAGCTGACCGCATCAGGATGAACAGTTTCTCTCGCGGTCCTGTGGAAACCACGTGGGTCTATGACTTCGTGAAGGTGATGAACCAATCGGACGGCGACTCCTGCCTCACCGCATGGGAGAAGCCGCGGCCGGCGAGCACGCCGTAAAGCGGCACCGGCTCGAAGGTATTGCGCAGCACCAGGCTGTCTCCGCTCTCCAGGCCGCTGATGGCGGCCATGATGTCCGCGAAGGGTTCGCGCCCCTCGGCATGGTAGTGGCGGACATCCAGTTCGACGTTTCGGGACATGAGGCCTCCTCAAAAGACGCGGGGGATCGTTAACCACGTTAAGGGCCAGAAACCGCTCCGTCACTGAGGTAGCTCAAAGAGGAGGAGGCTGGACGAGAAGCGATCCTTCCTGTTAGCTTGAGGGAGAGCATGCAACGAGGCATGCAGCGAAAAAGGGAGATCGCGATGACGACCCAGAAGCCCGACTTTTCCCCCGAAACCCTCATGATGAGCCATGGCTACGACCCCTTCCTCTCGGAAGGCGCGGCGAAGCCCCCCATCTTCATGACCTCGACCTTCGTCTTCCGGAGCGCCGAGGAGGGCGAGCAATACTTCAAATGGGCCTACGGCCTGGAGCAGCGTGAGCACGACCAGACCATGGGGCTCATCTACTCCCGGCTCAACAACCCGGGCCTGCAGATCCTCGAAGAGCGCCTGGCGGTCTGGGACGAGGCCGAGATGGCGCTGTCGTTCGCGAGCGGCATGGCGGCCATCACGACCTCGGTCATGGCCCACACCAAGCCCGGCGACGTGCTGCTCTACAGCATGCCGGTCTACGGCGGCACGGAGTTCCTCTTCGAGAAGATCCTCCCCAAGTTCGGCATCGAGACCCGGTCCTTCCCGGCGGATCTGCCGCTGGACGAGTTGGAGGCCATGGCGCGGGAGATCGGCGATCGCCTCTCGGTGATCTACCTCGAATCCCCCGCCAACCCCACCAACCGCCTGATCGACATCGCCGGCATCGCGCGGATCGGCCGCAAGCTCACGTACGGCGATCGCCACGTCCTCACCTTCGTCGACAACACCTTCCTCGGCCCCGTCTTCCAGAAGCCCCTCGCCCTGGGCGCCGACGTCGTCCTCTACTCCGCCACCAAGTACCTGGGCGGGCACAGCGACGTCATCGCCGGAGCCGTCTCGGGACGCAAGGAGGTCATGGAGGCCATCGGGGTCTACCGCACCATCATGGGCTCCATGCCGGATCCGTTCACCTGCTGGCTGCTGCTGCGCTCGCTAGAGACCCTCAAGATCCGCATGGAGGCGCAGATGGCGAACGCCCAGCGCATCGCCGAACGTCTCGCCGCGCATCCGCTGGTCGAGCGCGTCTTCTACCCGACCTTGCTGGATCCCGAGTCGCGCCAGTACGCCATCTTCAAGTCCCAGTGCACCGGCTCGGGCGCCCTCATCTCCTTCGAGATCAAGGGTGGCAAGGCCGAGGCCTTCCGCTTCCTCAACGCGGTCAAGCTCTGCAAGCTCGCGGTCAGCCTCGGAGGCACCGAGAGCCTGGTCGAGCACCCTTCCACCATGACCCACAGCGACATCCCGGTCGACGTCCAGCAGCGCTACGGCATCACCGACAGCCTGATTCGCCTCTCCGTCGGAGTGGAGAACGTGGACGACCTCATGAGCGACCTGACGCAGGCCCTTGAAACGAGCCAGCGCAAGGAAACCGCCACCGCGGGCACTCCATAACCCCTTCGTCGGACCCGGAAGTGACTTCCGGGTCCGACACTCCCTTCGACCCCTTCCGACCCTGGCAGGATGAGGTTGCATCCCCGCCCATGACACGACTTGCGACGCTGCGAACGGTCCTCCTCAAGGCCATGGCCCTCATGGCCATCGGCGTCTGGCTACTGGTGACCTACAGCGTGGTCCGAGAGATCGGCCAACCCTTCGCCGGCTTCCGCTTCGAGCAAAGCCTCTCCGTCTCTCCCCAGAACTCCCTGCAATGGAACGGCCCCCGAGCGGGCCTCACGTCCTATGACCGCTTGCTGTCCGCGAACGGAGAAGCGCTGCGGGTCAGCTCCGACCTCAAGCGGATCGTCAAGCAGCTTCCGGCGGGCACGCCCATCACCTACGAGATCCAGCGCCAGGACCAGCGCCTGAGCGTGACGGTGAAGACCCAGGTCCTGGAAGGCTGGGACTTCGTCAGGGCCTTCCTTCCCACGCTTCTCAACGGGTTACTGCACCTGCTCGTGGGAGCCTGGGCCTTCTGGTTGCGGCCCACGCATCCGGCCGCGCAGGCTCACCTCCTGGTGACCATCGCCGTGGGACTCTTCTTCCAGGTGCTCGGAGTGGACTTCACCATGGCGCATTGGTTCACTCCGGCCTACGTGGCGGGCGGCTGGTTCCTGGGAGCGACCAGCCTTCACTTCGCCATGGTCTTCCCGTCCCGGCTGGGCCTCGTCCGACGCCATCCTTGGCTGCCTTTGCTCGCCTACCTGCCGGCCGCAGCCATGGCCACCCTGCACGTCGCCACCTATAACGCGCTCAACTACGTGCTGGACCCGACCGCGTGGAGCCCCAACCTCCTGCCCGTCTGGGCCGTCTGGACCGCTCTCGGCTTCGCCGCGTCCTTCGTCCGGGTGCTGATCAGCAGCTTCCGCAGCCCCGATCCGCAGGCCCGCAGCCAGGCGCGCATCGTGCTCCTGGGCCTGGTGATCGCCTACCTCCCGAGCATGCTGCTCTTCCTCATCCCGGTCCTGCGCCACGAGCTCGCGACCATCTCCATCGCGACGCTCACCATGGCCTACGCGTGCTTCCTGATCTTCCCGCTCTCGGTGGCCTACGCGGTCCTGCGCCACCAGCTCTTCGGGATCACGCAGGCCGTCAAGAAGACCCTGACCTACGCGGCCGTGACCGCCGCCTTGGGTGCGCTTTACTTCCTGCTGCTCGAAGGCACGCGCGCCTATCTGGGTCTTCATTCCCAGGCCTCCAACCTCCTGGTCATCCTGACGCTCACCGTGATCTTCGCCCCCCTTTACCAGCGAATCCAGGCGAGTATCGACCGGCTCTTCGCCCGCTCTCCGGTCCTGGCTCAGAAGGTCGCCGCGGACTTCGGCAAGGAAGCGCAAGACGAGCGGGATCCGGGGCGGCTCTTGGGGCTCTTCGCGAGAAAGATCGGCGAGTTGCTGGATCCGGAGGTCCTCGCCACCTACCTGCGCGAGGAGCGCGGCGAGCTGACCCTGGCCGCGAGCTGGGGCGGCGCCGGGAACCTTCCCTCCGAGTTGACCTGCGACCATCCGATCGTGTACCGCGCGGTGACGCTGAAGCAGGCGATCGCCGTCCCCCCGGGCGCGCTGCCGGGTTTGTCGGACGGCCTCTGCCTGCCGCTGCTGGTCCAGGGAGAGTCGATTGGATGCCTGCTCATCGGGAAGCGCCGCGGCGGCTTCGACTACGAGGAGTCCGAGCGGCTCTTCCTGGTGACCATGGCCCAGCAGCTCGCCGTCTGGCTGAAGAACGCCCAGCTCTTCGAGCATCTTTCCCGGCGCAACGCCGAGCTCTCGCTCGCCAACCAGCACCTCCAGGAGCTGGATCGCCTCAAGGGGGACTTCCTCAACGCGGCCTCCCACGAGCTCCGCACGCCCCTGGCCTCCATCATGGGCTACTCCGAGTTCCTGGAGGAAGGGATGGGCGGCCCCGTCTCGCCCGAACAGCTGGAGTTCGTCCGGGAAATTCAGCAAGGCTCTCAGCGCCTCCTGCGCCTGGTCGACGACCTGCTGGACTTCGCGCGTCTGGAGGCTGGAGGGTTCAGCCTGGATCTGCAGGAGGCCGATCTCCGGGAGGCGATCGCCGAGGTGGCCAAGAGCCTCGTCCCGCAGGCGATGGCCAAGGGAGTGAGCCTGGAGCTGGAGCTTCCGGACGCCCCCTGCGAGGCGCGCATGGACCCGCGGCGCATCGAACAGGTCCTGCTGAACTTGGTCGGCAACGCGCTGAAGTTCACCCCCGCCGAGGGTCGGGTGGTCATCCGGGTGCGCCGCGCGCCCGGGGCCTTCCGGGTCGAGGTGGAGGACTCCGGGATCGGCATTCCCCCGGCGCTCTGCCCCCGGCTCTTCGAGAAGTTCTTTCAGGTGGATCCCTCCACGACCCGATCGTACGGCGGGACGGGTCTCGGCCTCTCGATCGCCAAGGCGTTGGTCGAGGCGCACGGGGGAACGATCGACGTGGTTAGCGAGCCCGGGAGAGGCTCTTGCTTCGGGTTCACCCTTCCGGATCCGGCCCCGGATCCGCGGGCGCTAACGCCGGACCCGCTTTACTCCGCGGGCCGCGGCTGATACCATAGAGGATTAAGCGGTCCAATTCCGCATCATTTTTTGTTTAAGGTAGGGTCTACGCTTTCGAGCATCTACCCAAACCCGCCGTATTAAAGCCACTGGCACCGCCTCGCGGCGCCAGGGCAGGGTTTCGTTAGACGCTCGCCCCTGCGTAGACCCTTCCGTTTGGAAGGATTCCTTTGCAACCCGAGTTCAATCAATTCAACCTGTCCCCCGCCGTGAAGCAGGGGCTCGCCGCCCTGGGCTTCAAGACCCCGACTCCCATCCAAGAGCACGCCATCCCCATCGTCCTGGAAGGCCGTGACGCCATCCTCCAGGCCAAGACCGGCTCGGGCAAGACCCTGGCCTTCGGCCTGCCGATCCTCTCGATGCTCAAGCCGAAGTCGAAGCCGCAAGTGCTCGTCGTGCTTCCGACCCGCGAGCTGGCGATCCAGGTCCGGGACGCCCTCGCCTCGGTGAGCGGCAGCAGCCCCCTGCGCATGCTCGCCGTCTACGGCGGAGTGGGACTCGGTCCCCAGGAGAAGGCGCTCACGGAAGGCGTCGACATCGTCATCGGGACCCCGGGACGCTTGAAGGACCTGATCAACCGCCAGAGCCTCGATCTGAGCCGCGCGCACCTCCTGGTGCTCGACGAAGCCGACGAGATGCTCGACATGGGGTTCCGCCGCGACATCGATTTCCTGCTGGCGAAGCTGACGTCGCGCAAGCAGACGCTGATCCTGTCCGCGACCATGCCCGAGGCCATCAAGGCGATCGCCCACCAGCACCTCAAGGATCCCGCCGTCGTCGGCCTGGTCCAGCAGGACGTCACGCCCAGCGAGATCAGCCACCACTTCGTCCGGGTGAAGACCGACCGCCGGCTCGACGCCCTCACCACGCTGATCCGCACGGAGTCGCCCGAGCGCGCCATCATCTTCACCCGCATGAAGCATGAGACCAAGCGCCTGGCCCAGAAGCTCGAGCGCCTGATGGGCTTCGAGTTCGGCTTCCTCAACGGCAACATGTCCCAGAACGCCCGCAACCGCATGCTGGAACGGTTCCGCAGTGGCGAGCTCAACTACCTGATCGCCACCGACGTCGCCGCCCGCGGCCTCGACATCGAAGGCCTCACCCACGTCTTCCACTACGCCGTGCCCAACGTGGTCGAAGCCTACATCCACCGCTCCGGCCGCACCGGCCGCGCCGGCAAGGAAGGCAAGACCATCTGCCTGGTCACCCCCGATGACGCGGACGCCTTCAAGGCCATCCTGAAGCGCGTCCCCTGCGAGGAAATCCGGATCGAGCTGCCCGAGGCGAGCGAGTCCGACGGCTTCACCGAGCCGCCCCGGCGCCCCGCCACCCCGCGCAGCCGCCAGGCGACGCCCGCGGCGACCGACGACTGGAAGAAGTTCAAGCTCAGCCTCCCCAAGCTCCGCGACGCATCGGAGGAGGGCCTGCGCCAGTGGCTGGTCCAGCGGACCGGCATCGCGCCGGCGGCCATCCGGGTGATGACGATCGGGCCCGATCATGCGATCGTCGAGGTGGCCGCGCGTAACAGCGAGCGCTTCAAGCAAGCCATTCAACGGCCTCACACCCAAGGGAATCGTCCCCATGGCGCGCGCCAAGGTCATCGCCCCGACGGTCAGCGAGCCGAAGGGCAACGGCCCGAAGGACCCCGCCATGATCGGGCCAAGGGGCCCGAGACACGGGGCTCGCAGCCCCAAGGGAGGCGCTAAGCCATGAGCGCGACCATCACGTTCGCCGATCTCGACCTCCGTCCCGAACTCAAGGAGGTCCTCGCCAAGATGGGCCTGACGAACCCCACCGAGGTTCAGCAGCAGGCCCTGCCCCGCGTGCTCACCGGGCGCGACCTCATGGTCCAATCCCGCACCGGCACCGGCAAGACCCTCGCCTTCGTCCTGCCCTCCCTGCAGCGCCTCAGCCCCGAGCCCAAGGGCGTCCAGATCCTCGTGATCGCGCCGACCCGCGAGCTGGCAAACCAAGTGGGCGCCGTCTTCGCCCGCGTCGGCCGCCCCCTGGGCATCCGTCTCGCCACGCTGACGGGTGGGGTCGCGTACGGAGAGCAACTGAAGGCGCTGCGCCAGGGCGCCCACGTCATCGTGGGAACCCCTGGACGCCTCAACGATCACCTCACCCGCGGCACGCTCGACCTCTCCAACTGCCAGACGGTGGTGCTGGACGAGGCCGACGAGATCCTCGACATGGGCTTCCAGGAAGACCTCGAGAAGCTCCTCGGCGCCTTGCCCGCCGAGCGCCAGACCCTGCTCTTCTCGGCCACCCTCTCGGACGGCATCGAGCGGATCGCCCGCGGCTACATGCGCAACCCGGACCGGCTCGGCCTGACCACCGGCATGGAAGCCTCGACCACCCTGACCCATGCCCTCTACGAGGTCGCCAAGACCTCCAAGTACGAGGCGCTGGTCAACCTGATCCACACCGAGCAGCCCGAGCTCGCCATCCTCTTCTGCCACACCAAGGCGGAGACGGAAGAGCTCTCCAAGCGGCTCGCCGATGAGGGCTTCAAGGTCGGCTACCTGAACGGCAACCTGCCGCAGGCCCTGCGCTCCGAGACCCTCGAGGCGTTCCGGAAGCGCCAGATCACCCTCCTGGTCGCCACCGACGTGGCCGCCCGCGGCATCGACGTCCGCGGCATCACCCACGTCGTCAACTACGACATCCCCCGCGGCGTCGAGACCTACATCCACCGCTCGGGCCGCGCCGGCCGCGCCGGACAGCCCGGACTCGTCCTCAACCTGATCACGCCCTTCGACCGCAGCAAGATCCGCAACATCGTCGCGGAAGCCAAGATCCAGGCCGAGACCCGCCCCATCCCCCAGGGCGACGCGGTCATGCAGAAGCTGCGCGAGAAGTTCTTCGAGAACCTGGTCAACCGGATCGACGCCAACGAGTTCGACGACTTCCGCGAGTTCGCCTCCAGCCTCCTGACGAACCTGGATCCGACCGCGCTGGTCGCCGCCCTCCTCCAGGACGTCCAGACCCATACCGGGTTGCTGGCCGCGGGCTACGACGTGGAGGTTCCCAAACCCAAGCGCAGCGACCGTCCCGAGCGGTCCGAGCGGCCGCTCCGTGACATGCCCAAGCGCGCGGAGCGCGAGCGGGGCCCCCGCGAGAAGGAAGCCGGCATGACCCGCCTGCGCATCGGTCTCGGCAAGTCCGACCGCATGCAGCCGGGCTACCTCGTCCGGATCATCTGCGACCGGGCCAAGGTCAAGGGCGAAACCATCGGTGCCATCTCGCTCTTCGCCCGTTACTCGCTCATCGACGTGCGGAGTGACGTGGCCGGCAAGGTCGTCTCGGCCCTCAAGGACTTCTCCGACGATCGCGGCCGCCGCTGGACCGTGACGCCGCTCTAGGCCTTTTCGGTTAGCAATGGCCCCCTGTCACCGAGGTGACAGGGGGCCATTGATCATGAAGTCGGGTTTTGCGCCCGCGGCTAAAGATCTAGCGCCCGCGGCTAAAGACCTAGGGAAGCTCTCCGTCCGGCCCGTCCAGCAGCGCGTCCGGCATGACCCCGCCGTTGAAGTAGACGTTCATCGCGGCGGCCGCGACCTCCGGATAATCGGTGATGAGGCCGTCGACGCCCTTGCGCAGCGCCTTGAGCATGGTGTTCGAGCGGTTGACCGTGTAGACGTGGGTCTTCAGGCCGGCCTTGTGGATATCCTTCACCTCGTCCGCGCTGACGGTGTTATGAAGGAGGTTCAGGCCATCCATCTTGAGGTTGACGGCCTGGCGCCGCTTCGAGCCGAAGGAGTTGGTGACGGCGAGGATCGCCATGCTGACCTGCGGCGCCTTCTGGCGCATCTCCCGCATGAAATCGGTATCGAAGGCCATCACCTGGACGTGGGGTTCGTAGTTCTTGCTCGCGATCAGCGCCGCGATCCGCTCGGCCATGTGCTTGCGCGCGCCCTCGGAGCCGACGTTCTTGACCTCGATGTTGAGCATGGCCTTGCCGTGGACGGCGTCGAGGGCCTCCTCGAGCGTCGGGACGCGCTCTCCGGCGAACTTGGGATCGAACTTGACGCCGGCATCCAGGGCGCGGATCTGCTCGAGCGTCAGGTCCTTGACCAGGCCGCTCCCGCTGGTCGTGCGATAGACGGACTGGTCGTGCATGACCACGATCTCGTTGTCCTTGGTCAGCTGGACGTCGATCTCGACCATGTCGGCGCCGGCGTCCACGGCTGCACGAATCGCGCTGAGCGTGTTCTCGGGGTAGCGGGACGAATAGCCGCGGTGTGCGATGATCCGCGCGGCGAAGCGGGGGGTTTGGACAGGGACCGGCTCCAGGTGGAGATGCGGGATCTCGCTCAGCAAGCCGAAGCTTCCGACGGCGTTGGCCGGCGTCCCTCCCGTCGGGATCGGCAGCGAGCAGCCCGCCAGGAGGCTCATGGCCCCCACGGCGACGAGCGCCTGCCCGATCAGATGGTGGACTCCCTTGCGAACGCGATCTCCCACGTTGCCCCCTCCCCACTAGCTTGCCCCGTCAATGAGGCGTTAACGATTGTTGCTGGAGTTATCGCCCCGAAGGGCGGGAGGATTCTTAAAGCCGGGATAAGCTTGAGCTAAGACCTCGATCCTCCGTTCGTTTCCTCAGTCTCCCTGGCGCTTGAGGTAGGCCCTCACGTGCTTGATGGTGTCAGGAAGCATGCTCGCCTGGAACTGGTTGAGCAGCCAGGCCGGCAGGAAGGGAATGCCGGGGTCGGCCTTCGCCACGTAGTAGACGTGGCAGCGATCCGGGCCCTTCGGCACGGCCTTCACGAACCCGCTGTACGAGAGGATGCTGCCGTCGACGCGGTTGAAGCTGAAGGAGAGGTCGTCGGGCTCGACGCGCGTTTCGTTGACCACCCACTTGTCGCCGATGGGCCAGGGGACCTGGATCGTCGCCCGTACGTGCAGGACGTTGCCCTCGTTGCGCAGGATGCGGGAATCCTTCACGTAGAAGATCTGGTCGTAGCGCGCGAAGTCCGTGAAGGCGGCGAAGGTGCGCCGCGCCGACGCGTTGACCTGACCCACGACCCGGAAGTGCTTCACGTCCGACCCGGAGTTCTCGACGTTGACCACGATCTCGCCGCGCTCGACCCGAGCCGCCTCTTCGGCGCTCAACGCGTCGAAGGTGGGGGCTGCGTGGGCGGGAGAGCCAAACAGCAAGAGACCGGCCAGGCCGGCAATGGCCAAAAGGTTCTTCAAGAGACGCTTCCTATCGGAGACCCGCCCGCAAAGGCCGCTGAGCAGGGAAAGGGGGCTTCGCGATTATATCGCAAAGCTACGCCCTGGACTACAAGCAGGCCTATCGCTTTGTTACGCGCCGCCCCATCGCTTGCATCGCGGGGGAGAACCGTGATAGTTTAGATCCTCAACTATCTTGCGAGGCCCCATGTCCGATCTGATCGCGTCCCAGCTCCTCCAGCTCTTCCGGATGACCAAGCAGCGCCTCCAGGCGATCGCCGAGCGTCATGCCCTGACCTTCCCCCAGCTCATCGCCCTCTTCCGCCTCTACCGGCACGGCTCGATGACCATGTCCGACCTGACGGCTCGCCTCGGCGTCACCCGCGGAGCGCTGACCGGCCTGGTCGACCGCCTCGAGGAGGCCGGCCTCATGGCCCGCCACCCCGACGCGGAGGATCGTCGCGTCATCCACCTCGCCCTCACCGCCCATGCCCGGACGGTCATGGCGGCCTTCGAGGACGACTGGAACCACGCGGTCCAGGACTGGCTCTCCCCCCTGGACGACGCCACCCGGCAAGGGTTTACCCAAGGCTTGAACGCCCTCTTGGAACAGGAGCCGTCCCATGACCCCCAATAGAAACCTCATCATGGGCGGCGTCCTACTCTCGCTCGTGCTCGCCTCCCTCAACCAGACCATGGTCACCACCGCCATGCCCCGCATCATCGCGTCGCTCGGCGGAATGGATTGGTACTCCTGGGTCTTCTCGGCCTACATGCTCTCCGCGACGGTCTTCGTCCCCGTCTTCGGCAAGCTCTCCGACCAGTTCGGACGCCGCCCCCTCATCCTCATGGGCATCGGCCTCTTCACCCTGGGAGCGCTCCTTTCCGGGCTGGCCCAGGACATGACCCAGCTGATCCTCTTCCGCGCCATCCAGGGCCTGGGAGCGAGCGCCATGATGCCGGTCTCGTTCGCCGTGGTCGCCGATATCTACCCGCCTCACGAACGCGGAAAGTCCCAGGGCATCATCGGGGCGGCCTTCGGGATCGCGAGCTTCATCGGCCCCCTCGTCGGAGGCTGGATCACCGACCACACCTCCTGGCGCTGGGCCTTCCTCGTCAACGTCCCGGTGGGCCTGCTCGCCCTGGCCATCTCCCGCGCCACCCTGCCTCGCCCCCAGCCCCGCCAGGAGCGCGTCCACGTCGACTACACCGGAGCGACCCTCCTGGTCGCCGCCACCTCGGCGATCCTGCTGCTCACCAGCCTCGGGGGATCCCAGTTCCCCTGGGCCTCCCTGCCGAGCTTCCTGCTGGGCGGCGCTGGCCTCGTTTTCGGCCTCGCGTTCCTCTGGGCCGAGACCCGCGCCAAGGAGCCGATTCTTCCCCTGGAGCTCTTCAAGAACCCGGTCTTCGCCGTCGCCGTCACCACCTCGCTGCTCACGGGCGTGATCATGTTCGGCAACACCATGTTCATCCCCCTCTTCGTCCAGGGAGTCATCGGCACCAGCGCCACCGCCGCCGGCTTGATCCTGACCCCCTTGATGCTGAGCAACGTCGCCGGAAGCACCGTGAGCGGCAACCTCGCCTCGCGGACCGGCCGCTACCGCTGGCTGGCCCTGAGCGGCCTCGTCATCCTGGTCGTCGGAGAGATCCTGCTGACCCGCATGACCGCCGACACCAGCAACGCCCAGGCGGTCCTCAACATGATCGTCGTTGGCTTCGGCCTCGGCGTCACGATGCCGATCTTCGTCCTGGCCGTCCAGAACGCGGTGCCGCCGCGGCAGATCGGCTCGGTGACCGCGCTGGTCCAGTTCTTCCGCTCGATGGGCGGCACGCTGGGCGTCGCCGGCCTGGGCGCCGTCCTCTCGCATCACATGGCCCAGGAGATGAAAGCCGTCTTCCCGGGCATGGCCGAAGACGCCATGCCGAGCCCGCAGGCCCTCATGGCGCCCGAAGCCACGGCGGCCATTCCCGAGGCCGTTCAACAGGCCCTGCAACAGGTGCTCAGCCACGGCCTGCATCAGGTCTTCCTCTACGGCGTGATCGTCGCGGCGAGCGCCGTGACCGTCGCGCTCTTCCTGAAGGACCTGCCCCTGCGCAAGACTACCCTGCCTCCCGTGCAGAAGGCCGGCGAGGAGCTGGCGGCCGAAGGCTTCCCCGCCGCCGTCCTGCGCGCGCAGGACGAGCCCGACCTCTTCGACGAGAAGGAGTCGACCCGGTAGCGCCGACCCATTCAAACCCACAAGACGAAAGCGGCCCCCGGATTGCTCCGGGGGCCGCTTTCGTCTTGGGATTCGGGGTTCGGTTTACTCGGCGGCCTTGACCAGGTCCTCGATGACCTTCTTGGCGTCGCCGAAGACCATCATGGTCTTGTCCATGTAGAAGAGCTCGTTGTCGAGGCCGGCGTAGCCGGAAGCCATCGAGCGCTTGTTGACGATGACGGTCTTGGCCTTGTAGGCATCCAGGATGGGCATGCCCGCGATGGGGGACTTGGGATCGGTCTTGGCGGCCGGGTTGACGACGTCGTTCGCGCCGACGACCAGGACCACGTCGGCCTGACCGAACTCGGAGTTGATGTCCTCCATCTCGAAGACCTGGTCGTAAGGGACTTCCGCCTCGGCCAGGAGGACGTTCATGTGGCCGGGCATACGGCCCGCGACCGGGTGGATGGCGTACTTCACGGTGACGCCCTTGTGGGTGAGCTTCTCGACCAGCTCCTTGAGGGCGTGCTGGGCGCGTGCCACGGCGAGGCCGTAGCCCGGAACGATGATCACGGTCTCGGCGTTGCCCATGATGAAGGCCGCATCGTCGGGGGATCCCGACTTCACGGGCCGCTGCACCTGAGCGCCGGCGGGTCCCGCGTCGGCTTCGCCGCCGAAGCCGCCCAGGATGACGCTGAAGAACGAGCGATTCATCGCCTTGCACATGATGTACGAGAGGATGGCGCCCGAGCTACCGACCAGGGAGCCGGCGATGATCAGCATCGAGTTATTGAGCGAGAAGCCGATGCCCGCGGCCGCCCAGCCCGAGTAGGAGTTGAGCATCGAGACGACGACGGGCATGTCGGCGCCGCCGATGGGGATGATGAGCAGGACGCCGAGGACGAAGGCGATGCCCAGCATCACCAGGAACGGCAGCCATTGCTGGGTGACGGCGAAGGCCACGCCGAAGCCGATCATCAACAGCCCCAGGGCGAGGTTCAGCATGTGCTGGCCCTTGAACGTGACCGGAGAGCCTTGGAAGAGCCGGAACTTGTACTTGCCCGACAGCTTGCCGAAGGCGATGACCGAGCCCGAGAAGGTGATGGCGCCCACGAAGGCTCCGACGAAGAGCTCGATGCGGTTGCCGAAGGGCACGGAGCCGTCCGGAGCGGCGATCCCGAAGGCCGCGGGCTCCGCGACCACGGCGACCGCGATGCAAACGGCCGCCAGACCGATCAGCGAGTGCATGGCGGCGACCAGTTCGGGCATCTTGGTCATCTCGACCCGCTTGGCCAGGTAGGTGCCGATGCCGCCGCCGACGACCAGGCCGCCGGCGATGAGGCCGAGGCCCATGCCGAGGTGCGAGCCGAGCTCGGAGCCATGGCTGACGATCAGGGCGAGGGTGGTGACGACGGCGATCGCCATGCCGATCATGCCGAAGGCGTTGCCCTTGCGGGCGCTACTCGGATGCGACAGGCCCTTCAGCGCTTCGATGAAGCAGACCGAGGCCACCAGGTACAGGAGTGCGACGAGATTCATGCTCATGACTGGCCTCCCCGGCCTTCAGATTTCGGCAGCTTGGTTTCTTTCTTCTTGAACATCTCGAGCATCCGCTGGGTGACCAGGAAGCCGCCGAAGACGTTCACGGCCGCCAGGGCGACGGCCAGGGTCCCCATCGACATGCCGACGAGGCCGGTGGTCTGTCCGGCGGCCAAGAGGGCGCCGACGATGATGATGGCCGAGATCGCGTTGGTGACCGCCATCAAGGGGGTGTGCAGGGCGGGGGTGACCCGCCAGACCACGTGGTAGCCCACGTAGATCGCCAGCACGAAGATGATCAGGTTGATTATGGTGTGGTCGATTTCCATCGCCTCTAGTCTCCTCGTAGCTACTTCGCGACCGGGGCGGCGCTGGGGGTCGCGGGCGCGGCGTTCTGCCGGAGCACCGCGCCGTCGGCGCAGACCAGCGAGGCCGCGAGGATCTCGTCCGTTCGGTCGAGCGTGAAATTGCCGTCCTTGTCGAAGAGCAGCTTCAGGAAGTCGAGCACGTTACGGGCGTAGAGGGCCGAGGCGTCCGCGGCCACCATGGCCGGGAGGTTCGCCTCGCCGATGAGATGCACTCCGTACTTGGTGACGGTCTTGCCGAGTTCGGAAAGCGGGCAGTTCCCGCCTTGCTCGACGGCGAGGTCGACGATCACCGAGCCCGGCTTCATCTCCTTGACGGTCTCCTCGCGCAGCAGCACCGGCGCCTTGCGGCCCGGAATCAGCGCGGTGGTGATGATGATGTCGGCTTGCTTGGCGCGCTCATGCACCAGCTCGGCCTGACGGCGCATCCAGTCGGCGGGCATGGGGCGGGCGTAGCCGCCGACGCCCTGGGCGATCTCGCGCTCCTCGTCGGTCAGGTAGGGGACGTCGAGGAACTTCGCGCCGAGGGATTCGACCTGCTCCTTGACCGCGGGGCGGACGTCGGAGGCCTCGATGACGGCTCCGAGGCGCTTGGCGGTGGCGATCGCCTGCAAGCCCGCGACGCCGGCGCCCAGGATCAGCACCCGGGCGGCCTTGACCGTGCCCGCCGCCGTCATCAGCATCGGCATGAAGCGCTGGTAGGTGTTAGCCGCGATCATGACGGCCTTGTAGCCGGCGATGTTGGCCTGCGAGGACAGGACGTCCATCGACTGGGCGCGCGTGATGCGGGGAACCGCCTCCAGCGCGAACGCCGTCAGCTTGCCGTCGGCCATCGCCGCCAGGTTCTCCGTATCGAACGGGTTGAGCATGCCGATCAAGACGGCCCCAGGCTGCATCATGGCGCGCTCCTCGGAGCGCGGAGCCCGAACTTTCAAGACCATCTCGCTGCCCAAGGCCTCGGCGGCTGAGCCGATTTCCGCCCCCGCCGCGACGTAGGCCGCGTCGGGGAGGCTGGCGCCGTTGCCGGCGCCCGCTTGCACGATGACGCGATGCTTCGCGGCGATCAGCTTCTTTACCGTCTCGGGGGTGGCGGCGACGCGGGTTTCCCCGGGCCAGGTCTCGGCGGGAATGCCGATTCTCATTGATCCCTCCCTATCTACTCGGTGGTGGAGAGCGTCAGTACTTCTTGACTGAGCGGTGGTCCGGCCCGTAACACGCGGGATGCGCCTTGCGGACGGGGGCAGAAGCGCCCTGGACCAGGTTACTTGCCATTATCAACTAATCCAGCCGGTTTTCGGTCAGTAATAAGAACCGATCATCCGTATTAACCATTATATTCGCACGCGGGCCCAAAGTTTCGAAGGCACGCCCCCACGGCGCTTCCCCCTCGCGGCTTTCTACGGAGATCCGCGCGACTTCCCCCTTTTTACCCCGAATCCCCGCGCAATCCCAGGCCGTGAAGCCCCTTCCTCGACCCAAGCACCCCAAGAGCGGCCCCTTAATGGCCTTTCCACCCTCATCCTTCCAAATAAACGAGGGCTGGACCGACATACAGCCGGTCCAGCCCTCTTCAAGTCCGCGCTACGACGGGTTCGCCAGCCCCGAGAGGTAGGCCCACCGGGTCGCGATGCCGGCCTCGGCGCGAGCTAGCAGCTCCTCGGCCCGCTCCGGGTCGGATTGCGCCAGCATCCGATACCGGCCCTCGGCGTACGCGTAGTCCTTGAACGGAATCGCCGGAGCCTTGCTATCGAGCGCGAACGGGTTCTTGCCCTGGGCCGCGAGTTCCGGGTTGTAGCGGAAGAGCGGCCAGTGCCCGCTCTTCACGGCCCGATCCTGCTGCTCGGGCTGGCGAGCCATGTCCAGGCCATGCGCGATGCACGGCGAGTAGGCAATCACCAGGGAGGGCCCGTCGTACTTCGCGGCTTCCGTCAACGCCCGCACCGTCTGCGCGTCGTTGGCCCCGTAGGCCACCGTCGCCACGTAGACATGCCCGTAGCTCATGGCCATGCGGGCGAGATCCTTCTTGGCCGTGGCCTTGCCCGAGTTGGCGAACTTGGCCACCGCGCCGGTCGGGGTCGACTTCGACGACTGTCCGCCGGTGTTGGAGTAGACCTCGGTGTCGAGCACCAGGATGTTCACGTTGCGGCCACTCGCCAGCACGTGATCCAACCCGCCGAAACCGATGTCGTAAGCCCAGCCGTCGCCTCCGACGATCCAGAGGGTCCGCTTGACCAGGTACTCCGAGAGCTCGCGCAGGCGTCCGGCTTCCCAGCTCGTCGAGCCCTCGAGATGCTTCAAGAGCACCTCCACCCGCGCCCGCTGGGCATCGACGCCGTCCTGGGTCGATTGATCGGCGTTGAGCAAGCTCTCCACCAGCTCAGGGGCATTCGCGAGCTCGGGAACGGTCCGCAAGAGCTCGAGGGCCTGCTCGGCGAACTTGTCGGTCGCCAGCCGCATCCCGAAGCCGAACTCGGCGTTGTCCTCGAAGAGCGAGTTGGCCCAGGAAGGCCCGCGGCCTTGCTTATTGGTGGTCCAGGGGGTGGTCGGCAGGTTGCCGCCGTAGATCGACGAGCAGCCCGTGGCGTTCGAGACCATCATGTGATCCCCGAAGAGCTGGGTCAGCATCTTGAGGTAAGGCGTCTCGCCGCAGCCCGAGCACGCTCCCGAGAACTCGAACAAGGGCTGCACCAGCTGGGTGCCCTTGACCGTGATCATGTTGGCGAGCGAGCGGTCGGTCTCGGGGAGATCCAGGAAGTACTGGAAGTTCACCCGCTCGGGCTCACGCAGGGGCGCCTGGGGCGCCATCATGATGGCCTTGCGCTCCGGGTCCTGCTTGTCCTTGGCGGGGCAGACGAAGACGCACGCGCCGCAGCCCGTACAATCCTCGGGGGCCACTTGCAGGAGGTAGCTCTTGCCCTTGACGCCCTTGGCCTCCATCGCCTTGAAGGTTTCGGGGGCATCGGCCAGGAGGCAGGAGTCGATCATCTTGGTGCGGATGGCGGCATGCGGGCAGACCATCGCGCACTTGCCGCACTGGATGCACATGGAGGTGTCCAGCACCGGGATCTCCTCGGCGATGTTGCGCTTCTCGAAGCGGGACGTCCCGGTGGGGAAGGTGCCGTCGCAGGGCATCGCCGAGACGGGAAGCTCGTCTCCCTTGCCCTCGATGATGGCTCCGAGCACATCGCGGACGAACGCGCTGGCCCCTTCCGAGACGGGGGGCTTCATGCCGAGACCGCTGCCGGCGGCGTCGGGAAGCTGGACCTCGAATAGGTTGGCGAGCGTCTGGTCGACGGCCAGGAAGTTCTTCTGGACCACGGCCTCGCCCTTGGCACCGTAGGATTTGGCGATGGAGCGCTTGATCTCGGCGATCGCCTCCGCCCGGGGCAGGACGTTGGAGATGGCGAAGAAGCAGGTCTGCATGATGGTGTTGATGCGGCGCCCCATGCCCGTCTCGCGGGCCACCCGGGTGGCGTCGATGACGTAGAACTTCAGGCGCTTGGCGAGGATCCGCTGCTGCACCAGCTCGGGCAGCTTGTTCCAGACCTCCTCGGGCCCGAAGGGGCTGTTCAAGAGGAAGGTCGCCCCCTCCTCGGCGTCGGCGAGCATGTCGCGCTGCTCCAGCATGAAGAACTGGTGGCAAGCGATGAAGCTGGCCTTTCGGATCTGGTAGGTGGCGCGAATCGGCTTGCGGCCGAAGCGCAGGTGGCTGATGGTGGTCGAGCCCGATTTCTTCGAGTCGTAGACGAAGTAGCCCTGGGCGTAGTTGGGGGTCTCCTCGCCGATGATCTTGATGGAGTTCTTGTTGGCGCCCACGGTGCCGTCCGACCCCAGGCCGTAGAAGAGGGCGCGGACGGTCTCGGGGTCCTCGGTGGTGAAGGCGGGGTCGAAGGGAATCGAGGTCTGGGTGACGTCGTCGACGATGCCCACGGTGAAGTGGTTCTTGGGGCGATCGCTGGCGAGGTTCGAGACGATGCCCATCACCATGGCCGGCGTGAACTCCTTCGAGCCCAGGCCGTAGCGGCCGCCGACCACGAGAGGCCGCTCCTGGAAGGGGGCAGTGCCGTCCGCGAGGCCCTCGTAGATGGCCGTCAGGACGTCGTGGTACAAGGGCTCGCCATTGGAGCCGGGCTCCTTGGTGCGATCCAGGACCGCGATGCGCCGGGTGGTCTTCGGCATGACCTCCAGCAGCAGGCGCGCCGAGAACGGCCGGAACAGCCGAACCTTGATCAGGCCGACCTTCCAGCCCTGAGCGGCCAGCGCCGTGATGGTCTCTTCGGCAGTCTCGGCGCCGGAGCCCATCATGACGAGCACCATGTCGGCGTCCTCGGGGCCCACGTAGTCGAAGAGGTGGTACTGGCGCCCCACCAGGCGCGCGAAGCGGTCCATGCTGGCCTGGACGATGCCCGGAAGGGCCTCGTAGTAGCGGTTCACGGTCTCGCGGGTCTGGAAGAAGGTATCCGGGTTCTGGGCGGTGCCGCGAACCACCGGATGATCCGGCGAGAGGCCGTGGCGCCGATGCTCGGAGATGCGCTCCATGCTGAGCATGGCGCGCATGTCGTCGTGGGTCAGCTCCTCGATCTTGTTGATCTCGTGTGAGGTGCGGAAGCCGTCGAAGAAGTGAAGGAAGGGCACCCGCGCCTCCAGGGTGGCCGCCTGGCTGATGAGCGCGAAGTCCATGACTTCCTGCACGTTCCCCGAGCAGAGCATGGCCCAGCCGGTCTGGCGGGTGGCCATGACGTCCGAGTGGTCCCCGAAGATCGACAGGGTCGAGGTCGCCAGGGCCCGGGCGGTCACGTGGAAGACCGTGGGGGTGAGCTCGCCGGCGATCTTGTACATGTTGGGGATCATCAGGAGCAGGCCCTGGCTGGCCGTGAAGGTCGTGGTCAGGGCCCCGGTCTGGAGGGCGCCATGGACGGCCCCGGCCGCGCCGCCTTCGGACTGCATCTCGGCGACCAGCGGCACCGTCCCGAAGAGGTTCTTCTCTCCCTGCGAGGCCTTCTCGTCGCAGATCTCCCCCATCGTCGACGACGGAGTGATGGGGTAGATGGCAATCACCTCGTTGCAGGCGTAGGCCACGTGGGCGGCGGCCGTGTTGCCGTCGACGGTCACCTGCTTGCGGCTCACGTCCGGACGCGGGGCCGCCTGGAAAGACGGATCCTCGCCGGCTCGGGGGGTATCGTATTGCATGAGCGCCTCCTTATCCTTGGACTCAATAGGTCTCGACGTGCCAGCGCTTGGCTTTTTTCAGCTCCTCGCGCCGCTCGGCCCAGTCGATCCCATGGCGGCCGGCCAGCTCGGTGAGGGCCTCGTTGATGCCCGTCTCCATGCCCTTCAGGCCGCACATGTAGAAAGTGGTGTTGTCTGCCGACAAGATCGGCCAGAGCGCCTCTCCTTGCTCGAGGAGGCGGTGCTGCACGTACATGCGCTGGCCGTCGGCGGTCTGCTGCTCCCGGCTGATGGCCCAGACGGCCTCGAAGCCGGCATGCTGCGCCTGTATGGCCTCGAACTCCTCCCGGTAGAGCATCTGCGAGGAGTACGGGGTGCCGAAGAAGAGGTGCGCTTGTCCCTGGAAGGGGCTTCCCGGTCGGAAGAGCTGCCGGACGAAGCCTCGGAACGGAGCGATGCCCGTGCCCGTCGCCAGCATGATCAGGTTGGCATGGGGATCTTCGGGCAAGAGGAACGTGCGTCCCACCGGACCGGTGAGCTGGACCACCTCGCCCGGCTCCAGGTCGCAGAGGTAGTTGGAGCAAGGGCCTTGCACCTCGGCGCCCGATTCGTCGGTGTAGACGACCCGCTTGACGCAAAGCGTCAAGGTTTTGCCGTCCTGAGCGTCGCCGTCGTGGGTCGAGGCGATCGAGTAGAGGCGCAGCTTGCAGGGCTTGCCGTCCTTCTCCAGGCGGGGAGCGACGATCCCGACGCTCTGGCCTTCCAGGTAGCGGAAGTCGCCCCCGGAGCAATCGAAGACCAGATGACGGATGTCAGGCTGGTCTTCGGGGGTGAGGCGGGTATTCGAAATCAGCGTGCAGGACAGCGGCGCGTTGGGCCGGTAGAGGTTGATGGGAATCTCGCGTGCGGCGACCGTGGTAGTCATCTGAGAGCACTCTCCCGCGGAAAGAAGGGGGGAATCCGAATTTAGTCACTGGCGCTAGGCGTTGCGCCTAGTTTGACGCAATTCGGGCGAGTTTCCGTCAGTAAATGACCGATCATGCGGTAAAACCCTGATTTTTCGCTAATAATGGGTAATAGTTGCAAATTATCCGGTCGGATGAGGCGTGGGGTTCTACGGATTTCCCGCCGGCCGCGATTGGCTAGAATAGGCGGGTCCAAGCTTGCTTCGAGGGATCCCCCTCGCGTCTGGAGAACACCATGGCCGAACTCAGCGAACGATTCGACGATAACGTCCCGGGCCCCTACTACGTCGATGCCACCTGCATCGTCTGCGGAGCGTGCGAGGGGGCTGCCCCCGACAATATCCGCCTCTCCGACGACGGGTCCCATGACGTCGTCTACAAGCAGCCTGAAAACGACGCCGAGCGTCAGGCGCTTCAGGATGCCATCGACGGGTGCCCGGTCGGCGCCATCGGGGACGACGGGAACTAGCCTCCGCGCATCTCCCATCTGTTTGTTTGAATGTCCCGACCTGAATGCTACGGTGATCCCGCATGGGTCACGAGGCGAGGAAGGAGGGACCATGGACATCATCCAGGTCTTGCGCGATGAGCATCAGCAGGTCATCGACCTCTTCGAGAAGTTCGATGCGCTGGACGAGGCGAGCGCCAAGAAACCGGTCGCCGAAGAGCTCCTCCAGCAGCTCATGGTGCATGAAAAAGGCGAAGAGGATGCCGTCTACGGCAAGGTGCGTGCGCTCCTCGCGGATCCCGCGGTCATCGACGAGGCCCTCCTCGAGCAAGCGGACCTCAAGGATCGGATCCGCGAGATCGTGGCCGATCCGAACTCCGAGAGCTTGGCCCGGCGCATCCTCCAGCTGCGCGAGCTGGTCATGGACCACATCGCCACCGAACAAGGCCGGATCTTTCCCTTGATGCGGGAGGTCGTCGACGCGCGCATGAGCGAGCAGCTCGCCTCCAACTTCAAGACCGCCAAGGCTGGCCACATGGTGGAGTTCCCGTCCCTATCGATCACCATGGCCCCGGAATCCCCCTCCGAAAAGCCGCAGCGCCGCTAACACGCACCACGCGGAAAGCCCCCCCGAACACGCGTTCAAGGGGGCTTTCGCGGGAGTGACGCTTAGCTGGCAGCGACCTCGGGCAGCCGCTCGGCGACCGTCACCGGCAGCTCCGGGCGACGGTTCCAGCGATCCATGTAGACGTAGACCACCGGCGTGATGTAGAGCGTGATGACCTGGGAGATCATCAGGCCGCCCACCACGGCCAGCCCGAGGGACTGGCGCGCCTCGCCGCCGGCCCCGTGGCCGATGGCCAGCGGGATGGCGCCCATGATGGCCGCCGCCGTGGTCATCATGATGGGCCGGAAGCGCACCAGGCTCGCCTCGAAGATCGCCTCCGGCGCGCCCTTGCCCTTCCGCCCCTCCTCGATCGCGAAGTCGATCATCATGATGGCGTTCTTCTTGACGATGCCGATCAGCATCATCAGGCCGACGAAGCCGTAGATGTCCAGGGGCTTTCCGAAGACCATCAGCACCACCAGCGCCCCCATGGCCGCCGAGGGCAGGCCCGCGAGCACCGTGAGCGGGTGGATGAAGCTCTCGTAGAGCATGCCCAGCACCAGGTAGATGACCACGATGGCCGCCAACAGCAGCCAGCCCATGCTGGACATGGACTCCTGGAACTCCTGCGCCGAGCCCTGGAAGGCGTACGAGACCCCTTCCGGCAGGATCGCCTCGGCAAGCTCCGAGACCTTGCGGGTGGCCGCGTCCAGGGTCACACCGGCCGCGGCGTCGAACGAGAGCGTCACGGCGGGGAGCTGGCCCAGGTGGTTGACCGTCACCGGCCCGACGCCCGTGACTTGCTGCGTGACCGTCGACAACGGCACGAGCTTGCCCGAAGAGGACCGGACGTAGAGCAGCTGGACGCTCTCAGGAGCGTTCTGGTACTCGGGAAGCACCTCCAGGATCACGTTGTAGTCGTTGCTGGGAGTATAGATCTGCGAGACCTGGCGCGACCCGAAGGACGACCCCATGGTCGACATGATCGCCTCCACGCTGACCCCCGCTGCTGCGGCGGCGTCCCGGTCGATGGAGACCTGCACCTGCGGCGCCCGGTTCTCGAGGTCCGAGTTCACGCCGACCAGCTCGGGAAGGTTGCGCATCGCCGCTTCCAGCTTGCCGGCCGCCTCGACCACGTTGGCATGGTTGGTTCCCTGCAGCGTCACCTGGTAGCTGGAGCGGGTCGACATGCCGCCGATCCGGATGGCAGGCGGCACGTTGACGAAGGCCCGGATGCCCGGGATGTTCGAGAGCGGGCCCCGCAGTTGCTTGGCGACGGCCTCGATCCCGTCATGGCGCTCGGCGAACGGCTTCAGCGAGACGAACATCATCCCCGAGGTGCCGCCCCCCCGGAAGCCGCCCCCCGCCGTGACCGACGACATGAAGCCGTGGACGTTGGGGTTCTTGGCGACGATGTCGGCCGCCACCTGCTGGTGCCGGACCATGTCCTCAAACGAGACGCCCTGCTGGGCCTGGGTCGTGATCATGATCTGACCCGCGTCCTCGGTCGGCAGGAAGCCCTTCGGAACGGCCACGAAGAGCCAGCCCGTGACGGCGATCAAGGCGACGAAGACGGCCAGGGCCGCGCGGCTATGCCGCATCACCGCCCGCAGCGTGCGCCCGTAGAAGTCCAGCGAGCGCTCGAAGAAGGCCTCGGTCACCGTGAAGAACCAGCCCTTGCGGGTCTCATGCCGCAGGAAGCGCGCCCCGAGCATCGGAGTCAAGGTCAGCGAGACCACGCAGGAGACCAGGATGGCCACCGCGACCGTGATGGCGAACTCGTTGAACAGCCGGCCCACGATCCCGCCCATGAAGAGCACCGGGATGAAGACGGCCGCCAGCGAGATGGTCATCGCGATGATCGTGAAGACGATCTCGCGCGAGCCCTCCAGCGCCGCCTCCAGGCGGCTCTTGCCCGATTCCATGTGGCGGACGATGTTCTCGAGCATGACGATCGCGTCGTCGACCACCAGGCCCGTGGCCAGCGTGAGCGCCATCAGCGAGAGGTTGTTGAGACTGAAGCCCATGTAGGCCATCACGCCGAAGGTCGCGAGGATCGAAGTCGGAAGCGCGAGGCTCGGGATCAGGGTCGCCGAGAGGTTCCTCAGGAAGAGGAAGATGACCATGATGACCAGGCCGATGGTCAGCACCAGGGTGAACTGCACCTCGTTGACGGACTCGCGGATCGACACGCTGCGATCGTAGAGGACGTCGAGGTTGACCGAGGCGGGGATGGCGCGCCGCAGTTCGGGAAGCTTCGATAGGATCCCGTCGACGACCTTGATGGTATTGGAGCCGGGCTGACGCATGATGGCCAGCGTGACGCTGCGATTGCCGTTGTACCAGGCCGCGCTGCGCTCGTTCTCCACCGAGTCCAGGACGCGCCCCAGCTCGTTCAGACGGACGGGAGCTCCGTTGCGGTAGGCCACGATCAGCTGGCGGTAGGCCTCGGCATTCTCCAGCTGTCCCTTGGCCTGCACGTCATAGGCGTGGTAAGGGCCGTTCAGCGTGCCGGTGGGCTGGTTCGAGTTGCCGCGGCGCATGGCCGATTCCACCTCGTCCATGCCGATGCCCCGCGCCGCCAAGGCCGCCGGATCCACCTGCGCCCGCACGGCATACTTCGCCTGACCCCAGACGTTCACCTGGCTGACGCCCGAGACCGTCGAGATCTGCTGCGCGAGCAAGGTCTCCGCGTATTCGTTGACGTCCGCCAGCGGCAGCGTATCCGAGGACAGCGCCAGCATCAGGACCGGCGCGTCCGCCGGGTTGACCTTGCGGAAGGAGGGCGGAGTCGTCATCTGGGTCGGCAAGCGCCGGCTGGCGGCCGTCAGGGCCGCCTGCACGTCCTGCGCTGCCGCATCGATGTCGCGATCCAGGTTGAACTGGAGCGTGATCCGCGTCTGCCCCTGCGAGCTCGACGAGGTCATCGAGTCCAGCCCCTGGATGGTCATGAACTGACGCTCCAGCGGGGTGGCGACCGACGAGGCCATCGTGTCCGGGTTGGCCCCCGACAGGGTCGCCGTGACCTGGATCGTCGGGTAATCCACGCTGGGAAGGTTATTGACCGGAAGCTGGAAGTAACCGAAGACCCCGAAGAGCAGCAGCGCGATCGTCAACAGGGCCGTGGCTACCGGCCGCTTGATGAACGGCTCGGAAAGGTTCATCGGCCGCTCCTCTCACCTTGGGGCGGCGTCCCCTGGGGATTGCCCCCCTGAGGCTGCCCTTCCGGCTTCGCGGGGGGCTCGATGCCGTCGCGAATCTCGACCGTGGCGCCCTCGCGCAACTGCAGGGTGCCGTCCGTGACCACCCGCTCGCCCGCGTTCAAGCCCGAGACGACCACCGCGAGGTCGCCCTGGATCCGCTCCAGCTTGACGTCGCGCTGCGAAACCGTGAGATCCCCGTTGACCACGAAGGCGTAATGCCCCGTCTGGCTCGGCTGCACGGCTTGGGCCGGCGCCACGACCCGGTTGCGCTCGGTCGTGAGGGTGAGGGCCACGTCCGCGAACTGCCCGGGAACCAGCGCTCCCGAGGCGTTGGGGAACTGCGCCTTCAACTTGAGCGTGCCGGTGGAGGGATCCACCGCGTTGTCCAGGAAGACCACCTTGCCCGTGACCGGCTGGCCGCCCCGCGGAGTCGCCGTCACGCGGATCGGATCCTCGGCCTGGTAGCGGCGCACCCGATCGATCTGGTTCTGGGGGATGGTGAAGCTGACGTAAACCGGCGAGACCCGGTTGATGACCAGCAGGGGCGTGGATCCGCCCGCCTGGACCAGGTTGCCCGCATCGATCTGGCGATCGCCCGCCACCCCGTCGATCGGAGAGGCGATCGTCGTGTAGGAGAGCTGCACCCGCGCATTCTCCACCACGGCCTGATCCGCCTGAACCGTCGCCGACAGCGCCGCCACGGCCGACGACATCTGCTCGGCCTGCTGCCGCGACACGAAGCCCTGCGCCAGCAGATCCTGGTAACGCCTGGCGTCGGCCTTGGCCTGCGCCAGCTGCGCCTGATCCCTCGCGAGCACCGCCTCGGCCTGCTTCAAGGCCGCCTGCAACGGAGCCGGATCCAGCTTGAAGAGCATCTGCCCCTTCTTCACGGGCTTACCTTCCTCGAAGCCCACCTCCAGCACCTGACCTGAGGCCTGAGCGCGCACCGAGACCGTCTCGATCGCCTCGACCGTGCCGACCGCCGAGAAGAGCAGCGGAACATCCGAAACCTTGACGTCGTCCACCAGGACAGGAACGGCACGCTGCATGAACTTTGCGCCTTCCTTGGACTCCTTCGGAGCCGAGAGGAACTTGCCGGCCACCAGCGCCACGACGATCAGCGCGGCGAGGCCCAAGAGCCAAAGCCGCTTCGGGCGAGGCGCAGGGGGTGTCGGTTGGACATCGATCATTGAGAGACTCCTGTCACACCCATCGCGCGCTGCAGATCGGCGATGGCAAGGTGGTAGCTGGTTTGCGCGCGGACCCAATCGGCATGAGCCGTCGCGAGAAGGGATTGGGCATCGGCGACCTCGATGATCGAGCCGACCCCCGCCCGATAGCGCCCTTGCGCCTGAGCGAGGTTCGCGCGCGCCGCCTCCAGGGCGGCTTTGGCCGCGGGCACCCGCTCCTTCGAGCCCTCGAGGGCAAGATAGGCGTTGTCCACGTCACGCAAGACATCCAGGCGGCGCGACTCCAGGTTGGCCTTCACCGAGGCCTCCTGGCCCTCGGCCGCGCGAACCTGGCTGTTCACCGCCGGAGAGAACAACGGCCAGGTCATGGTCACGCCGGCCGACCAGTTCGGCGCCCCGACCGCATTCCGGGAGCGCAGTCCGTAGCTGGCATCCGCGCTCAAATCGGGGTTGCCGGAAGCCTTGGCGGCCTGGCGCGACGCCGCCGCCTGCTCGACCTGGGCCTGGACCGTTCTCAAGGTGGGATGCTTGAGCGCCATGCCCTCGAGCTCGAGAAGCGAACGCCGCGCCAGCTCCGGCTCGGCCGGAAAATTCGGCTCCCCGGCGACCAGATCCGTCTGACCGATCGCCGCGCTCAGCGACCGACGCGCCTGGGCCGTCGTGGCCTTCGCCCCCGCGAGCGCCGCCTTGGCCTGCGCCAAGGTTGCCTGCGCCCGCGTCACGTCCAGCTGCGCGCTCAACCCCGCCTTGACCCGGGCCTGGGCCTCGCTCAAGGTCGTCTCGGCCACCCGAACCTGCTCGCCGGCCTGCGCCTGCAGGCCCGTGGCCTGCACCCAGTTCAGATATGCCTGCCGCACACCATAGGCAACCTCGACGGCACGCAGGTCCGCCTGCGCGACGGCCGCCTCCGTCTGAGCCTCTGCCTGCTGGGTGGCGGCGCTACGCTTTCCGAACGTCCAGAGCGACTGCCGCAGCGTGACGCTCGTGCTTCCGAGACTGAAGGGATCCGTCGAAAGCTGGCCCGGCGAGACGCTCGTCGTCTGAGACAAGCCCGCGTTGAGTCCCACCTGAGGCAAGTAACCGGAACGCGCGACCCCCTCGAACTCCTGCTGAGCCGAAGCGGCAGCCTTGGCGGCATGGAGCGTGGGGGACTGCGACAGGGCCCGCGCGACCAGATCCTCCATCGCCACCGGAGCGGCAAAAGCGGGAGCGGCCACGGACACCAGGAGCATGGCGAGTATGGGCAAGGGCGGTTTCATGAAACTACCTTTCTAGGCGCAGGAGCAGCTGCCCCAGACATGATTACCGACGTAGCGGGCAAAAAGTTTCAACCTTGGCCCAGCGATTTCCACGCCGCTCATGAGGTTCCCCGGCGAACGCGCCTTTGCGCCCGCGGCTGTTTCGAAGCGCCAGCGGCTTTTGCAGTA
Organism: Candidatus Sericytochromatia bacterium; assembly: GCA_036676495.1. Lineage (GTDB taxonomy): Bacteria > Cyanobacteriota > Sericytochromatia > S15B-MN24 > UBA4093 > UBA4093. Next base: position 188,516 of record JAKFCT010000028.1, read on the forward strand.
AAGCGTAGCTGACCTGTAGAAACGATAGGCTTAGAATCGCGGCTGTTTCGAAGCGCCAGCGGCTTTTGCAGTAAAGCGTCGCTGACCTGTAGAAACGATCGGAAACCAGCATGATAGCAGAAGGCCGGGTGCCCCTGGTCAGGGACATCCGGCCTCCGGCGCGATACGCGGAAACGCCACGTTATACGATGCGCTCGACCTATCCTCGTTCGGGAAGCACCCACCGCTTGAGGCGCTCACCCCAGTTCCGGGCGGGCAGCGGCCGCTCGTAGTCGCGGGGCCCCGGCTCAGCCGGAATGCTGGTCTTCCAATCGGCCTCGAAGATGGCCGCGTCGAGGCGCGCCACCTGCGACGCATCATCGACGCCGATACCGACTTCGCGGGAGAAAGCCCAGGCCTGGTTGTCCATGTTCTGGGAGCCCACGTAGGCCCATTGCCCATCCACCGAGAGGTACTTGGTATGGGAATCCGCGGGGGTCTTGCCGTCCTCGGCGAACCAGCGCAAATCGACGTTCCGCCGCGCCTCCTCGGGAAGCTGGGCCCAGAAGCGCAAGACGGCCTCGTTCGAGGAGCGATCGATGACCGGGCCGATGGCCTTGAAATTCTGAGGCAGCAGGATCTGGACCTTCACCCCGCGCGCGGCGGCCGCCTCGATGCCGTCCCAGACCCGGATATCGTTGAGGTTGGGGGACATGACCCGCATGGAATGCTTGGCCGCGCCCATGGCGGCGATCAGGCCCTGGTCGGCGTCGTTGCCGGTGTAGTCTCCCCGCCAGGCGATCCCTTCCTTGGTCAGCATGGTGATCGGCACCTGCGGCTGGGTCGAGGGAAGCTCCGGTCCCCGGCGGTGCGTCGGCGGCTTTGAAGTGCCGTTCAGCCAGCGCTTGGAGCTGGCCCAGGCCTGATCGAAGTCGCTGAGCATGGCCTCGACCACGGGCCCGCGCAAGCGCACCATCACGTCACGCTCCGTCGGGTTGTCGATGTTGTCCCCGCCGATGATGGCCTCCCGGCCGTCCACCACGAACATCTTGGTATGGTTGGACTTCCGGGTCGCCGGCCCCGCGTAATACGCCACCTGGGCCTCGACACCGGCTTCCTTCAAGGCTTTCTCCAGCGTCTTGCCGACAGGAATGAGGTCCCGGTTGAACGCGATGTAGACCTTGAAGTCGGGATTGCTTTGCTGCTTCTTCGCCAGGGCTTCGAGCAAGCGCTGGGCGGCGTCCGTCTGAGGCTTGAAGTAGAAGGTCTGGATGCTGAGCTCGTACTGGGCCGACTCCAGCAGCGCGATCACCTGGGTCACGGCCTCGTCCTCGGCATCCGTATCGTTGATCCAGATCTCCTCGATGGAGCCCTGGGTGAAGACGCGCGCGCGATCCACCGTGCCGTTGCCGGTCTCGAAAACCGCGCGGTTGACGGCGGTCCCCACGTCCGATCGCCCCGTCGGGTACGTCCGAACCCGGGTATCCGCCCCGAGCAGGCCTTCGACGCTCGCACGCGTTCCGGCCGCCCGGGCCGCAAGCGGGACGCTCGGAGTCGTACGAACGCGGGATTCGCGGGAAATGCTCAAGTCTGCCATGGCCGGTGAAACCTCCTCGGGGCCGCCCCCATGTCTTCATCGGGGCGATCGCCCCGGATCTTTCCTCGATCGGCGTTTTCAGCCCCTCGGAGCGAATCGGCTTTTGCTCGTGTTATGATCCGGGCTACTCGGGCTTTGCACCTGTCCCGCTTCCAATCCCCCGGCAATTCCCGCGGATTGCCCACCGTTTCGAATCGCGAGATTACTCGCCTAGACAGATCGAGGACCTATGAACTCCGTCTCCAACTCACCCTCTCCCGTCCTGCGCTGGTTCCATGCCATCGCCGTCGCCGAAGGCTACAGCTACCTCTTGCTGCTCTTCATCGCGATGCCCCTCAAGTACATGGCCGGCATGCCCCTGGCCGTGAAAATCGCCGGCTCGCTGCACGGCGGCCTCTTCATCGCGTACGTGGTCGGGGCCGTCTTCCTCTTCACCCACGCGAAGTGGCCCCTGGACCGGATCCCCGGCCTCTTCTACGCCGCCGTCCTGCCCTTCGGCACCTTCGTGCTCGAGCGGAAGTGGCTGCGCGAGCGCGCCTGAGCCGAATCGCGCCCACCCGGAATCCACTCCCCGAATCCCGGGGTTTTCTTGCCCGAGCCCGGCAATCTCTCGTTATTGCCGTATAATAAGCGTATGGCAGCCCCGTTTTTCGTGACCCGCGACTCCTCGAGAGGCCCGGTGCCGACTGGCATCGAGCCTCGCTGGATCCGTGCGCTCCTGGCGCTGGCCGTCACGATGCTGCTCTCGGTGCTGCCGTTCAAGGCCCCCTCCGTGAGTCCGCTCGTCCCCACGACTCCCCTCGGGGAGACCGAACACGTCGCGGACGCCGCCTCCATGGAGCGCGCGGAGCTCTCTTCGGCTCCCGCCATCCTCAAGGTCGCCAAGAACTCCAACCGCAAGTCCTGGGGGGGCGACCTGCACCTGGCCGCCGGAAAGGCCTCTCCTTCCGAGCGCAAGACCCCGGCGGATCTACGCCGCCCGGACCTGCGCGACGGGCGTATCGCCCGCTCCCCTCCTCGTCTCCGGTTACGCGATCCGCCTCATCACGCCTAGCCACGCGTGACATCCGCCCTTCCGGCGGGGGTCGGGCGAGGCTTTGGCCTAGGCGTGACTAAAGTAACCATAGACGAGGATTGAGATGCCACCAATCGAGCAGATTCTCCTGGGAGTCGCCCTCCTCCTCCTCCTCAGCATCGTCGCGAGCAAAGCGTCCGGACGGCTGGGAGTTCCCGCGCTGGTGATCTTCATGATCATCGGCATGCTCTCGGGTTCCGAAGGACCCGGCAAGATTTACTTCGACAACTTCGCCCAAGCCCAGTCGCTCGGGGTGCTGGCCCTGGCCCTGATCCTCTTCGCCGGCGGCCTCGACACCCAGTGGAAGGAAGTCCGCCCCGTGTTGGGCCAGTCCCTCATCCTCTCCACCCTGGGAGTGCTGATGACGGCAGGCTTGGTCGGGTGGTTCGCGTCCACCGCGCTCGGCATCTCGCTGCTCGAAGGCCTCTTGCTCGGCTCCATCGTCTCCTCGACCGATGCCGCCGCCGTCTTCTCCGTCATGCGATCGCGCAGCGTCTCGCTCAAAGGCAACCTGAAACCGCTGCTCGAACTGGAATCCGGCAGCAACGACCCCATGGCCGTCTTCCTCACGGTCGGCATCATCGGGCTCCTGAGCAAGCCAGGCGGCACGATGCTCGATCTGATCCCCGCCTTCTTCATGCAGATGTCCATCGGCGCCGTTGCCGGCTACCTGCTCGGCCGCCTGGCCATCCTCCTCATCAACAAGATCAACCTGGAATACGAGGGCCTGTATCCGGTCCTCACCTTGGCCTACGTCCTCTTCGGCTATGCCGCGACCACGCTCATCGGAGGCAACGGCTTCCTCGCCGTCTACATCGTCGGCCTCGTCATGGCCAACTATGCCTTCATCCACAAGCGCAGCATCGTGCGCTTCCACGACGGGCTCGCCTGGCTGATGCAGATCGCCATGTTCGTGGCGCTCGGCCTGCTGGTTTTCCCGTCCCAGCTCCTCCCCGTCCTGGGCGCGGGCCTGATGGTCTCCGTCTTCCTGATGTTCGTCGCCCGCCCCGTCAGCGTCTTCGTCCTTTCGCATTTCACCAAGATGACCGTCCCCGAGAAGGCCATGGTCTCCTGGGTGGGACTGCGGGGCTCGGTGCCCATCATCCTGGCCACCTTCCCCCTGCTCGCGGGCATCCCGAACGCCCACACGATCTTCAACCTCGTCTTCTTCATCGTCATGACCTCCGTGATCCTGCAAGGGACGAGCATCCCCATCGTCTCGAAGTGGCTCGGCGTCTACAAACCCCTCGAGGAAAAAGTCGCCTACCCCCTGGAATTCAACCCCATGGGCGATCTCAAGAGCGACCTGGTGGAGATTGCCGTTGCCCCCACCTCGATGGCCGTCGGAAAGCCGATCGTGGCGCTGGGGATCCCCGCCGGAGCCCTGATCGTGATGCTGCGGCGGAACCAGGACTTCATCGTGCCCAATGGCGCCACGGTACTCCAGGCCGGTGACACCATGCTGATGCTCGCTCAGAAGGAGGACCTTCCCGAGGTCGAGCGCATCGTGGCCCCCCCGCTCGTCGCGGAAGGCAGAAGCGCCTAGCGCCTGCGGCACGGTTCAGCGCCGGCGCGAGGTTCCTCAATGCAAGCGTTAGCCCCCCGAACCTTTGGGTTCGGGGGGCTACGTTTCGAGGGCTGGCTCAATCCGGAGGGCGATCGCCTACCAGACGTTGAAGCTCGGGCCGTTCGACGAGACGAGGAACTTGCCCACGGCCTGGACGAACTCCGGGCGGTCGACGAAGGGGTTGCGGTTGCCCTGGTGGCGGTAGACGGCCTCGTTGCGGGCGCGGTCTTCCGCCGTGACGGGATCCTGCACGTGCCACTTCTTGAGGGTCTCTTCCTCGTGACGGAAGTTCGCCAAGTCGGCCTGGCGCCCGTAGACGGTGTAGAAATACAGGATGGCACGGGCCGTGTTGCCCTTCTGATCGTCGCGCGGCTCGAAGACGGTGACTCCCTGCGCATCCGTGCCGAACTTGCTGCCGCCCTCGGTCCACTCGACCTTCACCACCTCGCCGAAGGGGAAGGAGCTGCGCCGGGAGTTGGCGGCGCAATCGGTGGGGAAGAGGTGGTGCAGGTCGGACTTGGCGGCGCCGACGGCACCCTTGCTCTGGGGCCAGGTGTGCTCGGCGTTGAAGCCGTCTCCATTGCGGTACGCGGTGCGGCGGTCATTGACGTTGTGGAGGGCGCGGTCGGTGTAGTCGCACTCGACGATGTCGTTATCGTCGAGATCGTCCACCTCGGCGAACATGACGTCGCGGGCGCGGTCGTAGCCCAGCTCCTTGTGACGGGAGACGATGGCGGCGAGGGTGCTCAGGAGGACCTGACCCTGCTGCCCCTCGGCGCTCCGGTAGTAATCCGCCGGTGCCTGACGCACCGTGAACGCGGTACCCACCTTCCCCTGGGCCGTAGGCTGCATCCCCGGCAAGGTGCCGCAAGCAGAGAGCGAGGACGCGAGAAGGGCGGATGCGACGACGAGCACGAACGGTTTCAAGGGAGCCTCCTGTCGGTTTCACGTGCAACTTTAAGGGAAGTTTAACACAGACTCACCGCTGCTTGAAAGCCCCAATTTCAGAAAATACCTGAATTAGGGCTTTTCTACGGAACGCCCATCCCCCGACTCCGGAACTCGAGGTTATTCTCAGGTTAAATGGTTAAGCCCTTCCCCTCGCCGCCCGCTAGGGGAGCACGGGCTTCTCTTCGCGCGCCAGGAAGCTCCCCAGGCCGATCAGGGCCAGCCCCAGCAGGAAGAACGCGACGTCGTACGCCAGGAAGCCGGGGACCTCGCGAATGTGATGAAGCCCGAGCAAGGCATGGAAGGCGATGCTGTCGACCACGGTGAAGGCCCCCCAGCCCAGGAGGGCCCAGCCGATCAGGCGCGGGGTGGAAAGCGGCACGCGCGCGTCTCGCTTCATGCCTCTCCAGAGCAGCGACAGGCCCCCCATGCTCACGAGCCACATGGAGCCGTTGAAGATCCCGTCGGCCAGGGTGTTGATCTCGAGTGCCCTCAAGCTGTCGACTGGAAGGCGCGAGGAGATCATGTGGTGCCACTGGAGAACCTGATGGAGCACGATGCCGTCGATCAGGCCGCCCATCCCGAAGCCGAGCACGACGCCGCCCCCCTTCAAGGCCCGCCGCGCCGGAGCCGTCTCCCGCCAGACGATCACGCTCATTCGCCCCGCGCGGGCGCCCTCCTCCAGGCCCGCCGCCCCCTCGCCGAGAGGCTTGCCCGATCGCGCCATGACCGCCTCCTCCCTGACATGTACTTCCGAGCGCCCCCCATGGTAGAGTCGGTTCACATTTGGTAACACGTCTGGCTTGCCCAAGCGCGAGGACCCGACCTTGCCGATTCCGATGCTCCTAAGCGGGGGGCTGGCGGTCCTGCTGATCGTCGGAGCCCCTCCCAGCGCCCATGCCCACGCGCGCCTGCTCGAATCGCAGCCGGCCGACGGATCCGTCCTGACACAGCCTCCGCCCCAGTGCCGCCTCGTCTTCAATAGCCTCGTCGAGCAGCGGTTCGGGCGCTTCACCCTGACGCTTCCCCACGGCAAGACGCTCTCCCTGAAGGCCGCCCCCCGGAAGGCGCGGGAAAACCGCGCGATCACCGTGCCCCTGCCCCCGCTCTCCGCCGGTCGCTACCGGCTCCACTGGAGCGTGGTGGCCCGCGACAGCCACCGCGTTGAGGGCGAGCTCGACTTCACCGTCCGGTAGCGCAGATGCCCGCTCCCTACGAGCACCTCTTCGACGGCATGCTCAGCCACACCTTGACCTTCCTCGGCTTCGCCCTGATGACCGGTCATGCGTCCTGGCGCCTCTTCGTCTCCCGCCAAGCCCCCGTCGAGGCCCGCGAAACCCCAAGCTTCCTCGCAGGAGCGGCGATGGCGATCGCCGGAGCTCTCATCAACCTTCGGCAAGCCACCCTTTCCATGACCGGCCAGCTCACGCCCGCCAGTGTGGCCAGCGTTCTCACCGAGACCCTCTTCGGCCAAAGCTGGAAGCTTCATGCCGCGGGCCTGCTGCTCACCCTCAGCCTCGGCGCCTGGCTCTGGCGACGACAAAAGACCCCCCAGGGAGCCGTGCTCTGGCTCCCCGCCGCCGCTGCCCTCCTGGGCCAGAGCCTGGTGGGGCATGCCTCGGCGGAAGGCTGGTCATGGCCGCTCTACGCCTACGCCGCCCACGTGACGGGCGGCGTGGCCTGGCTGGGAGGGTTGTTCGCTTGGCTCGGACGCCTATCCCAGGGCTATCCGGTCGCCATGGTGAAGGTCTTTCAGCCGTTCAGCCGCTTTGCCCGAGCCTGCATGCTCCTCCTCTTGCCGGCAGGCCTCATGCTGAGCAGCTACTTCATCCCCCGGCCTGCCGCGTTCGGCAGCCCCTACGGAGCGCTACTCGGCCTCAAGCTGCTGCTGGTCGCGGGCGTCCTGCTGACGGCCCTGGGGCATCACCTCTGGCGCCTCCCCCGGATCCGCTCGGCCTCCCATTCGCCGGAAGGCTGGAAGCGCCTGGAGGGCAGCTTGATGCTCGAGGTCGGGCTAGGCATCCTGGTCGTTCTGGTCGCCGCCGCGCTCTCACAGGTTCCCCCGCCGGAAGGCTAATCGGACTGCCTACTCCGTGAGCAAGGCGACCCAGAAGCGGATGCCCCGCTCCAGGAGGGCATCGGGGAAGTCGTAGGCGGCGCTATGCAGCACGGGCTGGTCGCTTCCCGCTCCCAGGCCGATCAGGGCCGCCGGCCAGCGAGAGGCCGCATGGCCGAAATCCTCGGACCACGGGAAGGGCCGCTCCAGACGGAGCACGGGAAGGCCCGCGGCGGCGGCGGCACGCTCGGCGGCTTCGAGGGCGTCGGGGTGGTTGACGGTCGCCGGGAACGGGTCCACCAGCGCGATCTCCCCGGTCAGCCCCGCGACCCTGGCGCGGTGCTCCACCTGCTGGCGCAGGTCATGCAGCATGGCCTCCAGGTCCTCCTGCGCGTCCGCGCGAAGCGTGATGCCGAGGCTGCCGGCGTCCGGGCTGGTCCCGTAGGCTTCCTGGCCGGCATGCAGGTAGACCAGGGTCGCCAGCCCCGCGCTCCCGTACGGGAGGCAGCGGCCCGGAGCGCCCTGGATGACGGCGACCAGATCGGCCAGCACGGGGATGGGGTTGCGGCCCCGGTAGGGCTCGCTGGCGTGGCTGCTGGTACCGCGCAGGGTGATGCGCACGCCGGTGCTGGCCGCCGCGGCGTTGCGGGGCGTCAGGACCACGGTCCCGAGCGGATAGCCGGGCAGGTTGTGAATCGCAAAAGCCCGCGTCACCGGGAAGTCCGTCAGCGCGGCATGCTCCAGGCAAGCCGCCATCCCCGTCCCGGTCTCCTCGGCCGGCTGGAACAGGAAGTAGGCCGTTCCGCACAAGCGGGCCCGCTGGGCGTGAAGCAGGGCGATCGTCCCCGCCAGCATGGTCGCATGGCCGTCATGCCCGCAGGCATGATGGCGGCCCGGCTCCACCGAGGCCGCCCCGACCCCCGACTCCTCGAAAAGCGGCAAGGCGTCGAGATCGGCGCGTAACAGCGTCGTAGGCCCTTCCCCGTCTCCGTCGAGCCGGTAGAGGAGCCCATGGCCGCCGACCCGCTCCGCGCATGGCGCGAGCCCGCGGGCGCCCAGGAAATCCCGAATCCGCGCCGCCGTGGGGCCTTCTTCCCCGGAGAGATCCGGGTGCCGGTGCAAGGACGCGCGAAGCTCCTGAAGCTCCGGCAGCAACGCCTCCAGCGCGCCGTCGAAGGCGACGAGGGGACGGGTCGGGGAAGGGGTCATGGGCAGATTCTCCTTCTCTGGCGGACGGATTTCGGACGAGGCATGCCGCGATCCGATCCAGTCTAGCGCGCCTCCCACCCCCAGGACAAACCGCGAACGGGAGCGTTGCGGGTATGATCGAAGCCAGACGTCCCCGACGCCCGACGGACGTCCAAGCCCCCGACCCGACCGCGGAGATCCCGAGGGCGGAAGGGCATCGAAAGGAGACCCCCATGCACCGGTTCAAGAGGCATCCCTGACCGTGGAGGCCCAACCGAGCGTCCCAGCCTCCTCCCAGGTTCCCCTCAAGGACGTGGCCCTGCTCTTCCTGAAGCTGGGGACGATCGCGTTCGGAGGGCCGGCCGCGCATATCGCCATGCTGGAAGACGAGGTCGTTCGCCGGAGGCAATGGGTATCCCGGGAGAAGTTCCTGGACATGCTGGGCGCCGCCAACCTCGTTCCCGGCCCGAACTCGACCGAGCTCGCCATCCACATCGGGCGGCATGTTGCGGGATGGCGCGGGCTCCTGGTCGCCGGCGCCTGCTTCATCCTTCCCGCCATGCTGATCGTGGGGGCGCTGGCATGGGGCTACGTGACGTACGGGAGCCTTCCCCAGATCGGCGGCTTCCTCTACGGCATCAAGCCCGTGATCATCGCCGTGGTGCTCCAGGCCCTCTGGGGCCTGAGCCGTACGGCCCTCAAGACCAAGAGCTTGGCGGCACTGGCCTGCGGAATCGCCCTCCTGTCGCTTCTCGGCGTGAACGAGCTGCTGCTGCTCTTCCTGGCGGGCTTGGGCTGGGGAATCCGGCGAGCGTTCGTGGAGCGAAAGGGCTCGACGACACTGCTCGGGATCGGCGTCCTTCCGCTGGCGGGGCTGACTCCCGTCTCGGCTGGTAGCGTCCCCTTCGGGCTCTGGCCCATGTTCTGGTTCTTCCTGAAGGTCGGCTCGGTCCTCTACGGAAGCGGCTACGTGCTCCTGGCCTTCCTCAATCAAGGACTGGTCGAGCGCATGGGATGGATCAGCTCCGCGCAGTTGCTGGACGCCGTCGCCATCGGGCAGGTCACCCCGGGCCCGGTCTTCACCACCGCCACGTTCATCGGCTACCTGCTCGGGGGACCGTGGGGGGCCCTCGTGGCCACCGTGGGCATCTTCGTCCCCGCGTTCTTCTTCGTGGCGGTGAGCGGGCCGATGATCCCACGGATCCGGAAATCCCCCGTGGCCGGCGCGGTGCTCGACGGGGTCAACGTCGCCTCCCTGGGCCTGATGGCGGCCGTGACGCTGCAGCTGGCCCGCTCGGCCGTCATGGATGCGTTCACGCTGGGGCTTGCCTTGCTGAGCGCGGGGCTGCTCATGCGCTTTCGCCTGAACTCCGCATGGCTGGTGCTGGGGGGCGCGCTGCTGGGCTTGCTGGCGTTGTCCTGGCGGTAACCCCGCCCCTCCCCGCTCTCCGTAGTTTTCCGCTATTGCGAAGCTTTCTCATTTATTGTATGCTCGCCATCAATGAGAATTATTCTCATTTATAAACGTAAGAGACTCGGGATGTCGATTCCCTGGCCGCCCCTCGCTCGATGGGACAGGAAACCGCCCCTGCATCCGCTCTCGAAACCTCGCATTGCCCCCGAAAGGACCCCTCCGTGCTCCGAAAGACTCCCCTTGCCCTGTCCCTCGGCGTCACCTTCAGCCTGACCGCTCAAGCCGCCCTGGCCCAGTCGATCGCGCCGAAAGCGCCCGCGATGCTCCCCGAGGTCTTCACCACCGGCCAGCGGGACGCCGAAACCACCCGCAAGAACAGCGAGACGCAAACCCTCGTCATCGACGAGAAGCAGATCGAGGCCTACGACGACGCCACCGTCGGCGACGTCCTGCGCCGTCTTCCCGGCATGACCTACAGCGGACCCGCCGGCGTGGCCTCCACGATCCGCATGCGCGGCATGGGAGCGGGCTACACCCAGATCCTCATCAACGGCGAGCCCGTCCCCACCGCTTCGGCTTCCCGGCAGATGAGCGTCGACCGCATCCCCGCCCACATGATCGAGCGCATCGAGATCGTCCGGAACCCTTCGGCCGAGATGGAATCCGCCGGCATCAGCGGCACCGTCAACATCGTGCTCAAGGAAAACGCCGAGCCCCTCACGCGGCTGGGAGTCGCCTACGGCAAGAACGGCGTCATGGACGTCGGCAACGCCAAGATCCAGCTCAACCGCCAGTTCGGAAATCTCGAAACCCTCCTCGGCCTCTCCCACACCCGGGCCGCCGAGGACATCACCGATGAATCGCTGACCTACGCGCTCGACGGTTCCGTCTCGCAGCGCGTCACCGCTCCCCGGACCGTCGCCAAGTCCGAGACCCTGCTCACCCCCCGATTCTCCCTGAAGCTCGGAGAGGGTCGCCTGATCCTCGATCCCTTCGCCACCCTCGGCACCGAAACCCGCCACACCACCTCCGAAACCGTCAACGCCGCCGGAAGCGTCACCGGAACCAGCGAGACCAACGAGTTCCGCAACGACCAGATCGCTCGCCTGTCCGGACGCTACGAGGGAGAGACCACTTGGGGCACGTGGTACGCCAAACTCGGCCTCCAGCAGGGCCGCTACGGCAGCGACCAGACCGTCAACTCCACCAGCGCGGCCGGGGCCGTCACCTCCACCCAGGTGGCCGACAGCATCCGGGAGGACCAGAACTACGTCGGGACCGGCCTGGCCCTGCCCATGGGCGGCCACACCCTGAAAGCCGGCCTGGAGTACCGCGACACCGGCTTCAACACCGACCGGGTGGCCGCCGCCTCCACGACCTACGGTATCCAGGAGCGCCGCACCGTCGCCTACCTGATGGACGAATGGCGCCTCGGCGACGCGCACTGGCTCACTCCGGGCCTCCGCCTCGAAAACTTCGACCGCACGGCCGGAGGGGGCTCAGCCGCATCCGCGAACGCCAGCTACCTGATCCCCAACCCGTCCCTGCACTACCGCTGGGCCATGACGCCTTCCACCAACGTTCGCGCCAGCTACGCCCAGACGCTGCGCAACCCCAGCTTCACCGAGCTCAGCCCGCTCGTGACCCTGGCCACTCGGGCCAATGCCGGCTCCGAGATCAACCCTGACACGGGCGGCACCCCGGGCCTGCGGCCCGAGCGCGCCACCGGCTTCGAGCTGGGCCTCGAGCAGTTCCTCCTCGGCGACCACGGCGTCGTCGGGTTCAACCTCTATCACCGCGACATCCAGGACTTCATCGAAAGCCGCATCGGGCAGGAGGGCGCGCGCTTCGTCCAGCGTCCCCGAAACGTCGGCCAGGCCCGCATCTACGGCGCCGAACTCGACCTACGCCTGCCGATCCTGCGCCAGGGCGACAACCGCGTGACCCTCACGGGCAGCCACGCCGAGATGCGCGGCGAGATCCTGAGCTCCGGGGGTCCCCTGGACATCGTCGACCTCGCGCCCCGCGTCTCGACCCTCGGGCTCGACTACGGCCATGCGTCCACGGGCTGGAGCGGCGGCTTCACCTTCAACCACTGGCCCCGCTTCGTCGCCGAGACCCGGACCGCCGACGGGGCGCGTCAGGATAGCTTGCGCCGCGAGAACTCCCAGCTCGATCTGTACGTGGGCAAGGCCCTCGGCCCCTCCACGGAGATCCGGCTTCTGGCCAAGAACCTTCTCTCGGTCATCGGAGGAGGCGGCCGGACCACCTACACGGCCGACGGCAGCCTCAGCGCGCGCAGCGAGAAGCTCGAGTACTCCCGCCCGACCTTCCTGCTCACCATCGATACGATGTTCTAGGCCGGCACGCATGCAACCGAAACGCCCCCCCCAGAAACATCCCGGCCGCTTGGCCATGACCGAGCTCCCGAACGGCGCCTGGCTCGCGGCCGTCATGGCCGTCCATGGCCTCGTTCTGGGGGGGATCGCGTTCGGCTCGACCAAGCCTCCCGAGCCCATCAAACCACCCGCCATCGTGGGCATGGTGATCCCCCCGGCCCCCGCCGCGGCTCCTCCCGCTCCCCGAGCCGAGGATCCCAAGCCGAAGCCCAAGCCGCGTCGAGCCCCGAAGCCCCGTCCACCGGCCCCTCCGGCGCCACCCTCCGAGCGCGCGATCTTGGCCGAAAAATCCGCACCCGCCGAGCCCGACCTCCTACCGGTGGCCCACCAGGTCGTCGCCGAGGCCGCCTCCGACCCTCCCGAGGTCTCGGATGCCGCGCCGTCCCTTCGCCCGGAAGGCGCCGACGGCCCGCCCATCACCCTGCCCCGGCAGGAGGCGTCGCACCTTTCCAACCCGGCGCCGCGTTACCCCAGCCTCTCGCGCCGCTTCGGCGAGCAGGGTCGCGTGCTGCTCGACGTCTACATCCTGCCGGACGGCACGGTTGGCGAGATCAGGCTCAACACCTCGAGCGGGTTCGCCCGCCTCGACGAGGCCGCCCTCGCGGCCGTGCGGCACTGGCGCTTCGTGCCCGCTCGACGCGGCGACGAAGCCATCCCTTACTGGTACGTCCAACCCATCACGTTCTCGCTCGATCGCTGAGGCGATCGCATTCGAGTGAAAGGCCGATTCGAGATGCCTCATAACCCCTACGGAATCGCCGCAGTCTGGAGCCAGGGAGATCTGGTGATCAAGGGCGTGGCGATCCTGCTGCTGATGATGTCCGTCGCCTCCTGGTACCTGATCGCCACCCGGGCCTGGCGCAACCTGAAACTCCGGCGCGCCGCCAAGCGGGCCAGCGAATTCTGGCACTCGCGCAGCTTCGCCGAAGGCATGGCCGCCATCGACGTAGGAGGCTCCTTCAACCCGTTCCACCACCTGGCCCTCGAAGGCCAAGCGGCCGCAACCCACCACGCCCAGAACAAAGACGACCTCCACGGCCAGCTCACGCTCGCCGAATGGCTCACCGAGAGCCTGCGCGGCGCCATCGACGACTGCTCCGAGCGCATGAACTCAGGCCTCTACATCCTGGCCTCGGTCGCCTCCACCGCCCCCTTCGTCGGCCTCTTCGGGACGGTCTGGGGCATCTACCACGCGCTGGTCAGCATCGGCGCCTCCGGCCAAGCCGGCATCGACAAGGTCGCCGGCCCTGTCGGCGAGGCCCTGATCATGACCGCCTTCGGCCTGGTCGTCGCCATCCCCGCGGTCCTCGGCTACAACACCTTGACCCGCAGCAACAAGACCCTGATCGGCAAGCTTCACCGCTTCGCCCGGCAGCTCCATGCCTACTTCCTCACCGGATCCCCGGTCGACGCCAAGTCGATGGAGTTGGTGGGAGCCTCGAGCCGGGAGGGACGCTAGCCATGGCGTTCGGCGGAGGGCTCGAAGAGCACGACGAGGTGGTCAGCGAGATCAACATGACCCCCCTCGTGGACGTCATGCTGGTCCTGCTGATCATCTTCATCATCACCATGCCGGTCCTGACCCACTCGGTAACCCTGGACCTGCCGCGCGCCCAGAGCGAGGCCACGACCCTGAAGCCCGAGACGGTCACGCTCGCGGTCACGACCTCCGGAGACGTCCATTGGAACGGCGAGAAGCTCGACCCTTCCGGCCTGGAAGCGCGCCTTCGCGCGGCGGCGGCCCAGCAGCCCCAGCCCGAGGTACAGATCCGGGGCGACCGCAAGGTCGACTACGAGCACGTGATCGCGGTGATGGCTGCCGCCCAGCAGGCAGGGATCCTGAAGCTGGGCTTCGTGACCGAACCGGGGAACTGAACGGCGTATCGAAGGCTCGCCGGGGGCAGGAGCTGTTCATCTCGCAATGGCGCGCGTAACGCTGAGGGAAGGCCATCCCTGCCAAAAGCCCGCCGGTTGCTTAAGCAACCGGCGGGCGGGGCTGTGTGAGGTCAAACGTCCGTTAGGGACCTGGGTTTCGGCTTAGAAGCCGATGGAGCGAATGACCATGTTATCGGTGTCCGCGATATAGAGCGTCC